>NZ_JBSVRL010000002.1:859021-923140 GCF_054052145.1 Lysobacter sp. A421 | reverse complement strand
TGCGGCATCGGGCCGTCCGCGGCCGAACACACCAGGATCGCGCCGTCCATCTGCGCCGCACCGGTGATCATGTTCTTCACATAGTCGGCGTGTCCCGGGCAATCGACGTGCGCGTAGTGGCGATTCGGGGATTCGTACTCGACGTGCGAGGTCGAGATGGTGATGCCGCGCGCCTTCTCTTCCGGGGCGCGGTCAATCGCGTCGTACGCGCTGAACTCGCCACCGAAACGCTCGGCACCGACCTTGGTCAGCGCGGCGGTCAACGTGGTCTTGCCGTGGTCAACGTGACCGATCGTGCCGACGTTCACGTGCGGCTTGGTGCGCTCGAATTTACCCTTGGCCATGACTGTCGCTTCTCGTTATGGGACGGTGTGGATCGTTGAAAAATATGGTGCTCACGACTGGAATCGAACCAGTGACCTCCTCCTTACCAAGGAGGTGCTCTACCGACTGAGCTACGTGAGCAAGTTGTTCCAGCAGGATGAACGTCGCGGCAGCAATGGAGCGGGAGACGGGGATCGAACCCGCACCATCAGCTTGGAAGGCTGAGGTTCTACCATTGAACTACTCCCGCGCCGGACCAAACCTGCTTGGGTACTGCGTCGACGGATGGTAAGTCTATCGATTTATTGCTTGTGGTGGAGGGAGGTGGATTCGAACCACCGAAGGCGTAAGCCAGCAGATTTACAGTCTGCCCCCGTTGGCCGCTTGGGTATCCCTCCAAAGAGCCCGCAATTCTGGCGGGGTCTGGAACGGATGTCAACGGGAAACGGGATAAAACTTTGCACGATTCAGACGTTGAACAGGAAGTGCAGCACGTCACCCTCCTGCACGAGGTATTCCTTGCCCTCCTTGCGCAACCGGCCGGCGTCACGGGCACCTGCCTCGCCCCGGTGCTGGATGAAGTCGTCGTAGCCGATGGTTTCGGCGCGGATGAACCCCTTCTCGAAATCGGTATGGATGACCGCGGCCGCCTGAGGCGCAGTGGATCCGGCCTTCACCGTCCAGGCCCGGACCTCTTTCACGCCTGCGGTGAAATAGGTTTGCAACCCCAGCAGCTTGTAGGCGGCCCGGATCACGCGGTTCAAACCCGGCTCGTCCAGGCCCAGGTCGGTCAGGAACTCGTCGCGATCGGCATCGTCGAGCTGGCTCAACTCCTCTTCGATCGCCGCCGATACCGGCACCACCTCGGCACCCTCGGCCACCGCGCGTGCGCGAACGGCATCAAGATGCGGATTGTTCTCGAAGCCGTCCTCAAGCACATTGGCGACGTACATCACCGGCTTCAGGGTCAGCAGGAACAGGTCGCGCACCGCCAACTGGTCGTCTTCGGACAACGCCAGCGCACGGGCCGGCTTGCCGGCATCCAGGCCATCGCGTACCCGCGCCAGCACCTCGACCCGTACCTTGGCGTCCTTGTCGCCGGTCTTGGCGGTGCGCTCGGCACGCTGCAAGGCCTTCTCGACGCTCTCCAGGTCGGCCAGCGCCAGTTCGGTGTCGATGGTCTCGACGTCGGCGATCGGGTCGATTTTGTTATTGACGTGGATGACATCGTCGTTGTCGAAACACCGCACCACGTGGGTGATCGCGTCGACCTCGCGGATGTGGGCGAGGAACTTGTTGCCCAACCCTTCCCCGCTGGCCGCTCCGGCAACCAGACCGGCGATGTCCACGAACTCGACCGCGGTCGGGATGCATCTTTGTGGCTGCACGATCTCCGCCAGCGCATTCAGCCGCGGGTCGGGCACCGGCACTACGCCAACGTTGGGCTCGATCGTGCAGAACGGGAAGTTGGCCGCCGCGATGCCGGCCTTGGTCAGGGCATTGAAGAGGGTCGACTTGCCGACGTTAGGCAAACCAACGATGCCGCATTTGATGCCCATGACGCTGTACTCACTTTCGTTGATAGGGGTGGAACTCAGGCGCGCGGCGTATGCAGCCGCTTCATGGCCTCGTTGAAATCGCCACTGATCGCCAATGGCAACACCTCGATCGCATCATCGATTGCGCGCAGGATCAGCGTCTCGTCGTCGCGTCCCGGCCGGCCCAGCACCCAGGGGGTGACCAGGTCCTTGTGCCCGGGATGCCCGATGCCCATCCTCAGCCGGTGGAATTGCCCGTGACCCAGCAGGCGCATGGTGTCGCGCAGGCCGTTCTGGCCGCCGTGGCCGCCATCGAACTTCAGCCGCGCGGTACCCGGCGGAAGATCCAGGTCATCGTGTACCAACAGTGCCTGGTCGGGTTCGATTTTCCAGTAGCGCAGCGCTGCGGTGACCGACTTGCCCGACAGGTTCATGTAGGTGGCGGGCTTCAACAGCCAGACCTGCTCACCAGCAATCTCGACCTTCACGGACTGGCCGAACAACCTGGCATCAACGCGGAAGCTGACACCCAGCTTTGCCGCCAGGGCGTCAACAAACCAGAACCCGGCATTGTGCCGGGTCCGGAGGTGTTCGGGCCCGGGATTCCCCAGCCCGACGATGAGGCGCAAACCGGCCATCGAAGGTGAACAAGCCGCGTACCGGGGCGCCTGCAGACCGCTTTGTAAAAGCCGGCACCCCGATGAACCGCAGGCTTACTCCTGGTCCTTCTCGACCTTGGCCGCCGGCACTTCGGCCGCTTCGGCCTCGTCCTCGACCACTTCTTCGACTTCCACCCGGCCCTTGCGCGCCACGACGACAGGAACGTCGAAATCGGGACCCAGCGCCAGGCTCGGGATCTCGATCCCCTCGGGCAACTTGACCTGCGACAGATGGATGATGTCGCCCAGCTCCAGCGCACCCAGGTCCACTTCGATGTACTGCGGCAGATCCTTGGGCAGGCAGACCACTTCGACCTGGGTCAGCTCCTTCATCACGATCACGTCGGCGGCCTTGCCGGCCGGTGAGGTGTCCTCATTGGTGAAGTGCAACTGCACCGGTGCACGCAGGGTCTCGTTGGCGTCGATACGCAGGAAGTCCAGATGCATGATGATCTGCTTGAACGGGTGACGCTGCATATCGCGCAACAGCACGCTCTCGGACTTGCCGTCAACATCGATCGACAGGATGGACGAATAGAACCACTCGTTCTGGCTGGCGACCCAGATCTTTTCCTGGTCCAGCTGGACCGGCATTGGCTCGGACTTGCCGCCATAGATAATGGCCGGGATGGAACCGGCACGACGCAGGCGGCGGCTCGCACCCTTCCCCTCGACGCTCCGGCCAGTGGCCTTGATGGTGTGCTCAGACATTGTGTTTACTCACTTTGGACTTGCATTGATCCGCCTCGCGGCGGCAGGGACGCTCACCCGCGACCAGGTGAGCGTTGGTGGCAGACACGGTGGATACCGTGACTGCACGATGGGATCAGTCGACGTACAGCGAACTGACCGACTCGCCGCCGGCGATGCGGCGGATCGTCTCGGCCAGCAGCTCGGCGACACTGAGCTGACGCACCCGTCCACACTCGCGCGCAGCGTCGGTCAACGGAATGGTATCGGTCACCACCAGTTCGTCCAGCTCGGAGTTGCGGATGTTGCTGATTGCCGGGCCCGACAGCACCGCGTGGGTACAGTAGGCCACAACCTTGACCGCGCCCTGCTCCTTGAGCGCGGCAGCGGCAGCGCACAAGGTACCGGCGGTATCGACGATATCGTCGACCAGCACGCAGATCTTGCCGGAGACGTCACCAATGATGTTCATCACCGTGGAGACGTTGGCGCGCGGGCGACGTTTGTCGATGATCGCCAGGTCGGCATCGTCCAGGCGCTTGGCGATGGCCCTGGCTCGGACCACGCCGCCCACATCAGGGCTGACCACGATCAGGTTGTCGGTGCCGTGCGCACGCCAGATGTCGGCCAGCAGCAGCGGAGACGCATAGACATTGTCGACCGGGATGTCGAAGAACCCCTGGATCTGGTCGGCGTGCAGGTCGATCGTCAGGACCCGGTCGCAATCTACCGAGTTGAACATCTTGGCCGCCACCTTGGCGGTGATTGGAACCCGCGAGGAACGCGGCCGGCGATCCTGCCGCGCATAGCCGAAATACGGCACCACCGCGGTCACGCTGCTGACCGAGGCCCGTTTGAGCGCATCGATCAGGACCAGCAGCTCCACCAGGTTCTCCGCGCTGGGCGCGCAGGTCGGCTGGATCACGAAGACCTCTTGCCGGCGGACGTTCTCCTCGATCTCGACCTGGACTTCGCCATCGGAGAAGCTGCTGACCAGCGCTTTTCCCAGACGAATACCCAGCTCCTTGCAGACCGCCTCGGCCAGGGGGCGGTTGGCATTGCCGGAGAAGACCAGCAAGTTGCGATCAGTTTGGACAGACATGTTCCGCGTAGCTCCGGCCTTGCGGCGGGTGTGTTTCAGGGTTGGCAGGGGCGGTAGGATTCGAACCTACGAATGCCAGGATCAAAACCTGGTGCCTTGGGCCTCTTGGCGACGCCCCTGTAAAACTGGTTGTGTGTGACTGGTTGTATCTGACTCGTTATCTAACGCGCTGTATCCGATTCGTCCTGCCAACTGCGTACTGGTATCTGACCACTTGTATCCAGACCGCTTGTATCCAGACCGCATCCAGCGGCCGCCTCGACAGCGACATGCAACGGCGACCGTACCGCACCCGGTGCCAGCCAGGCCTTGATGCCCGATGGCAGCGCCGTCAGCGCAGCCTGTGCAGGTTCGCGGTCGGCGAACTCGACAAAGCAACCACTGCCGGACCCGGTCAAGCGCGGCAAGCCATGACGCGCCAACGTTGCGAACATGGCCTCGATGGCTGGTTCGCGGCTGCGTAGCACTGGCTCGAACGCGTTCCCGAGCGGTACACCCGAAACGAAGTCGGACATTGTCGCGGCCCGGGCATCGCGCGTCAATTCCGGGGATTGGAACAGTTCGGCAGTCGACACCCTGACCCCGGGGTCGGCCAGCAGGTACCACGCGGGGGGCAACGGGACCGGCGTCAGCAATTCACCCACGCCTTCGCCCCAGGCGTTGCGGCCGCGCACGAACACCGGCACGTCGGCACCCAGCCGCAAACCAAGTGCGGCAAGCCTTTCCAGCCCCAGCCCGGTATCCCACAAATGATCCAGTGCGAGCAATACGGTGGCCGCATCGGACGAGCCACCGCCAAACCCGCCGCCCACCGGAATCCTCTTCTCTACCCGGATGTCCGCGCCCAGCCGCGTGCCCGCCAGCGCCTGCAGGTGTTTTGCGGCGATAACCGCCAGGTCATCCGCCTCGTCCACGCCGGCCGCCGATGCCCCGTGACGGACGATCCGGCCGTCAGTGCGCACACGCAGGTGGACCGTATCGCCCCAGTCCAGCAACCGGAACACCGTTTGCAGCAGATGGTAGCCATCCGCGCGGCGACCCGGGATGCGCAGGAACAGGTTGAGCTTGGCCGGCGCCGGCCATGCGCTCCAGCTCGCCGCCAAACCGGCCACAGGGGCGCCCATCAAGTCCCCGGCGGCAGCTCGCCGCCCACGCCATCGGTGCCGCCCTGATGCCATTGATCGATGATCAATTTCACCCGTGCATTGCCACGAACCGCGTCGACGCGGGAAGGCCGGGCAGCGGTGCCGGTTGAGGCGCCCGCTTGCGGCCATTCGTACTCGATTGCCCATCCGTCCTGTTCGATCCGCCACGGCAGGCCATCGCTGCCGTACTGGATCCGTGCGGGGCCCAACGCCTGCGCCCGGGCACCGCGCGCCCATTCGGCCAATGCCACCACCGGGATGTCCCAGCCGGTGATACTCAACAGCAGCATGCGGGCGTCGGGGCCGGTTCGTGGCCCGCCTTCCAGGCCTTCCAGGCGTGCAGCACCGGCACCACCGAATAGATGCCAGCTCTGCCGGGTGACCGGGGCGCTGAGCGCGATGTGGTAACGCGGTCCGGTCTGGGTCCAGTCGATCCGGCCACTGCCGCCCTTGCCGTCATTGGACACCGCGATACGGCCGGTCAACGACCAGTCCTGCTGCGCACGCACCGTCTGCTCGCGTGCCTGCTGGGCGGCCTCGGCGGCGGCGAGCTGTGCCGGGCCAAGGTCCGGCCGCACCGGCGCGGCGACACAGGCCGCCAGCAGCAGCATCAGCAACGATGCAATGCCGTGACGCAGGCTCATTTGCCGGTGTTCTCGAGGGCCCGCTGCAAGGAGCGGTTATCCGGATCCAGCTGACGCGCTTCCTCGAAATACTTGCGTGCCTCTTCGTGCTTGCCCAGCACCCACAGCACCTCGGCCAGGTGAGCGGCGACTTCTGCATCCTTCTGCAATGCGAATGCCTGGCGCAGCTCACCCAGTGCTTCCTCGGTCCGACCCAGTCGGTACAGGACCCAGCCATAGCTGTCGATGATCGCCGCGTTGTCCGGTTGGGCTGCACGCGCTCGATTGATCAGCTCCAGCGCCTCCTGATAGCGCTCGGTGCGGTCGGCGAGGGTGTAACCCAGGGCGTTCAACGCGGCGACCGATTCCGGCTCGATCACCAGGATCCTGCGCAGGTCGGCCTCGGCACGGGCGATATCGTCACCGCGTTCCCAGCTCAAGGCACGGGCGTAGAGGATCTCCAGGTCATCCGGGAAAGCCGCCAGGCCGCGCGAGAATGCGTCCTTCTCGCTCACCGGGTCCTGGTCTTTGTCATGCAACGACGCCTCCAGCAGATAGGCGTCGCGACGGATGTCATCGGGTGCTCGTGCATTGGCCTGGACCTCATGCAGCAGCTTGAACCCCTCTTCGCCCCGGCCCATCTCATACAACACCTTGGCGCTGCGCAGGCGGGCCGGCCAGCGCTGCGGGCCGCCAGGCACATCCTGGTACCAGCCCAGCGCCTCATCGAAGCGATCAAGAAACTCGGCCATCTGGCCCAGCAGCAGGCGCCGCTGCGGATCCGGCGCATTGGCCGTGGCGCGCAGTTCGTCGTACAACGCGGTCAATGCCGCGCTGTCCTGACCGCGCGCGAGCAGCGAAGCACGCAACGCGTAGGTATGGTCGTCCTGTGGTCCGCGAGCCAGGGTCGCGGCGGCGGCATCGAGATCTCCCAGCGCGTCGTATTCGTAGGCGATCGCCAGCCGCAGGTCAGCATCGCCTTCCGCCCGGGCGGCCACCGAGTCCAGCACGTCGCGCGCCTGGTCGTCCTGGTTCGCCTCGCGCAGCTGGCTGGCATGCAATAGCGCCACCCGTGGCTCACCCGGGAACCGCTTGACCACTTCGGCGACGATGCGCTTGGCCAGCGCCGGCTGTTCAAGCCGCTGGGCAAGCCCACCAAACGCCAGCCAGGCTTGCAGACGGGGGGGAATACGGCCTTGCCTGACCAGCTTCTCCAGGACCTCGGCCGCTTGCTCGGGGTCACGCGCTCCGGCGGCGATCACGCTCAGCGCCTGGCGCCAGCCCTCATCCCCGGGCGTGGCCAGCAGTCGAACCAGGTACCCGCGCGCACTGCGTTCGTTGCCTCGACGCAGCGCCAGGGCCGCTTCGGCGGCCAGCAAGTCGACTCCCTCGGCCCCCTGATCGCGCCACAGTGCCAGCAGGCGACCGGCCGCTTGCTCGTCACGGGCCAACAATGCGATGCGGGTCGCCCGCTCGGTCAAGGCGACATCATCGGCGGCCAGTGCGGCTGCCAGATACCAATGCGAGGCTTGGTCCAGCTTCCCCGCCTGCAGTGCAAACTCGGCGGCCAGCAAGGGCTCCAGCGTATCTACGACCGGGTCATCGACCGGCGCCAAGACCGGTTCGGACGCTCGGCCGACGGGCGCCACCAGCCCCAGCAAGGCGACGATGACGGCACTGGCGGCGAGTGCGCGCAAGGCAGCTGGCATCGGATTCGGGGTCCTCGTTCCACGGGGCCGGTAGAATACCGACCTTCGGCAGCCAGCAGCTTATCGCAAGCACCTGAACCGGTAACGCATCTTCAATGAGTTCGGCGACAACCAATTTGCATGTTCTCGGCATCAACCACCAGACCGCGCCGGTCAGCCTGCGCGAGCGGGTGGCGTTTTCGGCTGAGACCTTGCCGGCGGCGCTTGCGTCCCTTCGCGCGCTGCCCCAGGTCCAGGAAGTCGCGTTGCTGTCGACCTGCAACCGGACCGAGATCTATGCGGTCAGCACCGACGATGGCCAAGCCGTAGCCAACTGGCTGGCCAATTGTCCTGGTGAGTTTGGCGGCTCCGGCGATGCGCTGCACGATTATCTGTACCGGCATGCCGATGCGGACGCGGTCCGGCACCTGTTCCGGGTCGCCACCGGACTGGATTCACTGGTCCTGGGCGAGCCACAGATCCTCGGCCAGGTGAAGGATGCCTGGGCCAGCGCACGCGCGGCCGGCAGTCTGGGCACCCGGCTGGACGGGTTGTTCCAGCACACCTTCACTACCGCCAAACGTGCGCGCACCGACACCCGCATAGGTGCCAATCCGGTGTCGGTTGCCTCGACTGCAGTGCGCCTGGCACAGGAATCATTCGCTGCGCTGGAAGACTCGACCGTGCTGCTGATCGGTGCCGGCGAGACCATCGAGCTGGCCGCGCGCCATCTGGTGCACGCCAAGGTCAAGCGGCTGCTGGTCGCCAACCGCACCCTGGCGCACGCGCAAGCGCTGGCCAGTCGCCACGGCGGGGTCGCCCTGCCGCTGGCGGAGCTGGACCGGCACCTGTCCGAGGCCGACATCGTGTTGTCGGCCACTGCCGCGCGCGAACCGGTCCTGCATCGCGAACAAGTCGCCACCGCACTGGCCACGCGCAAGCATCGACCGATGCTGCTGCTCGACCTGGCGGTGCCGCGCGACATCGCTGCCGATGTCGCCAGCCTGCGCGATGTCTATCTCTACACCGTCGATGATCTGGAGCGATCGATCGAGGACAATCGCCAGGGGCGCCGCGAAGCGGCCAACCAGGCGGAGGCGATCGTCGAGGTGCAGGTCGCCCGCTTCATGGAATCGATGATCGGACGTACCCGTACCGCACCGCTCAAGCGCCTGCGCGCTCATGGCGAAGCGGTCCGGGCCGAGGCATTGGCGAAAGCCAAAGCGCAGCTGGCTGCCGGCGAGGAACCCTCCGCGGTACTCGACTTCCTCGCCCACACCCTGACCAATCGCCTGCTGCATGCCCCAACCATCGCTTTGCGCGAGGCCGCCTGGACCGGAGACACGGAGCTGGCACGGGCCACCGACAAGCTGTTCCCGATCGACGGCAGCACCCCAGACGACGAGAACCCATGACCCCAAGCCTGCGCCGCAAGCTCGAAGCCCTCGTCGAACGGCGCGAGGAGCTGGAGCGCCTGCTCGCCGATCCCGGCGTGATCGGCGACAACCAGCGTTTCCGCCAGCTCTCACGCGAGTTCTCGCAACTAGAGCCGGTTGCCATCGCACTGGCCAACGAGACCGCGGCCAACGCCGACCTCGCCGCCGCCCAGGCCATGCGTGACGACCCGGAACTGCGCGAGTTGGCCGACGAGGAGATCACCGCCGCCACCGAACGCCTGCAACAGCTGGACGCCGAGCTGCTCGCCCACCTGGTCCCGAAAGACCCGCGCGATGACGGCGATCTCTACCTGGAAGTCCGCGCCGGCACCGGCGGCGACGAAGCGGCGATCTTCGCCGGCGACCTGTTCCGGATGTACTCGCGCTACGCCGAGCGCCAAGGCTGGCGGGTCGAGGTCGAATCGGCCAGCCAAGGCGAGCACGGCGGCTTCAAGGAGGTCATCGCCCGGGTCGAAGGCCGCGGCGCCTACTCCAGGCTGAAGTTCGAATCGGGCACCCATCGGGTCCAGCGCGTGCCCGAGACCGAGTCCCAGGGCCGCATCCACACCTCGGCGGCGACTGTCGCGATCATCGCGGTGGAACCCGAAGGTGAGCCGATCGAGATCAACCCGGCCGACCTGCGGGTCGACACCTTCCGCTCTTCCGGCGCTGGCGGCCAGCACGTCAACAAGACCGACTCGGCAATCCGGATCACCCATCTGCCCAGCGGCATCGTGGTGGAAAGCCAGACCGAGCGCAGCCAGCACGCCAACCGCGACACCGCGATGAAGCGCCTGCGCGCCACCCTGGCCGAGCAGCAGGCCAGCAAGGCCGCCACCGCGATTGCCCAGGACCGCAAGCTGCAAGTTGGCAGTGGCGACCGTAGCCAACGCATCCGCACCTACAGCTATCCGCAGGGCCGGATCACCGATCACCGGATCGAGGGGCTGACCTTGTACGACCTGCCCAACATCCTGACCGGCGATCTGGATGGACTGGTGGAGCGGCTGCAGCAGGAGCACCAGGCCGATGAACTGGCGCGACTGACCCACAGCGAATGAAGCAGGGGACTTGAGCCATGCCGCCCATCGACCAGGGCAATGACCTGCGCCGAGCGGTGGCCCGCGAACCGCACAACCCAATGGCATGGATCGTCCTGGCGGAAGCTGAACTGGACGCCGGCGACGCCAGGGCCGGCGAGGCGGCCTGCCAGCGTGCACTGGCATTGCGGCCGGGACATCCCGAAGCACTGGCGCGCCTGGGCCGCGCACAATGGATGCAAGGCAACCACGCCCAGGCTGCGGCCAGCCTGCGCGCGGCGGCACGCAACGCGCCCGACCATCCCGGCATCGCCGTCTGGCTGGGCCATGTACTGGAAGACATCGGTGAGGCCGAAGCGGCCGCGGATGCCTACGCACGGGCCCATGTCCTCGCCCCCGGCGAACCCCAACTGGCCGCCTATTCGCTGGCGTGGCGCCGCAAGCTGTGCGATTGGCGCGATCTGGACCGGCTGTCGGACCAGGTTCGCGACGCCGTCCGCCGCGGACAGGCCGCGATCGAACCATTCGCGTTCCTGAGTGAGGACAGCACCGCCGCCGAGCAACTTCACTGCGCCCGCCTGCGCTCGGCCAGCATCGCTCGTGCCGTGCTACCGCTGTCCACCCGCCAGCCCATCCCCGCCAGTAGCAGATCGGTGCGGACCGGATTGTTGTCGAACGGGTTTGGTGCCCACCCGACCGGCCTGCTGACGGTAGCCCTGCTGGAAGCGCTGGCCACCCAGGCGCGGATCGACGTTCACCTGTTCGCCCTCAATCCCGACGATGGCAGCCCGATCCGGGAGCGACTCGGTCGGGCGACCCGGTTGCATGACGTCTCCGGACGCCGTCATGCCGACGTCGCCGAAGCCATCCGGGAGGCCCGCATCGACGTGTTGTTCGACCTGCGTGGCTGGGGCGGCGGCGGCGTGCCGGAAGTCCTGGCGATGCGGCCGGCACCGGTACAGGTCAACTGGCTCGCCTACCCGGGAACCTCGGGTGCGCCCTGGATCGACTTCGTGCTGGCGGATGGGTTCGTGCTGCCCGAATCGCTGGCGCCGCATTTCAGCGAAAAGGTGGTCCGCCTGCCCCGCTGCTTCCAGCCCTCCGACACCACACGCGAAGTCGCGCCGCCACCGCCGCGCGCCGAGTGCGGCCTGCCGCCGCGAATCGATGGCAATGGCGTGGTGTTCTGCTGCTTCAACAACAGCTACAAGCTCAACGCCCACAGCGTGAAGCGTGCGTTGGCGGTGTTGCATGGCGTACCCGGCAGCGTGCTGTGGTTGCTGTCCGGACCGGGTCATGCCGACCAGCGGTTACGGGCGGTGGCCCAGGCCGAAGGCGTTGACCCCCAGCGTCTGGTGTTCATGGCCAAGCAACCGCATGCGGACTATCTTGCGCGGCTTCGCCACGCCGACCTGTTCCTGGATACCGAGCCGTATAACGCCCATACCACCGCCTCTGACGCGCTGTGGGCCGGCTGCCCGGTACTGACCCGGCCCGGTCAGACCTTCGCTTCACGCGTCGCCGGCAGCCTCAACCACCACCTCGGGATGGATGAGATGAACATGCCCGACGACCGGGCGTTCATCGCCCGCGCCATCGAGTTGGGTCGCAACCCCCGGCAGCTGGATACGGTCCGGTCCAGGCTGGACCAGCGTCGCCGCGATGGCGATGTGTTCGACATGGAGGGTTTCGCCAACGATTTCGCGTCGGCGGTGCTCGCGATGAGCGCCGGCTGAGGCACCGCACCATTCTCATCGGTGCCGCTTACGTGGCGGCGGCAATCACTGCCTCGATCTCATTGGCGGTGACCGGGCCAAGGATCTTTTTGGCCACGCTGCCATCGGGCGCGATCAGGTAGGTCATCGGCAATCCACGCGGGGTGTCAAAGCCGACCGGCGGATCGTAGGTGTCGACAATGCTGATCGGATACACCACCGGATGCTCCAGCAGGAAAGCCTTCAAGTCCGCCGGCTTGATGTCCTCGTACGCCAGCCCGATCACCTCGACGTGCTCGCGCATCGCATCCAGGGCAGACAGCTCCGGCATTTCCTCCAGGCACGGCCGGCACCAGGTGGCCCAGAAATTCACCACCACCCACTTGCCACGATGATCGGCCAGATCGTAAGGGTCGCCATCGATGGTGGTGACCTGAAGGACCGGGACATGGGCGGCGTCCGGTAGTGGCGCGGTCTGTCCTGGCGCCGTCACTTCCATGTCTGGTGAATCCGGCGCAGCCGCCGTCGACTCCGGCGACGGCGGCGCAACAGCCGACTCGGTCGCGGGGTCCCCGGCGGGCTGGCAGGCGACGAGCAGGCTTGCGAGCAGCACGGCAACCAGCAATACGACAACGCTCGTTCGGGTCATGGTTCAGTCCTCGGCATGGATGGTGGAAACCCGGCGCTTGAGCAGGTCGCGCAGGGGTATTCGCAATTCGTCCAGGGCGGCGACCGCAGACTTGCCCAAGGCATCGTCCCGGCACGGCAAGTGCACCTCCGCGATCGGGATACGCAGCTGGCAGGCCTCGTAGATCTCGCCCAGCGCCAGGTTGTCGAGATCCCGGGCAAGCAGCCACTGTCCATCGTCGGCGCGCCGCACCACATTGATCCCGCCCAGTTGGGCAAGCATTTCCTGGATCAGCGCGTCGGTCAATATCGGCTCCAGGTGCTGGATATCCTCGCTATGCAGCCCCTCCCCGCGTTCGCGCGCCTCGTTGAAACGCGCCAACAGCCGCATCAAGCCGTAGATCTCATACCCGACCGGCAAGCGCATCGACACGGGTTGATAGCGGAATGCGGAACTGGAGGAGGCCAGCGATGCGCCCAGCAACACCCCCACCCAGCTCAGGAAGATCCACATCATGAAGATCGGCACGAACGCGACGGTGCCGTAGATCCGCGAGTAGTTGCCGAAGGTGCCCAGGTACACCCCCAACCCCCAGCGAACCAGTTCGAACAGGCAGGTGGCCAGCACCGCACCGGCAATCGCATGCCGCCACTGCACGGTGCGATGGGGGACGACGCGATAGATCGCCGAGAATGCAATCAGTTCCAGCACCATCGGCGCCACCTGCAGCATCACCACTTCCAAGGCATGCCCGGCCGCGGTGTCGAAAACCGACAGCGAGAAGAACCGCGCCGACACCGCCAGGCTGGCCGCCGCGATGATTGCCCCCAACGTCAACACGGTCCAGTACACCAGGAAGCGACCGACCTTGGGCCGGGTCGCCTTGACCCGCCAGATCCGGTTGAAGGTCACTTCAACGCCGTTCAGGGTAATCAGCAAGGACACCACCAGGGCGACAATGCCCGCCGTGGTGAGTTGGCCGGCGTTGCTGGAGAACTGGAGCAGATATCCCTCAACCGAGCGCGCCGCGGACGGCACGAAGTTGGAGAAGATGTAATCACTCAGCCGCTCGCTCCACTCGGCGAACACCGGGAATCCGGACAGCACCCCGAAGACCACCATCGACAGCGGCACCAGGGCGAATACGGTGGTGTACGACAACGCGCCGGCGGCCTGGAACAGATTGTCGTCCAGCACTCGCCTGCCAAGAAAGCGCAGGAAGCTGAGCACGCGCGGGCGATCGCGCACGCGCTCGCTCCAGCGGTTGAGGGAGTCCAGTGGTTCCATCCACAGCAGGTTAACTGATGACGGCAGCGGCTTCCTCTATCCTTGAGCGCTTTGATGCTGGGTGCGCAAGGCAATGGCGGAAATTCTGGTGCTTTACTACAGCCGCAACGGGGCGGTCGCGCGGCTGGCGCGGCAGATTGCACGCGGGATCGGCGAGGTCCCGGGCATGAGTGCCCGGCTGCGCACGGTGCCGCCGGTCAGCGCAGTCACCCAGGCGGTCGCACCATCGGTGCCGGAGGATGGAGCGCCCTACGTGGAGCCTCGCGACCTGGAGGAATGCGCCGGGCTGGCGATCGGGAGCCCGACCCGCTTCGGCAACATGGCCGCGCCGCTCAAGCACTGGCTGGACGGGCTGGGCGGGCAATGGGCCAGCGGCACCCTGGTGGGCAAGCCGGCGGCGGTGTTCACCTCCACCACCACCATGCACGGCGGTCAGGAGTCGACCCTGCTGACAATGATGGTGCCGCTGCTGCACCACGGCTGCCTGCTGGTGGGGATCCCGTTTACCGAGCCGTTGCTCAGCACCACCCAAACCGGCGGCACACCATACGGCGCCAGCCACGTCACTGGCACGGGCGATGACCGGCCAATCAGCGACGAGGAAGCGCACCTGGCGCGGGCGCTGGGCAAGCGGGTCGCGATGATTGCCGGGAGGCTGGGATGAGTACGCCGCGCGAACCCGGGACCACAACACGGTCACATCCGGCCCGCTCACTGGTGCTGGTGCTTGGCTTGATCGGGTTGGCGGTGCTGTATGCGGCCTGGTTTGCGCCGCCGCGTGATTGGGTCGCCTTGACCGTATTCGGGTTGCCGCCATTGGCACTGGGGATCGCGGCATGGCTTGGCTGGCGCACGGCCGGGTTCTGGGCTTCGGTACTGGCGCTGGCCTGGTTCAGCCACGGGATCATGGCGGCATGGACACGCCCGGCCGAGCTGGGGTTCGCCTTGATGGAAACCTTGCTGGCATTGGTGGTGATATTCGCCGCCAACCTGCCTGGGCTGCGTGCACGATTCGGGACCAGGCGCTCGTAGACCTGCCACCCCGGCAACGCCGGTGCCTATAATCGTCGGTCAACCCGCAACGCGAAGCCCCATGGACCAACTCTGCATCGTCACCACCGGCGGCACGATCGACAAGATCTATTTTGACGACAAGTCGGATTACCAGATCGGCGAGCCACAGATCGGACTGATCCTGGAGGATCTGGGGGTCGCGTTCCGCTATCGGGTGATCCCGATCCTGCGCAAGGATTCGCTGCATATCACCCACGATGACCGCGAGCTGATCCGGGCAACGATTACGGCACAGGACGCGCGCTGCGTGCTGGTCACCCACGGCACCGACTCGATGGTGGAGACGGCCAACGTACTGGCCAGCATCGCCGGCAAGACCATTGTGTTGACCGGTGCGCTGAACCCCGCACGATTCCGCGGCTCCGACGCCCAGTTCAATATCGGCACCGCCGTCGGCGCGGTGCAATCGCTGCCGGCCGGTGTCTACATTGCCATGAACGGACGCATCTGGGACCCGGCCAAGGTGCGCAAGAACGTCGAAGCGAACCGGTTCGAGGCGCTCTAAAGGTTGCCGCCAAGCGGTTCCGGCGGCGGCAGCGTCGACCCCTGCTGGATCGTCACAATGCCGTCGATTTCGATGTATTCAACCTGTGGGTCCGACCCGAACTGAGCCATCAGGGCCGCCGCCTCTTGCCGGTCCAATGGACGCGACGTGGTGAATACGTCGGCACCCACCGCCAGGCGGAGCTGCCAATCCAGTTGCAATGATTGGCCCGTCGCAGCCCCGTCCAGACCACTGGCGACAGCACTGGCTTCCAACTGGGCGCGTGCGGCTGCCGGGCTTTGCGCTGCGACGCTGCCATCGCGGTACTTCACGATGAAGCGCTGGTAGGGGCCTTCACCGGGGAGCTCGCCAAGCTTTGTCGGAGCCGGCGTGACTGCCGGTAACGCATCAGCGTTATCCGCCGTTGGCACCGGCGTCAGGTCCTGCGGCTCCGGATTGCCCGTCGCCACGGCGCAAGCGCTCATGCCAGCGACCAATGCGACCGCAAGCCCTGCGCGAACAAAAAGGTATGGGCCATGCATGGGCTCCTCCACAAACCTGGAAAAATTACACGCTACAGCATGTCCAGGATGCGGGGAGTCATGGAGCCGTCACCCATCAGCGTTCGACGCAACGCATCGGTGCTCAAGCCTCAAGCCTCAAAGCATCCCGGTCTCGAGCTGGGCGGCCTCGGACATCATGTGGCGGTTCCAGGGTGGCTCGAATACCAGTTCCACGTCGGTCTCGGTCACCGTCGGAATCATCTTGAGCTTGTCGCTGACGTCCGCCACCAGGATCTCACCCATGCCACAACCCGGAGCGGTCAGGGTCATCCGGACCTCGACCAGCCGCTGCCCCGCTTGTTGCGGATGCGCCTTTACATTGGCCTCATAGATCAGCCCCAGGTCGACCACGTTGATCGGGATCTCGGGGTCGAAACAGGTTCGTAGCTGCTTCCACACCAACTCCTCGACAGCGCCTTCATCCGCGCCATCGGCAAGCTCCAGCGGTTCGGGAGGCTCCTTGCCAATGGCATCCGCGTCTTCGCCGGCAATCCGGAACAGGTTGCCATCCACGAACACGGTGTAACTGCCCCCCAGGCTTTGGGTGATGTAACCCGTGGTGCCGGCGGGCAAGTTGACGACATCGCCCTGGGGGACCAGTACGGCAGGACAGTCGCGCTCGAAACGGACCGGTTCGCTGTTGCGTGAATACATGTGGGAGGCCGCCAAGACCGGCTTTTCTGGAAGTAGGACCATTCTAGTCCAATATGCTGTTGGCAGCGCGACAGCTATGCTGCACGGCCCCCGACTCGACATCCCATTCCATGGTTCCATCCTCGCGATCGACTGCTCGCCCGTTCCGGTTTCCCCACTGGGTGCTTTCGCGCCTGCTGTTGGTGCTGGGCATCTGCGGGTTCGCCGCGATCTGGGTGATGCTGGCCGTCTACACCGACTCCCAGAAGAGCTGGATGGCGGTCGTGGGCGCACTGGACGTCGCCGTGATCCTGCGTCTGGGTGGTTGGCGCGCGGGCATGGGGCGCATGCTGCTGGCGGTGCTGTCCACGGCCACGATCGTGGTGTTGGCCAATTGGGGCATCATCGCCTCCCACCTGGGCGCGATGCTGGGCCTGCTGCCGTGGGATTCAGCCACCCGCCTGGGTTTCCACCACGCGTGGACCCTGGCAGGGCTGGCCAACGACGCCGCAGACCTGGCCTGGCTGTCGCTGGCTTTGCTGGTGGCTGCGCTGACCACCCGCTGAGCGACCTCCTGACGGGCCGGCCTCGCCAAACCCTGTTCGTGCCAACGGTGTCGCGCTGCCACGTGCCTCAGCCGTCCAGCGCCTTGAGCTCCGACACCAGCGCCCCGACCATCTCCGCGCCATCGCCGTAGAGCATCCGGGTGTTGTCGGCATAGAACAGCGCATTCTCGATACCCGCGAAGCCGGTGCCCTTGCCACGCTTGATCACCACTGCGTTCCTGGCATTCATCACATCCAGGATCGGCATGCCGTAAATGGGGCTGGCGGGGTCGGTTTTCGCCACCGGGTTGACCACGTCGTTGGCGCCAATCACCAGCGCCACATCGGTCTGCGGAAACTCCGGGTTGATATCGTCCATGTCGACGATCAAGTCGTACGGCACGCCTGCCTCGGCCAGCAACACGTTCATGTGGCCGGGCATCCGACCTGCAACCGGATGGATCGCGAACTTCACCTTGACCCCGCGCTCGATCAGCTTTTGACTCAACTCCCACACCTTGTGCTGCGCCTGGGCCACTGCCATGCCGTAACCCGGCACGATCACCACCCGCTCGGCATACGCCATCATCGCGGCGACATCCCCGGCCTCAATGGGCTTCTGCGTGCCGTCAATTTCCTGCGCCTCGCCACCGCCCCCAAAGTGGGAAAACAGCACCCCGCTGATTGGCCGGTTCATCGCCTTGGCCATCAGCCGGGTCAACAACATGCCGGCCGCACCGACCATGGTGCCGGCAATGATCAGCGCCTGGTTGCCGAGCACGAAACCCTCGAACGCGACGGCCAGGCCGGTCAAGGCGTTGTACAGCGAGATCACCACCGGCATGTCGGCCCCGCCGATCGGCAATGTCATCAACAGGCCCAGCAGCAGCGCCAGGGCGAAGAACGCGATGATCACCGGCACCTGCAGCGATACCACCGCCCAGCCCCCTGCCACCAGCATGGCGATGAAGACCACGGCGCTGAGCAATTGCTGCGCCGGGAATACCACCCGTTTGTCGAGCCTTCCATCGAGCTTGGCCCACGCGATCACCGAGCCCGACAGCGACACGGCGCCAATCGCCGCACCCAGTACGGCCAGCACCAACACCGACATCACTGGCGACACGGCGCCGGCGGATGCCGCGACCGGTTGACCCGACGCCACTGACGAGAACTTCAGTAATTCCACCGCGCCAATCCCGGCCGCCGCGCCGCCGCCCATGCCGTTGTAGAGCGCCACCATCTGCGGCATGTCGGTGATCGCCACCTTGCGCCCGGAAACCCACGCGGCAACCGTGCCAATCACCAACGCGACCACGATCAGCTCGAAGTTGTGCAGCCCCGGCAGCAGGAAAGTCGCGGCCGTCGCCACCACCATCCCGACACCCGCCCAGCGGATGCCACTACGCGCGGTGCGGGGCGAAGCCATCCGCTGCAAACCAAGCAGGAACAAGGTCGCGGCGATGAAGTAACTGCCCGCCGCCAACAGCGATTGCCACCCGTCTGCGATCACGCCGGGCCACCGGGCTGACCACCGGATTTCCCAACTGGCTTGCTGGGTTTGAACATGTCCAGCATGCGTTCGGTCACCACGTAACCGCCAGCGGCATTGCCCGCACCGAGCAATACCGCGACGAAACCAATGACCTTCTCAACCGTGGTGTCCGCATGGCCCAACACCACCATCGCGCCGACCAGCACGATGCCATGGATGAAGTTGGAGCCCGACATCAGCGGGGTGTGCAGGATGACCGGCACCCGGGCGATGATCACGTGGCCGGCAATTGCCGCCAGCATGAAGATATAGAGCCCCATCAGTCCATCGCCCATCGTTGCTTCTCCGCAAGGTGTTGATCGCATCATAGCCGTGTCGCGGACGTGCTCACCCGGGCGGCTGGCACACATCGAAAAGACTCGCGATAGCGCGGGCCATCGCCGTGTCTAAGCCGCCGCTGGTCGCTCCGGCCATACGGTTTTCGCCAGCAATTCATCGTCCCAGTCGAATTGGATGGCTCCGTCGACAAGGAACAGGCCGACGAAGTTGAATACGTTGCGGGCAAACATCTCACTGGCGTGGGTCGCACCACTGCTGGCCAGGTCAAGCGGCCCGGCGATGGTGACGCCGTCCGCCTGGATGGTCTCGCCCGGCCGGGTCGACTCGCAGTTGCCACCGGTCTCGGCGGCCAGGTCGACGATCACGCTCCCGGGCTTCATTCCCGCCACCATGGCCTCGCTGATGATCTTCGGCGCAGGCCGGCCAGGTACGGCCGCCGTGGTGACCAGGACATCCACCACCTTGAGGTGTTCGCCGAGCCGACGCTGCTGCTCGGCGCGCTCCTCATCGGTCAGTGCACGCGCATACCCACCCTCACCGGCCGCGCTGACCCCCAGGTCGAGGAACCTGGCTCCCAATGATTCGATCTGCTCGCGGGTTTCAGGACGGACATCAAAACCCTCCACCTGTGCGCCCAGACGCCTGGCGGTCGCGATCGCCTGCAGGCCGGCCACTCCCGCCCCGACCACCAGCACCTTGGAGGGCCGGATGGTTCCCGCCGCGGTGGTCAGCATCGGGAAGAAACGTGGACTGAGCTGGGCGGCGATCAACATGGCCTTGTAACCGGCCATGCCGGCCTGCGAGCTGAGCACGTCCATCGCCTGCGCCCGGGTGGTTCGAGGCAGGCGCTCCAGCGGAAAGGCCCGCAACCCGCGCGAGGTGATTGCTTCGGCGCGCGCAGTATCTGCCTGCGGCGCGATCTGGCCGACCAGCGCGGCACCGCGGCGCAACTGCCCCAGCAATTCCACCGGCGGTGCCTGTACGCACAGGACCAGGTCCGCGTCGCGCAGCGTGGACTCGGCATCATCCGCCAGCTCAACCCCGGCTTGCCGGTAAGCCTCATCGTCGAAGCCTGCTCGCGACCCTGCACCACGTTGCATGCGCACCTTGGCACCGGCGGCAGTGAGTTTTTTCGCGGTTTCAGGGGTCAACGCAACACGGCGTTCGCCGGGGGCAGTCTCGCTTGCCACGCCAATGGTTATCGCCGTCGCGGTCATGCACATACTTCCTTGCCGAGGTTGGATCATCGTAACCAATGACCCTCGTCAGCGCGATGCGCCCTCGGCGGCGAAGCCCCAACCAGGTGTTCAGTGGGTATGGGCGGCCCGATCGAGCTGCACCCGCACGTGTTGCATCGCCTGCTCGAAAGCCGTCGGCTCACAACCCGTCCGCAATCGACCCACTCCGGCGAGCATCGCCAGTTCCTCGACGGACGCCACCAACAGCCGCACGCCCCGACGGCTGACCAACAGCCGGCGTCCGGTGACCGGACTGACCCAGGCAATCTTCGCCGCGCTGGAGTTGCCCCGGATATCGGTCACTTGCAACCAGCTGCCCACGGCCAGCGAACGCAGTTGATCGGCCTGGGAAGGATCAAATTCCAGTCGCTCCCCCTTGTCCAGCCACAGGTACTTCTCCTGCGCATCCTCCTCGGCCTCACTGGGGGGCGCTGGATGCAGATCGCGTGGCGTGTTGGGATAGACCAACCCCTTCACCAATACCGCCAAACCATGCTCGGCAGCGCTGTGACCCAGCCCGGAGCTGGCCAGACAGGTGCTGATCGCCGGCTCTATTGCCAGCAGGTGGCGGGCGAGATCGCGACCACGGCCTTCTGCGGCGATCCGGTCTGCCTCCACCAACGAGTCGCCCAGCGCGATCGCCTCGACCAGCTGCTCGCTGTCGGGCCCTTCGCGCAGCAGCACCTGGACCAGATGATGTCGCCAGGTCGTACTCAGGAACTCGGCCACAGCGGGGCTCAACGGCGGAGCGGCGAGACGACGTGACAACAGGGTGTCGGTGTACTCGCGCGCGTGGTTCAGCCGCTCGCGGCCATAGGTCGCCTTCGCCGCCCGCTCGGCCTGCAATTCGATGCGTCGCCGTTGCTGCTGCAACATCGTGTCCAGCTCATGGTGGGCGATCTCGAAAATCGCCAGATCCTCGTTGTACTCGGCGACCACGCGTTGCGAGATGGCGGTCGCCCGGTCCAGCAGCTCACGCTCATGGGCGGTCTCGCCGCGATTGCCGGCGATCGCCTCGGTGATCGAGTCAAACAGTCGCCGCGCCGGATGCCCCGGCTGCACGAACAACTGCTGGTCCGTCAACGCCACCTTGACAAAAGGCAACACCAGGCGCGCGTACACCCGCCGCGCCGGGGCCTCGAATTGCTGACTGTGGAACAGCGAGTCGAACACCAGTCCGACCAGGTCGATCGCATCCTCGTCTTCGGTGCTGAAGCGGATCCGTTGCGGATCCAGTCCCAGCCGGCGCGAACCACCGCTGAGTTGTTGCCGGATCACATCGGCCAATGTCCCGGACCCCGCCAGCGCACGGGCGAAAGCATCGGCGGGCTCGGCCTGCAGCAGCGAGGCGACACTGACCACCTCATCGAGCCGCAACTCGTGCCATTGCGACGAAGCGTCCGTTTTCGCCTGGCTGGTCGGCTCGGCGGGGCTGTTCAAAGCGCCCTCTCGCCATGCATGCAGCATGCTGCGCAGCTCACCCAGTTCGTGCGGGGTAGCGGAATCGCCGCCGATACCTGCACCGACGCCAGCCTGACCGCGATGGCCATGGCCTGCTTGCTCTGCCTGTCCTGACTGCCCTGCTGGGCCATCACGTCCGTAACCCTGATCTGACCCCGCTACGCGACCGTTGCCCGCCTGATGGCCGTACCCGCCGTGTCCACCATGTCCGATGTGGTCTGCGTGGCCGTGACCGTCGTAGTTTCGTCCGCCTCGTCCGTCAGACCCATCCGCATGACCGGATTCGCCATGACCCAATTCGCCATGACTCGATTCACTGCGACCCGATGACGCCGGCGACCGCGACCCGGCGGAAATCGGTGCTCGGCGAGGCACTTCCGCCATGCCATAGCCCGCCGTTGCCAACAGGGTATTGGCCTTGGCGTATATCTCGTCCAACGTCCGGATCAACTCGTGTTGGTAATGGCCGAACAGGTGCCCGCGCAGGATCTCGGGAATCTGCTCGTCGCTGAAGGTCTCTACGAAGGTGTTGGCCAGCCGTAGCGGACCGATCGGGTTGACGCTGGCTTCCACGCCAAGCGCAGCGGCCAACAGTCCCAGGCGCCGGTCCATCACCTCCAGGGGCTCTTCAAAATCGTGTTGAAGCACTGTGACGAGCGCTTGCCCTGCCAGGTGGAAATCGATCTGGGTATCAGCGATCAGGCCCAATGGCTGGTCGCCTTGATTGCGAGCATGCGGCGAGCGGAAATCGTCGAACCCCTGCGCGATCTGCTGCCGGTAGCGCATCACCTGGGCTGCATGATGTTGGCGCAACACCCACAATGCCGACTGGCTCTGATAGACGACCTGTCCGGCATGGGCGTCATCGCCACCCACGGCTGCCGCATTCAACGTCTCCTCGATCGGCCCGTAAAACTCCCCAGGCAGCCCACCCAGATGCTCCAGCACCAGTCGCTTGATCTGTTCAAGCACCCGGGTAGGATCAGTTGGCACGGCGTTGACGCCACGCGATGGTTGGATAGGCACGCCTACTCCGAGGTTGGTGTGACGTTGACTCGTCTCAACGGACGCACTACGCAGCTTAGTGGCAAGATACGTCAGCCAATCATTACCTTCATCAAACTGTGATGCATGTCCGCCAGCCGCACCAATACTTATCACATTAGCCCTTCACAGCCACCCAACCCGTTGGCGCCACTGGATGCCCGCCGCTCGGTGCCTTTCATGCTGTTGGGCGAGCCGGGCCCCGACCCGGCTACCTTGCTGCGCCTGCTGGGCAGCGCGACACGCGTGCCCGACCACGGCGCCAGGGTACCGTTCCGGTTTGTATCCATCCGCGGCGAGGCACGTCGCGTGTTCGGTGAGCAACTGGCGGCGCGTCACCTGGCCGCCGACCCGCAAGCCAGCGAGGCGGCCATCGCCAAGGACCGCGATCGCTACCTGCATGCCCCGGTGATCGTGGTCCTGGTCGCCCGACTGGGGCCGGATGAAAAAATCCCCGCACAGGAACGCCTGCTCACCGCAGGCTGCACCGGTTTTGCGTTGTTGCAGGCTGCGCAGGCAATCGGCTTCGGTGGCTGCTGGCTGACTGGCTGGGCCGCCTACGACCGGGACGTGGCCAGCCTGCTGGGCCTGGATGAAACGGAACACGTTATCGGTTTCATCCACCTGGGGACTCCTTCCCGCCAAGCGGCTGAACGCAAGCGCCCCGATCCCGCCGAGCTGCTCACCCAGTGGACACCTTGAGCGCTTCGACCGCCGTGCCCACCCGCACCCTTTATCTGGTCGACGCCAGCTTGTACGTGTTCCGGGCCTGGCACTCGATGCCCGATGAGTTCCGCGACGCCGACGACTGGCCGACCAACGCGGTGCACGGCTTCGCCCGGTTCCTGCTGGAGCTGCTGGACCGGACCCGGCCGCAGCACATCGCGGTGGCCTTCGACGAGGCACTGGATTCGTGTTTTCGCAACCTGCTGTATCCAGCCTACAAGGCCAACCGCGACCCCGCACCGGAAGAGCTCAGGCGCCAGTTCGGGCAGTGCCGGGCCTTGTGCGCGGCGCTCGGGCTGAGCGTACTGGGGCACCGCCATTACGAAGCCGACGACCTGATTGGCAGCGCCTGCGTGCAGGCACGGGCGCACGGTTTCCGGTCGGTGATCGTGTCAGCTGACAAGGACCTGTCGCAACTGCTTGGCGAGCACGACGAGCAGTGGGATTTTGCCCGTGGCCAGCGCTGGGGTGCGGACGGGGTGCCGGCCCGGCACGGGGTGCAGGCGCGACAGATGGCCGACTACCTGGCGCTGTGCGGCGACGCGGTGGACAACATTCCCGGGGTACCGGGGATTGGCGCAAAAACCGCCGCGGCATTGCTGGCGCACTTTGACACCCTGGACGCCTTGCTCGAACGCGTCGAGGAAGTCCCGTTCCTGCGCCTGCGTGGGGCCAAAGCCTGCGCGCAACGGCTGCGCATGCATCGCGAGCAAGCCCTGCTGTGCCGGCAACTGTCCACCATCGCCTGCGACGTGGCGTTGGAAGGCAGCCAGGAACATTTCCTGCGCAACAGCGCCGATGGCGCGACCCTGGGGGCCTTGTGCAATGGCCTGCGCTTCGGCCCGATGACCCGCCGCCGGCTCTACAACGCCGCAGGCCTTGAATTCGCCCCTGCCTGAAGGCAAACCGTGTTTTAGCGTCAAGGCGCGGTTAGCATCGAACCATGACCGACCATGACGAAACTCCCGAAATCCTCTACGACGGCCAATGGCTGCGCATGGTCCGTCGCGGCCGCTGGGAGTATGCCGAGCGCACCCACGGCAACGGCATGGCGGTGATCATCATCGCCGTCACGCCCGATGACCATGTGTTGTTCGTAGAGCAATACCGGGTGCCGCTTGGCGCCCGCACCATTGAGATGCCCGCCGGGCTGGTCGGCGATGACCATGCCGAGGACACCCTGGCCAGCGCCGCGCATCGGGAGCTGGTCGAGGAGACTGGCTGGGAGCCCGGTCGCGTCGACGTGCTGCTCACCGGGCCGACTTCTTCGGGGATGAGCAGCGAGCGCATCGCGTTCGTGCGTGCGTCGGACCTGGTCAAGGTCGGTGAAGGCGGCGGCGTCGACAACGAAGACATCACCGTGCACAAGGTCCCGCGTCCGCAGGTCCCGCAATGGCTGATACAGAAGCAGCGCGAAGGCTTCGAACTGGACCTGAAACTGTGGGCCGGGCTGTGGATGATTGATCGCAACCCGGACGGTTCACCCGCCAACCCGGCCTGAGCGCGAGCTAGGCAAAGCCGTCGGTCGCCCGTACCAGCGCATCGACGTTTTCAGCCTCGAATGCCGAATGGCCCGAGGCCGGACTGATCGACAACTCGGCCTTCGGCCAGGCCTGGTGAAGATCCCAGGCGTTTTGCACCGGGCAGACCACGTCATAGCGGCCATGCACGATGATGCCGGGTATATCGGCGATGTTGCCGATGTCACGCAGCAATTGGTCGTCCACCTCGAAGAAGCCGCTGTTGACGAAATAGTGATTCTCGATCCGGGCGAACGCCAGTGCGAACTCCGGGTCCTCGTGGCTGGTGGTGAAATCCTCGTCGACATGCAGGAAGCTGGTCGCGCCTTCCCACACGCTCCAGGCTCTGGCGGCGTCCAACCGGGCCTTCTCGTCGCTGCTGGTCAGTCGACGGTGGAAGGCACTGATCAGGTCGTGGCGCTCGACCTCGGGGATCGCCTGCACATAGTGCTGCCAGGCCTCCGGGAACAGGCGGCTGGCACCTTCCTGGTAGAACCACTCCAGCTCCCAGCGCCGCAGCATGAAGATCCCGCGCAGGACCAGCTCGGTCACCCGCTTGGGGTGCTTCTCGGCGTAGGCCAATGCCAGCGTCGAGCCCCAGCTGCCACCGAACACCTGCCACCGGTCCACGCCCAACTTGACCCGCAACTTCTCGATGTCCTCCACCAGGTGCCAGGTGGTGTTGTTGACCAGGTCGGCGGCCGGCGTGGAGCGGCCGCTGCCACGCTGGTCGAACAGGATGATCCGGTACCTGGCCGGATCGTGGAAGCGCCGCATCTTGCTGCTGCAGCCACCGCCCGGGCCACCGTGCAGCAACACCACCGGCTTGCCGTCGGGATTGCCGCACTGCTCGTAGTACAAGGTGTGGCGTTCATCGACCTCGATGGTGCCGGTGTCGTAAGGCTGGATCTCGGGGTATAGGCTGCGCATGCTGACGCTCGCTGGAAAGATGGCCCGAGTCTAACGAGGCCTCAACGTTGCCGCACTCCCCGAGCCGACCGGTGCGTCTTGAGCACGTTGCCCACCAACCCGCGAAGTCGGTCTTCCAACCGGTTCAATCCGGCTTGCGACCCAGACTGATGCGATCGCGTTGCTCCAGGTCGGCGACGGTCGCCACCTCGACCAGTCCGGCCTCAGCCAGCATCCCGCGTACGCGTTCGCCCTGGTCCCAACCGTGCTCCAGCAACAGCCAGCCACCCGGCATCAGGTGCTGCGGCGCATCGCGGGTGATCACCCGCAGCGCGTCCAGTCCGTCTTCGCCGGAGACCAGCGCCCCGCGCGGCTCGAAACGCAAGTCGCCCTGGCCCAGATGGACATCGGCCTGGGCGATGTAAGGCGGATTGCTTGCGATCAAGTTGAAGCTTGCGCCGGCAAGCGGGGTCAGCCAATCCCCCTGTGAAAACTCGATGTTCGGCATGCCCAACCGGCCCGCATTGTCGATCGCGACCTGCAGCGCATCCGCACTGGCGTCGGTGGCAACCACGCGCGCCAGTGGCCGTTCACGTGCCAAGGCAATCGCGATGGCACCGCTACCGGTACCCAGGTCCGCAATCGAAAGCACCACTGTGTCGGGCAACCGGTCCAATGCCAGCTCAACCAACAACTCGGTCTCGGGTCGCGGGATCAGCACTGCCGGGCCCACCCGCAGGTCGAAGTCCCGGAACCCCCGCTGGCCAAGCAGGTAGGCCACCGGCTCGCCCGCGCGGCGCCGCGTCAGCAATACTTCGAACCGCGCCGAGTTCTGCTCATCCAGCGAATCGTCGCCATGGGCGTACAGCCAGCTTCGGGGCCGCCCCAGCACGTGGGCGAGCAACAACTCCGCCTCGCCGGGCTCGATCCCCGACCGTGCCGCGCGCAGCGTGTGGTCTATGCGTGCCATCGGGCTCCAGCATTGGTGTGTTTTAAATCGGCGTGCTTAACCAGCCGCATCGTACCGGAGACAACCCTAGGTTCCGGAAAAAAGCGGGGGTTTGGCGCGGCTTCACTTGATAAACGAGCGGATCACCGCGATCTGGACTGGAGCGTGCTGGTACTCCATCGGCTGCGCCCACAGCGACGCTCCGGGGATCCAGACGTGATCCGCCCACTGCCATCGGTTCAGGCATCAGCACTCCATTGATAGTTACGATCTATTGCAATGATAAATTCAATCGATTTGAACAATCAAAACGGCCGATCTATGATGGCTTCACTCTCTCCTGTTCATCAACCAACCCGAGGATCCATTGATGTCTCTGATCAATACCGAAATCAAGCCGTTTACGGCCCAGGCGTTCAAGAACGGCAAGTTCATTGAAGTCTCCGACGCCGACCTGAAGGGCAAGTGGTCGGTCGTATTCTTCTACCCGGCCGACTTCACCTTCGTCTGCCCGACCGAGCTGGAAGACCTGGCCGAGAACTACGCCGAGTTCCAGAAGCTGGGCGTGGAGATCTACAGCGTCTCCACCGACACCCACTTCGCCCACAAGGCCTGGCACGACAGCTCCGAGGCGATCAAGAAGATCCAGTACACGATGGTCGGCGACCCGACCGGCACCATCACCCGCAACTTCGAGGTGATGATCGAGGACGTTGGTCTGGCCGATCGCGGCACCTTCGTGATCGACCCGGACGGCAAGATCCAGATCATCGAGATCAACGCCGGCGGCATCGGCCGCGACGCGTCCGAGCTGCTGCGCAAGGTCAAGGCCGCCCAGTACGTCAACGCCCATCCGAACGAGGTCTGCCCGGCCAAGTGGAAGGAAGGCGAGAAGACCCTGGAGCCGTCACTGGACCTGGTCGGCAAGATCTAAGGATCGCCTGAACCGTTGCCGTTACCCGGCAACGGATCGTCACCCCGCAACAAACTGTCACCTGGCAGTACACCGTCACCTGGCAGTACACCGTCATCTGGCAGTACACCGTCATCTGACAGCACACCGTCATCTGACAGCACACCGTCACCTGGCAGCGCACCGTCACCTGACAGTAAGCCGTCATCCCCGCGAAGGCGGGGATCCATGGACGTCAAGTCGTCGATTGGCAACGTCCCTGGACTCCCGCCTGCGCGGGAGTGACGGTCCCACGGGAGTGACGGTCCTACGGGAGTAACGGTCGCTACGGAAGTGACAATCAAAAGCGAGTTGGCAGGGCTTCTCCAAAGTCTCCACCCGCTTCATGTGACACGGAGTCCGGGCGCAAGTCGCCCGGCCCTCCGCCGCGTCGATCCGGCCCACCGGAATCCGCACCTTGCTTATCCGGTTGCTTGCATCAGCGGCCTGGGACGTTGCCGGAACACTCTCTCCGGCTCCCTCCCCTCGCCCCAGGCCGCTTCTGCAAGCACCCGAGCCATCATTTTTCGCCTTCATGGAGCCATTGCCATGCTTGACAACAACCTCAAGACCCAATTGAAGGGCTATCTCGAGAAGCTGGTCCAGCCGATCGAGCTGGTCGCCTCGCTCGACGATGGCGACAAGTCGCAGGAGCTCAACACCCTGCTCAACGACATCGCCGCGCTGTCCGACAAGATCAGCCTGCGCCGCGACGATTCGCAGCCGCGCAAGCCGTCGTTCACGATCAACCGCATCGGTACCGACGTCAGCGTCGGCTTTGCCGCGATCCCGATGGGCCACGAGTTCACCTCGCTGGTGCTTGCGCTGCTGTGGGTCGGCGGCCATCCGGCGAAGATCTCCGAGGAAGAAGCCAACCAGATCCGCGACCTGGAAGGCGAGTACCGCTTCGAGACCTTCATGTCGCTGTCGTGCCAGAGTTGCCCGGACACGGTGCAGGCGCTGAACCTGATGAGCGTGCTGAATCCCAACATCCACCACGTCGCGATCGACGGCGCACTGTTCCAGGACGAGGTCGAGGCGCGCGAGATCATGTCGGTGCCGACCGTACTGCTCAACGATGAGGCCTTCGACACCGGCCGGATGACGGTCGAGCAGATCGTCGCCCGCCTGGACACCGGTGCCGGGCAGCGCGCGGCCGAGGAGATCAAGACCAAGGCGCCGTTCGAGGTGCTGGTGATCGGCGGCGGCCCGGCCGGCGCGGCGGCAGCGGTCTATGCCGCGCGCAAGGGCATCCGCACCGGCGTGGCGGCCGAGCGTTTCGGCGGCCAGGTACTGGACACGATGGCAATCGAGAACTTCATCTCGGTCACCTACACCGAAGGCCCCAAGCTGGCCGCCGCGCTGGAGCAGCACGTCAGGGAATACGACGTCGACATCATGAACCTGCAGCGCGCGACCAAGCTGATCCCGGCGAGCGAACCCGGTGGGCTGGTCGAGGTGCAACTGGCCAACGGCGCGTCGCTGAAATCACGCAGCGTGGTCCTGTCCACCGGCGCGCGCTGGCGGCAGATGGGTGTTCCCGGCGAGGAGGAATACCGCAACAAGGGCGTCGCCTATTGCCCGCATTGCGATGGCCCGCTGTACAAGGGCAAGGACGTGGCGGTGATCGGCGGCGGCAACTCCGGCGTCGAGGCCGCGATCGACCTGGCCGGCATCGTCAAGCACGTCACCCTGGTCGAGTTCGACAGCCAGCTGCGCGCCGACGAAGTCCTGCAACGCAAGCTGCGCAGCCTGCCCAACGTGACCATCATCGTCAGCGCCTTGAGCACCGAGGTGTTGGGCGACGGCAAGAAGGTCACCACACTGGTCTACAAGGACCGCGTGAGCGAGCAAGTCCACCAGGTCGACCTGGACGGCATCTTCGTGCAGATCGGACTGCTGCCCAACACCGACTGGCTGAAGGGCGACCTGGAACTGTCCCCACGCGGCGAAATCGTCATCGACGAGCGCGGCGGCACCTCGATGCCGGGCGTGTTCGCCGCCGGTGACGCGACCACGGTGCCGTACAAGCAGATCGTGATCGCGATGGGGGCAGGCTCCACGGCTGCCCTGAGCGCGTTCGATCATCTGATCCGGACGCCGGCCCCGGCAACCGCCCACTCCGTGCCGCAGCCAGAAGCCGCGGTCGCCTGATCTGACCCACGCGTCGCGTCGCACCGGCTCTGCCAAGCCGGCGCGACGCGGCGTGAGCGAGGCACCCCATGAACCTGCGCGATCTCAAATACCTGGTGGCACTGGCCGAGCACCGGCACTTCGGTCGCGCGGCGGCGGCCAGCTTCGTCAGCCAGCCCACCTTGTCCACCCAGATCAGGAAACTGGAGGAGGAACTGGGAGTGGTGCTGTTCGAGCGCGCACCCCGCAAGGTGATGCTGACCCCGATCGGGCGCGAGATCGTCGAGCGCGCACGCAAGGCGCTGGCCAATGTCGAACAGATGACCCAGATCGCCCGTCACAGCCAGGACCCGGAGGCCGGCAGTATCCGCCTGGGCATGTTCCCGACCCTCGGCCCCTACCTGCTGCCGCACGTGCTGCCGTCACTGCGCGAGCGTTTCCCCCGGCTCGAATTGCTGCTGGTGGAGGAGAAGACCGACGCCCTGCTGGCGCGCCTGCACGAGGGGCGACTGGACGCGGCCCTGCTCGCGCTGCCGGTCCACGACGAACAGTTGCATGTGCAACCGCTGTTTGATGAACCTTTCCTGCTGGCGGTGCCCCGTGGACATCCGCTGGCAGCGCGAAAATCGCTGGCGATCAGCGACCTTGACCATGTCCCGCTGCTGCTGCTGGAAGAAGGCCATTGCCTGCGCGACCAGGCGCTGGATGTCTGCCGTATGGCCGGCGCCGGGGAGCGTGACGGGTTTCGTGCGACCAGTCTGGAGACCTTGCGACAGATGGTGGCCGCCGGGGTCGGGCTGACGTTGCTGCCGGTACTGGCGACCCAGCCGCCGGTACCGCCGTCTCCGGATATCGCGCTACTGCCCTTCAGGGGTGAATCGCCGCACCGCCGCATCGCGATGGTATGGCGCAAGACCTCCGCAATGGGCCCGCTGCTGGAACAGGTCGCACAAAGCTTGCGCCGATTGCCAGCCGCGCTGCTGGAAGCACCGAAGCCTGACCCAGCGCTCGGCTGAACGCGCGGCAGCCGCTCTCATCCCACCGCGGGTGCGGCGCCTGCCTGCCAATGGTCCTGGTCCGATTCGCCCAGCGCGACCGGTGCGCCCAGGCCAACCGTTTCCACCACCTCGCGCGCCGCAAGCCAGGCCGCATCCGGCACACAGACCTGGACCAGGCCGAACATCGGAAGCTCGCCCATGCCGCCGAGCAAGGCTTCGCCCTTGATGAACACCGGAATCTCCGCCGCTTCCAGCGCGTGACGGATCAGATGGGCGTCAATGATCCCGGCAGCTTCATATACGACCCTCATCGGTACGCTCCACAATAGGCCTGATGTAATAGGCGTGATGTAATAGGCGTGATGCCATTGCAGCCGAGCATACCGCGCACCACGACAATGCCGTGACAACAACGGGAACCGTGCCCTGACACCGGCTAGACTTGTCGCTTCCCCTTCGTCTCCCCGATGCGCCGCATGTCTGAGTCCACGTCCCCCACCATTGATCCGGGCACACCCCTCAAGCAGGACTTCGTCCGCCAGATCGTCCGCGACGACATCGCCAGCGACAAGCACACGGCGATCAAGACCCGCTTCCCACCCGAGCCCAACGGCTACCTGCACATTGGCCATGCCAAGGCGATCTGCCTGGATTTCGGCATCGCCAAGGAATTCGGCGGCGTGTGCAACCTGCGCCTGGACGACACCAACCCGACACGCGAAGACCTCGAGTACGTCGCCGCGATCCAGGAAGACGTGCAATGGCTGGGTTTTCAGTGGAATGAACTGCGCCACTCATCCGACTATTTCGAGGTGTACTACCTGGCGGCGGAAAAGCTGGTCGCCCAGGGCGATGCCTTTGTGTGCGACCTCAGCGCCGACCAGATACGCGAGTACCGCGGCAGCCTGACCGAGCCCGGAAGGCCATCGCCGTTCCGCGACCGCAGCATCGACGAGAACCTCGACCTGTTCCGCCGCATGCGTGCCGGCGAGTTCCCCGACGGCGCGCGCACCCTGCGGGCGAAGATCGACATGGCCAGCGGCAACATCAACCTGCGTGACCCGGCGATCTACCGGATCAAGCACGTGCCGCACCAGAACACCGGCGACGCGTGGTGCATCTACCCGATGTACGACTACGCCCATGCACTGGGTGATGCAATCGAGGGCATCACCCATTCGTTGTGCACGCTGGAATTCGAAGACCACCGCCCCCTGTATGACTGGTGCGTGGACCAGGTCGACCTGGCCGGCCACCCCGACCTGCTGAAGCCGCTGACCTCCAACGGCCTGCCGCTGGAGGCCGCAAAGCCACGCCAGATCGAGTTCTCGCGCCTGAACATCAACTACACCGTGATGAGCAAGCGCAAGCTGATGGCGCTGGTGCAGTCCGGGCTGGTCGATGGCTGGGACGACCCGCGCATGCCCACCTTGCTGGGACTGCGCCGCCGTGGCTACACGCCCTCGTCTGTGCGTCTGTTCGTCGACCGGCTGGGTGTCAGCAAGCAGAACTCGATGATCGATTTCTCGGTACTGGAAGGCTGCCTGCGCGAGGACCTGGATGCCACTGCGGCCCGTCGGATGGCGGTACTGGATCCGTTGAAGCTGGTCATCGACAACCTGCCCGACGACCACACCGAGTCGCTCACCTTCCCCAACCATCCCAAGGATGAGGACTTCGGTTCGCGCCAGGTGCCCTTTTCGAATGCGTTGTGGATCGAGCGCGATGATTTCGCCGAAGTGCCACCCAAGGGCTTCAGACGTCTGGTCCCGGGGGGCGAGGTGCGCTTGCGCGGTGCCGGTATCGTGCGCTGCACCGGTGTCGTGCGCGATGAGCAGGGACAGGTGATCGAAGTGCACGCCACCCTCGACCCCGAATCCCGGCCCGGCTTGGAAGGCGCGAGCCGCAAGATCAAGGGCACCATCCACTGGGTCTGTGCCCGCAACGCGATCGCCACGGAAATCCGCCTGTACGACCGCCTGTTCCTGGTACCGGACCCGGACAACGACAATGACGGCAAGACCTACCAGGATCACCTGAACCCCGATTCGTGCCGCACCGTGACCGGGCAGGTGGAGCCCTCGGTGGTCCTGGCCGCACCGGAGCAGACCTTCCAGTTCGAACGCGTGGGCTACTTTGTTGCCGATCGCCGCGACCATGCGCCCGGCAAGCCGGTGTTCAACCGCAGTGTCACCTTGCGCGACATCTGGGCCAACAAGGTTTGAGTCACTGCCTGCCAGCAAGACAGAGCAAACGCACCCCGGGATTTTTCGTACCATGGCTATTGCTGTTGTTGATGCTGGCCGGCTGCAGCGCCCCACCCACGATCGACGGTCATCGCTCACCCACGCCGGCACCCGCCAGCAGTGTCGGGCGGATCATCACCGGCAACCCGGTCCAGATCGACCGCAGTTGCCACAGCGACGCCGATTGCACGGTAAAGAACGTCGGCAACTGCTGTGGCTATTACCCCTCATGCGTCAACCTCGACAGCCCGACCGACCCGGCCCGCGTGCAGGCACAATGCGCGAGCACCGGCATGGCTTCGGTCTGCGGCTTCCCGGCGATCAGCCATTGCCAATGCGTGAATAACCGGTGCCAGGGCAGCAACCAGGCCCGGTTGAAATAATGGAGACCTGCCGATGCTGTACGCACAAATCCACCTGACCTTGCCGGTCTGGGTCCACGGAGCGATCGATACCGCCGCCACCTACACCGGTGACGACGCCAAGGTTGCGCTGGCCATCGACCTGTCCCGGCGCAACATCGATGCCCGCAGCGGCGGTCCGTTTGGTGCGGCGGTGTTCGACCGCGACGACCGCATCCTCGCCATCGGGGTCAACCGGGTGGTCCCCCAGGCCTGTTCGCTGGCACATGCTGAAACCATGGCCTACATGCTGGCCCAGCAGCGCACCCAGCGCAGCCGACTCAACCAGGTGGAACCCGGGGTCAGCGCCGGACCAATCACCTTGGCGACTTCCGCGCAACCCTGCTGCCAGTGCTATGGGGCGACGATCTGGGCCGGCATCGACCGGTTGCTGATCGGCGCACGCAGCGAGGACGTTGAGGAGCTGACCGAGTTCGACGAAGGCCCGTTGCCCAGCGACTGGGTGGGTGAGCTGGAGCGACGCGGCATCGCGGTCGTGCGCGACCTGCATCGAACTGCCGCGCGCGAAGTACTGGCCAGCTATGCGCAACTCGGCGGGGTCGGGTACTGACATGGCCGATGCACTTTTTTGCTGGTGCCGCGCCGGGTTCGAACCGGAACTGGCTGCCGAGCTCACCGAGCGGGCCGCCCTTGTCGGCGTGTCGGGTTACGCGCGTGCCGAGCGTGGCAACGGCTATGTCGAGTTCATCACCGCCGACGCGTTGGCGCTTTCGCGCGCGGTGCCGTTGGACCAACTGGTATTCGCCCGCCAGAAGCTGTTGCGACTGGCCGACTTGCGCGCGCTGGATCCCACCGACCGGATCACTCCGCTGCTTGCTGCGCTGGCAGAGCTGCCCAACGCGAACCAGGGCCAGCCGCGATTTGGCGATTTGTGGGTCGAACATCCCGACTCGGATGCCGGCAAGCCGCTGGCCGGGCTGGCCCGCAGTTTCGGCAACGCGCTGCGCCCGGCGCTGCGCAAGGCCGGTTGGCTCAGCGCGAAGGAGGACCTGCGCCGGCCGCGACTGCACGTGGTTTTCCTGGGCGGCCACCATCTGGTGCTGGCCACCAGCACGCCGGCGGACAGCTCGCCATGGCCGTTGGGGATTCCGCGGCTGCGGATGCACGCCGACGCCCCGAGCCGATCCGCACTCAAGTTGGAAGAGGCGCTGCTGACGCTGCTGGACGACAACGAACGCAAGGGGTTGCTGCGCGACAACATGCAGGCCGTCGACCTGGGCGCGGCGCCGGGCGGTTGGAGCTGGGTGATGGTGCGCCACGGCATGCTGGTCACCGCCGTCGACAACGGCCCGATGCGCGAGCAGTTGCTGGAAAGCGGCCGGGTCGAACACATACGCGCCGACGGGTTCCAGTGGCAGCCGCGACGCCCGGTCGACTGGATGGTCTGCGATATGGTCGAACAACCGCGCCGGGTCGCTGACCGCATGGCAACCTGGTTTCGCGAAGGCTGGTGCAAGTACGCGGTGTTCAACCTGAAGCTGCCGATGAAGAAGCGCTGGGAGGAGACCCGGATCTGCCTGGAGGCCTTCGAGCACCAGACCCACCGGCCGATGGTCATCCGTGCCCGCCAGTTGTTTCACGATCGTGAAGAAATCACCGTGCTGGCGATGCCCAAGCGCTGAAACAGACAACCACCATCAGTCCCGCAGCCCGGCCGCGTGACGCCACAGTGCCCGGGTCAGCGGCGGCATGCGCCCGGCCAGGCCGAGCAGGTGCCCGCGCAACAACGTGGGCGCGACCGCATCGTTGGAAAACATCCGGTTGATCATCTCGAAGGCGTGCGCTGAAATCGTGTTGTCGCTTCGGCGCTGACGGTCCCAACGTTGCAGGCGACTGCCCGCTCCCGGATCGCCATTGCCGGCAATCGTCCCGGCCAGCATCGCATCCAGGCCGGCGACATCGCGCAAACCCAGGTTCACGCCCTGCCCGGCCAGTGGATGGACCGCGTGCGCGGCGTCGCCCACCAGCACCATCCGCCCAGCCAGCTGGGTGGTGGCCAGTTGCCGGCGCAACGGGAACGCAGCCCGCTTGGACACCGCAAGCAGCGCTCCGAGCGGCCCGTCGAACGCCCGCCCAAGTTCGGCCAGGAACGTCTTGTCATCGGCCGCCAACAGCCGCGCGGCTTCATCTTCCGGCAAGGTCCACACAATCGAGCTGCGCGGCTGGCCATCATCGGTGTCGCTGAATGGCAGGAACGCCAACGGCCCGCCCGGCAGGAACCGTTGCCAGCAAGTCGCTTGATGCGCACGCTCATGCTGGATGAACCCCACCAGCCCACGTTGGTGGTAATCGTGCCGCGGGGCATCGATCCCGGCCAGTGCGCGCAGCTGCGAATCGGCACCGTCGGCGGCCACCAGCAGGCGTGCGCGCAGGCGACCGCCCGACGCCAATCCGAGATTCACGCTGTCGGCGTCCTGCTCCAGTGACGTGACCTGCTCGGGACAAAGCAGTTGCACTCCGGCCCCCGGCAAGGCGTTCCAGAGTCGGTCAACCAGCAACCCGTTCTCGACGATCCAGCCCAGCTCACGCCGCGCCAGCTGGTCGGCATCAAATACCAGCGGCGCGCCGCCAGCCGCGTCCCAGACACGCATTTCGCGGTAGGGCTGGATGCGTGCGCTGGTGATCGCATTCCACACCCCCAGCCGGTCCAGCAGGGCCGCGTTGTCGGGCGCGAAGGCAAACACCCGCAGATCTGGTGCATCGCGTCGCCATGGGGCCGGCTGGCGGTTTTCCACCAATGCAACGCGCAACCCGCGCAGGGCGAGCGCCAACGCCGCGGCGGAGCCGACCACGCCGGCACCCACCACCACCGCATCGAGCATCCCGCGCCGACTCATGCGTCATCCACCCGGCGGCGTGACAACGCGGGCACGTCGCCGCGGTAGCCCAACGCACCGGCCACCAGGCTCGCCTGCAAGGACGGCAGTTGATCGATCGCCAGCAATCCGAGGCTGCGAAGCGGCCTCAGCAGTGGCGATGGGTTCGTCGTGATCCGTGTCAGTCCATCGGAAAACTCCAGCGTCCGCCGGCGATCCTGCGCACGCCGCTGCGCATGGGTGGCCAGCAGGCCGGTGGCGCCGCAATCAGCCATCGGGTCCGCCCGGCGCGCCGCTTCAACAAGCTCGGCAAGCATCAGTGCATCACGCAATCCCAGATTGAAGCCCTGCGCGCCCAGGGGATGGATGGTCTGCGCGGCATTACCCACCAACAAGGCGCGATGGGCGTGTGTGCGCTCGGCCAGCACCCGGATGGCCGGGTAGGCCACCCGCGGGCCACACGCCAGGAAACGTCCGGCCCGCCAGCCAAACGCCGCCTGCACCCGCGCCAGGAACGCGGCTTCGTCCAGCGCCGCGACCGCCTCCGCATCGTCGCGTGCAACCGCGTGCACCAATCCGTAATGACGATCACCCCGCGGCAGCAAGGCGGTCGGACCGGACGCACCCAGACGTTCATAGGCGGTGCCGTCGGGCGCGCGTTCGGGCCGCATCCGGGTGACAAACAGGGTCTGCTGGTAGTCGTGCACCCGGGCGCCAATACCCAGGCTCTCGCGCACCGCACTGCGCGTGCCATCGGCGCCGACCAGCAGCTGCGCCCGCAACAAGTGCTCACCGCTGTCGTCGGCGATCCGTACAGCCCGAAACCCTTCCTGGTCCGGTTCCAGCGTCTGGAAACGCGCCGGACGATATCGCGTCAAACCGGACAGTCCGGACAGCCGTGCTTCCAGCGCCTGGCCAAAATCGCGTGCGACCACCACCCGGCCAAATTCGCTGCGGCCATGGTCGCAGGCACGCAGCAGGCTGCGTCCGAAATCCCCGCGGCGGCTGACGTGGATCCGTTCGATAGCCCCGCCCGGTGCACGCAGCTCCTGCATCACTCCCAGCGCCGTCAGCGCATTCACGGTCGCCTCGGCGAAGCTGAGGTTGCGCTCATCGAAAACGCTGGCCTGCGCGGCTGTCGACGGGTCTGCCGGCGCCACGGCCTCCACCAGTCCGACGTCGACCCCCACCTGTTCCAGCGCGATGGCCAGACTGGAGCCCACCAGGCCACCGCCAATGATCAACACATCATGCGACGCCGCAGGAGGCACACAAGCCTCTTCGGGCAGGGTTTCGACGGATCGGGAACTGGCAGCCATTGCGCTATGCTAACGGCTCCGTCGTCCCGCACCCAGATCACGATGAAACCTTCCCAATCCCCTGTTTCCCTGTTCGCCGTCGGCCCATTGGTGCTGGTCGGGCTGATCCTGCTCGCCGCGCTCACCCGGGTGTTGCCACATCCACCGAACTTCTCGCCGGTGACTGCAATCGCACTGTTTGGCGGCGCCTATTTCGCCAGCCGCAGCTGGGCGTTGCTGGTGCCGTTGATTGGCCTGTTCCTGTCGGATCTGGTGCTGGCATCGCTCAACGGCGGCTTGTATGCGAGTTGGTTCAACGGCATCGGCATCTGGCTGGTTTACGCCTGCATCGTAGTGACCGCCGTAATGGGCTTTGGGCTGCGCGGCAAGGTTCGCGGCGGCACCGTGCTGGGTTACTCGCTGGCGGGCTCGGTGCTGTTCTTCGTCATCACCAATTTCGGCGCGTTCCTGGCCGATCCGATGTATCCCAAGACGGTTGCCGGACTGACGGCGGCCTATGCCGCCGGCATCCCGTTCTTCCAGTGGTCGGTGCTGGGTACGCTGTTCTACTCGGCAATCCTGTTCGGCGGTTTCGCGCTGCTGCGCTCGCGCCTTCCCTCGCTGCACGCACAGACGGTCTGATTGGCGACCGTGGGCAATCGTCTCTCCAAGATCTACACCAGGACCGGTGACGATGGCTCCACCGGACTGGGTGACGGCAGCCGGGTGGCAAAGGACTCGGCGCGGGTCAACGCCTACGGCACCGTCGATGAAGCCAACTCGGCGATCGGACTGGTCCTGGCCAGCGAGGTCCCGGACGACATCCGGACCTTGCTGATCGCGGTCCAGCACCAGTTGTTCGATCTGGGTGGCGAGCTGTGCATTCCGGGCCACGCGGCGATCACCGATGCCGACGTGGACCGTCTGGAGCAACACCTGGACCAGTTCAACCAGGACCTGCCCGCCTTGAAGGAGTTCATTCTTCCCGGTGGTGGCGAGGCCTCGGCGCGGTGCCACATCGCCCGCACCGTGGTGCGTCGCGCCGAGCGTGCCACCATCACCCTGTCACGCGACGAGAGCGTCCGGCCCGAAGCGGTGCGCTACCTGAACCGGCTGTCGGACCTGTTGTTCGTCCTGTGTCGCGTCCTCGCCCGCGCCAGTGGCCACGGTGAAGTCACATGGCAACACGAGCGTCGCAAGACCTGAGCCGGTGGCGGCAGCCGTGAATGCCGCCGACCTGCACCTGTATACCCATCAGGCCTGTCTCGGGCATCTGCCGGGCGCCGGCAACCCCGAAAGCCCTGCCCGTCTGCAAGCCGTTATCGAGGCGATCAGCGAGGTCTGGCCGGACCTGCCGTGGCACCAGGCACCCGCTGCCACCGGTAGCCAACTGCTCCGCGTCCACCATCCCGGCCTGCTGCGCCAAGTGCTCGATACCGTGGTCCTGCCGGATGCTGCACCCGTCGCTCTCGACCAGGACACGCTGCTCGGCGCCGGCTCGGCACAAGCGGCCCTGCATGCCGCCGGGGCAGGTATCGCGGCGGTTGATGCGTTGATGGCCGGCCAGGCCCGCCGTGCATTTTGTGCTGTCCGCCCTCCCGGACACCACGCCACCGACCGGGTTGCGATGGGCTTCTGCCTGTTCAACAACGTTGCCGTTGCCGCAGCTCACGCATGCGAACAGTACGGTTTGCGGCGGGTGGCGGTGATCGATTTTGACGTCCATCACGGCAACGGTACCCAAGCGATCTTCCAGGCCGATGCGCGCGTGATGTACGTCTCCTCCCACCAGTCCTCGCTGTATCCGCATACGGGACTGACCAGTGAACGCGGCATCGGCAACATACTCAACTGGCCGTTGCCGGAAGCGGCCGATGGCGATGTGTTCCGCGCCGCATGGCGGGAGCACCTGTTGCCCGCCGTCGCTGGTTTCAGGCCCCAGATGGTGTTCATATCGGCCGGCTTCGACGCTCATTGGCGCGACCCGCTGGCCAGCCTTCGCCTGCATGCCGACGACTTTGGTTGGTTGACCGGGCAGTTGCGCGAGATTGCCGACCGCCACGCCGACGGCCGTCTGGTATCCACCCTGGAGGGCGGTTACGACCTGGAAGCATTACGACAATGCAGCCTGGCCCACGTCGGCGCCCTGCTGGAGCACTGAACCATAACGGCCGTTGACGTATCCCTAATGCGACTTTCCGAGAAGCGGTCAAACATGAATGTTGCAGCATCCCCGCCCACACCCTCGTTGCCGCGACCCCGTCGATGCGGCAAGCTAACTGCCGTTTCAGGATTCCCGGATCGCTACGTGCGCAACACTCTCCGTTTGCTGCCATTGTCGTTGTGCATCGCACTGGCGTTACCCGCCCATGCGGCGGATGACGCCGAGAACTGGCAGCTGTGCCCGATCGAGGACGCCGTGCCGGCGTTCATCGAGGCACCGCCTTCGGCTCCCGTCGACGGTGAGCGCGTCGACCAGCCGACCGATATCGCCGGTGACGCGCTCAGTGCCAGTGAAAGCAACCTTTCGGTCTTCAAGGGCAACGTGGAGCTCAATCGCGGCGACCAGTTCCTGGGCACCGACAAGCTGTCCTACAACAGCGAGGACGGCACCTACGTGGCCGAGGGCAGCGTGCGTTATCAGGATTCCGGGATGCGCATCGTGGCCGAACGGGCCCACGGCGACCAGAATGCCGACACCCACACCATCGAGGACCTGCGGTACCAGTTGATCGAGCAGCGCGGCAATGGCGGCGCGGAACGGATCAGGATGCAGGGAGACCAGGGTGCCTTGATGAGCTCGACCTACTCGACTTGCGCCCCATCGCAGCGCGGCTGGGAGCTGCGCGCCCGCCAGATTGATTTTGACACCGCCGAGGGCCTCGGCGTAGCCCACAACGCCACCGTGCGCATTGGCAGCGTGCCGGTGCTGTACGTGCCATGGCTGATGTTCCCGATCGACGACCGCCGTCGCACCGGCCTGCTGTATCCGTCGATCAAGGTGTCCGGTCGCAATGGCTTCGACTGGCGCCAGCCGATCTACCTCAACCTCGCGCCCAATTACGACGCCACCTTGATGCCGCGGCTGATGACCAATCGTGGCATCCAGCTGGGCGGCGAGTTCCGCTGGCTGTATGAGGGAGGACGCGGCGAGTTTGCCGGAGAATGGCTGCCCAAGGACAAGCTCCCTGGCGACGAACCCGGGCGCTACCTCAACGACGAACAGGGGCGACCGATCGCCGGGGCAACGCTGCCGGAAGACGACCGCGGCCAATTCAAGTTCGACGCGGTGCACGCGCTGGGCGGTGGATGGCGCGCCCAGGCGAATCTGGGCTGGGTCAGTGACACCCATTACCTGGAAGACTCCAGCAACAGCCTGTACGGCCTGTCGTCCTGGCAGATCCGCAGCCAGGTCGGTTTGTTAGGCCGCGGCCAGCACTGGGATGCGGGCCTGATGGCCGACCACAACCAGCTCGCCGATTACACCCTGACCGAGCGCAACCTGGGCTACGACCGCCTGCCTCGGGCCTATCTGAATTGGGCGCAGCCGTTTGCCCGCTGGTTTGAAGTCGGCGTCAATGCCGAAGCGGTCCACTTTCGCCACGAGGTCCGCAACGAAGGCAGCCGGCTCGACCTCAAGCCCTTCGTCAGCATGCCGTTGCAAGGCGCCGCCTGGTTCGTCACCCCCAAACTGGCCTGGCGTTACACCGCCTATCAGCTCGACGACGCCCTCGCGGCGGCCAATGGCGGTGACGATGCGCCGACGCGGAGCTTGCCGATCGCGTCGGTCGACGCCGGGTTGTTCTTCGACCGGGAGGTCAGCTTCGGCAACGAGTCCTACCTGCACACCCTGGAGCCGCGGGTCTATTACCTGAATGTCCCCTACCGGGACCAGGGCGGCCTGCCGCGTTTCGACACCAATCCGATGACGTTCAGCTGGGGGCAGCTGTTCCGTGACAACCGCTATACCGGCCCGGACCGGCAGATCGACGCCAACCAGCTGACGACCGCCGTCACCAGCCGCCTGATCAGCCAGGACGACGGACGCGAGCGTGTGTCGGTCAGCCTGGGGCAGATCCAGTATTTCGACGACAGTCTCGTGGTGGTACCTGGTGAAGACCTCGTCGAGCGCGGCAAGTCGGCCTGGGTCGCCGACGTCGGGGTCTACGCCACCGACCGCTGGAGCATCAACGCCGCCTATCAATGGGACCCGAAGTACCGTCGCGAGGACCTTGCCAGCATCCGCACGCGCTACCTGATCGGCGATGTCGGTGTGGTCAACCTGGGCTACCGATACCGGCGCGACCTCACCGAGCAGGTGGATTTCTCGTTCCTGTATCCAGTCAACCAGAACTGGAGCCTGGTCGGTCGCTACTACTACTCGCTGGAAGACGACAAGTTGCTCGAATCCATCGCCGGCGTGCAGTGGGAAAGTTGCTGCATGGCCGTGCGCCTGATCGCGCGGCGCTACGTCCGCGAGCGCAACGGCGACCTGGATGATTCCCTGCGTCTGGAGTTCGAGCTCAAGGGCCTAGGCTCGGCCGGCCAAAAGACCGAGGATATATTGAGCCGTGCTATCCTCGGCTATGATCGTGACGATCTTTATCTGGTGCCACCATCTTCTCTGGATGGTGACGATTACGACAACTCCCTCGATCCGATCCCATGATGAAATTATTCGCCTGTCTTCTCGCCGGTGCGCTTCTTATGGTGCCCGTCGTCCATGCGCAACAACTTGAGCCGATCGACAGCATCGCCGTCGTGGTGGATGAAGATGTCATCCTGCAAAGCGAGTTGGACCGGGCGCTGGCCAATATCCGTAACCAGTACGCTGGCCGGTCCGACCAGCTGCCTCCGGACGACGTGCTTGAACGCCAGGTCGCCGAGCGGCTGGTCCTGCTCAAACTGCAGGTCGCACGGGCCAAGAGCACCGGCGTGCGCGTGACCGACCAGGAGGTCGACCAGGCCATCGGGGCGATCGCTGCGCAAAACCAGGCCAGCGTCGACCAACTGGCCGCGCAACTGGCTGGCGATGGTACGTCGCTGGCCCAGTTCCGCGACTCCATCAGCGACGAGTTGCTGGTCCAGCGCTTGCGCCAGCGCCTTGCGCAGAGCCAGGTGTCGGTCAGTGACGCCGAGGTCGATGCCGCCATGGCGGCGCAGCAGGCCACGGGCGATCAATACCACCTGGCCCATATCCTGGTGGCATTGCCAGAAGGTGCCACCCCGGAACAAATCAGTACCGGACAAAGCAAGATCGACGGCATCAAGAGTGTCATTGAGCGCGGTGAAATGAATTTCGCCGCGGCAGCGGTCCGCTACTCCGACAGCCCCAACGCACTGGAAGGCGGTGACCTGGGCTGGCGCGCGGCGAATGAAATTCCGGCCGCGTTCAAGGATATGGTGAGTGGTCTTTCCCCTGGCCAGATCACCGATTCGATCCGCGGTCCCAGCGGGTTCCAGCTGTTGCAGCTGGTCGACGTCCGCGCGGCATCCGCCTCCGATCCGGCGATGGCCACGCAGTACAAAGCCAGTCACATCCTGATCCGCGTCGACCCCAGCACCACCACCGACGCCCAGGCCAAGGCCGAAGTCGATACCCTGCACGCCCGCATTGTCGGCGGCGCCGATTTTGCCGAGCTGGCGCGGGAGCACTCTGAAGATCCAAGCTCCAAGAACCGCGGGGGCGACCTGGGGTGGTTTACCCAGGACCAGTTCGGCCCCGATTTCGGCAGCGAGGTGGCCGCCTTGACCGACGGCGACGTGTCTGCACCCTTCCGCACCGCGGCCGGCTGGCACATCGTCAAGCGCACCGGTGTCCGGCAAGCCGATGTTGGCGAGCAGTCCGAGCGCGCCCAGGTCCGCGAGACCATCGGCCGGCGCAAGCTTGAGGACGAATGGAACCGGTTCCTGCGCGAAATGCGTGGCGAGGCGTTCGTCGACTTCCGCTCCGGCGCCGCCGCGGCCGAGCAAGCTGCGGAGCAAGCCGCCGAGCAGGAGAGCGCGCCTGCCGTGAGTCCCGCCGACGGCAACTGAGATGACCCCGGTCCGGCTTGCGCTGGTCCCAGGCGAGCCGGCCGGCGTCGGGCCTGAACTGTGCGTGCGCCTGGTGCAGCAGTCGCGGGATTATCGACTGACCGCATTCGGCGATGGTCCCACGTTGCAGGCCGCCGCCGCCGCACTCGGGCTGCCGCTACGGCTGGTTACCCCAGACCAGGCCAGCGGGTCAGCAGGAGAGCTGGCCCTGGTCGACATTCCCAACGCCGTACCCGTCGCGTTCGGTCAACCCGACCCACGCAATGCCGGAGCCGTGATCAATGCACTGCGGCGTGCCGCCGACGGCTGCCTGCAAGGTGGTTTCGATGGCGTGGTGACCGGACCGGTGCACAAGGCGGTGATCAACCAGGGCGGCATCGCTTACAACGGCACCACCGAACTGTTGGCGCAACAGGCCGGCTGCGAGGTGGTGATGATGCTGGCCAACCCGGTCATGCGGGTCGCGCTCGCCACCACCCACCTGCCGCTGCGTGCCGTCAGTGAATCGATCACCATTGAATCACTGACCCGCACCTTGCGGATCGTGCAGGCGGCGATGACGGCGGATTTCGGCATTGTCGCCCCGGTCATCGCGGTATTGGGGCTCAACCCGCATGCGGGCGAAGCCGGTCACATGGGGCATGAGGAGATCGACGTCATCGAACCGGTACTGGCAACCCTACGCGCCGAAGGCATGAACCTGATCGGCCCGCTACCTGCCGATACCGCATTCCTGCCGGACAAACTGCGCCGGTTCGATGTGGTGCTGGCGATGTACCACGACCAGGGCTTGCCGGTACTCAAGTTCAGCGGCTTCGAGCAGGCGGTGAACCTGACCCTTGGCCTGCCCTACCCCCGTGTCGCCGTCGATCACGGTACCGCGCTCGATCTGGCCGGCAAGGGTATTGCCGATCCATCCAGCCTGCTCGCCGCGGCGCGTCATTGCGCCCAGCTTGCCAAGGCCCGCAAGCACCGGTTGACAGCATGACGACCCCGCACACCCCATTTGGCGAACACCACCACGCGTCTTCCGGTGGCTTCTCGGCCAAGGCAAAGAAACACCTGGGTCAGAACTTCCTGCATGACCGCACGATCATCGACAAGATCGTGCAGGCGGTTAACCCCAAACCGGGTGACCAGCTGGTCGAGATTGGTCCCGGCCAGGGCGCCATCACGTTCCCGCTGCTGCAACGTCATGGCGAACTGACCGTGATCGAGTTCGACCGCGACCTGATTGTCCCGCTGACCGCCGCCGCGCGCGCGCATGGCGAGTTGACGGTCATCAACCGCGATGTGCTCCAGGTCGACTTTCGCGAGCTTGCCGCCGACATTGCCGATGTATCGACCCGTCAACTGCGATTGGTGGGCAACCTGCCGTACAACCTGTCATCGCCGATCCTGTTCCATGCCCTCGACCACGCCCCGTCGATCCGGGACATGGTGTTCATGCTGCAAAAGGAAGTGGTAGACCGCATGGCCGCCGGCCCTGGCAGCAAGATCTACGGCCGGCTGAGCGTGATGCTCCAGGCCTACTGCACGGTGACACCGCTATTCCTGGTGCCGCCGGGCGCATTCCGACCCGCACCAAAAATCGAATCCGCCGTCGTGCGCCTGGTGCCGCATGCCGCCGGCAGCATCGACATCCAAGATCGGAAGCTGTTTGCCCACGTCGTTCGCGATGCCTTCGGACAACGCCGCAAGACCCTGCGCAACGCGTTGTCGCGGCTATGCGACGCCGCCGCACTGGAATCCGTAGGGATCAGTCCGCAGGCACGCGCCGAGCAGATCGACGTCGCTGAGTTCATCCGCCTTGCCAACTCGCTCGCCCGCTGACGACAACCGCCCCCCGCTCCAGCCGGTCACGACTTACACTGTCAGATATGGAACACCGCACCGATTATGCATTCGACATCAAGGTCGCCACCCGGTATCTCGACGACCAGTCCGAGCCCGAGCAGGATCGCTTTGTCTTCGCCTACACCATCCAGATCCACAACCGCGGCGCCGTGCCGGCGCAGCTGATTTCGCGCCGCTGGCTGATTACCGATGCCAACAGCAAGGTGCAACAGGTCGAGGGCGAAGGCGTGGTCGGGGAGCAGCCGTGGCTGCGGCCCGGCGAAGGCTTCGAGTACACCTCCGGGGCCGTACTGGAGACCGACCTGGGGACGATGGAGGGCAGTTACGCGATGGTCGCCGATGATGGCACCCACTTCGACGTCCCCGTGCCTGTCTTTACGTTGACTGTGCCGCGCACCCTGCACTGATGGCGGGCCTGGCATGAGTGTTTGGGCAATCGGTGATCTGCAGGGCTGTTACGACATCACCCAGCGGCTGCTGGAAAAAATCGCCTTCGATCCAGCCCGCGACCGGCTGTGGTTCTGTGGCGACCTGGTCAATCGCGGCGGCCAATCGCTGGAAACCCTGCGCCTGGTGCACTCGCTGCGCGACAACGTGCAGGTGGTATTGGGCAACCATGACCTGTCATTGCTGGCGGTCGGTGAGCGTCGCGAGGAAGACCAGCGCCGAGTCAATCCCGACCTCCAGCGTGTCGTCTTCGCCCACGACCGCGATACCTTGCTGGATTGGCTGCGCAGGCAGGAAATGGTTCACGTCGACCGCGAACTGGGCTGGATGATGGTGCATGCAGGCCTGGCTCCCAAATGGACCACCCAACTGGCCGAGAAGCACGGCCGTGAAATCGAAGCACTGCTGCGGGGCGACCAGTACCCGCGGTTGCTGAAGCACATGTACGGCGACGGGCCGGTCTGGAACCCCCGGCTGGCCGGAATCGACCGCCAGCGCGCGATCATCAACCTGCTTACGCGAATGCGTTATTGCTCGCCACGCGGCCGGATTTCATTCGACGACAAGGGGGTCCCCGGCACCCAGCCACCGGGACTCTATCCGTGGTACGCGGTACCCGGCCGCGTCGAGCGTGACCTGAAGATCGTCTGCGGTCACTGGTCGGCACTGGAGCTGTTCATCGGCCACGGCGTGCACGCGATCGATACCGGCGCGGTATGGGGCGGCAAGCTGACCGCGATCCAGTTGGATACCGACCAACTGCGCTTCGTCCAGGTCCCCGGCCGGGATGTACCCGCCAATCCGCCAAAGCCGCGGCAGCGTCCGCGGCGCTAAGCGCGAATCACCACGCCTATTGGCCGCACCGGCGGTAGTCGACAAATTCGAAACCGTATGCATGTTTGGGGTCGGCCGGTTGGCGCTCGCGGCCAGTGACCTGCCATTGCAGTGGGTCAAACGCCGGGAAAAAAGCATCGGCATCCGCGACCACCGTATCCACATGGGTCAGGTGCATTCGCGCTGCCGCTGCCATGCACAGGGCATAGATCTCACCCCCGCCGATCACCCACAGCTCGCTGCCACCGTCCCGGGCAACCAGGTCGATCGCCGCCTCGAGCGATGCCACCGGCTGCATGCCGTCAAACGGCGCCAGACCCGAGCGGGTCAACACCAGGTTTCTCCGGCCCGGCAATGCACGTCCCAACGACTGGGCGGTCTTGCGTCCCATCAGTACCGGCTTGCCCAGTGTCAGCGCCTTGAAACGCCTGAGGTCGTCGGACAGGCGCCACGGCATGTCATTGCCACGACCGATCGCGCGGTGCCGGTCCAGCGCCGCAATCAGCACCAGTTCGACCATCACACCGCCACCGGTGCCTTGATCGCCGGCAACGGGTCATAACCCTGGATTTCGATATCGGCGTAGGTGAAACCGGAGATATCCTGCACCTGCCGATTCAACTGCAACCGTGGCAACGCGAGCGGCTCGCGCGACAACTGCTCGCGCGCCTGCTGGTAGTGGTTGGAATATAGATGGGCATCGCCCAGGGTATGCACGAAGTCGCCGACCTCCAGCCCGCACACCTGCGCCACCATATGGGTCAGCAAGGCGTAGCTGGCAATATTGAACGGCACGCCCAGGAAAATGTCGCCGCTGCGCTGATACAGCTGGCAGCTGAGCTTGCCGTCCACGACATAGAACTGGAACATTGTGTGGCACGGCATCAACGCCATGTCCGGCAGGTCCGCGACATTCCATGACGAGACGATCAAGCGGCGCGAATCGGGGTTGCGCCTGATCTCGTTCACCACCCAATCGATCTGGTCGATCTCCTGGCCGTCCGCGCCCGCCCAGCGACGCCACTGCTTGCCATAGATCGGGCCAAGCTCGCCGTCCGCATCCGCCCACTCGTCCCAGATCCTGACCTTGTTGTCGCGCAGGTAGGCGATATTGGTCTGTCCCTGCAGGAACCACAGCAGCTCGTGCACGATCGAGCGCAGATGCAACTTTTTGGTGGTGACCAGCGGAAATCCCCGGGCCAGGTCAAAACGCATCTGCCAACCAAATACGCTGCGGGTGCCGGTGCCGGTACGATCGGATTTTTCGGTGCCGTGCTCCAGCACGTGACCCAGCAGCTCCAGGTACTGGCGCATGTCAGGCCTCCGGGAGCGGCTGTGGCTGCACGGTCGGCGAGCGACGGGAACGCCACAGCCAGAACAGGCCCAGCGCAATCAGCGGCAGGCTCAACAGCTGGCCCATGGTCAGCCAGCCGAACGCCAGGTAGCCCAGTTGCACGTCGGGCACCCGCACGAACTCGACCAGGAACCGGAAGCTGCCGTACAGCACCAGGAACAGTCCGGACACGGCATAACGTGGCCGCGGCTTGCGCGAAAACCACCACACGATGCAGAACGTTACCAAGCCCTCAAGCACGGCCTGGTACAACTGCGAGGGATGGCGGGCGAACCGGTCCAGGGCCCCACTGGCAAACTGCGCCTGCAGCTGCTCGCTGCTCCAGCCGGCAAACTCCGGCGCGCGCGGGAACAGCACGCCCCAGCCGCCATCGGTGACCTTGCCCCACAACTCGCCGCCAATGTAGTTGCCCACCCGGCCCAGCCCCAGTCCCGCCGGCACCAGGGGCACGACAAAGTCGGCCACATCGAAGAAATGCAGGCCCTGCTTGCGCGACCACCAGTACCCGGCTGCGGCCACCCCGAGCAAGCCGCCATGGAAGCTCATCCCGCCTTCCCAGATGCGCAGCAGCATCAACGGATCATCCAGCAAGTCGCTGAACCCGTAAAACAGGACGTAGCCGATGCGCCCGCCCAGCACCACCCCGAGCATGCCGTAAAACAGCAGGTCGCCAAACGCCTGCTCGTTCACGCCCGGCAATCGTCCCGCGCGGATGCGGCGCAAGCCCAGCCACCAGGCGATGCCAAACCCCAGCAGGTACATGACGCCGTACCAGTGAACCTGCAACGGCCCGAGGCTGAATGCGATTGGATTGATCTGGTGCAGGATGATCATGAAGCGTGCGGTTCCCGGTCGATGAGGTTCAATCTATTGTGCCCGCTCAGCCCAGCAGGTGGGGCCGGTTCGGCAGCTCGTCGCGATCCTCATCATCCGGATCGCGCGCAAAATGTCCGGCCACCAGCACCGATATCGCCTCGATACCGCGCACGATGGCAGTTTCGGGTTCACCGGCCTTGAGGTGCTCCTCGATCAACTCGCAGACACCTCGCCACTGCTTCGGCCCGACACGGCCGTCAAAGCCACGATCGGCCACCAGTTCGATGCGATGGTCGGCCAGCAACAGGTACAGCAGCACGCCATTGTTGCCACGTGTGTCCCATACCCCGAGTTGCGCGAACACTTCCTGCGCTCGTTCACGCGCCGACTGTCCCGCCAACAACGCTCGAATCGACAGCGCCGACTCGACCGCAAAACATATCTCTGCACTGTGGTGGCGCTCGCTGTCAGCAACCGCAGTGGTGATGCGTTGCAAGCGCTCGGCCGGAAACAACCGCCGCGTGGATGGTGCAAACAGGTGCCTGAGCATTCGCATCAACATATCGTCACCAACTGCCCGAGGCGCCGCCGCCTCCGCTCATGCCACCGCCGCCACCCCACCCGCCGCCGCCGAAACCGCCTCCGCCGCCAAAGCCACCACTGCCCCACCCGCCGCCACCAATCCCACCGAATCCTCCAATGCCGTGGTGTCGCGCAAATCGCCCACCGCCGCCGCCACCCAGTCCGAACAGCAGGCCGATGACCGCCCCGATGCCGCCAACCAGCAGCAACGACGACAACAACCAGGCAACGCCACCGGCAGCGGCGGCCACCAGCCCACCGCGCACCGGACGGGATGCACTGCTGAACACCCCTCGTGCAACCTGGGCGGCAATAAAGGCCGCGAACACAGCAAACAGCCAACCGCCACCACCATCGTCACGACCAGTCCGGGTGTCGGCCATGGGTGCCGGCAACGGCTCGCCATCGATCAGGCTGGTCAGTGCACCCGTGGCGGCGACGATGCCACCGGCGTAATCGCCCTGGCGGAACTGCGGCACCAGGTATTCCTGGATCACCCGCATCGAGGTCGCATCGGGAATCGCGCCCTCAAGGCCGTAGCCGACCTCGATCCGGACCCGGCGGTCATCCCGGGCAACCACCAGCAGCACGCCGTCATCGACTTTCTCGCGACCGAGCTGCCACTGGTCGTAGGCACGCACCGCATATTGCGCGATGTCCTCCGGCAACGTGGTGGGCACCACCAACACCTGCAACTGGCTGCCCTTGCGTTGCTGCAACGCCAGTGCCTGGGCCACCAGCTGTTGGCGGGTGGCCGCATCGAGGGTATCGGTGGTATCCACCACGGGCGAATCCAGCGCCGGAATCGGTGCAAGATCCTGCGCCGACAGCAGGCCCGATATCAGTAGCAGGGCGACCACCAGCCAGGGCCGCAACAGACGCCCCATGCCGCGCGACGAATGCGGCGTGGGGGCTGCCGCGACCACGGCGATGGCGCTATCGTCAGCCATTCGCCGGCGCAGGCTCCGGTTGTGCCGGCTCCGGCTGTACAGGCTCCGATGGTGTCGGCGCGGTCGCAGGAGTGGCGCCCGGCTGGCTGAAATCAACCGTCGGTGGCTGTCGAATCTGCGCCTCGTTGTCCACCGAGAAATTCGGTTTGGTGTCGTACCCGAACACCATCGCCGTCAGGTTGGTCGGGAACTGGCGGATGAAGGTGTTGTAGTCCTGCACCGACTCGATGTAACGCTGGCGCTCGACCGTGATCCGGTTCTCGGTGCCCTCCAGCTGCGCCTGCAACTGCAGGAAGTTCTGGTCGGCCTTCAACTGCGGATAGTTCTCGCTGACCATCAACAACCGACCAATCGCACTTTGCAACTGTCCCTGCGCCTGCTGGAACTGCTCCAGTGACGCCGCATCGCCGGCATCGACATTGATGCTGCCAACCCGCGAGCGCGCTTCGGTGACTTCGGTCAGCACCCGTTGCTCGTGGGACGCATAGCCCTGCACCGTAGCCACCAGGTTGGGCACCAGGTCGGCCCGACGCTTGTACACGTTCAGGACCTGTGACCAGGCGGCGGAAACGGCTTCATCCTTCTGCTGGATGGTGTTGTAACCGCAACCACTGAGCAGCATTGCAGCCGCCAGCACAAGCAAGATTCGCATGGCACGACTCCTTTCCCGACGATGGTCGGCATTGCACCACCGCCGACCGCACCATGCAATAGACGCCGGGTGAAGAGGGCTCGCCTAGTGGTGCAGTTGCTGCCTGGCGGCGCGACGCTTGGCCGCCAGGTTCAACACCTCGACCAGTGCCGAGAACCCCATGGCTCCATAGATGTAGCCTTTGGAGATATGCAACCCGAAGCCTTCCAGGATCAGGTAGACGCCGATCAGCACGATGAACGCCAATGCCAGCATCTTGACGGTAGGGTTGCGATCGATGAAGCGTCCCAGCGGCGTGGCGGCCGCCAACATCACCACCACGGCCAACAGGATCGCGCAGACCATGATCCAGGTCTGGTTGGCCATGCCGACCGCCGCAATCACCGAGTCCAGCGAAAACACGATATCGATCACGGCAATCTGCGCCAGCACCATCCCGAACGAGACCGCCGGCTTGGTGTGGACGTCCTCCGACTCGGGCTCGCCACGGATCGACTCACGGATCTCCATGATGCCCTTGATCAACAAGAACACGCCGCCCAGGATCAACACCAGGTCGCGTACTGAAATACCCCGGCCAAACAGCTCAAACAGATCGCTGGTCAGTCCGGCCAACCATGCCAGGACCAGCAACAGGCAGATACGACTGAGACAGGCGACCGCGATGCCGATCTTGCGCGCTCGCTCTCGGGTTTCCACCGGCAACCGGCTGACCGCGATCGAAATAAACACCAGGTTATCGATGCCCAGCACGATCTCGATCGAGCTCAGCGTAATCAGGGTGATCCAGACTTCAGGATCCATCAGCATCTCAGGCACGCGTGTGTCCCATGTCAGTTGAATAAAGAATCAGAACCATCTCGGCCCGACGATCAGCGCCCAGGTCAGTGCCACGTTCAGCATCAGCACGAATACCGCAGCCGAACCCATGTCCTTGGCCCGACCCGACAGCTCGTGGAATTGCGCTCCATAGCGTTCGATCACTGCCTCGATCGCCGAATTGAGCAGTTCGACACTCAACACCAGCAGCATTGACCCGATCAGCAACACCTGCTCGACGGGCGTCTGGCCCAGCCACCAGCCCAGCGGAGCGAGCACCACGAACAGACAGACTTCCAGACGGAACGAGGACTCATGCAGCCACGCCGCAGCAATCCCCTGCAACGACCACCTGGCTGCTTTCAGCACGCGGCCGGGACCGCGTGGCAGATGGCCGATCTGATCAGCCATCTCAGTGACGTTGCCCGTGAATCGAGGTCTCGCGGATCAGCATGGGGTCGGCATCAGTAGGGGCTTGGTCATCCAGGGAGCCATTCGCGGAAGTTCACCCGAAAATTTCCGGGTAGACGCAACCAAGGCCACGCCAGACCGCCAATTTTGCCACAACAATCGCGGTAACGCCGGCCTGGAACCCGCCGCCCCCCCGTACACGACCTGCCGACACACGGCTCCCGACGTGCGGTAGTGGCGGTCACCAGGCCCTAGTCCTCGAAAATCGCAATGCCACGACTTCCGTCAGGCTTGATCCAGGCGCGGTACATGGTCCCGGTGTTGAACGGCATCGCAATATTGCCTTCGCTATCAAGTGCGATCGCGCCGCCGTCACCGCCAGCGGCGGGGACGATCCGGTTGACGACCTCTTCAGACGCTTCGGCCAGCGAGTCGCCGCGGTAGGCAACGCGCGCGCAGATATCGTGGGCGACCGCATTGCGGATATAGAACTCACCCCAACCGGTACCGGACACGCCGCAATTGTCGTCGGCCCAGGTGCCGGCACCAATGATCGGGGCGTCACCGATCCGCCCCCACTTCTTGTTGGTCATGCCACCGGTACTGGTCGCCGCGGCGATGTGGCCGTGCTGATCCAGAGCGACCGCACCGACCGTGCCGAAGTACTGCCCCGGCGTGTCGTCGCCGACCGCAGCCTGCGCCTTTTCAAGTGCGCGTCGACGGTGTTCGGTGTCGAACCAGTCATTGGACACCCGCTCGATCCCGGGCTGCGTGTCAGCAAAAGCTTCGGCGCCCTCACCGGCCAGCATCACGTGCTTGCTGTGCTCCATCACCGCTCGCGCCAGGTTGATCGGATGGCGCACGGTGGTCACGCCGGCAACCGCCCCGGCGCGTCGGGTGTGGCCCTCCATGATCGACGCATCCAGCTCATGGCCACCTTGCGCGTTGAATACCGCGCCCTTACCGGCGTTGAAGCGTGGGGAGTCTTCCAGCACCTGGATCGCCGTTTGGACCGCATCCAGCGCGGTGCCCCCGGCCGCGAGAACCCCGTGACCCGCGTCCAGCGCCCGGCCAAGGTCGGCCCGCGCCGCCTTCTCGTCATCAGCGCTGAGTGACTGCCGTGGCACGTAACCGGCGCCGCCGTGGATCACCAGCGCGGTCCTGGATGTGATCCCGGTCTCCGCCGCGGGCTGTTGTGCGTGGACGTTCATGGCGGTCAACGCGAGCAGCAGGACGGGTGCGAAGAAAAGTGGGCGCATGGTCGGCTCCGTGGTATCAGGCGCCGAGGATAGCGCGACCCGACCGCCTGTCCCACCGGGCTAGCCGAGAAACCGGATGGTCGCAGTAGTGCCCTGTCCCGGCAGGCTGCCCAGGCTCACCGGCCAACCCATGCGTTCGCCGAGCCGGCGCGCGATCGACAGCCCCATGCCTCGCCCGCCATCGCCCGAAGCATCGTGCCGATAGAACGGCTCGAACGCTTTGGCCATGGTTTGCGCGTCCATGCCGATGCCGCTATCGCGCACCTCCACGCTGGCCGCCTCCAGCCGCACCTCGATGTTGCCGTGATCGGTGAACTGGACTGCGTTGCTGAGCAGGTTGCCCACCATCACCGCCAACACGTGCGGCGGACCGAATAATTGCGGCCCGCCGTTGTCGACCAGCTCGATCGCGACCGGCTTGTCGCGAAGCATGGGACGGATGCGCTCCACTTGTTCCTGGACGATGTCGCGCACATCGAACTGGATGCTTTGTGGCGCCACGTCGGCTTCGCGCGCCAGGATCAGGAATGCGTCGATCACGGCCTCCATGTCACGTCCGGCCCTCTGCACGCGGGCGAGCGAACGCAATGTCGTGGGGTGGGTATCCGGATCACCGAGCATCATGTCGGTCGCCACCCGGATCACCGTCAACGGTGTGCGCAGCTCGTGGCTGGCGTCGCGGGTAAAGTCACGCTCGCGCTCGACGAAATCCGCTACCCGGTCGGCCAAACCGACCAGCGCGCGTGACAGTTCGCGTACTTCGCTGCCCGCTTCGACCGGCAGGTTGTGGGGCTTGATCAGGCTGGCGTCGGGGTCGCGCGGGTCCCAGCGCGTTACCACGTTGGCCAGCCAACCGACCGGAGCCACCAGTCGCTTGGACGTGCGGTAGGTCAGCCACGACACCAGGTAGGTCACCAGCAACGACAGGATCAACGACACCAGCCCGGTAAGGCCGATGGCGCGATCAATGTGGTCCGTCTGGAATACCAGGTAGAAGCTGCCTTGCGGGCGGCGATCGACCAGCACCTCTTCGAACTGCTCCGGAGCGCCGGGCACCGCGATCCGGTACCGACCCGGCGCCAACTCGCGCAGATACCGGGGCGCGGTGCGGTCGCCCGGAGCGGCCGGATCGACATACCCCGCCATGGTGGAGGTCCGCGGTAATGGAAATGCCGGGCTCGCCGCCCGGCCTACCCAGAACATGTCGGCCTCGTGCTGCATCCGCTTATCCAGGATGGTGTCGCGCACGGCAATACCGGTCAGCACCACGCCTGCGGTGATGACGATGCTGGCCACGACGGCCTGCAGGATGAAGGCCAGCTTGATTCGGCGTGGCAGGCCTTCGGTCACGGCAACTTTTGCCATGTCATTCCGGCTGTTGCGAGATATCCGCCACCCGATAACCTGCCGATTGCACCGTATGCAGCAATTGCTTGTCGAACGGCTTGTCGATTGTCTTGCGCAGGTTGTACAGGTGGCTCCTTAAGGTATCGGAGTCAGGCAGCCCGTTGCCCCATATCTCGCGCTCGATCTCCTGGCGGCTTACCACGCGGGGCGATTCACGCATCAGGATCGTCAGCAGGCGCAGCCCGATGGGCGATAACTGCAGCTCGCTGCCACCGCGGGTCACTCTCAAGCTGGCCGGATCCAGCACCAGATCGGCCACCTTCAACACCTCGCCGCCCACCTGGCGACGATCACGGCGGATCAACGCGCGCAAACGCGCCTCCAGCTCCTGGATCGCGAACGGTTTGGTCAGGTAGTCATCGGCGCCGGAGGACAACCCCTTGAGTTTCTCGTCCAGGGTGTCGCGTGCGGTCAACATCAAGACCGGCGTCGACTTGCGCGCTTCTTCGCGCAAGCGCTTGCAGACCTCGATCCCGTCCAGGCGCGGCAACATCAGGTCGAGCACGATCACGTCGTAGCTGTTCTCAGCCGCAAGCCGGTAGCCGTCCAGCCCGTCGGCGGCAAAATCCACCTCGAAGCCGCGACCTTCCAGGTATTCGCCCACCATCTCGGAAATATTGCGGTTGTCCTCCACGATGAGGACCAACCCTCCATCCTGCGTACCCTGCATGAGTCGCTCCTGTCTTCAGTTTTGTGAAGACTGCCGACCGGCGCGTAGACGTTTCGTGAAGATCACCCACCGAAGCTCAACCGTCGCTGCCGGCCCACTGGCGCCATGGCAACGCGGTATCGCCAAGTGCGATGAACGCCCCGTTGAGCAACGTATCGCGTTGGTTATAGCGAAACGGCCGGCCCTTCAGGTCGACCACGCCACCACCCGCGCCTTCCAACACCGTCTGCCCGGCGGCAGTGTCCCATTCGCACGTGGGGCCAAAACGCGGATAGACGTCGATCGCACCCTCAGCCAAACGGCAGAATTTCAGTGACGATCCCAGGCCAACCGGCTCCACCGGCCCCATGCGTTCGATGAACGTCGCGGTACGTTGGTCGCGATGGGACCGGCTGGCGGCAACCCGCAGTGGTGCCGTCGCGGGGCGGCGTACATGCAGCGGCTGGTCGATGCCATCGTCGCCGCGCTTGAACGCGCCCAACCCGCCGCCGCCATGCCACACCGCACCGGTGGTGGGTGCCTGGACCACGCCCCAGGTCGCCACCCCATGTTCGATCAGCGCGATGTTCACACTGAACTCACCATTGCGCTTGACGAACTCGCGGGTGCCATCCAACGGGTCCACCAGCCACAGGCGCGACCAGCGCAGACGCTCGGTCGCCGGGAGCTGCTTTGATTCTTCCGACAGCACCGGTATGTCCGGGGTCAATCGGGTCAACCCGGCCACGATGCAGTGATGGGCGGCAAGGTCGGCGGCGGTCAATGGCGATTGGTCCGCTTTGTGATCGACCACGAACGGGCTCCGGTAAACGTCCAGGATGCGGGTCGCGGCGGCCTGCGCAACGGCAATCACTGCTTCGCGCAGATCCTGATCAATGCTCATCCGTGCATCCTCAGCCATTCCCGGGCGATGAACAATGCGGCGATGCTGCGGCCTTCGGAAAAATCGTCGCGAAGGATCAGCTCGTGCAACGAGTCGATCTTCCACGGCACCAGTTCCAACGGTTCCGGCTCATCGCCTGCCAGGCGCTCGGGATACAGGTCGCGCGCGAGCACCAGATGGGTCGCATGGCTCATGTAGGTCGGAGCCAGGGTCAACTGGCGCAGCACGGTCAACGACCGCGCGCCGTACCCGGCCTCCTCCTTCAACTCGCGGTCGGCCGCCTGCACCGGCACCTCGCCTGCGTCGATCCGCCCCTTGACCAGACCCAGCTCGTAGCGATGCACACCGGCGGCGTACTCGCGCACCAGCAATACGGTGTCCGCATCGAGCATCGGCACCACCACGACCGCGCCGTGGCCGCGACCGTGCAGGCGCTGGAAGCGTCGCCGCTCTCCGTTGCTGAATTCCAGGTCGAGGTGTTCAAGCCGGTACGGCCCGCTGTCGTCTTCCTCGATGCCATGGATGACCGGCAGCTTTCTGGTCATGGCGTGACGCCCGTGACAGAAACCGGACTCGCCGGAAGCGCGATAATGGATGAATGAAGGGAAAGACTCACGATACAACGATGCTAGCAGAGCGCGAAGTCGGCAAGGGCAACTCCGCAGACGATGCCGGGACTTGGCGCGCTCGCGATCTGGCGGTCTTGTGGCACCCGTGCACGCAGATGCGCGAGCACCCCGACACCCTGCCCTTACTCGCCATAGAGCGCGGCGAGGGACCGTGGCTGATCGGTCGCGACGGCCGTCGTTACCTGGACGCCGGTAGCAGTTGGTGGACCAATCTGTTCGGCCATGCCGAGCCACGCCTGGCGGCCGCCATCGCCACGCAGGCCAGCACCCTGGCGCATGTGATCCTGGCCGGTTGCTCCCATGCCCCCGCAGTGGAGCTGGCCGAACGGCTGCTTGCCCTGGCGCCACGCGAGCCCGGCCGGCCCCCGATGACCAAGGTGTTCTATGCCGACAACGGCTCGTCCGGCGTCGAGGTCGCGCTGAAAATGGCATTCCACTGGTTCCGCAACCGCGGCGAACTGCGGCGGACCAAGTTCGCCGCACTGGAAGGCGGTTACCACGGCGAGACCCTTGGCGCCCTCGCCGTCGGCGACGTGCCGCTGTATCGGCGCGTCTATGCGCCGTTGTTGACCGAGGCGGTGTTCGCGCCCTCACCCGATGCCTACCTGGCACGACCCGGGCAAAGCGCGGCCAGCCACGCTGAAGATGCCGCCGACGCGCTCGCCCGGCTGCTCGATCACCACGCCGGCGAGATCTGTGCATTGATCCTGGAGCCACGGGTGCAATGCGCCGGTGGCATGCGCATGCACGACCCGATCTACCTGGCGCGAGCACGCGAGCTGTGCGACGTGCACGGGATATTCCTGATTGCCGATGAAGTCGCGGTCGGCTTTGGCCGTACCGGAACCATGTTTGCCTGCGAGCAGGCCGGCATTGCACCGGACCTGATGTGCCTGTCGAAAGGCCTGACCGGTGGCACCATGCCATTGGCGGCCGTGCTGGCGACCCAGGAGTTGTACGACGGCTTCCTGGATGACTCGCGTGAGCGCGCATTCCTGCATTCGCACAGCTATACCGGCAATCCACTTGGCTGCGCCGCGGCGCTGGCCACGCTGGACATCTTCGCGTCCGATGACGTGATCGCACGCAACCAGGTCACGGCTGCGCGCATGGCGGAGCTTGCGGCCCCACTGGGCGAGCACCCTCACGTCGCCGACCTGCGCCAGGCCGGGATGATCGTTGCTTTCGAATTGACCAGGAACGGCAACAAGGCCACCCCGTTCGATCCCGCGGCACGCATCGGCTTACGCACTTACCGCGCCGCACTCGACCGCGGGGTATTGCTGCGCCCGCTGGGCGACATCCTCTATTGGATGCCGCCATACACCGTGGCCGAGGAAGCTTTGCAACTGCTGGCCAACACCACCCGTGAGGTCATTGATCAGGCCATAGCGGAGGCCGGATGCGCCTGACCCGCGTATATGTCGACCAGCCCCTGTTGCCGGGGACCGACCTGGCGCTGCCGGAAGGCCCCGCCGTGCATCTGGCGCGGGTGTTGCGCCTTGGCGTCGGTGATGCGTGCACGTTGTTCAACGGAGACGGACACGACTACCCGGCACGCGTCGTCGCAGTGGGCAAGCGCCAGTTGCGGGTATTGATTGGCGAGGCCCGAACGGTGACGTGCGAGTCACCGCTGCGGATCATCCTGCTGCAAGGCATCGCGCGCGGCGAAAAGATGGACCTGATCATGCAGAAAGCGACCGAGCTTGGCGTGGCAGGGATCCACCCGATCATCTCCCAGCGCAGCGAGGTCAAGCTCGATCAGGCACGTGCGGAAAAACGCTTGGCGCATTGGTCCGCGGTAGTCATCGCCGCCTGCGAGCAGAGCGGCCGCGCGGTGGTGCCGGTGGTGGCCCCACCCGTAGCGCTGGCCGATGCCTTGGGCGCACTGTGCGCCGATGACCGGCGCAGGCTGGTCCTTGATCCTGACGGTCCGCTTGCTTTTTCCAGGATTGAACTCGACAGCGACCAGACCCTGGTACTTGCGATCGGGCCGGAAGGCGGGTGGTCAGACAATGACCAGCAGCAGTTCGCTCAGGCGGGCTTCCAGGGCCTACGCCTGGGGCCGCGAATCCTGCGTACTGAAACTGCCGGTCTGGCTACGATCGCCGCACTCCAGGCCCGCTTCGGCGATCTGTCCGGCACCTGAAGGGATCACCGAAACAGTGACGGTGCGCCAGCTCATGCGGCCTGGTTGCGCGCCAGCGTCTCGGCGATCAGCGATTCGACCGCTGCCAGATCCGGCACGTAGGCTTCATCTTCGTTGAGCTTTACCCGCGCCTGCACCATTGCCGGCAGCGCATCGTCGGCAGCAACTTCCAGATTGGTTCGCGACACCGTCACCAAACGGGGAAACCCCTGGCTGAGGATCGCGAAATAGGGCGTTTTCGTGACCCCGGCCAGCGCTTTCAGGACCAGCACTTTGCTGCTGAGCCCGCCTTGCTCGTGCGCCACACCGGCAAGCGTCGAGAAACCAATCAGGGGCACCTGCCAGCCACGCCAGCGGGTCAGGCCGATCAACCAGTCCGGCGCATCTTCCAGCGGCTCGGGTGGAGCAAAAGACATCACCTCGGCGATGGTGGCGTTGGGCAGCAGCAGGCGCGCACCAGCGATCTGGATCAACACCCCACGAACGTCCTGATCGATGTCCTCATCCCGGGACGGGTCAATGGCGAGGGTAGCTTTTACGCGAGAGTGTTTCGACATATCGGATTCCTCAGGACGGCCAGCGCCGCGACAGCCTCACGGCAAGTTCCGCCGGCGGCGCAACGTCACCACCACGCGCGACCAGCGCATTGGATGCGTTCGCGTCATAACACCCATCCGCGGCCTGTCCCGCCACCAGGGCGCCGGCCCAGCCGTGGTTCAAGACCGCATCGACCTGGGAGGCATCACTGCCGCTCAACAACAATATGGCGCTGTCCGACGATGGCATGGACGCGATCAGGTCCCCTTCCTGGTTGAAGCGGATCCCGCTATCGCTGACATCCACGCCGATCAAGTCGGGCAGGATGTAGACGATCCCGGCATGGGCAAACTGACCGGGTTCGGCAAGCCGCACCGGCAACGCGGTCGCACGCTGCATCTGCGCGACCAGCTTGTCGTAACGCGAACCGGCCAGATGCTGCTGGACCAGTATCGGCCGCGGGAAGCCTTCCGCTATCCCACCCAATAACTGCCGGACCGCATCGGGGCCTCCCAGTCCCGCAAGCACCAGCACCGCGCCACGTGCCTGCTCGGCCCCGGTGACGGGCGTGTCATCGACCAGCTCAAGGCCGGAGATCCGCCGTTCCAGGTCACCCAGGTCACGCTGGAACCGGTCTTTGATGGTCGACTCATTGGCCACTTCAAGTGCCACGGATCCGTCGTCGAGACTCAGCTCTGCCGGACGCTCGTTCACGCCGGCCCGGTCCAGTGCAGGCACCGCCACCGGGATATCTGCAATTTCCGCAAGCACCGGATCGAACTGGTCTGACAGATTCAGCCCTTCCGGCTGTGCCGGCTGTGCCGGCTGTGCCGGCTGTGCCGGCTGTGCCGGCTGTGCCGGCTGTGTCGGCAGTGCCGGCTGTTGCGTGAGAACTGTCGACGCGACATCGGCCGCGACCGCCACGTCGACGGATGCGGGCACTTCCATCTCGCCGGGCTCGGTACCCGCCGGCAACACGTCACCGTGCCGTTGCAGCTTGGCGATCAGGTGGCGTTGCCAACGCGCGACCTCCCAGCCATCGCGGTTGCCAGCCAACTCGGCTTCCTCGTAGATCACCTCGACATCGGAATCAAACAGCACCGCATCGAACCGGTCCAGCGCATCCTCTGTCGACGGGTCCAACGCCACCAGCACCACCTTCGGCGCAGCATCGTTCAAAGTTGCCGGGTCAAGATCCACCGGATCGCCTTCCAACACGCATTCCAGGCCGGCCAGGCCCAGTACTTCACGCAGGCGATCACACGCCAACCCGGGACTGGCCAACAGTGCCGCCCGCAGCGATTCACCCGTCATGGCGCACTTCGATCCCGAGCAGCTCATAGACATTGCGCATCAGTTCGGGTTCCTGGTAAGGCTTGCCGAGGTAGCGATCGACCCCGATATCCATCGCGCGCTGGCGATGCTTGTCCCCGGTGCGCGAGGTGATCATCACGATCGGGATGTCTTTCAACCGTGGATCGGCCTTCATGTGGGTCGCCAGCTCATAACCGTCCATGCGTGGCATCTCGATGTCCAGCAACATCAGGTCCGGCACGACATCGGCCATCCGCTCCAGCGCGTCGACGCCGTCTTTTGCCGTGGCCACCTCGAAGTTGTGCCGTTCCAGGACACGGCCACTGACCTTGCGCATGGTCACCGAGTCATCCACCACCATCACCAGCGGCACCGAGCGCGCTTCCACTACTTCCGTCACGTTGCCGGAGTAGTCGGAGTAGTCGGCAGGCAACGCCGCCTGACGGCGCACCAACGGAGCGATATCGAGGATTACCACGACGCTGCCGTCGCCCATGATGGTCGCGCCGAAGATGCCAGGCAGCGAAGCCACCTGCGGCCCAACGGGCTTGACCACGATTTCCCGGTTGCCGATGACCTGGTCGACCAGCACCGCAACCCGCAGGTCGCCGGAGCGAACCAGCAACAGCGGCATCTGCAACTGGCCTTCCGCCTTCGCCGGGCCGTGGCCCGACAGCTGACCGAGGTCGTGGACGACGTAGTCCTCGCCACCGTAACGGTAGGTGGTATCGCGTGGCTGGCCAGCGGCGTCGACCAGTTCCTCGCGCGCGATGCGGGATACACCGCGGATCGATGCGATCGGCACCGCGAAGTTGACCTCGCCAATCTTGACGAACACCGCCTGGGTGACCGCCAGCGTCTGCGGCAGGCGCAGGACGAAGGTGGTGCCCTTGCCGGACTCCGACTGGATGTCAAGGGTCCCGCCCAGCTGCCGGACCTCGTTGGCGACCACGTCCATGCCAACACCGCGTCCGGACAGGCGGCTGACGGAATCCGCAGTCGAGAAGCCCGGTTCAAGAATCAGCGCATCAAGGTCGAAATTGCTCAGCACCGCATCGCTGCGGACCAGCCCGCGTTCCTCGCCGCGGCGACGGATGCTCGCCCGATCCAGCCCACGACCGTCGTCGGCGATCTCCAGCACCACTTCCGATCCTTCGCGGCGGATCAGGATATGGACGGTGCCTTCTTCAGGCTTGCCGGCTTGCTTGCGCTCCGCCGGCGTTTCCAGCCCGTGCGCGATGGCATTGCGCAGCATGTGCTCCAGTGGCGCGGTCATGCGTTCCAGCACGTTGCGATCCAGCTCGCCGCTGGAGCCGTCCAGCTTCAGCAACACCTGCTTGCCGAGCTCACCGGAGGCCTGGCGGATCACGCGCCGCAGGCGTGGCAGCAGGCCATCGAAGGGCACCATGCGGGTGCGCATGAGGCCTTCCTGAAGGTCTGAACTGACCCGCGACTGCTGCAGCAACAAGGTTTCGTATTGACGCGTCAGGTCGTCCAGGGTGAGCTGCAGGCTGCCCTGATCGGCGGCCGATTCCGACAGCGCCCGTGAGAGCTGCTGCAAGGTGGAGAAACGATCCAGTTCGAGTGGATCGAAAACCGAGTCACCCTCTTCGGCCTCACGTTGATAGCGGGCAACGATCTGCGCCTCGGTCTCCATCTCCAGCCGGCGCAGCTGGTCACGCATACGGGTATTGGTTGCCGCCATTTCCGAGATGGCACCGCGGAACGCGCCCAGTTGCTGTTCCAACCGAGCCCGGTAGATCGCCACTTCACCGGCGTAGTTGACCAGGCGGTCAAGCAGGTCGGCGCGAATACGCACCTGCTCCTGCGGCGCGCGCACGACGATATCGTCATCGTCGTCTTGCTGCTGGTCATCAATGGGCGCCGACAACGGCGCAAGCGTCGCACTGGTGGTGCTGGCGGGCGCTTCTGCCTGGGGCGCCGTCGCCGCCGTGTCGCTACCCCGCTCCACAACGACGACTGCCGCATCCGTGCTTTCGCCGCGTGAACGCGCTTCAAATTCGGCGATCAACAGGTCCGGCATCGCGATGGCGCGACCTCCGCCGACCCGGGTGACCATCGCGTGCAGGCGGTCGAACCCGCGCTCCAGCAACGGCACGCCATCGCTGCCGAGTTCACGGCGCTGTTCGACCACCGCTTCCAGCAGCGATTCCATGACATGGCCAAGTTCGCCAACGGCCATGATCCCGGCCATTCGTGCACCGCCCTTGAGCGTATGCAGGTCGCGTTGCAAGCCGACCAGCGGCTCGCGTTCCTCGGGGCGGTCACGCAATGTCGCCAACAAGGAGTCGGCATGGTCGAGCAGGTCAATGCCTTCTTCGACGAAGATATCGACCAGTTCGGGATCAAGATCGGTCAGGTCCAGATCCTGGTCGGGATCCTCGATCCGGGTGATGGCATCAAGCAATGCCGCGGTTTCATCGGGCTTCACCACCCGCAAACCATCAACCGCCTGCTCTGCCAGCTCGTCGTTTGGCAGCGCTTCCTGACCCGACGCCGCCACGGCGGAATGAGACGACTCGACCTCTGGGTTGATGATCTCGACCGCTGTTGCGGGGGCCGCGCTTCCACCAGCCGCCTCGGTGGCTTGCTGTGCGTATTCGATTTCGAGGGCGGCGTACTCTGCCGCTTCCTCCCCTTCGATCCGTTCGGCTTCGATCCGCTCAGCTTCGATCCGCTCAGCTTCGATCCGCTCAGCTTCGATCCGCTCAGCTTCGATCCGCTCAGCTTCGATCCGCTCAGCTTCGATCCGCTCAGCTTCGATCCGCTCGT
>NZ_JBSVRL010000002.1:0-858926 GCF_054052145.1 Lysobacter sp. A421 | reverse complement strand
TCAGCTTCGATCCGCTCAGCTTCGATCCGCTCAGCTTCGATCCGCTCAGCTTCGATCCGCTCAGCTTCGATCCGCTCAGCTTCGATCCGCTCAGCTTCGATCCGCTCAGCTTCGATCCGCTCGGCCTCGATCCGTTCGGCTTCGGTCCGTTCGGCTTCGGTCCGTTCGGCTTCGGTCCGTTCGGCTTCGATCCGCTCGGCTTCGATCCGCTCGGCTTCGATCCGCTCGGCTTCGATCCGCTCAGCTTCGATCCGCTCGGCTTCGATCCGTTCGGCTTCGATCCGCTCGACTTCGATCCGCTTGACTTCGATCCGCTCGGCTTCGATCCGCTCGGCTTCGATCCGCTCGGCTTCGGTCCGCTCGGCTTCGGTCCGCTCGGCTTCGGTCCGCTCGGCTTCGACCCGCTCGCCTTCGATCCGCTCGCCTTCGATCCGCTCGGCTTCGATCCGCTCGGCTTCGATCCGCTCGGCTTCGATCCGCTCGGCTTCGATCCGCTCGGCTTCGATCCGCTCGGCTTCGATCCGCTCGGCTTCGGCCCGCTCCAGCTCGGCGCTTTCGGTATCAGTCAGCGTGGCCTCGTCAGCCACCCCGGCATCGTCGTCACCCGCATAGGGGGTCAGATCAACCATCGATATCCCGCTGGTGGCAACTGCCGGCAGTGGGACGTCGATGTCGACCAGTGGCCCCGATGCCCGCGCATCGGGCAGGCTGTCGCGCAATGCTCGCATCCGCTCGGCCACACCGGCGAACTCCGGCACCCGCGGCCGCTCCGATTGCAGTGCGGCAAGCGTGCTGGCGACGGCGGTCGCAACCCCGGCAATCGCCAAGACACCCTCGGCGGTGGCCGGCAATCCGGTGGCCAACAGTCGCCGGACATAGGCCTCTGCCGGCGTGGTGATCTCGGTAATGACGGGCACTTCCGTCATCGCGAACGCGCCATTGAGGGTGTGGATCGCACGCTGCAACTGGTCATCGGCCGGCTGCGGCTGATCCTGACAAGTGCTCAGCCAGTCCTGGATCGTGCCCAGGTGCCCGGTGACTTCGGTACCGAGGATCTCCAGCAATACCGGGTCGACCGACGCGGGAATTCCGGACGGTTCCTCGGCCAGCACTGGCGTCTCGAATCCTTCTGGCTCCGGTGCCCGGTCAGCCACGTCGGGTTCGGGTTCGGGCTCGCCAGCAGCGCCGATATCAACCGGGCTTTCCACCTCCACGGCCGTCGCGATGGTCGGGGTATGGAACGCTTCCTCGCCCTCGGCGATCCGGTCGGCAACAGACTGCAGGCCCTCCAGATCAGCGGTGATCTCCCCGACACCTTGCAGCGCCGCGTGCAACTGGGGCAGCGCGATGTGCGCATGCTCGACGATCGCCACGACTGCGGGGCTGGCCAGGCGCGTGCCTTCCAGTACGCGGTTGAGGACATTCTCGATCTTCCAGCTGAATTCACCCAGGGTGCTGGCCCCGACCAGGCGGCCGCTGCCCTTGAGGGTATGGAAGACGCGACGCAACGAGCGCAGCTGCTCCATGTTTTCAGGCGCCTGGCGCCAGACGGACAGCTGTGTCCCCAGATTACCGATCTCCTCCTCCAGCTCCTCCAGGAAGACTTCGCGGATCTCGTCGTCGATGTCGTCGTTGCTTCCAAAACCATCGACACCGCGGCCCACCAGGACGACCGGCCCGGAGCTATGCGCTTCGACTCCGGTCTTGACTGCTGGCGCGTCTGGCTCCGGCTCCGCGGTCTCGTGCAGGATTGGGGCATCGACCGACAACCGGTCGATCGCGGCGGCAGCCTCGTCCTCATCCCGCGACGACAGGGGTGATGGCGTCACGACCTGGTCGGCGTCGAGTGGTGCCGGCACTGGCCAGTAACCCAGTGTCGCCAGGCTATGACGGGCGATCTCCAGAATGCGGTCGCGGCTGGGCCGCTGCTCGCGCAGCGCTTCCAGGTAGTACTCGACACTGGCCAGGGCGTCGGCCATGGTGTCCAGCTGCTTCCCGTTGGGGACACGTTTGCGGTCGATCAGCTCGACCTCGACATAACGTTGTATCCCAAACAGGTAATCCGCCGGCAGGTTGAAATCCAGGATGCGCAATGCACCGCTGACCTCCCCGAGCAGGCGCGGAACCTCGACCAGCTCGGCGTGGTCCCAGTTGGTCTCCACGAACGCGACGAACGACTGGCGGGCGTCACCGAAGTTCGCAATCGCCTCGCGCACCACGACCTCAAGGATCTTGCGCGACTCGCTCGCCAGCAGATCCTCGTCGGCGTGATCGTCGGACAATCCCAACCGGGCGACTTGCTCGTCGAGCGAGGCGTCCACATACAAAAGCGCGCCGGCGACATCCAGCAAGACCGATTCTTCTGCCGCACGCTGGCCGGAGACGATCTCCTGCATCGCATCGCGTTGCTGCACCACCACGCCGCGAGCGATTCCAAGCCCGAGCATGCCGAGGGTGTCGCTGACCCGGCCAAGCGTCTCCACTTGCGGGCGCAGGTCCTCCACCCCGGTCTGACCCGTGCGCAGATGCAGATCGAGTGCGTCCTTCACTCGCAACAGGTCTTCCTTGAGCGCGCTGGATACGGTATCCAGCAACGCGCGATTGCGGCCACTCAGGCTGCCTCGAGCGTGCTCGAGCTCCGATACGGTGGGTGGTGCCACATCCAGCTCGAAGGTCTTGCGCAGACTGTCCAGTGCCGGATGGCCGTCGTCACTATGGGCAACGTGGTACAGCAGTTGTCGGGTTGGCTCGGCATTGGGCTCGCCGCCCGGTGCACGGTAGCCGGTTTCGCCCAGCAGCTGCCGCGCCTCACGTTCCACGCCGCCAAAGGCGAGGCGCAAGGTGCGCGTCGGAGGCAGTGCGCCGTCACGCAGCGCACCGGCAACCGATGATGCGACCCACAGCATGCGTCGCAATGGCTCGATCGAGACTTCCGAAAGCAGGCCATCGACCAACTGGGCCAGCCGCGCGGCATCCGCCGGCGCGCCGTTCTCGGGCCATTGCGCCAGCTCCCGACCCAGTGCCACGAGGTTCTCACTGGCCGGCTGTCGGCCGGTGCGAATCGTGTCCGCGCTCTGCCGGGGTGCCGGCAAGTCGACCGGCAACGGTCGGTTCATATTCGGCGCGAACAAGACACTTTCGTTCAGTCCGGCCTCGCCCCGCGTGGCGCGCAATTCGTTGAGCAGCGGCAGCAATACGATCGGAATATCCCGGTGGCCACCCTGCAGGCGCTCAAGGTAATCGGGCAACTGCACCACCCCGCGCATCAGCATCGTGCAGGCGTCGTCGCGATCGCTGATCTCGCCATGTAGCAAGGCCAGGGCCAGTCGCTCCATTTCCTCGGCAACCATTGCCGGCGCGTACAGCTCCACCATGCGCAAGGTCCCGTGGACCTGGTGCAGGTGGCTGGCGCAGGTCCGCATCGCGCTGCCGTCGCCAGGCGATTCGGCATACGCCTCGATCTCCTGGCGCGCCAGGCGCAAGGTCTCGTCCAGCTCCGGCTTGATCCAACCCAGCGTGGTGGTGTCGATCGCGTCGCGCATCACTGTCATCACGCAGCACTCCACTGGTTGGCGAGCGGGCGCAGGGGTTGCGAGCGACCGGGTGTCAGGCTGTTCATCCGTCGATCCAATTTTCGCCTCAGGCCGGGAGCTTGAAGTCGGCAACCGAACGCCGCAGGTCGGCGGCCAGTTGCGCCAGGTTTCCAATCGACTGCGCGGTCTGGTTGGCGCCCTCGGTGGTTTGCGAGGTGATCTGCTGGATCGTGTTCATGGTCTGGGTGATATTGGCCGCCGCGCCAGACTGCTGTTGCGCGGCCGTCGAGATCCCCTGGATCAATCCGGACAGATCCGAGGAGACCTTCTCGATCTCGCCCAGCGCGGTACCCGCGTCCTCCGCCAGGCGCGCACCTGACACCACCTCGGTGGTGGTCTGCTCCATCGAGCTGACAGCCTCGTTGGTATCGGATTGAATGGTCTGGACCAGCGACTCGATCCGCTTGGTCGCATTGGAGGAGCGTTCCGCAAGCCGCTGCACTTCATCGGCCACCACCGCAAACCCGCGGCCGGCCTCACCGGCCGAAGCCGCCTGGATGGCCGCGTTCAGCGCCAGGATGTTGGTCTGCTCGGAAATGTCGTTGATCAGCTCAACGATCGAGCCGATCTCCTGGGAGGACTCGCCCAGGCGCTTGATGCGCTTGGAGGTCTCCTGGATCTGGTCACGGATGTTGTCCATGCCCTGGATCGTCTGGCGCACCACGCCGGCACCGGCCGTCGCGATCTGCACCGAGCGCTGTGCCACGTCAGCCGATTCCGCGGAGTTCTTCGAGACCTGGTCGATACTGGCGGCAATTTCGCTGATACGACCCGAGGCGGAAGTAATCTCCTGCGCCTGATGCTGCGCCGCGTCGGCCAGGTGCATGGCCGTGGCCTGCGTCTCCTGCGCGCTGGAGGCGACCTGGACCGAGGTGTCGGTAATGGTCTGTACCAGGCTACGCAACTGCTCGACGGCGAAGTTGATGGAGTCTGCAATGGCGCCGGTCATGTCTTCCGTCACGGTCGCCTTGACGGTCAGATCGCCTTCTGCCAGCGAGCCCATTTCGTCCAGCAGGCGCATGATCGCCTCCTGGTTGCGGTCATTGAGCTCCTTGCTGGTGCTGTAGCGGGCATGCTGGGCGCGGTTCAGCGAGAACAGCAGTCCGGCAATCGCCAGCAACGCGACCAAACCGGAGATGATGGATACCCACAAGTTGCCCAGCAAGCTGGTGTCCTTCAATGAGCCGAATGCGTTGAAGGCATCAAACAGCGAGCGACTTTCGGACAGCAATTTGTCCGAGCCATTGGTGATCGCGTCGGCCGCGGCCTGGGCACTGAACAGGTTCTGTGAACTTCCCAGGATCGCATCCAGATCGGTCTTCATCGCCGTCCACAACGTTTCAGCCTGGCCCAGGGCGTTCAAGGCGTTGGCGTTGCTCAGCGCCGTGATGCCGGTGCCCTCATCGCCATTGCGCAAGCCGGCCAGCACGTTCCCGAATACCGCAGCGTCGCGAGCCAGGCCTTCGCCCGCGGCTTCGGCAGTGTTTCCGCCGGCGCGGATCTCGGTCACCCGCCGGGCCATGGTCCCCGACAACACGACCTGGCGCAGCGCGTAGTAGACCTGTGACGATGGCGAGCCGCTGGCGGACATCGCGCGCACCAGCTCGTCCAGCCGCGCCTGCAGGTCCGGGACCTGTTTGGTGAAGCTGTTGGCACTACCGGCCAGGCCAAGCACGGCCTTCTCGCTGGCGATTACCTGCTGTGCACTTTTGTCCAACGGCGCCCAGGTCTGGCTGACATCACCGATTGCCCCGGATACCCCGGGGGTGTCACCGAAGTTCGTGGTCAGGTCGCCGATGTTCGCATCGACTTCCGCCTTGGTTGCCTTGAACGAGGTGAACGCCGCCTGGTCGCCACCGACGGCCTCCCGGCCGCGCACTGCCAGCTGCTGCGACAGCACCTGCAGGTTCGAGGCCGATGTACTGGCACCACCCAGACGCGCGGCCTTCCAGGTTGCATAACCGGTATTCAGGCCGAAAATCAGCACCGAAAAGCCCAGCACGATCAACCAGGTATTGACCCCGATGTTGCGGGTCTTGCCGGCGACGGAATTCATTTCAGTGCTCATGTTCGACCTCAAGTGCGTTGCTGGCGTGGGTTTCATTGCCGTGGAGTTCGGCGCGCGGCGATTCAAAGGCCGCCTGCCTGAATTCCGGGGTTCGGGCCAGCCGGTCCAGGCTGAACACCCCCCAGGGATGCTCGCCGAGGCGGTAAGCCCGGCTGATGAAATGGGTATAACGGCCTTCGATCAAGCCGGCATGGCCTGATCCATCGGCGGGCTCCAGCTGGGACTCGTTGAAGCTTCGTTGGCCGAACAGCTCGTCGACCAACACCGCGACGTCGCCGCCCGGCTGGCGCACCAGCAATATGCGCTGGGCTTCGTGCAGCACGGTGCGCTCGCCTTCCATGAACTGGCGAAGGTCCACTACCGGCAACAGGTTTCCGCGCACGTTGGCCAGGCCCAGCAGCCATGAGCGCGCGCCCGGCACCGGTGTGACCTGGGGCAGCGGCAGGATCTCCAGCACCTCGTCAAACCCGGAGGCGAGCCGACGATTGCCTATGCGATAACCCACGCCGCGCCACAGGCCGGGCGCTTCCAGCTGCTCTGGCAGCCCGGCGACATGCGCCAGGCTGCGGCGCTCGTAATTGACCAGGATCGCAAACGGATCCGGCGCCGTCGCCGCCGGGTGGTTCACGGCCCCAGCAGCTCGTTGATGCGCGCGATCAACTCGTCTTCGCGTGGCGGCTTGACGATGTAGTCCCGGGCGCCCTGCCGCAGGCCCCAGGCCTTGTCGGTTTCCATGCCCTTGGTGCTGACGATCAATACCGGTATAGCCTTGGTGGCCTCATCGCGCGACAAGGCGCGAGTCGCCTGGAAACCATTCATCCCCGGCAGGATCACGTCCATCAACACCAGGTCCGGCTGCTCGCGGCGACAGGTATCGATGCCGTCCTCGGCGTTGCCCGAAGCGAGCACTTCATGTCCGTTGCGTTCCAGCAACTGGGTCAGGACCGCCGTATCAGTCGGCGAATCCTCGATCAGAAGAATACGTGCCATTGGTTGCCTTACCCCCCGGTCAGGCGTTGTTGACGTGCGTTCGTATGGCGTCGAGGAGTTCCCCGCGCGTAAATGGTTTGGTCAGGTACTGCTGGGAGCCCACGATGCGGCCACGCGCCTTGTCGAACAGGCCGTCCTTGGAGGACAGCATGATCACCGGCGTGCTCTTGAAAACCTGGTTGTTCTTGATCAGCGCACAGGTCTGGTAGCCATCCAGGCGCGGCATCATGATATCCACGAAGATGATCTGCGGCTGCTGGTCGGCGATCTTTGCCAGCGCCTCGAAACCATCGGTGGCGGTCACCACCTCGCAGCCCTCACGCTTGAGCAATGTCTCGGCGGTACGGCGGATGGTCTTGGAGTCATCAATCACCATGACCCGCAAACCATCAAGGCTGCCGTTGCGAACCTCGTCGTGCATCTTCAAATGTCCCCGATATCCCAATGCGAAGCGCCAATGCCAAATCCCCGGGCGCGTTGCGTAGGCTCCCTTTATTCCAAGCCAGATGCAAGCTGTCAAGCACGGAATCGTTCGCGATCAAGATGAATGCGCGCCGCTGCGCCGATCTGCCGGAGCCCCTGCTACCATCGTTGCCACTCCCTACAGCCAGTGTCGCCATGCCCCTCGACATCGTCGTCGTGATGGACCCGATCGGGTCGATCAAGATTGCCAAGGACTCCACCTTCGCCATGCTGCTGGAAGCCCAGCGGCGTTCGCACCGGTTGTGGTACGTGGTGCCGGGCGGACTCGGCCTGCGCGACGGCAAGGCGGTAGCGAAGGTTGCCCGGCTGCGTGTTCGCGACGACCCGGCCAACTGGTTCGAGCTGGAAGCGGAGACCCAGGTCGACCTTGGCGCCGGCCACGTGCTGTTGATGCGCAAGGACCCGCCGGTCGACAACGAATTCATCTACGACACCCAAGTCCTCAGTCTCGCCCAGGACGCCGGTGCGCTGGTGGTCAACGACCCGCAAGGCCTGCGCGACTACAACGAAAAACTGGCTGCATTGCTGTTTCCGCAGTGTTGCCCTCCTACTGTGGTCAGCCGCGACAAGGCAATGCTGAAGGCATTCATCGCCGAACAGGGCGAAGCTGTGTTGAAGCCGCTGGACGGAATGGGAGGACGCTCGATCTTCCGCGTCGGCCACGGCGATCCGAACACCAACGTGATCCTGGAGACCCTGCTCGGCGATGGGCCCCACATGGCGATGGCGCAACGCTATATCCCCGAGATCAGCGCCGGCGACAAGCGCATCCTGCTGGTTGACGGGGTGCCGGTCGACTACTGCCTGGCGCGCATTCCGCAGGGCGACGAGTTCCGCGGCAACCTCGCCGCCGGCGGACGTGGCGAAGGCCGCCCGCTGAGTGAGCGCGACCGCTGGATCGCCGCCCAGGTCGGGCCGCAGATGAAACGTCACGGGATGCTGTTCGTCGGTCTGGATGTGATCGGCGACTACCTGACCGAGGTCAACGTCACCAGCCCCACCTGCATCCGCGAGCTGGACGCACAGTTCGGCTTGAACATCGCCGCCAGCCTGTTCGATGCCATCGAGGCACGGGCGGCTGCCGACACGTGAGCGTGGCAGCCGCGCCAGTGATCGGTGAACAACAACGTCTGGGCGCGACACTGGTCCTGTCGTTGCTGGTCCATGGGATGCTGCTGCTCGGCGTCGGCTTCGCGCTGGAAAACGCCGCGCCGGTAGTCCCGACTCTTGACGTGATCCTGACCCAGACCCGCAGCGCGCTGACTCCGGAACAGGCCGACTTCCTGGCCCAGGCCAACAATCTGGGCGGCGGCGAACACGACAAGAGCACGCGCCCGAGCGAGCGCCAATCGGGGCCATTGCCACAGGCCACCGATGGCATTGCCCAGCGCCAATTGCGCGCGCAGTCGCCCGCCCCGCAACCACGATCGCGGGCACGGGTCATCAGCAGCACGCGTAGCGAGGCCGCCGTTGCCACCGCACTGGAAACTCCCGAGGCCAGCGACCGTCCACTGCCTCCCGGCCAGGAAAAGATCGATCGCGACGTCGCGATGGCCCGGCTGGCAGCGGAAATACACTTGCGCTCCGAGCGTTATGCCAAGCGCCCCAAGCGCAAGTTCGTCTCCGCCAGCACCGCCGAATACGCCTGGGCCAGCTACCTGCGTGGCTGGGTCGACCGGGTCGAGCGCGTCGGAAACCTCAACTATCCCGACGAGGCCCGTCGGCGCCGGCTGGCCGGACAGGTGGTCATCAGTATCGGGATCCGCCGCGATGGCACGGTGGAGCACTCGCAGATCGTGCTGACCAGCGGCATCGCGCTGTTGGATGCTTCCGCCTTGCGTATTGCCAAGCTGGCCGAACCTTACGCGCCATTACCGGCGACCGACGAGGATCCCGACATCCTGCACGTGACCCGCACCTGGGCATTCTTGCCGGACGGCCAGCTGCAAGACCGTTAGGGACGCGGCGGTTTGGAGGCCCGCAAAGCCTTTTGTTCTGCCGTTGTCAGGGCAACGTGATTGCGCAGGTAGGCCGGTTCGATCCGCTCCGGCGCGACTCCCTCACCGCGAGCCAACGCCGCCGCCGCGATCGTGGCGACCGCAGCCGCATGCGGCAACGCCGTCGCATCGATGCTCGCGAATCTGGCAGCAAGGCGTGATCCCAACGCGCCATCGCAAGCCTCAAAGCCGGTGCCAACCCCGTGCCAGTCGCCGGGTCCGGAGGGCAGTTGCGCCGCGTCCGGGGCAACCACAACTTCCTCGCTGATGGCGATGAGTCCGTCATTGCGCCACTCGAACGCACCGGAATAGATCTCGCCCATGCGCGCATCGATTGCAGCAAGAATGCGTCCATCGGGCCTGCCCGCGACTTGCCCGGGCAACTGGGCGGCACTGGCCGGACGACAGCCAGCCGCGAGCGCGGCGAGCGTGGATACCGGGACAATCGGGCAGTCCAGCGCCAACGCGATGCCCTGTCCAATGGCGATCGCCAGGCGCACGCCGGTAAATGCACCCGGCCCGCGGCCGACGGCGATTGCATCCAACTGCGACTTCTTCAAGCCCGCCTGCGCAAGCAAGGCTTCCGCCCACGGCAACGCAAGCTCGGCGTGCCGGCGCGGTGCAACCTCGAAACGCTCATGCACCTCGCCATCGATCCACAACGCGACCGAGCAGCCCTCGGTAGACAGTTCAAACGCGAGCAGCTTCATTTCATCGGCCCTGGTCACTCATTGATGGTCTCCGCCAGGAGTGATGACTGTGACGCAAAAAAGTCCTCCACCTCCTCGATGCGCCGCGTCTTTGGCAACGGCGGCAACGAGTCCAGGAACACCCGCCCGTAGCTCTTGGCCGACAGCCGCGGATCGCACAGCACCAATACACCGCGGTCGGTCTCGCTGCGGATCAGGCGCCCGGCGCCCTGCTTGAGCGCAATGACCGCCTGTGGCAGCTGCTCGTCGCGGAACGGGTTCCCACCGTCGCGCCGGATCGCTTCCAGCCGGGCTTCGAACACCGGATCATCGGGCGCGCCAAAGGGCAGTTTGTCGATGATCACCACACTGAGCGCATCGCCGGCCACGTCCACGCCCTCGCGAAAACTCGCGGCACCCAGCAACACCCCGTTACCCGACCCACGGAAGCGCTCCAGCAGCAGCGAGCGCGGACCCTCGCCCTGCACGAACAGCGGCCACGGGCCGCCGCGCAATAATTCGGCAGCCTCACGCAGCGCCCGGTGCGAAGCAAACAACACGAACGCACGGCCTGCGGACGCCTCCAGAACCGGCTTGATCGCCTCCACGATGGCGGCGGTGTAGTGACGCGCCGACGGCTCGGGCAGCCCCGGGGGCAGGTAACACAACGCTTGCTGCGGCCAATCGAACGGGCTGGGTGCCAGTAACGTGGTCGGCTCATGCAGGCCCAGCTTGATGGCGTAATGCTCGAAGCGGCCGCCGATCGCCAGTGTGGCCGAGGTGAATACCCAGGCCGCCTGCGAGCGTGCGCGGTGCTCGGCCAGCGGACCGGCAACATCCAGCGGCGTGCGGCTCAGGCGAAAACCACGCGCCGTCAGCTCGTACCACAACACGCTGGGCTCACTGCCATCCAGCAGCGGACCGCGATCGTCCGGGTCGGCGACCGGGACATCAACATGCTGCGGGGCGAACGGCGACGGATCGATACCGTCGACCCCGGCATCCGCCACGTTTTCCACAGCTCCTGCATCGTCGGCATCACGCCAACGCAACAGGCGTTTCTCGAACTCCCTGGCCCGCGCGGTGCAACTGTCGAAACCCGGCGCCGCCTCCCGCAGTGGCAACAACGCGGCGTGCAGGTCGCGTAACGCCTGCAGCAGGCCATCCAGTCCGGCCTCGGCGTTGGCGTCCTCAGCGGCGCGGCGACGGGTGCCACGCACTGGCAGCTCGTCCATTGACGCGCGCAGTTGGCGCACCGCCTGCTCCAGCGCGCGCGTGGGCTCCTGCAAAACGGCCAATGCCCCCGGAGTTTGCTTGCACTCGGCCAGCGCGTCGCGGGCCAACTCCACCAATGGCCGGGCACTTAGCGCTTCACCGAAAAATTGCGCCGCCAGCTCCGGCAACTGATGCGCCTCGTCGACCACGAACGCTTGGGCACCGGGCAGTATCTCGCCGAAGCCTTCCTGCTTCAGCGCCAGGTCGGCCAGCAGCAGGTGATGGTTGACCACCACCAGGTCGGCGGCCTGCGCACGTTGCCGCGCCTGGACCACGAAACACTCCGAGAAGAACGGGCACTCGCTGCCCAGGCAGTTATCGGCGGTGGAGGTCACCATTGGCAGCAGCGGCGAATCGTCCGGCAGGTCCTCCAGCTCGGCCATGTCACCCATCCGGGTGCGACTGGACCAAGCCACGATGCGCTGGAACTGCGAGGCCATCGCGAGAGAGTGGAAGCGCGGCTCGCCCTTGGCCTGCTGCAGCCGGTAATGACACATATAGTTGGACCGGCCTTTCAGCAACGCGGTCTTCAGGCCGACCCCGAGTGCGTCGCGCACCCGCGGCAAGTCGCGATGGTAGAGCTGGTCCTGCAGCGCGCGGGTGCCGGTGGACACGATGGTCTTCAGACCGGACAGGATCGCCGGAACCAGGTAGGCGAAGGTCTTGCCGGTACCGGTGCCGGCCTCCGCCAACAGCACGCCGCGGTGTTCGAACGCATTCGCAATCGCGGCGGAAAAATCCTGCTGCGCGCTGCGCGGCGTGAACGCGGCAATATTGCGCGCCAGCTCGCCGCCTTCGCTCAATGCGGCGCGGCTGGCGGTGCCAAGTCGACTTGTCGCGTGGTCCATCGGTCAATAACGCGGCGGTGCGGTGACGGTGCACGCGTCGCGTTGCTGGCGTGCCTGGGCGAGCTGTGCGGCTTCGCCTTCCACCGCCAGCACCTGGACCACGGTTTCCCAGTGCCGCCGGCACTGCGGACCCACCTCGGCGCCAATCGTGATCGCCTGGCGCGCGAGTCCTTCGGCCTGTGGCAGATCCCCCAGCAGCACGGCGGCCTCGGCGCGTTGTTGCAGCAGTTCCGGATCACCCGGATCAAGGGCCAGGGCCTGGTCGAGGATCACCGCAGCTTCGGCGTGGTGGCCTTGCGCGTGCCGTTGGCGGGCTTGCTCCTGCAGGTCGGTGACGTGTGTGCCGGCCAGGGGATTGACGACCAGCTCGGGTGTTGCGGAGGCGCCCGCGGCCTGGATCGCTTTCACCATGGCGACCGGATCGAACGACGGCGCGGGAGCGACCACCGGCGCGGCGGAGCAAGCACTGAGCACCAGTGCGAACGTGGCGGCAATCAGCAAACGAAGGTTCATCGTGTTTCCTGTGGCGGTAGCGGCTGGGCGGCGGGTTCGGGCTGGGGCTGGGGCTGGGGCTTGTCATCGTCACGACCAAACCCGAACCACTCACGCCAACCGCCTTGTCCCTGTTCCTGCCCCGGCACGATCTCGGGTTCGGGTGGCTGGCAAGGCTGGTGGGCGGGTGCAAAGCCGGCAACGAAGGCAAACCGGCGCGCGCCGGGGCAACCGGCATCGGTCGTGTTCGACCCGACCACCCAGCGCCAGTCCAGGCCTTCGTCGCCCACCGTCAACGGCGCACTGGGCAGGTGCTTGAACAACCGTGACCACACGCGCATGCCGCCGGTCGAGCCATACAGCCCGGTCGGCTTGTTGTCGTCGTTGCCTACCCAAACCACTGCCAGGTGATCACCGGTATAGCCGGCGAACCAGCTGTCGCGGCTGTCGTTGCTGGTGCCGGTCTTGCCCGCCGCATTGAGTCGGCCGAGCCCGTCGGATACCAGTTGTCGACCGGTGCCGTTGGAAACCGCGCGTTGCAGCGCGATCGTGATCAACCGCGCCGCCACCGCATCGCCCGCTTGCGCCGGCGCCGGCGCGGTGTCGTACCGGTTGAGCGCGCGACCGTCGGTATCCAGCACGCCACGCACCAGGTGCAGCGGCTGGATCTCGCCGCCGGACGCAAGGAACTGGTACAGCTGGGCCATCGCGTAGGGGCTCTGGTCGAGCGAACCGAGGATCAGCGACGGGTTGGGTTCGGCCTTGATCCCCGCCAGCGTCTGTACCAGATCGGCGATCCGCCGCGGATCGACCTGCATGCCGACCCGCACCGTTGCCTGGTTGTAGGAGTTCGCGAGCGCGTCGACCAGGTGCACGCTGCCGTGGCTGCGGCCATCGGAATTGCCCGGTTCCCAGCGTTTTCCGTTGCTGAGCGCCACCGTCACCGGGGCGTCGCTGACCCAACTGGCCATCGACCATTGACCCGGTGATGCCAGCGCGAGCAGGTACACGAACGGTTTGATCAGCGAGCCCACCGGACGATGCGCCTCCACCGCACGGTTGAAGCCGGGCAACGCCGGGGTCGCGCTGCCGACCACCGCCAGCACTTCGCCGTCATGGACGTCGGTCAGCACCAGCCCGGCCTGCAGGTCCGGCCGGTTTTTCCCGTCCAGGCCGTCCAGGGTGTGGGTAACCGCGCTTTCCGCATAGGCCTGCGCCGATGGCGCCATTCCGGTCATCACGCTCAGCCCGGCGCCCGCCAGCGCGTCAGCCGGATAGTCCCGCGCCAGCTGGCGCCGCATCAGGTCGACATAGGCGGGGAACCGGTTGGCCGAGGTGCTACCAGGTTGATCGGTGACGCCCAACGGCGCGGCGCGTGCACGCTGGTACTCGGCGTCGTCGATCAGCCCGGTTTCATGCATCTCGCCCAACACGAAATTACGCCGCTGGGTGGCCCGGTCCGGATGCCGCCGCGGGTCGTAGTAGGACGGTCCGCGCACGATCCCGATCAGCAAGGCGATCTGCTCGGTGCTGATATCGGCCAGATCGCGCCCAAACCAGAACTCCGCGGCCGCCGCCACGCCGTGGATCGCCTGCGCGCCGCGCTGGCCCAGGTAAACCTGGTTGAAATAGGCCTCCAGGATCACCTGCTTGTCGTAGCGCGCCTCGATCAGCAACGCGTAGATGATCTCGTTGAATTTGCGGGTGTAGGTGCGCTCGCGGCCGATCCCGAGCAAACCACTACGTGCCAGTTGCTGGGTCAGCGTACTGGCACCCTGGCGTGCTTCGCCCGAGCGCAGGTTGACCCAGGCGGCCCGCGCCATGCCGGACAGGTCGATGCCGTGGTGGTGGGCGAAATCCCGGTCCTCGACCGCCTGCAGGCCGGTCACCAGCAATTCGGGGACTTCGTCGAGTTGTACCAGCCGACGCTCCTGTTGCTGCTGGCCGTACAGGGTCGCGATGCGGGCCGGGTCCAGCCTGGCCAGCTTCAACGCCTCATCGGCGCCGGCCGCGCGCAGCCCAGTGACCTTGCCGCCCGACACCGTCACCTCGACCCGGCGGGGAGCAACCGGCCCATCCACGTCGTTGAAGCCGCGGCTGGAGATCACCCAGTGCGTGCCTTCGTTGGAATAGCTGCCGGCCCTGCGCCCGTCGCCGACGTGATAGCCGGCCGCGTGCAGCTCGGTCTTGAGCGTGCCGGCGTCCATCGCCAGACCCGGCACCAGCGCCAACGGTCGGCCGTATACCCGGGTCGGCAACTGCCAGCGGAGCTGGTCGAAGCGCTCCCCGACCTCGTGGTTGAGGTACAGCGAATACGGGATCAGAAACCCCAGCCCCAACCCGATCGCCGCCAGCACCCAGGTCACCACGCGGCGGCGCCATTGCGGTGTCCGATGTTCGTCGGAATTCGAGTGCTCGGAATTCAAATCGTCTTCGTCGTAATCGATTCGGGCCACGGCATGGGACAATGACAGGGCGGTGCCCTCGTGGACTGAAGTCTAACGCAGCCCGAGCCGGCGCCCGTAGCGTGGGCACTGGCGTGAATTGGGCGTCAGTTCAGCCCGTTGCGATAGCGTACGACGCGCTTTTCCCTACTATCGGAGTTGTAAAGCATGGCGATGTCGCGGGCCGATCTGCGGTTTCTGTTCGATCGCAGCACCGGCCTGGTCCAACGCGGGCTGACCAGTTTGCGCACCCGTGGCCTTCATGCCTCGTGGCAGCGCGTGCTCAAACAGTTGCGGTGGGTCCGGCCAACGCCGCGCAGCGATCTGTACCTTCCCGCGCCGACGCCTTTCGCCGGCTTCGCCGTGCCTGCCAGCCAAGCGCCCGTCGCCAGCATCGTGATTCCCGTCTACAACCAGTTCCCGCACACCCTGGGGTGCCTGCGCGCGCTGGCCGCGCATCCACCCGGGTTGCCGGTGGAGATCATCGTCATCGACGACGGCAGCACCGACGAAACGGCCGCCGCATTGGCGCAGGTGGACGGGCTGCGCTACTTCCGCCGTGTCGACAATGGCGGTTTCGTCGCCGCCTGCAACGACGGCCTGGCGAAGGCGCGTGGCGAGTTCGTGGTGTTCCTCAACAACGACACGGTTCCGCAACCGGGCTGGCTGGACGCGCTGTTGGCGACCTTTGACCAGCATCCCGGTACCGGACTGGTCGGTGCGCAGCTGCTGTATCCCGATGGTCGCTTGCAGGAGGCGGGCGGAATCGTGCGCAAGGACGGCTCCGCCGACAAGCTCGGCCGGCTGGAGTCCGCCGACCACTGCGCCTTCAACTACGTCCGCCGCGTGGACTACTGCTCCGGCGCGGCGATCGCCCTGCCGCGGGCGCTGCTGGAATCACTGGGAGGGTTCGACACCCGTTACGCGCCGGCATTCTACGAAGACACCGACCTGGGCATGCAGGTGCGTGCACGCGGGCTACAGGTGCTGTACCAGCCGGCGTCCAGGGTGGTACACACCGAGGGCGCAACCGCGGGCACCGATACACGCCATGGCGTCAAGGCCTACCAGGTGCGCAACCAGCAGTATTTCCGGGAGCGCTGGCACGCACTGCTGCCTGACCACCCTGGCCATACCGCCAGCGTGGCTGGACTGACCGACCGGTTGTACTCGCGCACCGTATTGGTCATCGACGCACTCACCCCGCGCCCGGACCGCGACTCCGGGTCGCTGCGGCTGGTCAACCTGATGCGCATGTTGCGCGAGGAAGGCGCGCACGTGGTGTTCATACCAGCCGATCGCGACCACGATGGCGATTACACCCGCACCTTGCAGCAGTTGGGGGTCGAGGTCTGGTACGTGCCATTCGCAGCGCGGCTGCCGAAATGGCTGGCCGGGCACGGCGCGCGCTTTTACAGCGTGCTCGTGTGCCGCCACTACGTGATGCGCGAGATGCTGCCATTGCTGCGCAGGTACGCGCCGCAGGCACGGCTCGTGTTCGATACCGTCGACCTGCACTACCTGCGCGAGCGCCGCGGCGGCGAGCTGGCCAACGACCCGGTCCGGACCCGCGCCGCCGAGCGTACCCGCACCCTGGAGCTGGACGTCATCGCCCGCAGCGACGCAACGCTGGTGGTCAGCGAGGTAGAGCGCGAACTGTTGACCCAGGACGCTCCGCAGGCCCGCGTGGAAGTGCTGTCCAACCTGCACCGAAGCGGTGGCCACGGCCTGCCTTTCGAGGAGCGCCGCGACCTGATGTTCGTCGGCGGTTTTCGCCATCCGCCCAACGTGGACGCGGTGTGCTGGTTTGTCGAATCGGTCTGGCCATTGCTGCGAGCCCATGAGCCGGACCTGCAATTCCACTGCATCGGCGGCGACGTGAACGCCGAGGTTGCGGCACTGGCGACATCACCGGGCGTCATCGTGCATGGGCACGTGCCCAACCTGACCCCGTACCTGGCAGAAGTACGGCTATCGGTCGCGCCACTGCGCTACGGCGCGGGGGTGAAGGGCAAGATCAACCAGCCCATGGCGCATGGCCAGCCCGTGGTAGCCACCACCTGCGCGATCGAAGGCATGCATCTGCGCGCCGGCCAGGACGTGCTGGTGGCCGACGATGCCGCCGACTTCGCCGCCGCCGTCCTGCGCGCTTATCACGACGGCGCCTTGTGGCAACAGCTGGGGGATAACGGCCGCGCCAACGTCGAGCAGCACTTCTCGCTGGACGCTGGCCGCGCCGTGGTGCAGCAAGTGCTGTTGGGTCGGAACTAGTCGGCCACTATCGACGCGGCGCGCACACGGTGGGCGAAGGCCTCCATGCCTTCTGCAAGCGGATCCAGCGCGCGCGCCGTGTCCAGGGCATGTCGCGCGGCCGGCAGCTCGCCGGCCCCCAGACGCTCGTCACCCACGGCAATCCAGCGCAATGCCAGCCGCTGGCGCGCTTTCCGCACGTTGCCGTCATCGCCTTCCAACACCGCGTAGGCGTCCAGGCAGGCGCCTGCGGTCGTCAGCCGGTTGCGCGGCAATGCCTGCTCAAAACACTCCCAGGCCGCCGGACGCAGGCGTGCCGCCATGGCGAGCACCGCCGGGTCCCGCGGTGCGATGGCGCGCGCGGTGCGCAACTTGTCATAGGCGCTCTCGCCCGGCGGCAACAGCAGGTCGCCGCGCGCTTCAGCGGCCCCGGCAGCAGCCAGCAGGTCAAGCACGCGTCGACGCTGGGCGGCGGACGGCACGCCATCGTTGAAACGTGCCTGCGACACCCGCGCCTCGGTCAGGTATCGCCGCGCGGCGACCACTGCTGCAGCCTGCGGTGCGATCGCCTCGGCCGCCAGCAACTCGGCTTGCGCCGGCCGAAGCTGAAAATCGGCGGCGTAGCGTCGACTGCGCGCGGCATGTGCATCGGCCACCCGTACCCGACCGCGGACCGCCGCGGTGTTACCGGGGTAGATCGTCGCCACCTGGTCATAACCCGCCAGTGCGGCCACCAGCTCACGTCCCGCCAGGTCATCGTCCGCTTTCGCCAGCCGACGCTCGATACCGGCTCCCAGTTCGGCCAGGGTTTGTGGCAGGTCGACGTGACCGGGATCCACCGCCTGCACGCGTGCAACCAACCTCGCCGCGTGGCTGAGATCGGCATCATTCACGGCCTTGCGCGCCTGTTGCAGCAAGTCGGCCAAAGTGTCCTCCCTGCCCTCCAACGCGGCAATGTTGTTGGGTTGCAGTGCCAGTACGCGCTCAAACAATGGCAGCGCAGCCCCCGCATCGCCGTCAAGATGACCCGCGCCGCGCGCCACGACCGCCTCGCTCAGCAGCCGGTCCACCCCGGTAGCGTCCACTTCCCGTTTGCGCAGCCGCGCCTCCAGCGCATCGGTCTGCGCCGTCGGCACGGCCAGGTCGCGGGCCAATTGCAGCGCGTCGCGCGCTTCCGCCGGATGTCCCTGTTCAATCGCCGCATTGGCACGTGCCAATGCGGCGTTGCCGACCGCGACCAACCCGTCACGTGCGCCAATCCGGTCGGGATCCAGCGCCAACGCGGCTTCATACAGCTCGCGTGCGCCGCGCCCGTCCGCGCGACTCAGCTCTCCGGCTCCCAGCGCCTGGGCGGCATCGATGCGCAGTTGCTGGATACGCGTGTCCGGCCACAACCACTGCGATATCGGTTGGCGGGCCACCAGCAGCGCCGCCACCCCGCCTATCGCCAACACCACGGCCAGCCAGCGATGCCAGGCAGGGACGCGCGGCGCGCGGTCATCGCGGTGATTGTTTCGACGTGAGTGCAGACGCATGACAGCAGCATAGTCCGCCGACCCACCGGGCTGGCGTCAGCTCCGTCGAGCGTGCTCCACTCCCGGTAGCGCGCAGAGCTTTCCCAACAGGGCCGAGAGCTGGCCGAAATCGCCTACCCGCAACCGCATCCGGATCCGGACGCGGGCACCGTTTCGCTGCAGGTCGCTGCGGATGCTGCCGACATGCACGTTGGCCTGGGCAATCACGTTGGTGACCTCCTTGAGCAACCATTTGCGATCCACCGCGACCACTTCCACGTCCACCTCGTAACCGCTGCTGGCACCCCACTCCACCGTCAGGATGCGCTGGGGCTCCTTGTCCGCCAGTCGCTGGAACATCGCGCAGCTGTCACGGTGCACGGTTACCCCGCGTCCACGGGTCAGGTAGCCGGCAATGGGTTCGCCCGGCAACGGCTGGCAACAACGTCCCAGCTGCACCAGCAGGTTGTCGAGCCCCTGCACGGTAAAGTCGCGCGCCTTGTTGCGCGGCGGCCTGACCGGGGCGGCGGCGACCTCCGGGGTCGGCGCGGAAGTGGCCCCGGCACGTTCATGCTCCAGCAATACCCGGCCGACCTGATGCGGCCCCAGGTCTCCCAGGGCGACCAGCACATGCAAGTCACCATCGTTGGCCAGCGCAAAGCGCTCGCGAGCCGGTGCCAGGTCCGCGCCCAGCAGGCCCAGCCGACGCAGCTCCTTGTCCAGCAGCTCCTTGCCGGCAACCTCGTTGCGCCCACGATCCAACTTGTGGAACCAGTTGCGCACCTTCTCGCGCGAACGGCTGCTGGCAAGGAAACCATTGGACTCGATCAGCCAATCGCGACGCGGCTCGCCGGTCTTGGCGGTCTTGATCTCGACCCGGTCACCACTGCTCAACCGATGATCCAGCGGCACGATGCGCCCATCCACCTTGGCGCCGCGACAACGGTGGCCGACCTCGGTATGCACGCGGTAGGCGAAGTCCAGCGGCGTGGAGCCCAGCGGCAGGTCGATCACCTCGCCCTTGGGCGTCAGCACATAGACCCGGTCCTCGACCAGCTCGGCATCCAACTCGCCGGCCAGCGCGGCGTCATCCGCGCCCGCTTCGGCAGCCGGTTCCAGCAGTTTGCGCATCCAGGCGATCTTGCGGTCGAATGCGGCGTCACCACCGCTGCCTTCCTTGTAGCGCCAGTGCGCCGCCACGCCCAGCTCGGCCTGGCTGTGCATGTCGAAGGTACGGATCTGCACTTCCAGGGTCTTGCCCTGTGGCCCGATCACCGCGGTGTGCAGCGAGCGGTAGTCATTGCGCTTGGGCCGGGCGATGTAATCATCAAACTCGCTGGAGATCGGCACCCACGTGGCGTGCACCACTCCGAGCGCGGCGTAGCAGGCCGCCACGTCGTCGACCAGGATGCGTACCGCACGCAGGTCGTACAGCTCGCTGATCGGCGCCTGCTTGCGCTGCATCTTCTTCCAGATGCTGTAGATGTGCTTTGGCCGACCGGCGATATCGGCCTTCAGCCCGTGGGCACCCAGGGCGGCGCGCAAGGTCTTCTGGACCTGGTCGATGTAGCTTTCCCGGTCGCGGCGTTTCTCGGCCAGCAGACGTGCGATCTGCTGGTAGGTGTCTTCGTGCAGGTAACGGAACGCCAGATCTTCCAGCTCCCATTTCAGCTGCCAGATGCCCAGTCGGTTGGCCAGCGGTGCATGGATATCGCGGGTGAGCGAGGCCAATGCCATACGCCGTTCCGGCGGCAGAGTATCGGCTTGCTGCATGCGGGCCAGCTGCCGCGAAAGCAGGATCGGCACTCCCCTCATGTCGCGCACGATCGCCAGCAACAAGCGGCGCAAACCCTCGCTGCTGCCACGGCCCTGTTGCTCGACATGCAGCGCCCACACCTGGCCGGCGGCACGCTGGCCTTCCAGCAAGGCACCGATCACCGGGAAGTCGCGTTCGAGCGTTTCACTGATCCGCGCCTGCAGGCCGGGATAGGTATGCACGATCGCCGCGGCGAGGCTGTCGCTGTCGGCGCCCAGTCGCTGCAGCGCCGTCAGCATCTTCGCAACCGTCTCGGGAGGGTCGCGTGGATCGTCGGAAGCGCTTGCGTCCGTCGCCGCCGCCTGCACCATCGCCGCCAGCAGACCCGGCTCAATGGTGTTTGCAGGTGCCTGCTCCAACAACGCCGCCAACGCGGCTGCCGGCGCGGAGGTCGAGGGCGCGTCGGCCACCGGAACAGCCGCCTTGGACGCAGTGGGTCGCGAAGTGCTCATCGCGGTATCGGTTCATCTGTGTGCAGGGGAGTGTCTACACTAGCGACCAAACACCCACAGGAACAACTCATGCAAACGACTGAACGCAATGGCCCTGCCTCGTATCGCCTCCGTCCGCTTGTCCTGGTCGGCCTGCTGCTGCTGGCCCCATTCGCATCGGCCCAGGATGCCACCCGGATCGAGCAGCAAATGACCGCCGAGCAGTTCCAGGCGGCCGGCCTTGACCAGCTCACCCCGGCGCAACTGAGCCAGCTGAACAACTGGCTCAACCGCACCCTGGATACCGAGACCAGCAAGGCCACCAAGGTCGCCGAGGAACGGATTGAACAGGAGCAACGCGGATTCGCCGCCAACCTCGCCAGCGAGCCGGTGATCGCGCATCTGCAAGGCAAGTTCGAGGGCTTCCGCGAAGGTCTCAAGTACACCCTGGACAACGGCCAAGTGTGGCGCCAGACCAATAATGCATCGCTGGTCGGCGTGCGCCTGGACAGCCCCCAGGTCACCATCACGCCCGGCATGTTTGGCGGTATCTGGTACCTGCGGGTCGAGGGCTACAACACCCGCGCGAAGGTGGAACGGGTCGAGTAGGCGGCGCACCAACGTCTGCCCGGCACGCGTTTGTCGTTCGCGCTACGGACGTAACTGCGCCAGGCGCGCGGCGAGCTTCTTCGGCGACACGCCGCGCGACCCCAACTCCTGGGCAAACAGCGACACCCGCAGCTCTTCCAGGTCCCAGCGCAACGCCTGCCACGGCGTTGCGCTGGCTTCGCCGCTGGCGTTTGCCGCCGCCAATGCATCAGCGAAAGGCTTGAGCTCCAGCATCCGAGCCTGATCACGCACCGGGTCGCGCAAGGCGCGCTCACCGCGTAGCGCCAGGGCTTTCAGGTAGCGCGGATACTCGGCCAGGGCCGGTGCTGGCACATCGCCGAGGAATCCCGGCAGCGTCAATCCCGCCAACTGCACACGCATGTCATCCAGGTTGGCGCCCGCCCAACCCATCAGCGGCGATTCCAGGCTGGCGCGCGCCTGCGACACCGCCGCAAGAATGATCTCCGCTTGCTGCAAGCGCTCCATGGATTCCGCAAACAGGCGCTTGGCCACGGCGTCGCGGCGCGCTGTGAACGCCGCGATATCGCGGACCTCGTCCAGCCCATCGGCCACCAGGGCGGCAAAGGCGCCATCGACCAGATCAGTGCGCAGATGATCGCCATCGCGACTGCCTTTCTCCCGCGGCGCGGCCGACTCGATGGCGGCGTACAACAAACCCGTCTTGGCCGATATCGGCAATTGCTTGCGTGCCTGTTTACGCGCATCGCCCAGCGCCAGCCACAGCAGCCGGCGCACCCCAGCGGGGTGATCCCGCAGTGCGATCTCGCGTTCGGCATGGACCTGGAGCGACACGCTGTCGCCGTCATCGTGCAGCGCCGGATACGCCGGCATGCCCGCCACGCCGGGCAAGCTGGCCGGGATGGCATCGTCGGGGAAGCTGACCAGCCCGCTTTGGCCCAGGCCATCGGCAGCGTGTGCGGCGAACGCCCGCGTCGAGCGTTCCCCGAAGCGCTCGCGCAACTCGCCCAGATCACGTGACTCCGCCAGCACCACGGCTTCACCGCGCTTGTCCGGCACATCCAGCAACCGCAGGTTGGCGCGCAGGTGCGGTTCCAGGCCGGACTCGTCAAACTCGTCGGCAGTGACAGCCGCGCCGGTGATCTGCTTCAGGAAATCCGCAAGCGCGCGGGTCATGGGTTGGGGTTCCGGTCCGGGGTGCGCTTCGTGGAAGGCCTTGGCGAAATCCGGTGCGGGGACGAAATTGCGACGTTGAGCCTTGGGCAAACTCTTGATCAGGGCGATGGCCTTGTCCTGGGTGAAACCCGGCGCCAACCAGCCCAACCGCGCCGGGTCCAGCGCATTGAGCAGGTGCAGCGGGACCGATATCGTCATCCCGTCATCGGGAGCGCCCGGCTCGAAGCGGTAGCGGACCGCCAGCCACGCGTCACCCAACGCGATCTGTGGTGGAAAGCGCGTCGCATCGGTCTCATCGCCGACCAGCAAGTCATCCAGCGCCCATTCCAGCGTGGCCTTCTGCGTTGCCGGCAACTTGCCGTACCAGGCATCCAGCGCCTGGGCGTTGTGGACATCAGGCGGCAACCGCTGCAGATACCAGTCGGCCATCCAGTCTTCGTCGACCACCAGTCCGGCGCGCCGCTGCTTGGCTTCCTCCTCGCGCGCCTTGTCGAGCAGCGCCAGGTTGCGCGCCAGGAACCCGCTGCGGGTGTTGATCTCGCCGGTGACCAAGGCGTCGCGAGCGAAGATCGCGCGGCTCTCCTGCGGGTACAACCCGCCGTAGTGGACGGGACGCTTGGGCGCCAGCACCAGACCGAACAGGCTGACCTGCTCGCTGCCCAGCACCCGGCCCTGCGAGCGCGACCAGCGCGGGTCATGGTGACGACGCGCGAGCAGGTGCGGCAACTCGTCGATCGCCCACTGCGGCTCAATCGAGGCGTTGCTCATCGCCCAGACTTTCTCGGTGTCGAGCAGGGTCGCCGACAGCACCCACGGCGGCGGCTTGCGGATCAGCCAGGAGCCCGGGAACAGCTGGAACTTGCGCCCGCGCGGGCCGTCGTAGACCGCGGCCGGCTTGCGTTCGCCGGGCTTCTTGCCGGGCCCCTTGCCGGGCGCCTTGTTCTCGGCCGGCGGCACCCGGTGGCCGATCTGGGTCGGCAAGCCGGCGATCAGTGCGCGATGCAGGTTGGCGTAGGCGCCGGCATCGAGTTCCGGCGTTTGCTGCGACGACTGCACCCAACCGAGTTCGTCCGCCATCAGTTTCAACTGGCGGTGAAGTTCGCGCCACTCGCGCATGCGCAGGAAACCGAGGAAGTTCTTCTCGCACCAGCGCCGTAACTGCGACTGGGTGGAGGCTTCATGGGTTTCCTGGTAAGCAGCCCACAGCTTCAGGATGCCGACGAACTCCGAGCTGTAGTCAACGAACCGGGCATGGGCATTGTCGGCGGCGGCACGCTGGTCGGCGGGGCGCTCGCGCGGGTCCTGGATGCCGAGGAACGACGCGATCACGAGCATCTCGCGCAGGCAACCGCGGGCATTGGCGGCGACCAGCATCCGTGCCAATTTGACGTCCACCGGCATCCGCGCCATCAATCGCCCGGTGGCGGTCAGCTGATTGCGCGCGGCCTTGTCGCTGGCCACTTCCACCGCCCCCAGCTCGCCCAGTTGCTGCCATCCATCGGCCACCGCGCGCGGCTCGGGGGGCTCCAGGAACGGAAAGTCGTCGATATCGCCCAGACCCAACGACAGCATCCGCAGGATCACCCCGGCCAGCGCAGCGCGGCGGATCTCAGGATCGGTATAGGCCGGGCGTGAGTCGAAATCCGCCTCGCTGTAGAGCCGGTAGCAGGTGCCCTCCGACACCCGCCCGCAGCGGCCCTTGCGCTGGTCGGCACTGGCCTGGCTGACGGGCTCGATACGCAGGCGATCCAGCTTGCTGCGCGGACTGTAACGCTTGATCCGGGCCACCCCGGGATCTACCACGTAGCGGATCCGCGGCACCGTCAAGGAAGTCTCCGCGACATTGGTAGCCAGCACGATGCGCCGCTGCGTACCGGGGTTGAACACCCGGTCCTGGTCGCGCACCGACAGCCGCGCGTAGAGCGGCAATACCTCGGTATGGCGGTATTTCCGGCGCTCCAGCGCCTGGTGTGCATCGCGGATCTCGCGCTCACCGGGCAGGAAGATCAGCACATCCCCACGAGGATCCTCGCCGGTGATCTCATCGCACGCGGCAACGATGCCGTCGTTGATGCTGCGCTCGCCATCACGGTCACCCTCGCCTTCCAGCGGCCGGTAACGCACCGACACCGGATGCCCGCGCCCCTCCACGTCAACCACCGGCGCGTCATCGAAATGCTCGGAGAACCGGGTGGTGTCGATCGTCGCCGAAGTGACGATGACCTTCAGGTCGCGACGCTTCTTCAGCAACTGCTTGAGGTAGCCGAGCAGGAAGTCGATGTTCAGGCTGCGCTCGTGCGCCTCGTCGATCAAGATCGTGTCGTAGCGCGACAACCAGCGGTCGGACTGGATCTCGGCCAGCAGGATGCCGTCGGTCATGAACTTGATCGCGGTCGATTCACTGACCTTCTCGTTGAACCGCACCTGGTAGCCGACCAGCCCGCCGAGTGGGGTGTGCAACTCCTCGGCAACGCGTTTGGCGACCGCTCGCGCGGCAATCCTGCGCGGCTGGGTGCAACCGATCATGCCAGCCGCGCCACGCCCGGCCGCCAGGCACAGTTTCGGCAACTGGGTGGTCTTGCCAGAGCCGGTCTCCCCGGCGATCACCACCACCTGATGCTCACGCAGCAGCGCGACAATGCGTTCTGCTTGGCTGGCAATCGGCAGCGACGGATCGACCGGTACTTGCGGCAACTGGGCGGCGCGCTGGCGACACTGACTGAGCGAGCTGTCCCGGGCCTTCTCGAATGCCGCGCGCGCGGTCGCGTCGGATGGCTTTGCACGCCAACGCGACCACAGGCCGTGCAGACGGCCACGATCCCGGCTCAGGGCCGCATCAATGCTGCGGCGCGCCTGCTCCAGTGCGGCCCTGTCCGGGTCGGTCCGCTTGGAGTCGGCCGCTTTTGGGCGAGGTTGTGCCGAGCCGGCCCGTGGTGAGCGAGCCGGCTTTGGACCAACGCGTCGTGACGCCGTCTTGTCGGGAACATCGGTAGGCTTCATGGATCCTTTCGCAGAAATTGCATAGTTCAACCGCGTGCACAGCGCCCTATTGTCACAGCAACATCCACCAGAGGAAAAAACCATGGCCAAATCGCAGCCCGCCAAGACCGCCAAGACCGCCAAGAAGAGCAAGTCCGCGACATCCGCCCAGCCGGCATCGGGCGCTCCAGCCATTGATATCGGCCTGCGCAATACAGATCGCAAGAAGATCGCCGACGGCCTGGCCCACTTCCTTGCCGATGCCTACACGCTGTACCTGAAGACCCACAACTTCCACTGGAACGTCACCGGGCCGATGTTCAACGCCCTGCACCTGATGTTCGAGACCCAGTACACCGAGCAATGGACGGCGCTGGACGAGATCGCCGAGCGCATTCGCGCGCTGGGCTACAACGCCCCGGGCTCGTATGCCGAGTTCATCGAACTGGCGTCGATCCCGGAAGAGGCGGGCCTGTCCGACATCCCCGACTGGAAGGAGATGGTGCGCCAGCTGACCGTCGGCAACGAAGCGGTCTGTCGCACCGCGCGCAAGGTGCTCAAGACCGCCGACGATGCCAGCGACGACCCGACCGTCGACCTGCTGACCCAGCGTCTGCACACCCACGAGAAGTACGCCTGGATGTTGCGTTCGCTGTTGCAGTAAGTTGCTAGTGCGTTAACTGCAGCCAGCAGTTGAAAGCTGGAAGCTCAGGAACCCCGGGGATCATCGCCTTGGGGTTTCTTGTATCCCGATCGCACGCGGCGGACGCGGGAGCCGGGCTGCGGGGGATTGCTTGATGCTCGGGCGGTGTTGTGTTCAGAGGCAAGAGCGGCCTCGTTATGGTTCGTCGCGGGAGGCGGCCGGCGGGGGGATTGCTCCAGCCCTTCATCAGGGCATCCTGCCCTGAGGCGGGCCGCAGGCCATCCATGGCCTGCTTTTCCGCAATCCCCCCGCCGTCCACCTCCTGCCGGACTTCGCTGACTTCGGGAAAAGCGAGGAGCGCGGATCGTCTAAGACCAGTCCGCTCTCACTGAAACAAGGCCGCAATACCCGGCCAGCCCCCGTGCGGCGTCCTGGCCGGGTATTGCGAAGAGTGCGCCATGGATGGCGCACGGCGGTGAGTGCGGCCAGGGACGGCCGCCCGAACCGAGTAGCAATACCCGGACAGGGCGCCGCCCCCGCCGAAGCCGGCGCACCCTACCGCTGTTGCTGTTGCTGTTGCCGTTCCCTGCTCCCAACCAGCAACCAGGCAAACCCCCACCAGCCGAAGTGGGATTCTCCGAGCATCCCCGAGACGCGCGCTTGCTACCCTGTGACGCATGGAAAACGCCGCACTCGACTTGCTTCGCACCACCTTCGGCCACCCGGAATTCCGCGGCGAACAGGCAGAAATCATCGACTGCCTGGTCAACGGCGGCGATGCCCTCGTCCTGATGCCGACCGGCGGCGGCAAGTCGTTGTGCTACCAACTCCCCGCCCTGCTGCGCAACGGCTGCGGCGTGGTCGTCTCACCGCTGATCGCCCTGATGCAGGACCAGGTCGAAGCCCTGCGCCAACTCGGCGTGCGCGCGGCCTACCTCAATTCCTCCCTCGACGCCGCCACCGCCGCCGAGGTCGAACGCGACCTGCTCGCCGGCGAGCTCGACCTGCTCTACGTCGCCCCCGAGCGCCTGCTGAGCGGCCGCTGCCTGAGCCTGCTCGACCGCGTCCATGCCGGCCCGGGTATCGCCCTGTTCGCGATCGACGAAGCCCACTGCGTCTCCCAATGGGGCCACGACTTCCGCCGCGAATACCGTGAACTGACCATCCTGCACGAACGCTGGCCCGACATCCCGCGCATCGCCCTGACCGCTACCGCCGACGAGCCGACCCGGCGCGAGATTGCCGAGCGCCTGGCACTGGACGATGCCCGCAAGTTCGTCAGCTCGTTCGACCGGCCCAACATCCGCTACCGGGTTGCACAAAAAGACGGCAGCGGCCAGCGCGCCCTGCTGGACTTCCTCGCCGGCCATCGTGGCGACAGCGGCATTGTCTATGCGTTCTCGCGCAAGCGGGTCGACAAGACCGCCGAGCAACTGCAGGCGGCCGGCATCGACGCGCTGCCCTACCACGCCGGCCTGCCCGCGGCCGAACGCGCCGCCAACCAGCGCCGATTCCTGCAGGCCGACGGCGTGGTCATGGTCGCCACCATTGCGTTCGGCATGGGCATCGACAAGCCCGACGTGCGCTTTGTCGCCCATGTCGACCTGCCCAAGTCGATCGAGGGCTACTACCAGGAAACCGGCCGTGCCGGACGCGATGGCGAACCGGCCGAGGCCTGGCTGAATTACGGCCTGGGCGACGTGGTCAACCTGCGCATGCTGATCAACCAGGGCGAGGCCAGTGACGAACGCAAGCGACTGGAGCTGCGCAAGCTGGATGCCTTGCTGGGTTACTGCGAGTCGACCCAGTGTCGCCGCCAGGCCCTGCTGGGCTGGTTCGCGGAAAGCCATCCGGGCGCCTGTGGCAACTGCGACAACTGCCTGAATCCACCGGAGAGCTGGGACGCCACCGAAGTGGCGCGCAAGGCTTTGTCGTGTGTCTATCGAACCGGACAGCGGTTTGGCGCCGGCCATGTCATCGACGTGTTACGCGGCACGGCGACCGACAAGGTCACGCAGCATGGCCACGACAAGCTCAGCACCTGGGCGATCGGCGATCACCTGGATGCGCGGCAATGGAGCAGCGTGTTCCGGCAACTGGTGGCCACCGGATTGCTGGAAGCCGACCACGAACGTCACGGTGCATTCCGGTTGACCAATGACGCCGGGCCGGTGCTGCGCGGAGAGCGCCAACTGCGCTTTCGTCGGGACGCGCCGAAACCGGTTGGGCGCCGCAATCGCAGCGGCTCCGCACCCGCGCCGATCGACCTCGCCCCCGAGCCTGCGGCGCGCTTCCGCTCGCTGCGTGGATGGCGCGCTGAAATGGCCCGCGAGCAGAACGTCCCCGCTTACGTGATCTTCCACGATGCAACGCTGCGCGCCATTGCCGAATCCGACCCCGGCGACCTCGACGAGTTGAGCCACATTCCCGGCATCGGCGCCAGCAAGCTGGAACGCTATGGCGAGGCGGTATTGCAGCAGTTGCTGGATTGCGACGTGGCGTGATGCGAAAACTGGTGGGCCGTGATGGATTCGAACCATCGACCAGCGGATTAAAAGTCCGATGCTCTACCGACTGAGCTAACGGCCCACGCGACCCGGCCTTGCGCCGGGGGCGTGAATTCTAACGCAACTGGGCGCTCAGGTGCGAAGCGCACGAGCCGAGGACCGGGAAAGACGGCGGGTGCAAACGACCCCCGTGCGCCGACGCCGGTGCCCAGGGTTCAGACATACCGGGTCGGATCGGCAACCCCGGCGCCGGCGAAGCCCGCCGCGCGCAACCGGCAAGCGTCGCAGTGACCGCAGGCAAGACCCTTATCGTCGGCCTTGTAGCACGATACGGTCTCGGCGAAATCGACCCCCAGGCGCACGCCTTCACGCACGATCTCGGCCTTGCTCATGGTTTGCAATGGTGCATGCACGTGCAGCCCCGGCCCTTCGACACCGGCCTTGGTGGCCAGGTTGGCGAGCTTCTCGAAAGCGCTGATGAACTCGGGACGGCAGTCGGGGTATCCCGAGTAGTCCACGGCATTGACGCCGCAGAACAGGTCGGCCGCACCGAGCACTTCGGCCCAGCCGAGTGCGACCGACAACATGATGGTGTTGCGTGCCGGCACGTAGGTCACCGGGATGGCGTTGGCGCCCGCAGGCTCGTCCAGCGGCACCGCGATGGACTCATCGGTCAACGCGGAGCCACCGATGGCACCCAGATCAACGCTGACGATCTTGTGCGCGACCGCGCCCAGTGACGTCGCCACGCGGGCGGCAGCGGCGAGCTCGGAGGTGTGGCGCTGGCCGTAGTTCACGCTCAATGCGTGCACGGCAAAGCCCTGTTCGCGGGCGATGGCGACGACGACCGCGGAGTCCATCCCCCCGGAGAGCAGTACAACGGCTTTTTTCATGGTTGGTCTTCTTGAGTGACAACAAGGAAAGACGAGTCCAGGTCAGCGACCGGGCTCGTCGTCCCACAGGATCTTGTGCAGTTGCAACTGGAAGCGCACCGGCAAATGGTCGGCCACGATCCAGTCGGCCAGCTCGCGCGGGCTGATCTGGCTGAAACTGGGTGAGAACATCACGTCGCAGATCCCGTCCAACCGGTATTCGGCCACCACGGTCTTCGCCCAGTCGTAGTCCTCACGCGAGCAGATCACGAACTTGACCTGGTCGTGCGCGGTCAGCAGGGCGATGTTGCTCCACAAGTTGCGATCGACCTCGGCCGACCCGGGTGTCTTGATGTCCAGCACCCGCGAAACCCGCGCGTCGACCTGACTGATGTCGATCGAGCCGGAAGTCTCCAAGGACACCTCGTAACCGGCTTCGCACAGTCGTTGCAACAGGCCGATGCAACGCTTCTGCGCGAGCGGTTCGCCGCCGGTGACACAGACGTGGCGGGTTTGATGGCGCGCCACCTCAGCCAGGATGGTGTCGTAGTCCCACCACTGGCCGCCATGGAAGGCGTAGGCGGTATCGCAGTACTGGCAACGCAGCGGGCAACCGGTCAGGCGCACGAATACCGTCGGCCAGCCGATGCTGCGCGATTCGCCCTGCAGCGACAGGAAGATCTCGGTCAGCCGCAGGCGCTCCGGCGCCGCGTTGGGCGCCTGGGGGGAAACAACGTTCATCGCGCCATTTTAGCCGAGCAAGCGAAGCCCTGCCGTGGCCGCTTCCATTACTGGATGCGGCCGAGCTGGATGGCGCCCAGACGGTCGGCGGCGATCCGCGCGGCGTCGGTGCCGGGATAGCGTTCGGTAACTTCGGTGAGGGTTCGCTCGGCCGCGTCGGGCTGCTCCAGACCCTGCTGTGACAGACCCACCTTGAGCATCGCGCCAGGCGCCTTGTCATGGGTCGGGTAGCGCTGCAGCAACGCCTCGAACTGCTCCAGCGCGAGCTGGTAGTTCTGGGTGACGTAGTAGCTCTCGCCCAGCCAGTACAACGCGTTGGGCGCGTAGGCCCCACCCGGGTAGTGGCCAAGGAAGGAATGGAACAGTCGCGCCGACTCGACGTACTCGCCGGTCCGCAACGCGTCAAAGGCGACATCGTAGGCCTCGCGCTCCCCGGCCGTCTGGTCCAGCTTGCCCGGATCTCCGTAGATGGCCGGGATGCTGTCGACGGGAGCGGCTGCCGCGCCAGGCGCCGGTGGATCTACAGGCGCTGCCTGGTCCATTCCAGGGTCCACTCCAGAAGCGTCCAGCTCGGATGTGCCAGCGCCGCCCTGTAGCCGGTTGATTCGGCCATCCAGATCGAGATACTGGGCGCGGGCGATACCTTGGAGCTGTTCCTGCTGATGATGGAGCTGCTCGACCTGGGACCGCAGCGCGGTCACCTCTTCCTTGAGCAGGTTGACTTGGCGTAACAGGTCGACGGTCGCCTGGTTGTTGCCCGCCTGCTGTTCCAGCAGGGACACCCGCTCAGCCAGGCTCATGCGCTGGGCAGAAGCAGGTGCGGCGGCCACCAGGGCCGCCGCTGCAACCAGCGATGTCGCAATTGCAATTGACAACTTGCGCATCATGGATTGCCTTTATTACTTCGCGGTGTAGATGATCTCGACGCGACGATTCTGGGCCCAGCAATCCTCACTTGAGGTGGTGCACACCGGACGCTCTTCGCCGTAGCTGACTACGGTCTGCTGGCTGCCCGAGCCGCCATTGGCCTGGATTGCCGAGGACACCGCATTGCCGCGACGCTCGCCCAGGCCCAGGTTGTACTCACGGCTGCCGCGCTCATCGGCGTGGCCTTCCAGGGTCATGCGCGAGGAAGGACGGTCACGCAGGTACTTGGCGTGGCAGCCGACCAGGGCCTGGAACTCCGGACGCAGCGCGTCGCGATCCAGGTCGAAGTACACCACGCGCTGGCGCAGGCAGGCATCGGTGTCCAGATCGCCTGGGCCGTACGCGCCCTGCGTCGTCGGGGTGGTGTCAGTGGCCGGGGCGGTGGTCACGGGAGTCTCCGGCGGAGCTTCCTTGACCTTCTTGGAACAGCCGACTGCAGCGACGCAAAAAAGAGCGGTCATCAATAAACGCGTGGTGGTATTCATCATTGTTTCCTCGTCGTGGCTGGGACAGGTGGAACTGTGGGAAAAACGTTTTAAAGATGATGTCAGCTGATCAGGAGGACATCAGCGCGGTGTACGGAATGGCCCCCAGGCTGGCTCGCGCACGTTGCCATCCGCCAATACCAGACGCTGGCGCACCCGGCCATCGGACGATACGGCATACAGCACCCCACGCGTGCCTTCACGAGCAGCATAGATGATCATCGCGCCATTTGGGGCAAAGCTGGGTGACTCGTCCAATGAGCCGGGCGAAAGCGTGCTCCAGCGTGCCGACCCCAGACTCGAGTCCATCATCGCGATGCGGTAGGTATTGCCCGCCCCCTGGGCGACGGCAATCTTGCTGCCGTCCATCGAAACCGTTGCGCTGGCGTTGTAATTGCCCTGGAATGTCACCCGGCTGGCACTGCCGCCGCCCGCGGACACCTGGTAGATCTGTGGCGCACCGCCACGGTCGGAGGTGAAGTACAGCGAGCTGCCGTCGGCGCTCCAGGTCGGCTCGGTGTCGATGCCGAAATGGTTGGTCACCTGGGTCAGCGCGCGGCTGCCCACGTTCATCACGTAGACCTCGGGATTGCCACTGCGCGACAGCGTCAACGCCAGGCGGTTGCCATCCGGGGAGAACGCCGGCGCGCCATTGATGCCGCGGAACTTGGACACCACCTCGCGGCTGCCGGTGTTGATGTCCTGGATATAGATGGCCGAGTTGCCGCTTTCGAAGCTGACGTACGCCAGCTTGTTTCCGTCCGGGCTCCACGATGGCGACATCAGCGGCTCGGGCGAGCTGACCACGGTCTGCGGGTTGTAGCCGTCCGAATCGGCGACCATCAACGAGAAGCTGGCCGTCGGGCCCACGCCGGTGGCGGTGATATAGGCGATACGGGTGAAGAACGCACCCGGCACGCCGAGGATCTTCTCGTAGATGGCGTCGGCGACCTGGTGGGCCACATCGCGCATCGCATTGGCCCGGGCGGTCATCGCGAAGCCCAGCAAGCGCTGCTGGGTGGCGACGTCAAACAGTTCGTACTCGACCCGGTAGCTGCCACTGCCGCCGTCCACGACCCGTCCGACTACCAGGTAGTCCTGGTTGAGTGCACGCCAGGTCGGGTAATTGACCTCGGCGCCGCTGGTGGGTCGCTCGACCAGGTCGGACTCGGGCAGGCTGCGGAACTGGCCGGAGCGGTTCAAATCGGCAGCGATCACCGCCGCGACATCGGTCTCAGGCGCGGTCGCACTGCCCTGGTAGGGCATCGGCACCACCGCGATCGGCAACGCGGCGGCATTGCCGCCGACGATGTCCAGTTCCAGTCCCTGCTGCTGCGCGACAGCAGCGAACGGGGCACTGATCGTGAAAACCAGGGCCGCAAGCAATGCGGCCAGTCTTGGGGTGAATCGTTTCATCGGCAGGACCTGACGGAGAAGCAGAAGTTTTAACAGCATCCATGTGAACGCTTTCTCAAAGCTGAACACGACGGACGCAACGGGCGCGGCAATTTTGGGGGCGGCTCAGCGATCGCGCGCCTCGAAATTAAGCGTCAAAGTGCGCGCAAACACACTCTCGAAGCCCGCGTAGGGCAGCGGCTGCGCCTTGAGCACGGCGGCCTCGATCGATCGTTGTCCCTGTTCATCGTAGGCGCAGGGCGACGAGACCTTCGCATCCATCACCTCGCCGCCGGGCAGCTGGGTGATGACCAGACGGCACTTGGCGCCCAGCGGGACGGTTTCAGGACGGGTCCACTTGGCCAGGATCGCTTCCTGCAGCGCTGCCCCATACCGAGCCTCCAGCCCGGTGTCGGTGCCGTTGTTGCCCGGCGGCGGACTGGCGCCACTGCTCGCGGTGCTGTTGTCCCTGGACTCGGCGAGCGCGCGGGCGGCGGCGATCTGCTTGAGTTTCTGCTCCGCCAGTTCCGCCTGGCGCGCTGCAGCGGCACGCTGGCGACGGATCTCAGCCAGTTTCTTCTCGCGCTCTTCCGCCTGCGCGGCCAGACGGCGCGTACGCTCCGCCTCGGCCTGACGTTTCTTCTCGGTCAGGTCGATCTGGGCCTGGCGCCGCTTTTCCTCCTGCAGCTTCTCCTCATCCGCCGGGGTCGGCGTCGGCTCGGCCACGACCTCGTCCTGCTCCACGGTGTCGGGTTCGATCACGAAGTCCTGCGGCTGCGATTGCGGTGGCGTGGGCGCGTCCTCGGGGATGGGTTCCGGCTCCGGTTGCGGCAGCGGCGCGGCATCCTCCTCAACCGGCTCGGGCTCGGGCAGCGGTTCGGGCAGCGGCTCCTCGGCCGGCTCGGGCCGGTCCTTGAGCACCTCGCGCATCGACGCCGACAACGCGTTGGGATCAATCAGCTCGGCCTCGATTGGCGACCCTGCGGCAGACACGGTAACCGCGCTGCGGGTCCACCACATGCCGGCGAACATCAGCGCGAACAGCGCCACATGCAGCACGATCGCCTGCACGATGGCCCGTTGGTTGTCGGCGCGGCTTTCCCTCACTTGCGCACCGTCTCCGACGGCGCACTCATCAACCCGACTCGCGGCACGTCCGCGTTCTGCAGCAATACCATCGCTTGCAGCACGACTTCATAATTGGCGGCCCGGTCACCGGCCACATATACCGGCACGCCGGGATTGTTGCGTACGAACGCGGCTACCTTTGCCGACAGCTCCTCCGCGCCCAGCGCCTCCTGCTCCGCACCCTGCAGGGTCAGGAAATAATTGCCGTTGGCATCCACGCTGACAATCACCGGCTCCTGGTTCTGGGAGATGGTCTTGGCATCGGACTTGGGCAGCTCGATGTCAACGCCCAGGTTCATCAGCGGCGCGGTGACCATGAAGATGATCAACAGCACCAGCATGACGTCGATATAGGGCACGACGTTGATCTCGGACTGGAGTTTGCGTTTGCGGCGGCGGCCGGTGGCGACGGACATGCGGTGTTCCCGAGTGGCGGCGAGTTCAGTGGACGGTGGGTTGATCGATGGGTGCCGGAATTGCGTGCGGCCGCAAGCATGCGGTCACGCGCGCGGCCGGCGCCGGATCACTCCTGCGGCACCTGCCGCTCCAGGATCGAGGAGAACTCCTCGGCGAAGGCGTCATAGCGCACGGCGATGCGCTCGACCTTGGTGGCGAAGCGGTTGTAGGCCCATACCGCCGGAATCGCCGCGAACAGACCCATCGCGGTGGCGATCAACGCCTCCGAGATGCCCGGCGCGACGCTGGCAATGGTCGCCTCGGTCATCGTGGCCAGACCCTGGAACGAGATCATGATCCCCCACACGGTGCCGAACAGGCCCACATACGGCGCAATCGAGCCGACGTTGGCCAGGAACTCCAGGTTGCGCTCCAACCCGTCCAGTTCGCGCGCGGTCGCCACCCGCATCCCGCGCTGGGCGGTTTCCAGCTGCATCCGGATATCGGCGATGCGGCGCTGGCGCGAGAACTCGCGGAAGCCGGCCTCGAAGATCGATTCCATGCCGCCGGTGTCGCGGTTCCGGCTGGTCGCACCGGTATAGAGTTTGCTCAGCTCGGTGCCCGACCAGAAGCGCTCCTCGAAGGTCTCCGCCTCGCGGTCGGCGCGCCCAAGCAGCTTGATCTTGCGGAAGATGATCACCCACGAGGCCACCGAGGCGAACAGCAGCAACACCAGCACCAGCTGCACCGGCAGCGAGGCGTGCAGTATCAGCTGCAACATGTCGACGCCGCCATCGCCCGCGACCGCGCCAGGCAGGGCGGCTGCGGTGCTGGCAACGGCACTGGCCGGGTCCTGGGGCAATGGCTCGACGACGGTGGTGGCCTGCAACAAGCTCAACAATGGGGTCATGCCTGGATCTCCGCTGCCCGCGCTCGCGGGCTTGTGATGGATGAATGTCGGTAGTGCCGTGTTGCCAGGTCCTGCTATCGCGTCGTTTGCAGCGCAGTGAGCTCATCGAGCAGTGGTTGCGGGATCGCCCGGGGACGAAAACCCTGCGTGTCGAGCGCCGCCACGCGCACCGTCGCGGCCAGCAACAACTCACCGTCGCGCCGCACCTGCTGCAGGAACACCGCACTCGCGCGACGGCATTGCTGCAGTGACGCGTCCACCTGCAAAAGGTCGTCCAACCGCGCCGGCTGATGGAAATCGACCTGCATGGCGCGCACCGCAAACACCAGTCCATGCTCGAGCTGCAACTGCTTTTGCCCGTATCCCTGCTCGCGCAACCACTCGGTCCGCGCGCGTTCCAGGAACGCGACATACCGCGCGTGGTAGACCACGCCGCCGGCATCGGTATCTTCCCAGTAAATGCGGATCGGGAGGCTGAACAAAGGCAAAGCGGAAATCTCCGGGAGCTTCAAATGAGACAGGCCGCCAGGATGGCGCTACTGGTCATCGCTGGTTCCGACCGGCATTGAGCGCAACAGTTCCCCATCCTTGCCGCGCGGGGTCAGCCCGACATGCTGGTAGGCCTTGGGCGAGGCCATCCGGCCGCGGGCGGTGCGGATCAGGTACCCCTGCTGGATCAGGTACGGCTCGATCACGTCCTCCAGCGTGCCGCGCTCTTCGCTGAGTGCGGCAGCCAGCGACTCGACCCCGACCGGACCACCGTCGAAGGACTCGATGATGGTCCGCAGCAGACGCCGGTCCAGTTCGTCGAAGCCCTCCGGATCGACCTTCAACATCGCCATCGCGGCACCGGCGGTGTCCAGGTCGATATCACCGCCGGCGCGGACCTGGGCGTAATCACGCACCCGTCGCAGCAGCCGATTGGCAATCCTAGGGGTTCCGCGCGAGCGCCTGGCGATCTCCGCCGCGCCCTCCGGCGTGCAGGAAATCCCGAGGATCCCCGCCGAGCGCCGCACGATCCGGGTCAACTCCTGGGCGCTGTAGAACTCCAACCGCTGGACGATGCCAAAACGGTCGCGCAGCGGCGCAGTCAGCAGTCCGGCCCGGGTGGTCGCGCCAATCAGGGTGAACGGCGGCAGGTCCAGCTTGATCGACCGCGCGGCCGGACCCTCGCCGATCATGATGTCCAGCTGGTAGTCCTCCATCGCCGGATACAGGACCTCCTCGATCGCCGGCGACAGCCGATGGATCTCATCGATGAACAACACGTCGAACGGCTGCAGGTTGGTCAGCAAAGCGGCCAGATCGCCCGCCTTCTCGATCACCGGCCCGGACGTCTGCCGCAACCCGACCCCCAGCTCATTGGCAATGACATGGCTCAGCGTGGTCTTGCCCAGGCCGGGCGGCCCGAAGATCAGCACATGGTCGAGCGCCTCGTTACGCCCCTTGGCCGCCTCGATGTAGATCGTCATCTGCTCGCGGACCGGGACCTGGCCCAGGTATTCGTCCAGCCGCCTGGGGCGAATCGATGCCTCCACGGCGTCATCGCCGAAGGCCTGGTCCGCAGCGATGATGCGCTCGTCATTCATCCGTCTATGGTCGCATGGCGGACGGCCTAGATCTCGACCTGCGCCCCCAGCTCGACCAATCGGTTACCGGGGATACGGAAGAAGCTCGTCGCCGGCGCCGCGTTGCGATGCATGAACGCGAACAGGCGGTCACGCCATACCGGCATTCCGCGGTGCGCGGCGGCCACTACGGTTTCGTGGCTGGCGAAATAGGTGGTATCCATCGGATCGAAATAGATCCCGTCCTGGTCGCAACTGCGCATCAGTGCCACCGGCACGTCCGGCGTTTCCATGAACCCGAACCGTATCAACACCCGGTGGAAGTCGTCGCCGATCTCGGTGATCTTCAACCGCTTGTCGATCGGCGCGTACGGCACCGACAGCGTCTCCACGGTCAGGAACACATTGCGCTCATGCAACACCTTGTTGTGCTTGAGGTTGTGCATCAGCGCATGCGGGACCACGCCCTTGTCGGTGGTCATGAAGACCGCCGTGCCCGGCACCCGCACCGGCGGCGCCAGCATCAGCCCCGGCAGGAAGCTGTCCAACGGGATGCCGCCCTTCTGGATTTCCTCGCGCAGCAATTCGCGGCCACGCCGCCAGGTCCGCAACAGAATGAACAGGACGATCCCGAGCGCCAGCGGGAACCAGCCGCCCTGCAGGAGCTTGACGCCGTTGGCGATCACGAAGGCGATGTCGCCGATCAGGAACAGCGCGCAGCACGGCAGCACCCACCAGCGCCAGTTCGGCCACAGCGCGCGAGCCACCAGGGCCAGCAACAGGGTATCGATCAGCATCGTGCCCGAGACCGAGATGCCGTAGGCGGTGGCGAGGTTGGAGGAGCTGCCGAACGCCAGCACCAGCGCGATCACCACCAGCATCATCGACCAGTTCACCAGCGGGATGTAGATCTGGCCGATGGTGTCGCTGGAGGTGTGCTTGATCCGCATGCGCGGGATGTAGCCCAGTTGCATCGCCTGGCGGGTGATCGAGAACGCGCCGGTGATGACCGCCTGCGAGGCGATCACCGTGGCCGCGGTGGCGAGCACGATCATCGGGATCCGGCCCCACTCCGGCACGCCGATGAAGAACGGGTTGCGGATGGCGGCCGGGTCTTCCAGCACCAGCGCGCCTTGCCCGAGGTAATTCAGCATCAGCGCCGGCAGCACGAAGTAATACCAGGCATAACGGATCGGTTTGGCGCCGAAATGGCCCATGTCGGTGTAGATGGCCTCACCGCCGGTCACCGCCAACACTACAGCGCCAAGGATGAAGACCCCGCCCCAGTGATGGGTGACGAAGAAGTTGACCGCCCACCAGGGGTTGATCGCGTGCAGCACCTCCGGCTCGTGCAGGATGTTGACCACGCCCAGCACCGCCAGCGTGATGAACCACAGGCCGGTGATCGGGCCGAAGACCTTGCCGACCCGGGCGCTGCCGAACCGCTGGCTGGCGAACAGGGCCACCAGCACCACGATCGTCAACGGGACCACCCAGGCGCCCAACTCGGGCGCGACGACCTCCAGGCCCTCCAGTGCGGACAACACCGATATCGCCGGGGTGATCACTCCGTCGCCGAAAAACAGCGCCGCACCGAACACCCCGATCACGCCGACCAGGTAGGCCGACCTGGAGCCCTTGGGCAGGGTGCGCTGGGCCAGCGCCATCAGCGCCATGATGCCGCCCTCGCCCTCGTTGTCGGCCCGCATGATGATCGTCACGTACTTCAGCGTGACCACCAGCATCAGCGCCCAGAACACCAGCGACAGGATGCCCAGCACGGTGTCGTGGTTGGCGACCAGGCCGTAGTGCGGGCTGAAGGCTTCCCTCAGCGTGTACAGCGGGCTGGTACCGATATCGCCGAACACCACCCCGATCGCACCGACCACCAGGCCGGCCATCCCGGGCTTGTCGTGGCCATCACGGGCAGTCTTTCTGCTCACTGACTTGATCGCAGGTAGGGACATCGGGTGCTCGGTTCTGCGCCGTTGGCGAGGCTACGGCGCCTCAGCGAAGCGCGGACTGTAACGCCTTACGGATGATGGTGGCAGCGTCGGCGTCGGACTCCGTTGCCGCCTCGCGCACCATGCGGGCCGCGTCGGCGGGCTTGTAACCCAATTGTTGCAAGGCGATCACCGCCTCGCTTTGCGGATCGCGGGGCACATCCCCACCCGAAATGACCACGCCGTCACCGCCGGTCATGTCGCTGGCGCGATCGCGAAGTTCCACCACCATGCGCTCGGCGGTCTTCTTGCCAATGCCCGGGACCCGGGTCAGCGCGGTGACGTCGCTGGCCTGGACCATGCGTGCAAACTCATCGACGCTGACCCCGGACAGGACCGCCAGGGCGATCTTCGCGCCGATGCCCTTGACCTTCTGCACCTCGCGGAACAAGCGTCGCTCCGAGTCGCGCAGGAAGCCGTACAACGAGACGCTGTCTTCCTTCTGCGCGTAATGGGTGAACAGCGACACCTCGCGGCCCAGTTCGGGCAGGTCGTAGAAGGTGCTCATCGGCGCCTCCAACTCGTAACCCACGCCGTTGACGTCCACCACCAGCCACGGTGGCTGCTTGTGGATGACGATTCCCTTGAGCCTGCCAATCATGTGCCACGTCTCCGTAAATCAGCCACGCCCAATCCGGTGCGGATCGCGGTTGCGCTCATGTGAGCATGGGTGAGTGCGACCGCCAATGCATCCGCGGCATCGGCCTGCAGCTTCCTGTCGGCCAGGTTCAACAGCAGCCGGACCATGTGCTGCACCTGCAACTTGTCGGCCGCGCCGCGACCGACCAGCGACTGCTTGATCACCCGCGGCGCGTATTCGCTGACCACCAGCTTGCGCCGCACCACCGTCACCAGGGCCGCGCCACGCGCATGGCCGAGCTTCAAGGCCGACATCGCCGACTTGCCCATGAACACGGTCTCGATCGCCACCTGATGCGGTTGCCACTCATCCAGCACCCGCTCCAGGCCGTCGCACAGCAAGCCCAGCCGCGACGGGAAGTCGGGCGCGTCAAGCAACTTCAGTGCCTCGCAGTGGACGAACCTGCAACGTCCATCGCGGGCCACGTCGATCACGCCGATGCCGGTTCGCTGGGAACCGGGGTCGATACCCAGGATTCTGATCACGTCGCCAGCTTACGCCGTCAGGCGTAGGCGTCCTCGCCCAGATCGGCATTGGAGTAGACGGCCTGCACATCGTCCAGGTCTTCCAGCCAGTCCAGCAGCTTGACCACCTGTTGCGCGGTCTCGCCCTCGACCACGATATCGTTGTCGGCGCGGAAGGTGACCTCGGCGTGCGCAGGCTCCAGCCCGGCGCCGATCATTGCCGCCTTCACCGCATCAAATGCGTCGGCCGGGGTGAGCACGTCGATCGCGCCATCGGGCGGATACACCACGACATCATCGGCGCCGCTGTCGATTGCCACCTCGGTGATCGCGTCCTCGTCCGCACCGGCAGCGAAACCCAGCACGCCCACCTTGTGGAACATGAAAGCAACCGATCCGTCGGTGCCCAGGTTGCCGCCGAACTTGCCAAACGCATGGCGCACATCGGCGACGGTGCGGACCTTGTTGTCGGTCAGGCAGTCGACGATCACCGCGACCCCGCCCGGGGCATAGCCCTCGTAGCGGATCTCTTCGTAGTTGACGCCTTCCAGCTCACCGCTGGCCTTCTTGACCGCCCGCTCGACCACGTCCTTGGTCATGTTGGCGGCGTACGCCTTCTCGATCGCGGTACGCAGGCGCGGATTGCTCGCCGGGTCACTGCCGCCAGCTCGCGCGGAAACCGAGATCTCGCGAATGAGCTTGGTGAAAATCTTGCCGCGCTTGGCGTCCGAGGCGTTCTTGCGACCCTCGATTGACGGTCCCCTACCCATGAAAAGTTCCATTAAGTGTGCTGTATCAGCCCGCTACTTTACTCGAACCGGGAATCTTCGGCGGGATGCCGTCAATGCTCGAACCGGCCGTGGGCGAGGAAATGAATGGCCTGAGCGGACACCTGCGGCGATAGCAACATGCCGCTGTGGCTGGTTGGCAACACAATGTGGTCGGACTCGCCAGCCAGCCGGGTTTCATCCACCGCGACGGTGCCGTCGTTGTTGCCGTCGGGGAAGCGGCCAAACACCCGCCCCAACCCGAGGCCAAGGTTGCCGGCCACCACGCCCAGTTGCGCCGGCCCCTGCCATGGCCCACACCCATCGCGCAGCAGGTCCGCGCTGCGTCCCAGTGACGCACTGCCCATACCGAACCGACCCATCCCGCGAGCCGCCGCGCTGCCGCACAACGGCGAGCCCAGACAGACCACCCGCCGTACCGGCAACGCCGGATCCCGCTCCAACGCCTGCACCGCGATCAGCCCGCCCAAGCTGTGGGCGAGGATGTCGCAGGGCTCGCGCAACGCCGCTCGCAACCGCGATATCGCCGCCTCGGGGCCGCCGGCAATGCCCGCGTAACCGACCAGAACAGGACTGAAGCCGGCCCGACGCAACCGCCGGGCGTGCCACTGCATCGACAACCGCGGCATCCACAGCCCATGCAGAAGCACCACCCGTCGCCCAGTCGCTGTCGTGGCGCCCTGCTCCGCGCCGACCTGATCCGCCGCAGCGCCACCTGAATCAGCCATCACAATCTCTTGAACCGGCTCCGCAGCCAGTCATCGAGCAGCTGTTTCTCGTACCGCAGCGGGTCGCTGTTGCGATGGCTGACGGACCGCGACAGGTAATCGCTGCCGACCAGTTGCTGTTCCCCCTCGGCCACTATCTGGCCGTCCGCACCCGAATGCCGGAACTCCAGCCGGATCCGCGGCGGGTAGATGTCGCGCATGATCCGCACATCGTCATATCGCGAACCAAGCCAGGGCTCGTACCCGCCGGCCCGGTCGATGTCGATGAACGTGACCTGCAATCGCTCGCCCGGCGGCAACCGGTGCCCAGCCTCGCTACGCAGGTACTGCGCCAACTGTCGCGCCGAGACGCCGCGCAGCCTGTCGACCCGGTCCTGCCCACGGGCGATCTCCCGGAACCCGGCCGGGTCATGCCACGCGACCTGCACCGCTCCGACATCGGCCAGCTGCCCGGGGCCGCTACTGATGACCGGCGTGGTAACACAGCCTGCCAGGCCCAGTGACAGCGCGAACATCAGCACAGCGGTGATCGGGAAGGTCATGGCGTGTTCCTCGCGGGTGATCTGCTTGGCGTCTGAGTTGAACCGGCCTGCGAAGCAGGTTCGGCTTGAGCGAACTGTCAGGCGTCGCGCCCATCCCGCATTTTGCCAAGTAGCGCGCCGATGACGAGGCCAACGAACGTTGACGGAAAGGTCTGGCCAAAGAAGTAGCTGCCGATGATGCCACCCGCTGTGAGCCCGAGAAGCCCGCCAACAGCGATCCATTTGCGGTCTGCAAGCGACTGCCGGCGATCAGCCCGTTTTGCAGCGTTAGCCTCTTGTCTGGACTGCATGTCCTGGAGCAGTACGTCCGCTGCAGCATTTGCTTGTTCTTTGGTGAGCATGCGTGCGTCTCCGCCGAGGTTTAGGGGGGAATGCCTGGGCACTTGTTGTCATCCCCGCGAATTATCGTCATCCCCGCGAAAGCGGGGATCCATGGACTTTAACCCGTTGAGTGGGAACGTCCCTGGACTCCCGCCTGCGCGGGAGTGACGATCAAAACGCGGGTGTGACGATCAAAACGTGGGTGTGACGATCAAAAACGCGGGTGTGACGATCAAAAGCGAGTTGCTCAGAGTCTCCTTGCAGGGGTGTCGGCTCAGCGAGGGGTGCCGATCTCAGCGAGGGGTGCCGATCTCAGCCGGTCCAGTCAGCAGGCCGGCGCAGGATGAATTCGTGGTCGCGCACGCTGCCGACCGCGAACTCGTAATCGCCCACGTGCTCGAAACCGTGGCGCGCATAAAAGCGTTGCGCACCCAGGTTCTGCGACCACACCCCGATCCACAGGGTGCGCGGGCCATCGCGCTGCAGCCAGTCAAGGGCGATCTGGAACAGCCGGCCGCCCCAGCCGCCGTTCTGTTCACCTTGCACCAGGTACAGGCGCTTGAGCTCGCCATCGTCGGGACGGGCCGCGGCATGCGGCAAGCCGCACGGACCGGCTGCGGCATGCCCGATCGCCTCGCCTTCGCGCTCCAGCAGCCAGACCGCGTAGTCGGGATGGGCCAGGATCGTGCGTTGGCGTTCGACCGCATAGCTCTCGGCCAGGAACGCCTGCAGGTCCGCATCCGGATACAGATGGCCGAACGTCTCGACGAACGTGCGCGTGGCCAGCTGCGACAACACCGCGGCATCGGCCGGCGTCGCGCGGCGGATGACCGGGACGGCATTCTCGGGACTGGCGCCCATCTAGCCTGCCGCGGGCTCGTCGGCCTTGGCCGGCTTCGGCCGCACCGACACATGCACCTCGGCCAGTTGCGCGTCGGGGATCGGCGACGGCGCGCCGGTCATCATGCATTGCGCGCCGGTGGTCTTGGGGAAGGCGATCACGTCGCGGATCGACTCGGTGCCGGCCATCAGCGCGGCGATACGGTCGATGCCGAACGCGATACCGCCATGCGGCGGCGCGCCGTACTTGAGCGCGTCGAGCAGGAAACCGAACTTGGCCTGCGCTTCCTCGGCATCGATACCCAACAGCTCGAACACCGCCGACTGCATCGCCGGGCGGTGGATACGGATCGAACCACCGCCGATCTCGTTGCCGTTGAGCACCATGTCGTAGCCACGCGAAACCGCGGTCTTCGCGTTCGCCTTCAGCTCGGCGACGTCATCCACCGCCGGCGCGGTGAACGGGTGATGCAGGGCCACGTAGCGACTGGCCTCCGCGTCCCACTCGAACATCGGGAAATCGGTTACCCACAACGGCGCCCAGCCTTCGCGCACCAGCCCCAGGTCCTTGCCCAGCTTGAGACGCACCGCGCCCATGAAGTCCGAGGCAGTGTTGTAGCTCGCCGCGCCGAACAGGATCAGGTCGCCGGCCTGCGCGTCGGTCGCCTGCAGGATCGCGGCAAGGGTCGCGTCGTCGAGGAACTTCGCGATCGGCGAGTTCACGCCCTCGCGGCCCTTCGCCGGGTCTTCAACCTTCATCCACGCCACGCCCTTGGCGCCGTACTTGGCCGCGTGCGCACCGACCTCGTCGATCTGCTTGCGCGACAGCTTCGCCGCGCCCGGGACGCGCAGCGCGACCACGCGACCGTCCTCGGCGTTGGCCCAGTCGGTGAACACCTTGAACTCGCAGCCCTTGACCAGAGCGGCAATGTCGGTGAATTCCATCTCGATGCGCAGGTCCGGCTTGTCAGACCCGAAGCGGCGCATCGCCTCGGCATGGGTGATGCGCGGAAACTCGCCCAAGTCGACGTCCATGACCTCGCGAAACACCTCACAGATCAGCGCCTCGGCGGTGTCCTGCACGTCGCGCTCCTCGACCCAGGCGAACTCCATGTCGAGCTGGGTGAATTCGAGCTGGCGGTCGGCGCGCAGGGCCTCGTCGCGGAAGCAGCGCGCGATCTGGTAGTAGCGGTCGAAGCCAGCCACCATCAGGATCTGCTTGAACAGCTGCGGGCTCTGCGGCAGCGCGTAGAACTCACCCGGATGCATCCGCGCCGGCACCAGGAAGTCGCGCGCGCCTTCGGGCGTCGCCTTGGTCAGGATCGGGGTCTCGATATCCTGGAAGTCACGCGCGTCCAGCCAGCGTCGCAGCGCCTGCACCAGTTTGGTCCGGGTGCGCATCTTGCGCTGCATCTCCGGCGTGCGCAGGTCCAGGTAGCGGTACTTCAGGCGAATGTCCTCGCCCGGGTTCTCATGGGCGTGGAACGGCAGCGGCTCGGCCTTGTTGAGCACTTCGATGGCCGCGGCCACCACTTCCACCTGGCCGGTACGGATCTTGTTGTTGACCGCCTGGCGTTGCCGCACCACGCCGGTGACGCGCAGGCAATCCTCGTAACCCACATGCCCGGCAGCAGCGATGACAGCCGCGTTGCCGGCCGCATCCGATGGCTCGGCGACCACCTGGACGATGCCCTCATGGTCGCGCAGGTCGATGAAACACAGGCCGCCAAGGTCGCGGGCGACATCGGCCCAGCCGCACAAGGTAACGGTCTGGCCGATCATGGATTCATCGATCAGGCCGCAAAAATGGGTACGCATGGAGGCTCCGGTTCAGCAGTGGCACGCCGGCACGAACCGGCTGGCCCGTTAGTTTAGTGGCGCAATGCGCGATGTCACACCCGGCACCGCGACAGCCCATCGCGCTGCGTCGCCCGGCAACGGCCCACAACCATCAGCCAGCCGCTGGCTTGTTTCCCACCGGCTTGGCCGTGGCCGCACTGGCTGCAGGCTTCGCGTCGGCTTTGGATTCGCTCTTGGCGTCGGACTTGGCGTCGGTGGTTGTCGCGTCCTTGCCACCATCACCGGCCAGGTTGCGCTTCTTCTCGCCGTCCTTCTTGAAGTCGGTCTCGTACCAACCGGTGCCGGACAGACGGAACTGGGGCGCGGTCAACTGCCGCGTCAATTGCGGTTTGCCGCATTCCGGGCAATCGGTCGGATCGGCATCGGACAACTTCTGCAGGCGGTCGAAATCGTGGCCACAAGCAGCGCACTCGAAAGCATAGATCGGCATGGAGACGTGACCTTGGGGTTGGGCAATGCACTGGCAAAGCGGAATTGGCGACCCGGCCAACACGGAAGGGGCCAGACGGCCCAAGCCAACCCGATATTGGGGACGCATCCCGGCAACTCAAGGCGGCGACGGTTCGATCGCGGTTGCACCGCTGCGCTCAGGTCTTGGTCGCCGGCGGATAACCGTTCGGCGTCGGCTCTGCACGCATGCGGTCTTCCGGGTGTTGCCGGGAACCGGGCTCGATGGTGTCGACGTCAAAGGGCGAGTGCAGCACCAGCGACGGCAGCAGGGTGTTGAGGGTGGTGTAGAGGATCAACCCGCCAAACAGGGTCCCGGATATCTGGAACTGCTGGTGCAGGATGGTGGCGATCACCAGGGTGAACACCAGCGTCGGCGCCAGCGCGACGGAGACCTTCAAACTGCTGTTGTAAGCCTCGCCAAACATCAGCCGGCGCTGCAACCACACCAGTCCGACCCGCAACGGAACAAACACCACGGTCAGCAGGACGCCCAGCCCCGCCGCCTCCCACGTCAGCGCATCGCGGGTGATCTCGGTACCGGCGTGGAAGAAATAGACCGGCACGAAGAAAGTGGCAAACAGCCGTAATGCGTGGATATTCTCGTCCGAGGCCAGTCGTGGCATGCGCACCCGCAGCAGCCGGGCAACCAGCCCGGCCACGAATGCGCCCACCAGGTAATACACCCCCAGCTTGAAGGTGATGAACGCGGCGACCAGCCCGACCATCACCAGTAACGAGAATTCCGAGCCCGGCGCATGCGGCACCACCCAGCGGCCCAGCGCGATGAACAGCAACGGCAGCCCGACCAGCATCGCCAGCATCACCAGCGACGAGATCCCCAACTGCACCGGATCGTCGGCCTGCAGCACCACGAACAGCACCGCCAGCGCCAGCAACTCGCCGGCGATCGCCTTGCTGGTGACCCAGAACCGTTCTTCCGGGTTCAGGCCCAGCCGCTCCAGGGTATCGAGGATGAAACCGGTCGAGGGCGTCAGCAATGCCAGCGCCACCAGCGCCGCCGGCTGCCAGTCCAGATCCAGGTAACGCCACGCCAGCCAGCTCACCGCGCTCAGCGAGACCACCCGCATCAGCAGGTAAACCGTCAGCCCGCCCAGCCCCTTGCGCAGGGACGCCAGCTCGACTTCCAGTCCGGCAAACAGGAACAACGACGAGATCCCCAGCGTCGACAACAGCACGATGACCGGGTCGTGGACGCGGTCGGCCCACAGCAGCATCGCCCCGACGCCCAGCAGCAGGCAGGTAATCGGGGCGGGGACCTTGAAGCGCTGCAGCGCGCGCGGGATCACCAGCAAACCGAATATCAACAGCAGGTAGATCAACTCGTTGGTCATGCGCGTGCCGGTGGCGAGGAATGAATGCTTCCGGCGCATGGTCGGCGCAGGTCGCCGCCACTGGCAACCCCCGGTCACAACTCGACTGATGCTTGCCGCCTCCATGCCGCGTTCACCCGATTCGGGTACGCTGCCGCTCCACGTGTCCTGGAGCCCTACCGATGCCCACTCATCCGCCGCGCGCCACCCTTGTGATTGCCGCCGCCCTGCTGGCCCTCGGCGTGGCCGGTGCCGGCTGGTTGGCCGGCCAGGGCATGGAACGGCTGAAGACCGCCGACCGCTACGTCACCGTCAAGGGTTCGGCCGAGAAGACCGTCGAGGCCGACCGGGTGGTCTGGCCGCTGCCGCACAGCGTCGGTGGCAACGATCTGGCCGAGGTCCAGCGCCAGCTGGAAACCAATACCGCCGCCATCCGCGACTTCTTCACCGACGCCGGCTTCAAACCCGAGGAAATCGTGGTCTCTCCGCCGCGGCTGGAAGATCGCTGGGCGTGGGCCTACGGCGACAACCGGCCACCGGAGCGCTACCGCTACTCGACCACGGTGAGCCTGCGTACCGACGATGTACCCAAGGCGCTGAGCGTGCTCCGCCGCAGCGGTGAGCTGGTCGGCCAGGGCGTGATGATCGGCGAAGGCAGCGCACCGGACTTCGACTACACCAAGCTCAACGACATCAAACCGGAACTGATTGCCGAAGCCACCGCCGCCGCGCGTGATTCCGCGGTGCAATTCGCCAAGGATTCCGACTCGCGCCTGGGCGGTATCCGCAGCGCCAACCAGGGCGTGGTCAGCATCACCGACCGTGACCAGAGCAGCCCGCAGGTCAAGCGGGTGCGGGTGGTGACCACGGTGGAATACTTCCTGCGCGATTAACTTCTGGCGCGATTAACGTCGACGGACTGTAGTAGCGGCTTCAGCCGCGATCGGGAGTCGGACAAGCCCGAAATTTACACGTCGACTTGGCGTTGGTTTTATGCGGCGTCGGCTTCGTACAAGGCCAACAGCTCGGCTTCGGCCTGTTCCAGCTCGGCGCGTCGCTGTACCTGCTGCTTGCCCAGCTCCACGCCGCGGGCACCGCCGTCTGCATACACGGCCGGGTCCGCCAACTCGGCTTCCAGCGCCGTCAACTGCGCTTCCAACTCCGCCACGCTGGCCTCGGCCTTGGCCAGCTTGTACGGATTGGCCTTGCCCTTGCGCGGCTTGGTTGGCGGGGGCGCGATCGCCGCCTGGTCAGCGGCCGGAGCGGACGCTGGCCGGCCCTGACCATCGTTGGAATTGTCGCGCGTGCGCAACCAGCTCGCGTATTCGTCCAGATCGCCGTCGAACGGCTGGGCGACGCCGTCGGCAACCCGCCAGAAGGTGTCGCAGACCAGCCCGATCAAGTGCCGATCATGCGAGACCAGCACGATTGCCCCCTCGAACACCGCCAGCGCCTCGGCCAGTGCCTCGCGCATGTCCAGGTCCAAGTGGTTGGTGGGCTCATCGAGCAACAGCACGTTGGGTTTGCGCCAGGCGATCAATGCCAGCGCCAGGCGCGCGCGCTCGCCGCCGGAGAACACATCGACCGTCTCGAACGCGCGGTCACCCGGGAAATTCCACTTGCCGAGGAAGTCACGCAACTGCTGGGTGGCCACGCCCGGTGCGATATCGGCGATATGGTCGATCGCGCTGGTGCCGGCACGCAGCGACTCGACCGTGTGCTGGGCGAAGTAACCAATCCGCAGGTCGGGATGGCCATGGCGCTCCCCGGCCAGCAGCTCCAGATCGCCCACCAGTGATTTGACCAACGTCGACTTGCCGGCACCGTTGGGGCCGAGCAAGGCCACCCGGTCGCCGGCTTCGAGGATGAAGCCGACGTCGCGGAGGATGGTGGTGACTCCCCGCGCTTTTGCAGGTGCGGCCGCAACGTAGCCGCAGTCGGCATGCGCCAGGCGCAACAACGCATGCGGCAGCTTGGCCGGGGCCGGAAACTCGATCCGCAGCGCGCGCTCGATCCGTACCGCCTCGGTGCCGGCCATCTTGGCCAGGCGCTTGACCCGCGACTGCGCCTGCTTGGCCTTGGTCGCGCTGGCGCCAAACCGGTCGATGAAGCTCTGCAGGTGGGCACGTTCGGCCTGCGCCTTCACATGGGTGATCTGCTGCAGGCGCAGGTGCTCGGCGCGTTGGCGCTCAAAGGCGGTGTAGTTGCCCGCATACAGCTTGGCCTTGCCGTCATGCAGGTGCAGGGTGTGGTTGGTGACTTCGTCCAGGAACTCACGGTCATGGCTGATCAGCAGCAAGGTGCCGGGGTACTTCAACAACCACTGCTCCAGCCACAGCACCGCATCCAGATCGAGATGGTTGGTCGGCTCATCGAGCAGCAACAGGTCCGACGGTGTCATCAGCGCACGGGCCAGGTTCAGGCGCACCCGCCAGCCGCCCGAGAACGTGCTGACGGCACGTCCGTGCGTATCGGCGGCAAACCCAAGGCCATGCAGCAACTTGCCGGCGCGCGCGCTGGCGTCGTAGCCATTGAGCTCCTCGAGCCGGTGGTGGGCCGTGGCGACCGCCTCCCAATCCTCATTGGCGACCGCCTGCGCCTCGGCCTGGATCGCCGCGTGCACCAGCGCATCTCCCGACAGCACGAAGTCCAGCGCCGGGTCCGGCAGCGACGGGGTTTCCTGGGCGACGCTGGCGATGCGGACCCGGCTGGGAATACCCAGATCGCCCTTGTCGGCTTCCAACTGGCCCTGCAATGCGGCGAACAACGATGACTTCCCGCTGCCGTTGCGGCCGATCACGCCCACCCGCCAGCCGGCCTGCAGGACCAGGTCGACTTTGGACAACAGCAGCCGCTCGCCGCGACGGAGGGCAAAATCCTTGAAAGCAATCATGCGGTCATTGTACGGGTGCAGGCTCGACCTGCCGAGGTTATCGCTTGCCTGATCCGGCAACGGCCTACATGATTGACCGGCTAAGCCCAATGGAGTCCTGATGCCGCACGAAACCGACCTGATCAGCATCATCGCCGTGGGGCTGCTGCTGGCATTCCTGTTCGGCGCGCTGGCGAATCGATTGCGGCTCTCCCCACTGGTGGGTTACCTGGCGGCGGGCATCGTTGCCGGCCCGTTCACGCCCGGCTTCGTCGGCGACCAGGGCCTGGCCAACCAACTGGCCGAGATCGGCGTGATGCTGCTGATGTTCGGCGTCGGCCTGCATTTCTCGGTCAAGGACCTGATGGCGGTCAAGTGGATCGCGATCCCCGGCGCCATGGTCCAGATCACCGTCGCCACCCTGCTCGGTTGGGGCCTGGCCGCGCTGATGGGCTGGTCGACCGTGCACGGACTGGTGTTCGGTTTTTCGCTCGCCACCGCCAGTACCGTGGTGCTGCTGCGGGCGATGGAGGACCGCCGCCTGCTGGACACCAACCGCGGCAAGATCGCGGTGGGCTGGCTGATCGTGGAAGACCTGGCCTGCGTGATAGCGCTGGTGCTGATGCCGGTGCTGGCCGAGATCACCAATCCCACCGCCGGTGCGGAAACCCACACGTTTGGCTCCATCGTGGTGGCCATCTTCCTGACCCTGGTGCAGGTCGCGGCCTTCGTCGCGGTGATGATGGTGGTCGGCCGGCGGGTGATCCCCTGGGTATTGGAACGCACCGCCGGTACCGGCTCGCGCGAGCTGTTCACCCTGTCGGTATTGTCGATCGCGCTGGGAGTGGCGTACGGTTCTGCGGAGTTGTTCGGGGTCTCGTTTGCACTGGGCGCATTCTTCGCCGGCCTGCTGCTCAACGAGTCCGAGCTCAGCCACAAGGCCGCCAGTGATTCGCTGCCGCTGCGCGATGCGTTCGCGGTGCTGTTTTTCGTCTCGGTCGGGATGTTGTTCGACCCGATGATCCTGATCGAGCAGCCGCTGCACGTGCTGGCGACGGTGCTGATCATCCTGTTCGGCAAGTCCGCGGCCGCGTACGTGATCGTGCGCGCGTTCGGCTATCCCAACATCACCGCCCTCACCATCTCCGCCAGCCTGGCGCAGATCGGCGAGTTCGCCTTCATCATTGCCGGTCTCGGCGTCACATTGCAGATCATGAACGAGGAAGCGCAGGACCTGGTCCTGGCCGGCGCCCTGATCACGATCATGCTCAACCCGCTGATCTTCGTGCTGGTCGATCGGTGGCAAGCCAGGCACATCCGGTTGGCCGAGGAGCAGGTCGAAACCGGACCCCTGCCCGGCCCATCACTGGACCTGAGAGATCACGCCATCGTGATCGGTTTCGGCAGCGTCGGCACCGAGCTGGTCAAGCTGCTACGTGGCCACGACATACCGGTGATCGTCATCGACGACAGCAGCCACCACGTCGAACGCGCGCACGCCGCGGGCATCCCGGCAATCCGCGGCAGTGCGGCCGCCGACCTGGTACTGGAAGAGGCCCACCCCGAGCGTGCCACCATCGCGATCCTGGCGATCCCGCAGCCGCTGGAAGCGGGCGAGACCATGGCCAAGCTGCGCGCCATCAACCCGTCACTGACCTTGCTGGCACGAGCGCACAGTGATGCGGAGGTCAAACACCTGTTGGAGCGTGGCGCCGACGGCGTGGTGCTGGCCGAGCGCGAACTTGCCCACAGCCTGGCCGAGATGGTGATTGCGACCCCGGCTTATCGGGGTGATCACCACTTGCCACGGACCAGCCGCGCCTGACGGCCATCGGGCCTGATCACCTGGTTGCGCGCAGGCCCGGCCGATCGTTCCAGTAACGGACTTCCATCGTTCCATCAAGATGGTTTGACGGGAGCGTTAATTTCGGGTTAATCAAGGGAACGCCGCCATTGCGGTCTTCCCCCGAGAACCCACCATGACCCCGACCCGCCTGCCGCTGGCCATCGCCATTGCACTCGCCGCTCCCGGAGCCTTTGCCCAGACCGCGCCCGTCCCGGTCGACGACGCCACCACGCTTGACCAGGTGATCGTCACCGGCACCCGGGTGACCGGCCGTACCATCGCCGAGTCGGCGTCACCGATCGACATCATCACCCCGGAGGTGCTGCGGGCCACCGGCACCACCGAGCTGGCCACGGCGTTGTCGCGGGCATTGCCATCGCTCAACTTCCCGCGTCCGGCGGTCACCGACGGCACCAGCGCGATCCGGCCGGCACAGCTGCGTGGCCTCGCACCCGACCAGGTGCTGGTGCTGGTCAACGGCAAGCGCCGCCACACTACCGCGCTGCTCAACGTCAACGGCAGCCAGGGTCGCGGCTCGTCCCCGGTCGACCTCAACGCCATCCCGGTCTCGGCGATCGAGCGGGTCGAGGTATTGCGCGACGGCGCCTCGGCGCAATACGGCTCCGATGCCATTGCCGGGGTGGTCAACATCGTCCTCAAGGGGGCCGGCAGCGGCGGTAGCCTGGATGCGAGCTACGGCCAGTACTCCGCAGGCGACGGCAAGCAGCACCAGGTTTCCGGTGATGCCGGGATCACGATCGGCGAGGAAGGTTTCCTGCACCTGGCCGGACAGTTCGGCGAGCAGGACTTCACCAATCGCGCGCGTCCTTTCGCGGGCACACCCAGCCCGACCCAACCCGAGCTCGGCCAGAAGGCCTTTGTCTATGGCGATCCGTCCGTCGAGCACTGGGCGTTTTCGGCCAACTCCGAGATCCCGTTGACCGACACCATCGACCTGTACGCCTTCGGCATGGCCAGCGAACGCGACATCACTTCGTTCGCCTTCTTCCGCGCACCGGGCAACCCCAACCAGAACATTCCCTCGATCCATCCCGACGGCTTCGTGCCGCAGATCAACAACATCGCCAATGACCGCTCACTGGTGGCCGGGTTGCGCGGCGACACCGCCGGCTGGGCCTGGGACCTGAGCTACAACTACGGCTACAACCACCTCGAGTTCTTCACCCGCAACTCGCTCAACGCCAGCCTTGGGCCCAATTCACCGACGTCGTTCTTCGCCGGCGCACTGGAGACGACCCAGAACATCGTCAACCTCGACCTCAGCCGCCAGTTCGACTGGGGCCTGGCCTACCCGGTCAACTTCGCGATGGGTACCGAGTACCGCGAAGAGAAATGGAACCAGTCCCCGGGTGAGCCGGACTCCTGGAGCCAGGGACCGCTGCCGCAGCCTATCGCCTCGGGTGCGCAGGGCTTTCCGGGCTACCGCCCGAGCGATGCCGGCCACTATTCGCGCGACAGCTACGCGCTGTATGCCGACCTTGAGGCCGACCTCACCGATCGCTTCTCCGGTGGCGCTGCGGTGCGTTACGAGGACTACAGCGACTTCGGCAACCAGTCCTCCTTCAAGCTGTCGGGGCGTTACGAGTTCAGTGACGCCGTTGCCCTGCGCGGCACCGTTTCCAGCGGCTTCCGCGCACCATCGTTGTCGCAGCAGAACTTCCAGACCACCAGCACCACCTTCATCGCCGGCATCAGCGACCCGTTCGAGATCCGCACCTTCCCGGCTTCCAGCCCGATCGCCGAGGCCCTGGGTGCCGAGCCACTGCAACCGGAGGAGTCGCTGTCCTACAGTCTTGGCGTGGTGTTGCAGCCGGTGGACCGCCTGTACGTCACCGTCGATGCCTACCAGGTCGACGTCGACGACCGCATCGTGCTCTCGTCCAACCTCACCGGTGATGATGTGCGCGACTTCCTCGAGGCACGCGGCATCTTCGGCGTCACCGGTGGTCGCTACTTCACCAACGCCATCGACACCCGCAGCCGCGGCATCGACGTCCTCGGCAGCTACCGCTGGGACCTGGCCGCCGGCACCCTGGACGTGACCGCCGGCTACAACTACTCGAAAACCGAGATCACCCGCATCGCGCCCAATCCGCCGGAGCTGGAGACCGGTGGTCTGGACCTGGACCGACTGGACCGCGCCGAACAGGGCCGGATCGAGAAGGGTTTCCCGCGCGACAAGTTCGTACTCAACGGCACCTGGAACCTGGGCGACTGGACCCTGCTGGCCGGCACGACGCGCTACGGCAGCTTTGAGACCACGCCCAACAACGCCGACAACGACCAGACCTACGACCCCAAGTGGCTGGTCGACCTGGCCGCGACCTATCACCTGGATCGTTGGAGCTTCACCCTGGGTGGGGACAACGTGCTGAATGAATATCCGGAGGAGAACATCTTCGGCAACTCGACCAGCGGCCAGTTCCCGTACAACTCGGCCTCGCCGTTCGGCTTCAACGGCGCCTACATGTACGCGAAGGTGGGCTACCGCTGGTAAGACCCTCCGCAACACGTGTGTGAAACGAAGCCTCCCTGCCTCATTGGCGGGGAGGCTTTTTTACGTGCGACCGCGAACCGGAATGGTGATTGGTGATTGGTGATTGGTGGTTGGTGGTTGGTGGTTGGTGGTTGGTGGTTGGTGGTTGGTGACTGAGAGAAAGCGGGCTTGGTTTCTGGCTTCGGAAGCAGCGACGCCCTGTCGGGGTATTGCTCCTCGGCTCGATCGGCCATCCATGGCCGACTCGCCGCCGCGGACATCCATGTCCGCTCTACGCAATACCCCAACAGGACGCCGCGTCGGTCATTGATTGTCGTCGGCCGGTGGAAACAAGAGCAGAGACAAGGCTGGAAACTCGGCTTTTGCTCGTCATCCTCGCGAAGGCGGGGATCCATGGACTTTGATCTTCGGGCACGTAACGTCCATGGATCCCCGCCTTCGCGGGAATGACGGCAAGGGTTAAGCAACTGTCTCGTGATCGACCGATCTCATCGCTCACCGATTGGGCGTCAACCGGTAACGCGAACCGCTTTCCTCCCCGGAGCCAGCGCAACTGTCCGCGGGTGTCGGGGTGTGGGGTATTGCGGAAAGCAGGCCATGGGTGAGCGGGGCCCGTTTGCGCGGCATTGCCGCGCGGGCCCCGTGAACGCCCGGCGCGCTGCGCCGGGCCGGACCGCGAAGCGGGCCTGCGGCCCCGAGTCAGGGCAGGACGCCCTGACCGAGGGGTGGAGCAATCGCCCCCGCAGCCCGACACCCGCCCAACCGAAGCCTTACCCCGGAGCCAGCACCCGCACACCGAAGCCGCTCACCCCTTCCGGAATACCAGCCCACCACCTTCGGCATCCACGTGGATGACCTCACCACTGGCGAACTCACCCGACAGGATCTTCGTCGCCAACGGGTTTTCCAGCTGCTGCTGGATCGCCCGCTTCAACGGCCGTGCGCCATACACCGGATCGAAGCCGACATTGGCCAGCAGCGCCAGCGCGCTGTCGGACAACTCGAGCGTCAACCCGCGCTCGGCCAGCCGCTTGTCCAGACCGTGCAGCTGGATCCGGGCGATCTCGCGGATCTGCTGCTTGTCCAGCGAATGGAACACCACGATGTCATCCAGCCGGTTGATGAACTCCGGGCGGAAGTGGCTCTGCACCACGCCCATCACCGCGGCCTTCATCTGGGTGTAGCCCTCGGGCGTGTCGTCGGCGTCCATCTCCTGGATCATCTGGCTGCCCAGGTTGCTGGTCATCACGATCACCGTATTGCGAAAGTCGACCGTGCGGCCCTGGCCATCGGTCAGGCGGCCGTCGTCGAGCACCTGCAGCAGGATGTTGAACACATCCGGGTGCGCCTTCTCGACCTCGTCCAGCAGGATCACGCTGTATGGCCGCCGCCGCACCGCCTCAGTGAGGTAGCCGCCTTCCTCGTAGCCGACATAGCCCGGGGGCGCACCGACCAGACGGCTGACCGAATGCTTCTCCATGAACTCGCTCATGTCGATCCGGATCATCGCGTCGGCGCTGTCGAACAGGAACTCCGCCAGCGCCTTGCACAGCTCGGTCTTGCCGACACCGGTGGGCCCCAGAAACAGGAACGAGCCGCTGGGCCGGTTCGGGTCCGACAAGCCCGCGCGTGAGCGCCGCACCGAATCCGACACGACCTTGATCGCCTCGTCCTGGCCGACCACCCGGGTGTGCAGGTGCTGCTCCATCTGCAGTAGTTTCTCGCGCTCGCCTTCGAGCATCTTCGACACCGGAATGCCCGTCCAGCGGCTGACCACCTCAGCGATCTCCTCCGCGGTGACCTTGTCCTGCAACAGGGTGAAGCCCCGGGTCTCGGCCTCGTGCGCGGCCTTGGCCTGCTTCTCCAACTCCGGCAGGCGGCCGTACTGGATCTCGCTCATCTTCGCGAAGTCCTGCTTGCGCTGTGCGGCTTCCAGCTCGAGTTTGGCGGCCTCGATCTGTTCCTTTATTTTCGTCGCGCCCTGCAGCATCGCCTTCTCGGCCTTCCAGACTTCCTCCAGGTCGTTGAACTCCCGCTCCAACACGTCGATCTCGGCCTGCAGGTCGGCAAGACGCTGCTTGCTGGCGGCGTCCTTTTCCTTCTTCAGCGCCTCGCGCTGGATCTTCAGCTGGATCAGCCGGCGTTCCTTGCGGTCCAGCTCCTCGGGCTTGGAATCGATCTCCATGCGGATCCGGCTGGCCGCCTCGTCCATCAGGTCGATCGCCTTGTCGGGCAGCTGGCGGTCGGCGATGTAGCGGTGGCTCAAGGTCGCCGCGGCGACGACAGCCGGATCGGTAATTTCCACGCCATGGTGGACGGCGTACTTCTCTTTCAACCCGCGCAAGATCGCGATGGTGTCCTCCACGCTCGGCTCATCGACCAGTACCTTCTGGAACCGGCGCTCCAGCGCGGCATCCTTCTCGATGTACTTGCGGTACTCGTCCAGCGTGGTCGCGCCGATGCAGTGCAACTCGCCGCGTGCCAGTGCCGGCTTGAGCATGTTGCCGGCGTCCATCGAACCCTCGGCCTTGCCGGCACCCACCACGGTGTGCAGCTCGTCGATGAACAGGATCACCTGGCCTTCGTTCTTGGCCAGATCACTCAGTACGCCCTTCAGGCGCTCCTCGAACTCGCCACGGAATTTCGCCCCGGCGATCAGCGCGCCCATGTCCAGGCTGAGCACGCGCTTGCCGCGCAGGCCCTCGGGCACTTCGTTGTTGATGATGCGCTGGGCCAGGCCTTCCGCGATGGCAGTCTTGCCGACGCCGGGCGCGCCGATCAGCACCGGGTTGTTCTTGGTCCGGCGCTGCAGCACCTGAATGGTGCGGCGGATCTCCTCATCGCGGCCAATCACCGGATCGAGCTTGCCGGACTCGGCGCGCGCGGTCAGGTCGATGGTGTACTTCTCCAGCGCCTGGCGCTGGTCCTCGGCATTTTCGGATTGCACGGTTTCGCCTCCACGGACTTTCTCGATCGCCGCCTCAAGACGGGACTTGTCGCCACCGGCGGCCTTCAGCGCGCGCCCGGTCTCGCCACTGTCCTCCAGCGCGGCCAGCACGAACAACTCGCTGGCGATGAACGCATCGCCGCGCTGTTGGGCGTACTTGTCGGTCAGGTTGAGCAGCCGCGATAGATCATTGCCGACACTGACACTGCCGGCCTGCCCGGAGACGGTCGGCAGTTTGTCGAGCGCCTCGCCCAACCGCTCACGCAGCACCGGCACGTTGACGCCGGCCTGGGACAGCAGCGGTCGGGTGCTGCCGCCGGACTGGTCGATCAGCGCCACCAGCAGGTGCGCCGGTTCGATGACGTTGTGGTCGCGCCCGACCGCCAGCGACTGCGCGTCGGCAAGCGCCTGCTGGAAGCGCGATGTGAGCTTGTCCATTCGCATGGTGGAATTCCTCATGTACGGGCGGCCGACAAGGCCACGATGCAAAGGAAGTGCGGATCGTTGCAGCCGGGTTCAAGCATTGCCTGCACTTTCCAGCGACCGCGTCCACCCAATGCTGGCACGCGGGTGGCCACAGCCGTGTGCACGGATGCGCTTTACGGGGCCTGATCGGCCCTCGCGCCGGAACGTGCCATCCGACGCCGCAGCACCCGGAGATTCAAGATTTTTCCCTTGCTGCCGATATCCATCAAGCAGCCGTGGGGAGGCATGGGTATGGGGATGATTGACCCGGGTAGTCGGTGGCATCTTCGTGTCGTGACGGCGACACCATGGCTGGGGGCTGCCTTGCTCGCACTCTGGCTGGGTTTCGTGATCCCCGCCTTCGCTGCCCTCTATGCCCCCCGATCGCAACCACTGCCGGATGCCGCATTCATCGTTGACTGGTTGCAGGCAACGGGCCAACTGCGATCCGCCGCGGGCGCCGGCATCGCGGTGCGCATGCCCGCACCAGCCTGCGCCTGCGGCAACGCCGGCTGGGCCGCCACCGAGCAGGCCCTGATGCAGGCCCAACTGGAACTCGTCGACCTGGGTGCGATGCCGGCATCTCCAGCCCTGCCGTTCGAGCTGGTGGTGCTGGATGCCCGCTCGCAGCTGGTGTACGCCGGGCCGTTGCGGTTCGACGATCTCTGCGGCGGCCACGGAATTGCCGTCGCCGCCCTGTTGCCCGGCCTGCTGCGCGAGCCGCCGGCCGCTTTTATCTCCGCCGCTGGCTGTCGCTGCTGACAGCCTGCCGAACCAAGCCCGCCAAGTCATGGGAGACATCACGATGTCCACAAATTCAATGCCGCACTGGGTGGGACCCGAGCGATACGCCTACCTGCAGCAACTGGCCGCCGGCGCCGACCGCCTGTTCGTGGGAGTCGGCCTGCTGCTGGGCGCGGTATCCGCGGCGCTGGCCGGATACCACGGGCAGTGGCAGCCCTTCTTCGCCATCACCGTGCCCAGCGTCGCGCTCATCGCGTGCCAGGTCGCGCTGTTCCCCGGTACCCGCCTCAGCCGGGTGAGCGTGGCGCTCGTGTTGATGGTTCTGTCGGCGGTGATGATCCACCAGTCCGGCGGCATGGTCGAAGTCCACTTCGGCGTGATCCTGCTGATCGCGCTGCTGCTGTACTACCGCGACTGGGTACCGATCGTGGTCGCCGCGGCGGCGATCGCCGTGCACCACGTGGTGTTCTTCTACCTGCAGGCCCGCGGCCTGCCGTTCCCGACCTTCCCGCCCGGCAGCGGCTTCGGCATCGTCGTGCTGCATGCGGCCTACGTGGTCGCGGAAACCGGCCTGCTGGTGGTGATGGCGGTGCAGATGCGTCGCGAGTTGTTGTGTCTGGGCCATGCACCCGAGCAGTTGACCAGGGTGGCGATCGACCTGGCCAACGAGCGTCCGCTAGCCGCCGATGTCGCCGCGATGACGTTCCCCCGGGCCTCGCTCGCCGAGGCGCTGCAGAGCAGCAGCCTGCAACTCCAGCAACGCCTGCAAAGCGAGCGCGCCCTGGGCTCGGAGAACCTGCGCATCCGTACCGCGCTGGACGACGTCACCGCCAACGTGATGATCGCCGACAGCGACCGCACCATCGTGTACGTCAACCGTCCGCTGCTGAGGATGCTTGGCGACGCGCAGGAAGCGCTGCGCCGGGATCTGCCGGAGTTCGATATCGACCACCTGGTCGGCACCAGCATCGACACGTTCCATCGCCACCCCGAGGATCAGGCCGGTCTGCTGGCCGGGCTGGCGGGCAGCCATGAGACCCGGATCGAGGTCGGCGGCCGGATCATGCGCCTGACCATCAGTCCGGTCATCGACGCCGACGACCAACGCCAGGGGTATGTGGTGGAGTGGTACGACCGCACCGCCGAGGTAGCGGTGGAGGAAGAGGTAGCGCAAGTGGTGCGCGCGGCGGCCGCGGGCGACCTCTCCGGCCGCATCGCCACCGAGGGCAAGCACGGGTTCTTCCTGCAACTGGCGGGGCAGCTCAACGGCCTGCTCGATGCCAACGCCGGCAGCCTGTCGGAAGTATCGCGCCTGTTCGGCGCGCTCGCCCGCGGCGACCTCGGCGCGCGCATGCAAGGCGATTTCCATGGCGTATTCGCGCAGATACGCAGCGATGCCGACACCACGGCCGAGCAACTCGCGCGCATCGTCGGCGGTATCCAGCAGTCGTCGCAGGCGATCAGTGACACCGCGACCGGGATCGCCACCGGCAACAACGACCTGTCGCAGCGCACGGCGCAACAGGCAGCCAGCCTGGAGACCGCGGCCGCCTCGATGCAGCAACTGACCGAAGCGGTGCGCCGCAACGCCGAGCACGCCGGCCAGGCACGCGAGCTGTCGGTCGCCGCGGCGGAGGTCGCGACGCAAGGAGGTGAGGTCGTCGGCGAGGTGGTCAGCACGATGCACGGCATCGAGTCCGCCTCGAACAAGATCGCCGAGATCATCGGGGTCATCGACGGCATCGCCTTCCAGACCAATATCCTCGCGCTCAATGCCGCGGTCGAAGCAGCACGGGCCGGCGAGCAGGGCCGTGGCTTCGCGGTAGTCGCCTCGGAGGTTCGCCTGCTCGCGCAGCGCTCGGCGGCCTCGGCCAAGGAGATCAAGGGCCTGATCGAGGACTCGGTTGACAAGATCGCTGGCGGCAGGGCGCTGGCCGACCGGGCGGGCCGGACGATGGGCGACATCGTCACCAGCGTCCGCCACGTGACCGACATCATCACCGGGATCTCCACCGCGTCCCAGGAGCAGTCCGCGGGGATATTGCAGGTCGGCCAGACCATCACCGAGATGGACGAGGCGACCCAGCACAACGCCCGGGTGGTCGACGATGCCAGCATGGCCGCGGGCAGCATGGCGCAACAGGCTGGGCAGCTCATTCAGGCGGTGTCGGTGTTCCGTCTGGACGGGCAGCCAACGGCTGACGCAGCGCTTGCTCCCAAGCCGTTGGCCCTCAAGCGGCTTGCCGGCCGCGGGTGATTGGCTGACGGACTCCGCCCCGCAGCCGTCGGTTCGCTGCGGGGCCGACGCAAGGCTTGGATACCAAGGGGCCGATGCGCTCCCGGATCCGCCCGGTGCGCTCGATAGCCGACGGTCGCCCCGGTCGTGATAACCACCGGGTAGGGCCCGCAACGGCTCGGTTCAAGTTGCCCATGCAGTGATTGCACGCCTTACCGGCGGGGTTGCCACCACGGTGTGCACCGGATGCTGACACCTCGATGCGCACAATGGCGTGTATGCGCACGTCCCGTCACCTCACGTCCCGTCACCTCAGGCCCGCACCAGAGATCGCCGATGACTGGGCGCTGTTGCTGGACGTGGACGGAACCTTGCTCGATTTTGCCCCGACCCCGGACGCCGTCGTGGTACCGGCTGGTCTGGTGGATACCCTGCAGTCGCTCCAGCAAAAACTGGACGGTGCGCTGGCGCTGGTCAGCGGGCGGCCACTGGCGCAACTGGACCGGTTGTTCGCCCCGTTGCAGCTGCCGGCGGCCGGCCTGCACGGGCTGGAAATGCGCCACGACACAACCCGCGCCACCACGCCCGCGCCACCGGTTCCGCTGCAAGCCTTGCTGCACAAGGCGCAGTCACTGGTCAATGGCTACCCGGGCGCTCTGGTGGAGGACAAGGGCGCGACCGTGGCGCTGCACTGGCGCGGCAATCGCGACGCCAAGCCGGCATTGATGTCGCTGGCCGAGGCGGCGCTGACCTGGTTGCCCGGTTATCACCTGCAACCTGGCGACCAGGTGCTGGAACTGCGTCCCGATGGCGCGGACAAGGGAGTGGCCATCGCGGCGCTGATTGCCACCGATCCGTTCCGGGGCCGCCGGCCGGTGTTCGTCGGCGATGACCTCACCGACGAGCATGGCTTCCGGGTGGTGCGCGAACACGCCGGCCTGGCGGTCCTGGTCGGGGACCGGCAACCCAGCGCCGCCGACCACCGCCTGGCCGACCCGACGACTGTGCGCGATTGGCTGTGTCGCGGCGCGGGACGGGAGACCGCACCATGAGTCGGCTGGTCATCGTCTCCAACCGGGTCGCCCTGCCTGGCCAGCCAAGCTCGGGCGGGCTCGCCGTGGCCCTGCACGCAGCGCTGGAGGAGACCGGGGGAATGTGGTTCGGCTGGAGCGGACGGATCACCGGCCAATCCGGAGAACTTCATGAACTCGACGAGTCCAGCCACGGCGAAGCACCGATCCACTACGCCACCATCGATCTCTCGCAGCGCGACCATGACGACTACTACAACGGGTTTGCCAACCGCACCCTGTGGCCGTTGCTGCACTTCCGGGTCGACCTGGTCGACTACAGTCGCGAGACCTACGACGGCTACCGGCGGGTCAATGCCCTGTTCGCCGACAAGCTCGCGCCACTGCTGCGCCAGGACGATATCGTCTGGATCCACGACTACCACCTGATACCGCTGGCGGCGTTGCTGCGCGAGCGCGGCGTGCGCTGCAAGCTGGGTTTCTTCCTGCACGTCCCAATGCCGTCGTCGGACCTGCTGGCCGCACTTCCCCATCACAAGCGCTTGTTCGAAGGCTTGTCGGCGCACGACCTGATCGGCTTCCAGACCCAGCGTGACCTGGAGCGTTTCCAGGATTACGTGCGCCTGTTCGGGCGTGGCCGGGTGATCGACAGCGGCGTGCTGGAAACCGCCGGTGGCCGTCGGCTGCGCGCCGGCGCCTTCCCGATCAGCATCGACACCCGCCACATCGCGCAACAGGCCGCTGCCGCAGTCGACCGGCCCAGCTTCCAGCGATTGGTGGGCAGCCTGTCGGGACGGGCCCTGGCGATCGGTGTCGACCGGCTGGACTACTCCAAGGGACTGCCCGAGCGCTTCCGCGCCTTCGAGCGCTACCTGCGCCAATACCCGGACCAGTTGGGTCACCTGACCTACCTGCAGATCGCCCCGGTCTCACGCGGAGAGGTGCCCGAATACCAGGAGTTGCGGGCTGAGCTGGAGCGCCTGTCGGGTCATATCAATGGCACCCACGCCCGGCCGGACTGGACGCCGATGCGCTACGTCAACCGCAACTTCGCCCATCCCGCGCTGACCGGGTTCTACCGTCTGGCGCGGGTCGCACTGGTGACCCCACTACGCGACGGCATGAACCTGGTTGCCAAGGAGTACATCGCCGCCCAGGACTCCGACGACCCAGGCGTGCTGGTGCTGTCGAGCTTTGCCGGCGCGGCGCGTGAGCTGGGTCAGGCCTTGCTGGTCAATCCCTACGACCTGGATGGCGTCGCCGCGGCCATCGCCCAGGCAATGGACATGCCCCTGGCGGAGCGCCGCGAGCGCTGGCGCTCGATGATGGACTGGCTGCAGGTACACGACATCACCGCATGGCGACGCAGCTATTTACAGGCGCTGCGGGAGAGCTAGGAAAGGCCGAACCATTGCCGTCATTCCCGCGATTGCCGTCATTCCCGCGACTGCCGTCATTCCCGCAACTGCCGTCATTCCCGCGCAGGCGGGAACCCATGGACGTTAAGCCGGTCGAATGCAAAGTCCATGGATCCCCGCCTTCGCGAGGATGACGATCAAAAAAACTTGCGGGACATCACGCTAGCGTGTCGGCTCCATCCATACCAGCGAGGCCATCCGGCCGGTCCGCTGGTCGCGGCGGTGCGAATAGAACCGTTGCGGCTCGGCGATCGTGCACAGGCCGCCGCCAAAGATCCGGTCGGCGCCGAGTCCGGCCTGTTCCAGTCGACGCCGCGCCAACGCGTACAAGTCGACATGCCAGTGACCCGGCCGGGTGCCGATGAACGCATTGCCGGCGGCGCCATCCTGCGAGACGAAGGCGTCGTACACCTCCGCCCCGACCTCGTAGCGCTGCGGCCCTGCCGCCGGGCCGAGCCAGGCGATCAATCCCCCGGGCGCGGTCTCCATCGCCGCGACCGTCGCTTCCAGCACGCCGGCCGCCAACCCGCGCCAGCCGGCGTGGGCGGCGCCGATTTCACGGCCGTCATCGGCGCAGAACAACACCGGCAGGCAGTCGGCGGTGAGGATTGCCAGGACTGTGCCGGGGACGGAGGTGACGGCGGCATCAGCTTCTGGCGCCCCGGCATCCGCGCCCATGTCCGCGCCCATGTCCGCGTCCATGTTCATGTTCATGTCCGGACCAGCACGAAACACCGCCGTTCCATGCACCTGCCGCATCCATACCGGCGCTGCCGGCAGTCCGGCAACGGTGACCAGCGCTGCCCGGTTGGCCTCGACCGTCGCCGGATCGTCGCCATCCGTCGGATTCTTGTTGCCCAGGTTGAAGCGGTCGAACGGCGGCAGCGACGACCCGGCGCCATGACGCAGCGTCGTGAACCCGTGCACCCCGGTTGGCGCGGCCCAGTCCGCCGGCAGCAGTGGTGAGTTTTTCACTCAGCGCTCGCGCTCAGCCGCTTCGTGGGTGTCATCCTGCAGCGCCTTCACCAGCGCCTGCATATCAGGCGGCATCAGCGCACTGCACCGCACCGGCTCACCACTCACCGGATGCACGAATTCCAGCGTCTCGGCGTGCAACGCCTGGCGCTTGAAGCCTTTCAGGGCAGTCACCAGCGCCTCGTTGGCGCCGCGCGGGAGCTTCAGCGACCCGCCATACAACGAGTCGCCGATGATCGGGTGCTTCAGGTGTGCCATGTGCACCCGGATCTGGTGGGTACGACCGGTTTCCAGGCGGCACTCCAGCAAGGTGTGGGCGCGGAAGCGTTCACGCAGGCGGTAATGGGTGATCGCGTCGCGGCCGTCGTCGCGCACTGCCATCCGGATCCGGTCGCGCGGGTGGCGGTCGATCGGCGCGTTCGCGGTTCCGCCCGAGACCAGCGCACCCGACACCACGGCCAGGTATTGCCGGTGCACGTCACGCGCCGACAACTGGGCGACCAGCGCGGTATGCGCGACCAGGCTGCGCGCAACCACCATTACCCCCGAGGTGTTCTTGTCGAGACGATGCACGATGCCCGCCCGGGGCAGCGCGTTCAGCTCCGGGTGCCGGAACAGCAGCGCGTTGACCAGAGTGCCGTCCGGGTTGCCCGCGCCCGGATGCACCACCAGGCCCGCCGGCTTGTCGATCACGATCACATGCTCGTCCTCGAACAAAATCCGCAGCGGAATATCCTCGGCCTCGGAACGGGTCTGGACCTCGGGCACCGCATGCAGGACAACCGATTCGCCACCGCGGACCGGGTCACGCGGGCGCGCTTCACGCCCGTCCAGCAGGACTTCCCCGGACTTGATCCAGCTGGCCAGCCGGCTGCGCGAATACGACGGGAACAGTTCGGCCAGCACCGCATCGAAGCGACGTCCGGCGGCGGCATCAGGCACGACGGCCTGCAGGGAGATGGCAGGTTGGCTCATTGGATGGACACGGTTAAGGGCACACGGCGCGGGACTGCTATTATCGGCGCTTCGTGCCTCCGGCGCCCGTTGATCCCGACCATGACTGATCGTTCCGCCTCAATTCGCCTGTTTTCGCTGATGCTGGTTGTGCTGTTTGTCGGCACCGGCTGCTCAATGTTCAAGAAGAAGGACGCCCCGGAGAACGCGCCGGTAGAGCAGTTGTACGAGAAGGCCCATACCGCGATGACCCACGGCAACTGGTCAAGCGCCGCGACGACCTTCCGCGGCCTCATCGCCCAGTACCCGTATGGCCCGTACACCGAGCAGGCGTTCATGGAAACCGCCTACGCGCAGTACAAGTCCGGCGCGCACGAGGAGGCGATCAGCAGCATCGACCGCTTCATCCGGACCTACCCGACCCACCGCAACATCGCCTACATGTACTACCTGCGCGGGTTGGTGAACTCCAACCGCGACGCGGTGTTCCTGCAGAAGGTTTGGCGGCTGGACGCCAGCCGGCGCGACCTGGCCACCCCGACCCAGGCCTACAACGACTTCTCGATCGTCACCAGCCGTTATCCCAATAGCCGCTTTGCCGCCGATGCGCACAAACGCATGGCCGATCTGCGCGACACCTTCGCACGCCACGAGCTGGAAACGGCCCTGTACTACTTGCGCCGCACTGCGTACGTCGCCGCTGCCGATCGTGCGACCTACCTGCTGGAAACCTATCCCGAGAGCATCTACCAGAACGACGCCGTCGCGACGCTGGCATCCGCTTACGAGGGATTGGGCAACGAGACCCTCGCCGCCGATGCGCGCCGGGTGCTGGCCCAGAACGAACCCGACCATCCGTACCTGAGCGGAAACTGGCCCGACTTCCCCAGCGACTGGCGCAAGCTGAACCCGTTTGCCGGCGAGAAGTCCGCGCTCGACAACTAATGGGGACCCCGCTATCCCTTGTACCCGTTGCTGATGGGGTAGCGGCGCTCGCGACCGAACGCGCGGCGTGACACCTTCGGCCCGGGCGCGGCCTGATGGCGCTTCCATTCGCTGATCCGCACCAGCCGCAATACCTTGTCGACGGTGGCGGCATCGAAGCCGGCTTCGATGATCTCTTCGCGCGATTGTTCCTGGTCCACGTAGCGCACCAGGATCGCGTCAAGCACGTCGTAGGGCGGCAACGAGTCCTGGTCCGTCTGGTCGGCACGCAACTCGGCCGATGGCGGCCGCTCGATCACCCCGACCGGGATGACTCCGACCCCATCGCTGCTGTCACCGACCGTATTGCGCCAGCGCGCCAACTCGAACACCTCGGTCTTGTACAGGTCCTTCAACGGCGCGTAACCGCCGGCCATGTCGCCATAGATGGTCGCGTAGCCGACCGCGTACTCGCTCTTGTTGCCGGTGGTCAGCAGCAAGCCGCCGAACTTGTTGCTCAACGCCATCAGGATCCCGCCACGGGTCCGCGACTGCAGGTTCTCCTCGGTGGTGTCGGCCGGCTCGCCCTCGAACAATTCCGCGAGGGTATCGAGATAGCCCTGGAAAGGCTTCTCGATCGGCAATGTCAGCAGGCGCACGCCCTGCTCGGCGCACTGCTCGGCGGCCAGGTCGTTGGACAGGTCGGCGGTATAGCGCGACGGCATCCGCACGGCGGTGACGTTTTCCGCACCCAGCGCATCCACCGCGATGGCCAGGCACACGGCCGAATCCAGCCCACCCGACAAGCCCAGCCAGACCTTGCCGAAGCCATTTTTCCGGCAATAGTCCCGTGTCCCATACACCACCGCGCGCCAAGCCAGCGCATCCCGGCTTTCATCGCCGTCGTGCGGCCACAGCACCGACTGGAAACGGCGCTGCACCGGGTCGAAATCGACCACCAGCCATTGCTCCTGGAACGCCGCCGCCGGCGGATGCACATGGCCGTCGCCATCAGCCACCATCGAATCACCATCAAACACCACCGCATCCTGGCCGCCGACCCCGTTGAGGTAGGCAATCGGCACGCCGCTACCGCGGGTCGCTTCCTCCAGCAACGCGACACGCCGGCCGTGCTTGTCGCGTTCGAACGGCGAGGCATTGATCGACAACACCAGCTCCGCGCCGGCGGCAATCGTGGAGGCGAGCGGCTCCTGGAACCACAAATCCTCGCAGATCAACAATCCCAGCCGGATCCCGTTGAGCTCGAACACGCAGTCACCCCCGTCCGGGTCGACCACGAAATACCGCCGCTCGTCGAACACCGCGTAATTGGGCAACTCACGCTTGCGGTAGGTCCGCTCGATGCGCCCATCGCGCAGGACGCTGGCCGCGTTGTAGACCACCGACCCGGCCGTTTCCGGCCAACCCACCACCGCGGTGATCCCGGTGGCCGCGCGCGCGATCCGCCGCATCGCCGTATCGCAGTCGGCCAGGAAGCCCGGACGCAACAGCAAGTCCTCCGGTGGATAGCCAGACAGTGCCAACTCGGGGAACAGCACCAGATCGGCCCCGTACTCATCGCGCGCCTGGCCGATGAACGCGACGATCCGGTTGGCGTTGTCCTCGACCGCGCCGACCGGAAAGTCGAACTGCGCGAGCGCGATGCGGATGGGTTGGGCCATGTCAGTCCTCTGCCGGATGTGGAGTGTGAACCAGTGCTTCGCAGATGCACGCCAGCACCGGTCCGATGTCGCTCAAGACGTCATTGTTCCAGAACCGGAGCAGGCTAAAGCCCTGCTCGCGAAGGAACCGGTCGCGGATCGCGTCATGCATGGAGCCATTGTGCTGGCCACCGTCGATCTCGACGATCAAACCGGCATCGAGACAGACGAAATCCACGACATACCGACCGATCGGGAATTGCCGCCTGAATTTGGCGTCCAACAGCCTGCGATCTCGCAGCTGATACCAGACCTTCCGCTCGGCATCGGTCATCGTCGCACGCAACCCACGCGCGAAATTACGTTTCTGCCCTTCGCGCATCCTTGCGCTCCTTCGATGAATATGACGGTGATCGTGGCAATCCTGCGGGCCGGGCGCAACTTCCCTTCTCCCGCCTGCGGGAGAAGGTGCCCGAAGGGCGGATGAGGGCACGCGGAAAAAAAGGTGCCAGTGGACCTTGGCTGCAAGCGCCCTCACCCCAGCCCTCTCCCGCAAGCGGGAGAGGGGGAAAAATCAGATCGGCTCACCCACACAAAAAAGGCCACCCGAAGGTGGCCTTTTTCTCGTTACCTGCGGTCTGGCTTACTTCGCCAAGCGCTTCGCAATCGCCGCGCCCAGGTCGCCCGGCGACTTGACCGTGGTCACGCCGGCCTTTTCCATCGCGGCGAACTTGCCCGCCGCCGTACCCTGGCCGCCCGAGGCGATCGCACCGGCGTGGCCCATGCGCTTGCCTTCCGGGGCGCTGGCACCGGCGATGAAACCCACCACAGGCTTGGTCACGTACTGGGCGATGAACTCGGCCGCTTCTTCCTCGGCGCTGCCGCCGATCTCGCCGACCATGATGATGCCTTCGGTCTGCTCATCGTCCTGGAACAGCTTCAGGCAATCGATGAAGTCCAGGCCGTGGATCGGGTCGCCGCCAATACCAATGACGGTCGACTGGCCCAGGCCCACGTCGGTGGTCTGCTTGACCGCTTCGTAGGTCAGGGTGCCGGAACGGCTGACGATGCCGATCTTGCCGACGGTGTGGATGTGGCCGGGCATGATCCCGATCTTGCACTCGCCGGGAGTGATCACGCCGGGGCAGTTCGGGCCGATCAACACGACATCGTCGTAGTCGTTCAGCACGTTCTTGACCCGCAGCATGTCCAGCACCGGAATGCCCTCGGTGATGCACACGATGACGGTGATGCCGGCATCGGCCGCTTCCAGGATCGCGTCGGCGGCAAAGGCCGGCGGCACGTAGATGACCGACGCATCGGCGCCGGTCTGGTCGACGGCATCGGCGACGGTGTTGAAGACCGGCAGGTTCAGGTGCGTGGTGCCGCCCTTGCCCGGGGTCACGCCACCCACGACCTGGGTGCCGTAGTCGAGCATCTGCTCGGCGTGGAAGGTTCCCTGCGAGCCGGTGAAGCCCTGCACGATCACCTTGGTGTTCTTGTTGATCAAAACGCTCATGTGTATCGAATCCTGGTGAGGGTGTCAGGCGGCAACGGCGGCAACGGCCTTGCGCGCGCCGTCGTTGATGTCGTCGGCCGGCGTGATGGCAAGGCCGGAGTTCTTCAGCAACTCCTTGCCCGCTTCCACGTTGGTACCGGCCAGGCGCACGATCACCGGCACCTTGACGTCGACTTCCTTGACCGCCGCGATGATGCCCTCGGCAATCATGTCGCAACGCACGATGCCGCCGAAGATGTTGACGAAGATCGCCTTCACGTCGTCGCTCGACAGGATCAGCTTGAACGCCTCGGTCACGCGCTCCTTGGTGGCGCCGCCGCCAACGTCCAGGAAGTTCGCCGGCGAGCCGCCGTTGAGCGAGATCACGTCCATCGTCGCCATTGCCAGGCCCGCGCCGTTGACCATGCAACCGATGTTGCCGTCCATGGTCACGTAGTTCAGGTCGTGCTGGCTGGCCTTGACCTCGGCCTCGTCTTCCTGGCGGATGTCGCGCATCTGGGCCAGGTCGGCGTGGCGGAAGGTGGCGCTGTCATCGGAGTTGATCTTGCCGTCCAGCACCGCCAGGTTGCCATCGGTGAGGATTGCCAGCGGGTTCAGCTCGACCAGCGCCAGGTCCTTCTCGTGGAACAGCTTGAACAGCCCCATCATGATCTTGGTCAGCTGGTTGGACTGCTTGGAGGTCAGGCCCATGTCGAAGCCGAGCGCGCGGCACTGGTAGGGCTGCAGGCCTTCCACGTAGTTGACGTGGATGGTCTTGATCGCCTCGGGCTTCTCGCGGGCGACCTGCTCGATCTCCATACCGCCTTCGGCCGACGCGATGAAGGTCACCGTCTGCGTGCTGCGGTCGACCAGCACCGACAGGTACAGCTCCTTGTCGATATCGGTGCCTTCGCACACCAGCACGGTGTCGATCGGCAACTCGACGCCAGCGGTCTGGTAGGTTTCCATCTTGGTGCCCAGCATCGCCGCGGCGTACTGTTTTACTTCGTCATACGACCGGGCGAGCTTGACGCCGCCGGCCTTGCCGCGACCACCGGCATGGATCTGCGCCTTGACGACCCACAGGTCGCCGGGGATGGACTTGGCCGCTTCGACCGCTTCTTCCGGAGTGCGCGCAATGCGCCCGGCCGGCACCGCAATGCCGTAGTCGGCAAACAGCTGCTTTGCCTGGTATTCGTGAAAATTCATGCGTCACCGAGGGGAGTGGAAGACGTCCCACGCGGAGGCCACCGAAAAACGGCGCGGCGCGAGGGGGCCAAGTATTGTCGCCGATCGCGGCGGGGTGAGCAAAAACCGTCCGCCTGCTGACCTCAAGTCATTGAAAGCAGAGGCTCTGGGGCACTCGGCTTTTGTTCGTCATCCCCGCGAAGGCGGGGATCCATGGACGTTACGTGCCTGAATATCAAAGTCCATGGATGACCAGCCCTTTGGACTGTTGTGAAGCGCTTCCCGCCTTCGCGGGAATGACGGCAATTGTTCAGCGATTCCCTAGTGTGCTCCGGCGGTGGCGCTTGGCTGCCCTGCCGGCGCGGACAGCGGCAGGTCCCAATGGCGCCCGCTGCCTTGCTGCAGCGCGATGCGCAGGGCCTGCCCACCGTTGACGATCTCGATCAGGTGCTGCGGGCTGTGCAGCTCCGCCGGTCGTGCCGCCAGTCGCTCGGCCAACGGCCGGCGGTCGTCGGGATGGGTCTGCAACCAGTACACCGTCGAGCCCAGCCGCATCTTCGCGCCGGTGTCCTGGGCATTTTTCAGGTAGTCCTGATAAGCCGGGCCCGAGATGTGGGTCAATATGCAGCCAACCGGATTGCGGATGCAGCTGAAGTCGAATGCTGCCGGCAGTGCCGACGGCGGTAACGGGCGGTCGTTGACAATCGCGCGCTCGGTCGCTTCATCGCAGCCCACCGCCATGATGGCGGCGCTGCGCATATAGGTGCCCTCGCGGTCATACAACAGGTTGCTGTCAGGAAAACCCGCCGCCGCCAGCCCGGCCCGCATGAAGGCAAACTCGCCCTTCATCACTTCGCACATCGACAGTTCCTGCGGCCGTGGCGGTGCCAGGGCGGCCCCACAGACGGGGGGCAGTGATTCGCCGGCTGGCGCGCGCGCCAGCATTTCAGCGAACATCCTCAAAGAGCCATCAACAAAGCCGGACGCTATCCCCTTCCCGAGCAGAGTGTCCGCGTTCGTACCCAGACGCCGCCAGGTATTGATGTCGTGGCAGACGCCGGAAAATGCCGCCTCGCGGTCGCCGGTAACGAAGTCCAGCGCCTGACTGGCCCGGCGCGCCCGCGCGCCGACACTGAAGTTCGGCGACGGGCGATAAATGGCCGGCTCGAACGGATTGCGGTAGTAATCGGTCCCGTCCAGTGCCGCACGCTCGATCAATGCCCGATTGTGCGTGCGCCAGCCTTGGTAGTCCGCCTCCCTGGCGCTGACGTGCTGCAGGCAGGCCACCGGGTCCGCCAGGCACGACATCGGCAAGTCGCTTTCATCGCGCGACCGCCGCGTGAACTGTCCCTGCGCCACGCTGGCAAAATTCGCCATCGTCGATCCAGCGTCGACGGGCTGTCCGTTGGGAGCGGACAAGGCATTGAACCGCCGCCCATCAGTGGCCGCGATCGCCGCGACCTGGTCGGGCGGCACGTCATAGGGCATCAGCCATAGCGCCGCAAACGCGTTGGTTCCGGTGACCGGCTCGCGGTCGCTCATCAACGCCAGTGCGCGCTCGTGCTGGTCACTCGGACCCAGTGCCCGCGAGATCACGTACAAGCCAATAACCACCATGACTACCGCTCCGGTTGCCACGGCCGCCCATTTCAGAAAACGTTTCATCCCCATCCCCATCCCCATCCCCACATCCATATCAAGGCCGCGCCACTGTCGCCCGGGCGCACGACACCACAACGACGTCACTTCCCCTTGGTTCGTCCGATACTGTCATCGACCATCGGCGCCCGCAATCTGGAAGCCCCGGTCGATCTGCCTATACTCCGCGTGACCGCAACGGGGACTCGCGCTTGCCACTGACCATCGCCGCCATCCCGGCCGAAGACGCCGACAACGCACTGCGCCGTGAGCTGTACCTGTGCACCCTGTACCGGCTGCTGGAAGCGTCGTTGTTGGTGCTGGTGTTGTTTGGCCCGGTCGCCGACATGATCGACCCGCCCCGGCACCAGCTGGTCGCGCAGGCGGGCGCGCTGTCGTATGTCTTCCTGTCGGCGCTGCTGTTTGCATTCCGCAATCGCGGCGAGCTTCGCAACCAGGCTTTGACCGGGATCGCCTGCGACCTGTTTTTCGGCCTGCTGGCCATCCACGCCATCCCTGCGGTAGGCACCGGCATTGCGTTGATGCTGATGTTCAACGTGGGCGCCGCCGCGTTGCTGCTGCCGGCGCGGCTGGGACTGGCGGCGGCATTCCTCGCGGTGGGCGGGATTATCGGCGAACACCTGTGGAGCGTGGCACTGGAAGCCAGCGACCGCGCCCTGGCTGAGCCGCTGATGTTCGCCGTCGGTTACCTCGCCATTGCCACCACCACCAGCGTGCTGGGCCGGCAGATGCGCGACAGCTACGACCTGGCCGAGCACCGCGGCGTGCAGACCGCCCACCTGACCGAGGTCAACGAGCTGATCATCCGCCGGTTGCGCACCGGCGTGCTGCTGGTCGACGGCCACAACCGGGTACAGCTGGCCAACGAAGCCGCCAACCTGCTGCTGGGTGATGCCGGTGAAGGCAACCGCGACCTGGGCATGGCCCTGCCCGAGCTGGCCAAGCGCCTGGCCAGTTGGCGCGAAACCGGCAAGGCCAACGAGGACCCGCTATTGGTCGCCGCCGACCAGAACGAGGTGGTGCCGCGTTTCACCCGCCTGCTGGCCGGCAGCGACCAGACCCTGGTGTTCCTTGACGACACCTCACTGGTCTCGCGGCGCGCCGAATCGATGACCCTGGCCACCCTTGGGCGCTTCTCCGCCAGCCTCGCCCACGAGATCCGCAACCCGCTGGCGGCGATCAACTACGCCGTGCAACTGCTGGAGGAATCCGACGACGTCGCCACCGCCGACCGTCGCCTGCTGCAGATCATCCGCCAGCAGGGTCAACGCATGAACGGCATCGTCGAGAACGTGCTCGGTATGGCGCGCCGTGACCCGGCCAAGCCCGACTACATCGAGCTGATTGGCATGACCCGCCATTTCGTTGAGGACTATCGCGCCGGGCACCCCCTGGAACAGGACAGTTTGTTGACGACCAGCGAATTGCCCCGGATTGCCGCGCTGGTCGACCCGCGCCAGCTGCACCAGATCCTCACCGTGCTGGTCCACAACGCCCTGACCTACGGACGCATCCCGGGCGAACCGGCGCGGGTGACCCTGCATGTGTACCTGGACAGCCATCAGCACCCGGTCATCGACGTCACCGACCGTGGCCCGGGGATCCCCGAGCGCGTGGCGCAGCAGTTGTTCCGGCCCTTTTTCACCACCTCCGGCCATGGCACCGGGCTGGGGCTGTACATCGCCCGCGAGTTGTCGCGCGCCAACCAGGCCTCGCTTGACCACATCGCCCTGCCGGCCGGCGGCAGTTGCTTCCGCCTGCGCCTGTCGTCCACCGGCACGGACAAGCGTGTGCCCGATAACGGTACTCACGGCAATCCGCGCCGCCAGCGGTCATGATCGATTAAGCTGTCACCATGACCGGAGGAGCAATGACAGACACCCGCAGCGCATTGGTGATCGACGACGAGCGCGACATCCGCGAGTTGCTGGTCATGACCCTGGGACGGATGGGCCTGCGGTGCGACACCGCATCCAGCCTGTCTGACGCCCGGGCCCAACTGGCACGCAACCAGTACGACCTGTGCCTGACCGACATGCGGCTGCCGGATGGCTCGGGTCTGGACCTGGTCGCGGAGATCGCCCACCGCCACCCCGACACCCCGGTCGCGATGATCACCGCATTCGGCAATGTCGACTCGGCCGTGGAGGCACTCAAGGCCGGCGCATTCGACTTCGTCGCCAAGCCGGTGGAATTGTCGGTGTTGCGCGACCTGGTCCGCCACGCCCTGGAGCTGAAGGACAAGCCGGCTCCCGTCCACAACCCGGAAGCCGTCGCCACCCGCCTGTACGGCGAGTCGCCGGCGATGGTCAGCCTGCGCCATACCATCACCAAGGTCGCCCGCAGCCAGGCTCCGGTCTACATCGCCGGCGAGTCCGGCGTCGGCAAGGAGCTGGTCGCCCGCACCATCCATTCCGAAGGGGGCCGCGGTGCCAGCCCGTTCGTGCCGGTCAACTGCGGCGCGATCCCTTCGGAGTTGATGGAAAGCGAGTTCTTCGGCCACAAGAAGGGCAGCTTTACCGGCGCCCACGCCGACAAGCCGGGCCTGTTCCAGAGCGCCGACGGCGGCACCTTGTTCCTGGACGAGGTTGCCGAGCTGCCACTGGCGATGCAGGTCAAGTTGCTGCGCGCGATCCAGGAAAAATCGATCAAGCCGGTTGGTGCCAACGCCGAGATTCCGGTCGATGTGCGCATCCTGTCGGCCACCCACAAGGACCTCGCGCGCATGGTGGCCGATGGCCGCTTCCGCCAGGATCTGTACTACCGCATCAACGTCATCGAGCTGCACGTGCCACCGCTGCGCGGCCGACGGGAGGACCTGCCCGGCCTGTCGGCCAAGATCCTCCAGCGTCTGTCCGCCGACCTGGGCTGCCAAACGCCAAGCCTGAGCGCCGATGCCGTGGCGGCGCTGGGGCAATACCATTTCCCCGGCAACGTACGTGAACTGGAGAACATCCTCGAACGCGCCATGGCGTTGACCGATGGCGGCAGCCTGACCGCCGCCGACCTGTCGCTGCCGCAACATTCCGGCTTCAGCAACCCACCTGGCAATCCCCAGCACCCCGGCATCTCCCACCCGCAGGCCCCGCAGACCGCCGCGGCAGCGGCCGGCATCGACCCGCGCACCATCGACCCGCGCGATACCGCAACCAGCGCCCTGCCCTCGTATATCGAGGAGATCGAGCGCGCCGCGATCAACCACGCCCTGCAGGAAAACCGCTACAACAAGACCCGTACCGCCGCCGCGCTGGGCATCACTTTCCGCGCATTGCGCTACAAGCTGAAGAAACTCGGCATCGACTGAACCAAGGATGGAAACCATGGATACGGATATCCAGTCACTCGCAGCAACCGCCCGGCGATGGTCGACGCTGCTGTCGCAAGACACCCGCCTGATCGAGATCGACACCGCGCCGTCCGGCGCGCTGGTGGTCGAACGTTTCGACGGCCGCGAATCGGTCTGCGACGACTTCACCTTCAACATCGACTGCCTGTCGATGTCGGCGTTCCTGGACGCCAAGGCACTGATCGGGCAACCGCTGGCGCTACGCTTGCGGCAGGCCGACGGGTCACATCGCCATTGGCACGGCTACTGCACCCAGGTGGCGCCGCTTGGCAGCGACGGCGGCCTGGCCCGTTATCGGCTGACGATGGAGCCGTGGACCGCATTCCTGAAACTGCGCCGCAACGCACTGGTGTTCCAGAACCTGGACGCGCTGGGCGTGGTCGAGCGGGTTCTCGCCGACTACCCGCAAGCCGCCTTCCGGGTCGACGCCAACCAGTCACTGGCGTGCTACCCCACCACCACCCAATACCGCGAGACCGACCACGCCTTCGTATTCCGCCTGCTGGCCGACGCCGGCCTTGCCTGGCGCTTCGAACACTCCGGCCCGGCCACCACCCACACCCTGGTGATTTTCGACCGCGACGCCGAACCCCCTGCCGCCAGCCCGGCCACGTTGCGCTTCCACCGCAGCGATGCCGCCGAGTCGCGTGACGCGATCAACCACTTCACAGAGCAGCGCCAAGCCACCACCAACGCCTTCACCACCGCCAGCTGGCAAGCCGAGCAGGTCGAAGCCACCGCAGCCAGCCTGACCACCAACCCCGCCGGCCCGCACCTGCCGACCCGCGAGGTCTACACCGTCCCGCGCGCCGGCCGTTTTGCCGTGCGCACGCATGCCGACCTCGCCGCCGCGCTGCAACTTGATGCCTTGCGCCTGCCGCAGCGCCTGCATGCGGGCACCGGCAGCGGTCGTGGACTGGCGCCCGGGTTCGTCTTCACCCTGTCCCAGCATCCCGGCCTATCCGACCAGCGCTTCCTCCCGCTGGTGATCGAGCACATCGCCGCCAACAACCTGGGCAGCGGCATCGTCGCCCTGCTCGACAGCGCATTCACCGGCAGCGGCGACCTGGAGCGCGGCAGCTACCGCAACCGCTTCCTGGCGGTCACCGCCGACACCCCCATCGTTCCGGTCTCGCGGCCCCGACCGACCGTGCATGGCCTGCAGACCGCCCACGTGGTCGGCCTGCCCGATGCCAGCATCACCTCCACCCGCGACCACCAGGTCCGCATCCAGTTCCCGTGGCAACGCGGCGTCGCCCCCAACCGCGGCGGCCTCACCGAGACCGGCTCCAGCACCCACCCCGACGGCCACGCCCCCGGCGACCACAGCAGCGGCACCTGGGTGCGGGTATCGGAATGGCAGGCCGGTCCCAACTGGGGCAGCCACGCCCTGCCGCGTATCGGTAGCGAGGTGCTGGTCGAGTTCCTGCATGGCGACATCGACCAGCCCGTGATCGTCGGCCAGCTCTACAACGGTGCGATTCCCCCACCGTTCGCCCTGGCCGATGCCAGCAACCATCCCGGTACCTTCAGCGGCCTGCACAGCCAATCACTCGACGGCAGCGGCACCCAGCAATGGCTGATGGACGATGCCAGCGGTCAGCTGCGCCAGCGCCTGCACACCAGCCTCGCCGACAGCCGGCTGGAACTCGGCTACCTGATCGACCCCAATAACGCCCGCCGCGGCGAGCTTCGTGGGCAGGGCTTCGACCTGGCCACCCTCGGCTGGGCCAACCTGCGCGCCGGTCAGGGCGTGTTGCTGTCGACCACCGCAAGAAGCAACGCCACCTCGACCCAGTTGGACACGTCCGACGCGCTGGCCCAACTCAAGGGCGCCGAGCGCACCGCGCAAGCCCTGAGCGACGCCGCCCAAGGCAGCGAAGTCGCCGCGCTGGCCGCCAACCCCGCCCAGACCGACCTGATCACCGCGCTGGACCCCGAGCAGGACGGCAAGCACCCGGCCACCGTCAACGGCCAAAGCGCCACCAAGCCAAACGCCAGCGCCCGTGACGGCGGCGACGCCGTCGAGAAGTTCGCGACGCCGCTGCTACTGGCAGAATCCCCCGACGCCATCGCACTGACCACGCCCAACAGCGCCCTGGCCTACGCCGGCGGCAACACCCACCTGACCAGCCAACAAGACACCCATATGGCGGCCGGCCACACCTTTGCCGGCGTCAGCGGCGGCCACGTCGCCCTGTTCGCCCAGCACGGCCCGATCAAGGCGATCGCCGCCAACGGCCCGGTGACTCTGCAGGCCCACTCCGGCCCATTGGAACTACTGGCCGACCAATCCGTCACCATCACCGCCACCGACGAACGCATCGACGTACTGGCGAAGCAGAAGATCGTCCTGCAGGCGGGTCAGACCCAGATCACCCTGGAAGGCGGCGACATCAAGTTCGCCTGCCCGGGCAACTTCACGGTGAAGGCCGGGCAGGTGCCGTTTCGGGGTGGGGCGAGTGCGGCGGCGATGTTGGCGGCATTGCCGGATAGCAAACTTAAACTGGACAACTGGATCGAAGTCAATCATCGCGACGCAGACAACCAGCCGTTCGCAGGACAGGGCTACACGATATTTTTCGAAGGCGGTCAAACGATCAAGGGCAAGCTCGATGCCGGCGGCCACGCGCGGCATGAGAATGTGCCTGAGAAGGCCGAACGAGTGGAGTACGAGCCGCGCAAACCATTGGACGATGAGCCGTGGAAGCCGACCAGATCGATCATGCAAGCTGCAATTGCAAAGTTAGGTTAAGGACAACCGAACATGGAGTGGGACGAACTGGAAAACGCGCTCGCGTGGTTCACATCCGCGCCGGCCGAATGGATCGACAGTGCAGGCGAGAGTCTTGCAGCGGCAGCCGAGTGGATCTGGGAGGTGCTGCAAGGCGACTTCAACGAGGAGCAAAGCAACGCCCAGATGATTACAGGCATGGTGGTCTCGATGATCCCCGGCGTCGATCAGCTCTGCGACGTGCGTGATGTAGTTGCCAACTGCAGGAAGATCAACGAAGACACGTCCAACACGTGGGCATGGATCGGCTTGACCATCACCCTGATCGGGCTGATTCCCGTCTTGGGCTCACTGGCCAAGGGCTGCTTCAAGATTCTGGTCGCCTCTAGCCGCAAAGCCACGATCCGGGTTGCCAAGAACACTGTCGATACCGACCTGTGGAAGCACACTTCCTACTGGGTGGACGTGGGCATCGGCAAGCTCAACAAACACCTGGACACGCCGGCCGTGCGCGCCACCCTCCGGTTCATGAAATTGGACAACCCATACAAATGGTTGGCCGGGAAGGTGCGCGAAGTTGCCGGCGCGCTCAACGTTTCGCTTCTGACCAAAGCCTTTGACGAGATCGTGTCGGCACTGCGTGATCTGGTGGACTTGATCCAGCGCTGGGGCTCGGCTGCGATGGGCAGTCAAGCCGGACAACTGCTGCAGATGGTGTTGACCATCCGCAGGGCAGCCAATACGCAGTTGGCCAAGGTGCTGCGGCCGGTGACGAACTGGCTGGATCGCGTCGCGCGGCGGCTGGACGTCGAGGCCGACCAGGCCTATCGGGCACGGGTCAATTCGATCAATCCGCATTTCTTCAAGCGTCCCGCCAACGAAGCCGAGTTGGAGACGTTCAGGCGAGACAAGCCCGACTGGGTGGATGAGGGAAGCGACCTCTCGTATGACGCGTTAGAAGATGCTCCGCCGGGAAGGCTGGGGTATCCCGACATGGGCGACACGGTGAAGGGGCCGACCAAAGGGGGTTACAAGACCTTCCACGGCACGCTCAACGCCGTCGCCTACCCGCCCGGCACGGTGCTGTACCGCATCGTCGATCCAAAATCGTACGACAACTCGATCTGCTGGATGACCAAGTCTGAGTTCGACCAGCTCAAGAGCAAGGCCGAGTGGCGGCGCCGGTTCGCGGTCAAGGCCGAATGGAACAGCAACGGCGAGTACGTCACCTACACCGTGCCGCCGGGCAAAGGTTTGAAGGCTTGGGAAGGAACGGTGGCGTCGCAGGCGTACAAAAACCCCACGACCAAGCGAGCCGAATATGTACTCGAAGGCGGAGCGCGTCAGATCGTGCTCGATCCTGCCGATCTGGATGTCGCCTACTTGGGCCAACGTCACGCCACCGGGTGGGGCTACCGTAGTCTGGCCGGTGAGCCGCTCAGCCTGGTCGGCGTGCCGGTGCTGAAGAACAATCTGTATGCAAGCAAGGACTGATCATGGCAACACCACTGATTCCACAAGAGGTGTATCTGCTGGAACGCTTCAGCACCCTCGACTACTTTCGGGCGGTCCGCGACAACTACGAGGCGACGATCAAGTACGCCGAGCAGTGCCTTGACGCATTCGTCAACAACCTGCCGCCGGACTATCGCAGCCGTCATCTGAGCCGGCAGCCGGATGTGGTCTGGGGGGAGAGCGTATTGCCGAACATGCGCAGCACGCTGAGGAGCCTGTGCGAGGGGTACATCATGGTGTCGCATGGTGAGCTCAACGGACTCGGAGCAGCATCTGAAGTCGGCAGCGACCACCGCGGTATCATCGAGCACGACTGGACCTGGATGGACGAACCGCAGGTGACAGCGGTGGTGCAGGGAGGCAGTGACAAGTTCTGGGACCTTCTTGGGGACACGCTCCGGCCGGCAAGCATGGTGACGAATACGATTGATCGTTACTGGAACCCAGGTACTCTCACGGAGCGCTACTCGGAGGGTAGCTTTGGTCCACTGGAGCCGCCGCAACGCTGGTCGCGTTACCATCTCAATTCGTCAGTACAGGTCGCGACTGGTGAGCCGATTCCGAAGAGCGGCATCTATTTGCCGGACATCGATCGCAGCTGCGCCTCGCTGCTGGTCACCGGCGACAAGGCACCCAAAGCCCGGCACTTGATCCGTATTGATGAGAGCATCGACGAGAATGGTGTTGTCTGGCAGAAGGTCCCGATCTCGGAAAAGCGCCCCACGTCGTGGACTTTGATTGAGCGTGTGCCAGGCGAATCAATCCCATTCGAGGAAGGCCTTGGCCCGATCGAATCCGCGCCTCTGCGTGTCCCAGCCAACAAGGCCTGCCCACGTACCGGCTACTGGTTCACTCCCGCCAAGCAAGGCAGCCGTCGCTACTTCAAGCAGGGCGACGCGTTCCCCGTGATAGATGGCAGCAGCTACGGCGCCACGTTCTGGCAATGGTCGCCCGATCAGTCCGACCCCACGCTGTAGATGGAGGCCGATATGCAAGTAGATATTCGACGCCGGGATCAGAGGAGTTGCAGTGATCAGGTTTCAGTACCCTGCCTCGCGCACATGCCGTACCGCTAACACGACCACCTCGCGACCGTCGTAGCGATACAACACCACATAACCACCCGCTGCAAACTCGACCAGCCACTCGCGGAACTCCGGTGCCATTTCAGGCGTGGGGCGCCCGGCTTCTGGATGCTGCGTCAAGACCCCCACACCCTCACGGATCACCCGGATCGCTCGTCGCGCGGCATCCGGGCTTTTCGCCTCCAGGAAGGCGTGCAGCCGCGCAATGTCCCCCAGCGCGTCGGACGTCCACTTCAGCCGTGACATTCCGGCATATCCGCATCCTTGCCCGATTCAAGCTTGGCCATCCAGGCATCCGCTTCCGCCGCTGTCACGTGCAGACCCGTCTCTTGGTAGGCCGCCCATGCCGCAAGTCCCGCCTGACGGAAACTCTCGCGCTTTTCCTCACGCTCGACGTACTGCTCGACCGCTTCGCGTAACAGCCAATGGCTCGAACGATGCCTCGCTTCCGCGAGCCGTTGTATCCGGACCTTGATATCCGGATCGATCTTCACGCTGGTAGTGGGCGCCGCCATGACCTTCCTCAAAGGTGTTACCTCTTAACACCCTACGCCGATCACTCAGGGGCGGCAAGCAGCGCCAAAGCCGGCGACGCGTACGCGCACCGCGGATCCTTCCCCTGCTGGATGACACCGTGGAGCGTGTCAACATCACACTGCCACGGTGCGTACTGAAACGCCTGGATGCCAACGCAAAGCAACTGGGCGAAACCCGCCTCCAGCTACATCGCCCACGTGGCCATCGGTTGATTGATGGCCCCTTGAGTTCCGCCGGTCAGGTTGCCCCGCCCTTCCAGTTCGAGCTCCCAACGGCGAGCCATCGCATCCAGCTTTGCGCAACCCGGCCTTGTGGCGTCCATGTCCTTTTGCGCGTCCGCGCCAGTTTTGGACTGGTCAAGTAAAATCGGTATGATTCAACATGATTAACCATAGAGTCCAATCCATGAACACCAAAGTAGTGACCGCCCACCTGCCACAGCCGCTCGCCGACAAGGTCGACCTGCTGGCCGCCCGGATGGAACGCTCGCGCGGGTGGATCGTCAAGCAGGCATTGAGTGCTTGGGTCGATCAAGAGGAAGAACGACGACAGCTGACGCTTGAGGCTTTGGCAGATGTCGACAGCGGCAATGTCATTGACCACCAGGCGATGCAGGCTTGGGCCGACAGCCTGTCCGGCGACCAGCCGCTTCCGCCGCCGCGTTGATGGACCTGCAGTGGACTGCCCAGGCGACGTCGGACGTGACTCGCCTCCACGGGTTTTTGCTGGCTGCCAACCCCGGCGCGGCGACTCGCACCGTACAAGCGCTGATAGCAGTGCCATGGCGATTGCGGGAACAGCCCCGGCTGGGGGAACGACTCGATGAGTTCGATCCCCGCGAAGTCCGCCGCATCCTGGTAGGCCATTACGAAATGCGCTACGAAATCCACGCCTCCGGCCTGTACGTGCTTCGCGTATGGCATACCCGCGAAAACCGGTGATCCGGCCCACTTAGCTACCGTCAGTAGTGATATCGCAACTGAGCGATAAGCAAAGAATCATCGGCCACTTTGTAGACGATTCGGTGCTCGTCATTGACGCGTCGCGACCAGTAACCGGACAACGCATGCCTCAGTGGCTCTGGCTTCCCGGTGCCTGTATGCGGCGTCCTGGTGATCACTTTGATCAGGCCGTTGATACGCTGCACCAGCTTCTTGTCGATCTTCTGCCAGTACAAATAGTCTTCCCACGCTTGCTCGGAGAAGACTAGCTTCACTCAGCCAAGCTCCGCTCTCTGCCCTTCCCAGACTCAAGAGCTGCAATGCTCTCGAGCAAACGCTGAGCGTTCCTGGGGCTGCGCAACAGGTAGGCGGTTTCCTCAAGCGCTTTGAAATCATCCAGCGCAATCATCACAACAGCCTGCTGGCCATTGCGGGTGATGATGACAGGCTCGTGGTCACCGCATACGCGGTCCATCGTATCGGCCAATTTGGCTCGTGCAGCGCTGTAGGTAATCGTGTTCATAGCGCACCTCCAGTTGTACGCATATCTGTACAAGTGTAGATGCATCTTGTCAAGAGCCAGCCCCTGACAATTACGTAAGGAAACTCCGCGCCCGACTGGACTTCCTACGGTCACAGGCGGGAGCCCAGGGACGTCGGTTGCCTGGCAGGCAATCGTGGCGCTGTCTTCGCTCGATCAAAAACACTTCTTAAATCAATCGCTATCTACGCAGATCATCGCGTCTGCCGGTCAGCTCCGGCGCAGCAGGCGTAAGCAGCAACGTACGGGCGCAATCAGCCGTGTTTGCGCTTTGGTCGCTCAGTCAAGGCCTTGCGTGCGGCTTCGGTCTTGGCCATGTTCTCGGCAATCGTGTGCAACTCGGTACGGGCGAACCGGTTGAGCACGTCGCGCATCAATGGCTGGTAGCCGATGCCGTGGTAGTCGGCGATCAACTTCATGTCCTTGATCAATGCGCTCTGCAGACGAACCGAGATCAGTTTCAGGCCAAGTGCTTCATCCAGCGCCGCCTCTTCAGACGAGTCGGCCACGCGCACGTGTGCCTCGTCGCGACCGAGCTTGCCCGATTCCCAGTCGCACTCTTCAACTCGTAGCGCGGGGCGGGAAGTCTTGCGGGAAGTGGTGCTCATGGTGTTCTCCATCAATGGGTCAGCAGCAACAGGGTCGGCTTCATTGGCCAAACTTGCGATAGATACGCAACTCTTCCGCATTCGGGCCGTAAGCGGTCTTCAGGAACACGTCCTCGCCGCTCTGAACGAAGACGATTTTCAGCGACCGTCCGTGGTGTGTTTGCGCGATGAACCAGCGCGTCGGCGGATTGGTACGGTTCTCGGCGCGGTCATCGATCAGCAAGCGGCCCGTGCGGTTGGCAAAACACTCTTCCACATCGCGCGCGGTGACGTCATGTCGCTTGAGAAGTTTGGACTGGATGGCGGGACTGATGATCAAGGGCATCCCGGGCAAGCTCCTGCGGCCAGGCCGGCATTGTATATCTAAAAGAGATACAAGTCGATCTCAGCACTGGCTTGTACCGGATTACAGCCCCGACGAGCCGCCTCATGGGATGCCGACGGACCGAGTTGCGGCCACAACAATGCCTTCAGCGGCTATGAGCCCGAAGAGGCTCGCCCACTCCCGGCCGTGGTCAACCTGTTCCGCCTGTTGAACAAGCACCCCGAGCAGCTGGCAGAACTGACGCACTGAACCGTGGAGACTTGTGGCGCTCAATCACAGCGAGCGATGGGTCAGGGCGGACATGGATCTGGCTTTTCCCCGGACAGTAATGCAAAAAGCGGGAACCCAGCCCCTTCAGCCCTCAAAGGCCCGAAGTCGCTGGATCCCCGCTCCGTCACAAACGATTCGCAGACTTCCTAGAAGTCAAACCGCAGCTGCACCTGGGCCAGGTCGACGTCGATATCGTCCATCTCGAACCGGCTGTACTCGCCGCGCAGGGCGACAGCGTCGGTGAAACGGTACTGCAGGCCGAGGCCGTATGTCGCATCGGTACCGTCATCGTCCGCGCTGATCACTCCCGGGATACGCGCCTCGGCGTCCCAGACATGGAAGCCTGCCTTGGCGTAACCGGAAAACTTATCGGTGAATGGCAGGGTACCGACGGCGGTCAGGTAGGCCGTCTCGGCCTCGACGTTACCGGGCACGCCGCGGGGCTCGATCTCGCCGAAGTCGGCATAGCCGGCCTCGATACCGAAATAGCGGTTGACCTGGTAACCACCGAATACCGAGAACGCGGTGTCCTCGTCATCCAGGATGCCTTCGTCGACGATGGACTGGCCGGCACCGACGCCGGCATAGAAACCGGGCTGCTCGGTGGCCTGCGCGCCAAAGGCGGCGGCGCCGATAACGACGGCCAAAAGGGTACGGGACAGGATGTTGGTCTTGTTCATGGTGTTGCTGGCTCCTGCATCCGGACATCGCGGCAAAGGGGAGGGAGCGGCGAGTCGTCCGTGCGATGGGCCCCGGCGGAATGCCTGGACTGCCATCGCTGCAGAACAGAAAATGGGGCCCCGGAACGGGTTGAAAAGGGCGTAAGCAGGGATGGATCGTCCCGCGCGTGGGACTGGCTGCCCACCCCGATGTGACGCAAACCGTCACTCAGCCCGCAGCCAAACCGACCTTCCGCGTCACCCTGCCAACACACATGCCCCATCCAAACGTGACCCGGCATTCAGTTTCGCGACTTAGCCTCAGCGAAAGGCCCATAACACTGTACTTGGCACGGCTCATGCGTACTCTTCCCTGCACGTGCAGCACGCACGGCGGTGCCGACGGACCGGAACAGCCGGACTGCAGGTACGTGAAGTAACAATCACTCCTAGGGGAAACACCATGAAGAACAACCAGCAAGGCTTCACCCTCATCGAACTGATGATCGTTGTGGCGATCATCGCCATCCTGGCCGCGATTGCGCTGCCGGCTTATCAGGATTACACCGTCCGCGCTCGCGTGGCCGAGGGCATGGGTCTCGCATCGGCCGCCAAGGTCAGCGTCATCGAGAACGCAGCCAATGGAAGCGCCTTCGATAGCGGCTACACTGCGCCGCTCGCTACCAACAACATCGAGAGCGTGACTGTGGACGGCGCCAGCGGCGTTATCACTGTCACCACCACCACCCGCGCCGGCGCGGGTACGCTCATCTTTACCCCCACCCCTGCGCTGGTCGCGGGCACTCCGCCTGCTTCCAACGTGACATGGAATTGCACCACCGGCACCTTGCTTCCCAAGTTCCGTCCGGCAGAATGCCGCGCTTAACTTCGGTTTCCGCGTGAACAGAACCCCGGCGCTCGCCGGGGTTTTGCTTTTTGGGGCGAGCCAGTCAGGATCTCGGCATGGATGGCCACCTGAACGAAGCCGCACCCATCTGATCGAGTATCCAGCGCGAAAAGGGTCAGAGTGGAGAACATTTCCACTTGAATCGGCAACCCTGAAGTTACAGGCACCGATTCACTCGACCTCGCTTCCTGGCAACACAAAGAACCCCGGCACCCGCCGGGGTTTTTTGTTGGCGCAAGACAAGCCGCCAGCCCGTCCCGCCAATAACCCATCGCCCCCTTTTCCTCGCTGCCATGCGCACTGGGCCGATACAGGACTCCCCAGGCAACGACCACGCTGAGCACTTTCAACCAGTGGAGTGCCATGCATGCGTCGCCCCCGACTGGAGTTGCCTGGCATCCCGATGCATATCACCCATCGCGGGGTCAATCGCGGCGCCACCTTCATCGATGACGAGGATCACGCCGCTTATTTCGATGCGCTGACGATTGCGGCCACCGCACATGATGTGGCGGTGCATGGCTGGGTACTGATGGACAATCACGTGCACCTGTTGGTAAGCGCCGCGGTGACGGGGGCGGTGTCGCGGATGATACAGTCACTCGGAAGGCGCTACGTGCGCGCCTTCAACCACAAATACGCCCGTACCGGAACGTTGTGGGAGGGTCGGTTCCGCTCATGCCTGGTGGACAGCGACCGCTACTTGTTGACGTGCCTGCGCTACATCGAGCTCAATCCCGTGCGCGCGGGGCTGGCTGCATTGCCGTGGGAGTATCGGTGGTCGAGCGTGCACGCCAACCTCGGTCTGCAGCCATGCCCCTTGCTGCAACCGCACCCGTCCTTCATCGCGCTGGGCGCGGATGCCGCCATCCGCGTTGCGCGCTATCGGGCCGTGCTGATGGAACCGCTTGACCAGGACCAGTTGAATGCGGTGCGCGAGCACATGCGCCAGGAGCGTGCATTGGGCTCGCCACGGTTCCAGGCAATGTTGGAGAAGACGCTGCAACGGCCAGTCCGCGTGCGCAGCGTGGGGCGGCCCGCGAAGGCAGCAGCGGATGCGCATGCGCTGGATTCAAACGGAAATGTTCTCTGACCCCAGCTGCCGACCCCAGCTGCCTCACCCTCATCGAACTGATGATCGTTGTTGTGTTGCGATCATCGCCATCCTGGCCGCGATCGCGCTGCCGGCTTATCAGGACTACGTCGTGAAGTCGCGCGTGTCTGAAGCGATGGTGTTGGCCGATGGCCTCAAGTCCGTCGTTGCCGTCAATGCCGCGGAAGGCGAAGACCTCGATACCGGCGCAACTCTGACCACTACCGCCGATGGATCCGACAATGTGACGTCGACCTTGGTCGATGCCGCAAGCGGTGTCATCACGGTGGCCACGACCTCGCGCGCCGCGCCGGTAACGGCAACGCTATCTTTACCCCAAGCATCGCCGCTGGCGCGTTGGTCTCGGGCACCCCGCCGACCGGCATCATCACCTGGGCCTGCACCTCGACGATCAAGCAGCAGTATCTGCCGAGCAGCTGCACCGGCGTGTAATTGCGAACCGGTAAACCGACACAAGACCCCGTCGGCTTACCTTGCAACGAGAAGCCCCTGCCGTAAGGTGGGGGCTTTCTTTTTCGGGACACGGAAAATCCGGCTTCAGATGGTTGGCATCATTATTGCTTCATAAATTGAAGTAACTCGCCATCCGGCGAGCCTTCGGGGGGAGGCAAGATCATGATGACTGGCAGCGCCGAGAAAGGATTCACCCTGATCGAGCTGATGATCGTGGTCGCGATCATCGCCATCCTTGCCGTCATTGCCATGCCGGCTTACCAGGATTACGTGGTCCGGTCGCGGGTATCGGAGGCGTTCACCTTGGCCAGCGCCCTCAAGGCCGGGATCGTGGTCAATGCATCCGAGGGGGCAGTCAATCTCGCGGTCAACGCCACGCTGATCCAACCCAGTGACGGTTCGGCCAACGTGGCGTCCGCTGCGGTCGATGCAATCTCCGGCGCAATCTCCATCTCGACCACCGCACGCGCCGGCAACGGCACCATAGTGCTGACTCCCTTCGGCGCCGCGCACGCGCCGCTGGTCGCAGGGACCATACCGAGCGGGAATATCTACTGGGCCTGTACCTCCTCCCTCGCGCAAAAATACCTGCCGAGCAGCTGTACCGGCACCTGAGCAACTGCCAACGCTTGCCCCAGGCCGGCAAAGTCCCAAGTAACGTGCCGCCCCGCACAACGCGCGCCCGCCGCTGCCCTGCCAACGGGTGATTGCAGTAAAGTTGTCTGCAAGGGACCACAGGGGATCACATGAACGCCGTAGCTACTGCCAACCTGGTAGGGATCACCGGTATTGCCCGGCGACTGGTGCTGGACGGTGCGCTGAGCGAGGCCGCTGCCCGCGAAGCCATGGCCGCGGCCAGCGACGAGCGCAAGCCGCTGGCGAACTACATTGTCGACAAGCGCCTGGTCACGCCGGCCAACCTGGCGGCGGCCAACTCGATCGAGTTCGGGGTGCCGTTGTTTGATGCCGCGGCGATGGACCCGGAGCAATCGGCGGTCAAGCTGGTCAAAGAGGAATTGCTGCGCAAGCACTGCGTGCTGCCATTGTTCAGGCGCGGCAACCGGCTGTTCGTGGGTGTCGCCGACCCGACCAACACCCATGCGCTGTCGGAGATCAAGTTCCAGACCAACTTTACCATCGAGGCGATTCTGGTCGATGAGGAGAGCATCAAGCGCCACCTGGACCGCTGGCTGGAAACCGCCGATGCGATGGGCGATGCGATGGGCGGCGACGACGAGGGGCTGGAGAACCTCGACGTCAGTACCGACGAGGACGACTCCGACGCCGGGGTCGACGCCAAGACGGACGACACGCCGGTCGTCAAGTTCATCAACAAGGTGTTGGTCGACGCAATCCGCCGCGGCGCATCGGACATCCACTTCGAGCCCTACGAGACCGAGTATCGGGTACGCCTGCGCATCGATGGCCTGCTCAAGCAGTCGGCACGGGTGCCGGTGAAGCTGCAGCCACGCATCTCCGCACGCCTGAAGGTGATGGCGCAACTGGACATCGCCGAGAAGCGGGCACCCCAGGACGGGCGCATAAAGCTCAACCTGAGCAAGACCCGGCAGATCGACTTCCGCGTCAGCACCTTGCCAACCCTGTTTGGCGAGAAGATCGTGCTGCGCATCCTGGACGGCAGCGCTGCCAAGATGGGCATCGAGAAGCTGGGCTACGAGGACGAGCAGCGCGACCTGTTCCTGGGCGCGGTGCAGCGGCCTTACGGCATGGTGCTGGTCACCGGCCCCACCGGCTCGGGCAAGACGGTGTCGCTGTACACCGCGCTGAACATCCTCAATGACGAGACCCGCAACATCTCCACGGTCGAGGATCCGGTCGAGATCCGGGTGCCCGGCATCAACCAGGTGCAGATGAACATCAAGCGCGGCATGACCTTTGCCGCCGCGCTGCGCAGCTTCCTGCGCCAGGATCCGGACGTGATCATGGTCGGTGAGATCCGCGACCTGGAAACCGCCGAGATCGGCATCAAGGCGGCCCAGACCGGGCACATGGTGCTGTCCACCCTGCATACCAACGACGCCCCGCAAACCATCGCGCGGTTGATGAACATGGGCGTGGCACCGTTCAACATCACCTCCTCGGTCACCCTGGTGATCGCCCAGCGGCTGGCGCGGCGGCTGCACAGCTGCAAGCGGCCGGTGGACCTGCCGGAGCATGCCTTGCTGGCTGAAGGGTTTACCGCCGAGGAAATCGCCGACCCCGAGTTCAAGCTGTACGAGGCGGTCGGATGCGGCGACTGCACCGAGGGCTACAAGGGCCGGACCGGTATCTACCAGGTGATGCCGATGAGCGAGGAGATCCAGATGATCGTGCTGGCCGGTGGCAATGCGATGCAGATTGCCGAGGCGGCGCAGACGGCCGGCGTGCGTGATCTGCGGCAATCGGCATTGTTGAAAGCCCGCAACGGGGTCACCAGCCTGGCGGAGATCAACCGGGTGACCAAGGACTGAGAAGCCGTCATTCCCGCGAAAGAGGCCGTCATTCCCGCGAAGGCGGGAATCCATGGACGTTACGTGGGTGAATCTCAAAGTCCGCTCCGTGACCGGCGTAGCTATCGCGACGTGGAAGGTCAGGATATGCTGGCCTACGGCATGCTTGGCATTTTATGCGGGGCGTGCCGGGTAGTCCGCAGCCGGGGAGGCGCGGCCTACACTGGGGAATGATGTGTCACCACTGACCCATCACATTGGTCGAATTGCTACGCGTTACTGGGGCCCAACCATGTCCGTTACCCGATCTGCTGCCACCAAGTCTGCCGCTGCGGTACGCCGCGCCGAGCCGTCTCCGATGTTTGTCTGGGAGGGCACCGACAAGCGCGGCGTCGTCATGAAGGGCGAGCAGACCGCGAAGAACGCCAACTTCGTGCGCGCCGAGCTGCGCAAGATGGGCATCACCCCGAAGGTGGTCAAGGTCAAGCCCAAACCGCTGTTCGGCAGTACCGGCAAGCGGGTCACGCCGCAGGACATCGCGATCTTCGCCCGTCAGGTCGCCACCATGATGAAGGCCGGCGTGCCGATCGTGGGTTCGCTGGAGATCATCGCCAGCGGCAACAAGAACCCGAAGATGCAGAAGCTGGTCAACTCGATCCGCTCGGAGGTCGAGAGTGGCTCGTCGTTGAGCGAAGCATTGGGCAGGCATCCGGTGGAGTTCGACGAACTGTTCCGCAACCTGGTCAAGGCCGGTGAGTCGGCCGGTGTGCTGGAAACGGTGCTCGACACCGTGGCGACCTACAAGGAAAACACCGAGGCGCTGAAGGGCAAGATCAAGAAGGCGATGTTCTACCCGGCCGCAGTGGTGGCGGTGGCGTTGATCGTCAGCGCGATCCTGCTGGTGTTCGTGGTGCCGATGTTCGAGGACGTATTTGCCAGCTTCGGTGCCGAGCTACCAGCGTTCACGCAGATGGTCGTCAGCCTGAGCCGCTTCATGGTGGCGTGGTGGTGGTTGATCCTGATCGGCTGCGTCGCGGCTGTGGTCGCCTTCATCATGGCCAAGAACCGCTCGACGGCATTCCAGTACTTCCTCGACCGCCTGATCCTCAAGGTGCCGGTGGTGGGCGCGATCATCCACAACTCGGCGATCTCCCGTTTTGCGCGGACCCTGGCGGTGACCTTCAAGGCCGGCGTGCCGTTGGTGGAGGGGCTGGACACCGTGGCCGGCGCGACCGGCAACATCGTCTACGAGAAGGCCGTGAACCGGGTTCGCGACGACGTGGCGGTGGGCTACTCGGTCAACATGGCGATGAAGCAGACCAACCAGTTCCCGCACATGGTGGTACAGATGACCGCGATCGGCGAGGAGGCCGGCGCCCTGGACGATATGCTGTTCAAGGTCGCCGAGTTTTACGAGCGCGAGGTCAATGACGCGGTCGACGCGCTGTCGAGCCTGCTGGAGCCGATGATCATGGTGTTCCTGGGCGTGGTGGTCGGCGGCATGGTGATCGCGATGTACCTGCCGATCTTCAAGCTCGGCGCGGTAGTCGGATAAGCTCAGCCGATGGCATTCCTCGACCAGAATCCTGAAATCGGCTATCCATTGGTGGCCGGTTTCGGCCTGCTGCTGGGCAGCTTCATCAACGTGGTGATCCTGCGCCTGCCCAAGCGGCTGGAGTGGCAGTGGCAGCGCGACAGCCGCGAGGTGCTGGGCGAGCCGGATGATTACGATCCGCCGCCGCCAGGCATCGTGGTGGAGCGCTCGCATTGCCCGCAATGCAAGCGTCAGCTGAGCTGGTACGAGAACATCCCGGTGCTCAGCTGGGTGATCCAGCGCGGCCGCTGCCGTGGCTGTGCGGCCCGGATATCGATCCAGTACCCGCTGGTGGAGCTGTTGACCGCAGTGTTGATGGTCGCCTGCGTGTGGCGCTTCGGCTTCGGCTGGCAGGGTTTCGGGGCGATGGTGTTTACCGGCTTTCTGATCTCGCTGTCGGGGATCGACCTGCGGACCCAGTTGTTGCCCGACCAGTTGACGTTGCCGCTGATGTGGCTGGGGTTGATCGCCGCGGCGGACAATCTGTACATGGCCACCAAGCCTGCGCTGCTGGGCGCGGTGGCCGGCTACCTGTCGTTGTGGCTGGTCTGGTGGGTGTTCAAGCAGGTCACCGGCAAGGAAGGCATGGGCCACGGCGACTTCAAGCTGCTGGCCGCGATCGGCGCCTGGGTCGGCCTCAACGGCATCCTGCCGACGGTACTGCTGTCATCGCTGGTCGGGGCCATCATCGGTTCGGTCTGGCTGGCCGCCAAAGGCCGCGACAAGGCCACTCCAATCCCGTTCGGCCCCTACCTCGCCGTCGCCGGCTGGCTGGCGTTCTTCTGGGGCGACCAGATGGTTGACAGCTACCTGCGGGTCGCGGGACTGGCCTGACCGGTCACATGGCATCCTGTGCGGTATGAGCAACTGCATCATCGGCGTCACCGGCGGAGTCGCCTCGGGCAAGAGCGCGGTCACGCGGCGTTTTGAGTCGTTGGGCATCTTCGTGGCCGATGCGGACCTTGCCGCGCGTGAGGCGGTGGCGCCGGGCTCGGAAGGCCTGACCGAGGTGGTGCAGGCATTTGGTGCCGAAGTCCTGCTCGGCGATGGTCAACTGGACCGCGCGGGGATGCGCGAGCGGGTGTTCGCCGATGCCGGTGCCCGGACCGAACTGGAGGCCATCATCCATCCACGGGTACGCGCCCGGCTGCATGTGCTGTGCGAGGCTGCCGGCGGGCCGTATGCGATTGCCGCGATCCCGTTGCTGGCTGAAGGCGGCGGGCGCGAGGCGTATCCCTGGCTGGACCGGATCCTGGTGGTGGACGTGCCGGTGCAGGTACAGCGCGAGCGCCTGATCAAACGCGATGGCGTGGACCTGGCGCTCGCCGAGTCGATGATTGCGGCGCAGGCGACGCGGGCCCAGAGGCTGGCGATTGCCGATGACCTGATTGTTAATGATGGCCCGTTGGAAGCGTTGGGCGCGCATGTGGAAGCGCTGGATCGGCGGTATCGAGTGGTGGCAGCCGAGAGATAACACCCCGGTGGTGGATTGCGGTGGCGCATTGAAATACGCCCTACGATAGCGGGTGCCACCGGCCATTACGGCCTACGCGGGGCGGCGCATTGTTAATGCGCCCTACTTGCTGCGGTGTATTGCGCGGTGGCGCATTGAAATACGCCCTACCCACACCCAACGTAGGGCGCATTAACAATTCGCCATGGCATGGCGACCGGGGCTAAACGATATCCGTGGGCCATAACGCGCGGATGGCGGCGATGCCTTGCGCGCCGTGCTGGCGGGCTTCGGCGAGGTCATCGGGGCCGAGGCCGCCGATGGCGTACAACGGCAGGCTGACGTGCTCGCGCAGGCGGGCAAAGCCGTCCCAACCGATGCCAGGGGCGCCCGGATGGCTGGCGGTGGGCTTGATGCTGCCAACGACGGCGATGTCGCAACCCAGTGCTTCGGCGGCGCGGAGGTCTTCAATGGTGTGGCAGGACGCGGCGAGCAAGACGTCGTCGGCGACCGGGCGGGTTGTCGTGGACGATAGTTGCGCCGCGCGCAGGTGCAGGCCGACGCCAAGTGCGCTCGCCAGTGCGGCATCGCCGTTGACCAGCACCTCCGCGCCGGCGGCAAGACAGCGCGCCGCCGCGATGGCGGCCAGTTCCGGCCAGCGCTTGGGATCCACACTCGGCGCGCGCAGCTGGACCCGGCGAATGCCCTGGGCGAGTGCGCGATCCAGCTCAGTCAGCCATTCCTCTTCCGCATTCGTGTGCGTCTCCGCAGTCAGCGAATCAAGGGCGGTAGGCACCGACGGCGCGAGTCGGCCGGCAGTCGTTGTCCCTATATCCGGCGTCACCAGATACAGCTCCGGCTGCAGCAACGCGGCGACGACCGGGCGGTCGGCAGGCGGCATCGGATAGCTGGACAGCTTGTGCGGGGGGACCCAGGCCAGCGCCTGGCCTTCGCAGCCACGGGGGCGTCCGCGCCACTCGGCGATCTCACGGACGTCCAGGGTCAGCCGCTTGTCGGGGTATATCTGCGGGACCTTGATCAACGCCGCGCCGACGTCGACCTGGATACCGAGTTCCTCGTCCAGCTCGCGCGCGAGAGCGGCTTCGGCCGATTCACCGGGGTCGATCTTGCCGCCGGGAAACTCCCACCGCCCGGCCAGGTCACGACCTTCGGTGCGCCGGGTCAACAGGATCCGCCCGCGGGCGTCGCGGATGACTCCGGCGACGACCTGGACGACGCGCGATGGAGGGTCGCCGCTCATCGGGTCAGGGAGGCGGCGTCGCTGGATTGGCGCGCGCGCTCATCGTCGTGCGCGCTCGGTGAAGGCTCGTCAGGCCAGCTGTCCATGGCAGTGCTTGTATTTCTTGCCGCTGCCGCAGGGGCACGGTTCATTGCGACCGACTTTGGGCAATGCCGGTTCAGCGGCCTGACGCGCCAGACCTGGGCCACCGGCCTGGGCGATGGCGGCCTGTGCCTGCTCGGCCTCTTCATCGGCGCCGTAGCCACCCGCCGAAGCATGCTGGAACTGCATGTTCCGGGCCTGCGCCTCGGCCTGCGCACGCTCCTCGGCTTCCAGCGCGGCGACTTCCTCCTCGCTGCGGATGCGCACGCGTGCCAGCATCGAGATGACCTCGCGCTTGACCTTCTCCAGCATGTCGCTGAACAGGATAAATGCCTCGGACTTGTACTCCTGCTTGGGCTGCTTCTGGGCGTAACCGCGCAAGTGGATGCCCTGGCGCAGGAAATCCATCTGCGCCAGGTGCTCTTTCCAGCTCTGGTCCAGGACGTTGAGCATGATGTGCTTCTCGAGCATGCGCGTGGTATCGGGACCCAACTGCAACTCGCGCTCGGCAACGTGGGCAGCCACCTGCTCGTTGACGTACTCGGCGATGGCCTCGGCATCGATCTCGGCGTTGTCGCGCACCTTGGCCTGTACGTCCACGCGCAGGTTGAAGTCGCTGACCAGCGCGGTTTCCAGCCCCGGCAGGTCCCACTGCTCGTCGATCGAGTTGAGCGGCACGTAGCGGGCCACGGTCTCGGCGACCACGTCCTCGCGGATGTTGTCGATGTTTTCCTTGACGTCCTGCGCCTCCAGCAACTCGTTGCGTTGGCCGTAGATCACCTTGCGCTGGTCGTTGTTGACGTCGTCAAAGTCCAGCAGGTTCTTGCGGATGTCGAAGTTGTGCGCCTCGACCTTGCGCTGCGCGCTGGCGATCTGCTTGGACACCAGCGGGCTTTCGATGATGTCGTCTTCCTTCAGGCCCATCCGGGTCATGACCCGCTGCACCCAGTCGGCCGCGAAGATGCGCATCAGGTTGTCTTCCAGCGACAGGTAGAAGCGCGACGACCCCGGGTCACCCTGGCGGCCGGCGCGACCGCGCAGCTGGTTGTCGATCCGCCGCGACTCGTGGCGCTCGGTACCCACGATGTGCAAGCCGCCGGCGGCCTTGACCGCGTCATGACGCACCTTCCATTCGGCCTTCAGGCGCGCGCGGGTAACCTCGTCCACCGGCTCGCCGGTCTCGGCCTCGATCTGCTCGATCTCGTTCTCCCACGACCCGCCCAGCACGATATCGGTACCGCGACCGGCCATGTTGGTGGCGATGGTGATCGCACCGGGCCGGCCGGCTTGGGCAACGATGGTCGCCTCACGCTCATGCTGCTTGGCGTTGAGCACTTCGTGGTCGATGCCGGCCTCGCGCAGCTGCTGGCTGAGCATTTCGGAGACCTCGATGGAGGTGGTCCCCACCAGCACCGGCTGGCCTTTCGCGTGCGCTTCCTTGATCTCGGCGGCTACCGCGCGGTACTTGCCGGCGCGGTTGAGGAACACCGCATCGGCGCTGTCCTTGCGCTGCACTGGACGGTTGGGCGGGATAACCACGACTTCCAGCGAGTAGATGCTCTCGAACTCGAACGCCTCGGTATCCGCGGTACCGGTCATGCCGGCAAGCTTGTTGTACATCCGGAACAGGTTCTGGAAGGTGATCGACGCCAGGGTCTGGTTGTCGCGCTGGACCGGCACGCCCTCCTTCGCCTCGACCGCCTGGTGCAGACCGTCCGACCAACGCCGCCCAGCCAGGGTGCGGCCGGTGAACTCATCGACGATCACCACCTCGCCATCGCGGACGATGTAGTCCACGTCACGCTGGTAGATCGCATGGGCGCGCAAGGCGGCATTGAGGTGATGGACGATGGCGAGGTTCTGCGGCGAATACAGCCCGCCCTCCTCCTCGTTCGCATCGAGGATGCCGGCGTCGCGCAGCAACTGCTCGGCGTTCTCTTGCCCGGTCTCGGACAGGTGCACCTGCTTGCCCTTTTCGTCGACCCAGTAGTCGCCTTCGCCTTCCTCTTCTTTCTGCCGGGTCAGCGACGGCACGATCCGGTTGGTCTTGATGTACAGCTCGGGCGAATCCTCGGCGGGGCCGGAGATGATCAGCGGCGTGCGCGCTTCATCGATCAGGATCGAGTCGACCTCATCGACAATCGCGAAATTAAGGCCGCGTTGGTGACGGTCCTCCTTCGACAGCGCCATGTTGTCGCGCAGGTAGTCGAAGCCGAACTCGTTGTTGGTGCCGTAGGTGATATCGGCGCTGTAGGCCTCGGCCTTGTCGCCGTGCGGCATGCCCGGGTAGACCACCCCGACCGACAGGCCCAGGAAGTTGTACACCTTGCCCATCCATGCCGAGTCGCGCCGGGCCAGGTAGTCGTTGACGGTGACCAGGTGCACGCCATCGCCACTGAGGGCGTTGAGGTAGACCGGCAAGGTGCCGACCAGGGTCTTGCCCTCACCGGTGCGCATCTCGGCGATCTTGCCCAGGTGCAGGACCATGCCGCCAACCAGCTGCACGTCGTAGTGGCGCATCCCCAGCACCCGGCGGGAGGCTTCGCGACAGACGGCAAATGCCTCCGGCAGGATCTGATCGAGGGTGGCGCCATCGGCCAGGCGCTGCTTGAACTCGGGGGTCTTGGCTTGCAGCTCGGCGTCGCTGAGCTTCTCCATCTCCGGCTCAAGCGCGTTGATCTTGATTACGGAGCGTTGCAATTGGCGCAGCAGGCGGTCATTGCGGCTGCCAAAGACGCGAGTAAGCATGTTGTTGAGCATTGATTGGTCCAGAACGAATCAGGCGAGCGCGACACCACGGAAGCAAGAATGCATCGCGAAAACGAAAACAGGGCGCTGGGCACCCTGTCATGGCAAAGCCTATTCTACCGTGGGGGCGCGCAGACGCCTATCAAGGGGCCAATGGCGATCTCAGCCCCGCAGCTCAGCCCCGCAGCGGAGAACGCTGGGCAAGAAACTTCTTGGGGTTGACCGCCCGGCCGTCCTGCCAGACCTCGAAGTGCACGTGGGCGCCGGTGGAGCGCCCGGTGGAACCGGCCTTGGCGACCTGCTGCCCGGCGCGGACCAGCGCCCCCACCTTGAGAGTCAGCTTGGAGTTGTGGGCATAGCGGGTCACGTAGCCGTTGCCGTGGTCGATCTCCACGGTATTGCCGTAGCCGGAGCGGCTACCGGAGAAGCTGACCACGCCATCGGCAACGGCCATCACCGGGTCGCCGACATTGGCTTCGAAATCAATGCCCTTGTGGAGCGCGCGGCCGCCACGGATCGGGTCCGCCCGATAGCCGAAGTTGGAGGTGATGTAACTGTCGATCGGCTCGCCTGAAGGCACCGAGTTCATATCCAGCTGACGGTTGAACAGCAGCGACTCCAGAACCGACAGCTGCTCACCGGAGGCTTGGAACTGCGCGCCCAGCTCAACCAGGCCCTGGTTGAGCTCGCTCTTGGGCATGTCCTGGACGATGCCGCCACCACCAAGACCCACCGGTTTGTTGAAGTTGAACTCGCCATCCTGCAGTTGACCGATGCGGGTCAGGCGCTCACCCAGGGCATTGAGCCGGTTGGCCTCGGCCTGCAGTTCGCCCAGACGGGCCGCCAGCGCGTTGATTTCGCGTTGCGCCTCGGCCTGGGTGGTCTGCAATTGCGCTTGCTGGGCGTCCACCTGGTGACGCAGCGACAGGTTGCCGGCGACTCCGGCACCGATGCCGAGCGCCAGGCCACCGCCCAGCAGCAACGCGGCGGTCGGGCCCGGGCGGCGCGACGCTTGCCGGGTCATGGTGTCCATCAGGCGTTGCGCCATTAACGCCCACCTGCCACGCGATTTGTTTACGATGTCTTGATAGGTCATAGGTCCAATGTCTGATTCCCGATCCAACCCGCCGCGTCGTCCATCGACTCCTGTTGCAGCGCTCGATGCGCTGCTGGCAGAGCCGGCTGGCGACCCGATTCGTCGTGCCCTCTGGCTCGACGAGCTGGACCGTCGTTTACGCCCCCTCCTGCCGCCCCCGCTTGCCGCGCATGCGCGACTGGCGAATTACGAGCGCGGCAGGCTCGTGTATTTGGTTGACTCCCCGGTGTGGCGGACAAAATTGCGTCTACTTGCTCCGGAACTGTTGGCGGGTGCCCGATCAATTGGACTGGGTGTGACCGAGTTCGCTATCAAGACGAGCCTCGTATCCAGTGCGCCCCCCCAACCTGCGCCCCGGAAACCGGTCACCATGTCCGCCGCTGCACACCAAGCGTTGCAGGCCGCGCTGGCGTCGTTGAAGCCTTCCAATCCGGACGAGCCCGACGACGCCGGATGAGCACTTGTTCCCGCTGGCATGTTGTATGCCGTGAAGATCAAGTGAGCACCGACGTCGCATGCTAAAGCTCCGAAACCCTCAATTTGTTAAGGGACCGGGAATAATGTGTATGTAAGTCGTTATTTCGAGGTAGTGGGTTCACTTCCGTGACGACGCGCACGGCGCACTCGCGGCGGCGCGCAGCTCGTCCAGCACCATCAACCGCAGCGTCGCTGAATCCCGACCCCGGAACCGGAAGCCTTGCGAGGTAGTGCGATCACACCAACGATGGAATGCCGTAGGCCACCGATACGGCTTCTGGTTCTTCTGCGTCGGGGTAGCTGACGATTTCCCAGGCGGCCTGTTCAGCCAGCAATGCGCGCACCAGCTTGTTGTTCAGCGCATGGCCAGACTTGAAGCCCTCATAGGCCCCGATGACCGCATGGCCCGCCAGGTACAGGTCACCAATGGCATCCAGGATCTTGTGGCGGACAAATTCGTCGGCGTAGCGCAGCCCGTCCTCGTTGAGGACCCGGAACTCATCCAGCACGATGGCATTGTCCATCGAACCGCCCAGCCCGAGGTTGCGCTCGCGCATGTATTCCAGGTCGGTCATGAAGCCAAAGGTGCGGGCGCGGCTGACTTCCTTGATGTAGTTGCTGGTGGAGAACTCCACTTGCGCACGCGACTGCGCGTCGGGGATTGCCGGGTGGCGGAACTCCACGGTAAAGCCAACCCGGAAGCCCTCATAGGGCTCGAACCGGGCGCTCTTGTCGCCATCACGAACCTCGACCGGATGCTTGATGCGGATGAACCGCTTGGCCTCGTCCTGCTCGGCAATGCCGGCGGACTGCAACAGGAACACGAACGGACCGGCCGAGCCGTCCATGATCGGCACTTCCGGTGCCGACAGGTCGATGTAGGCATTGTCGATGCCCAGTCCTGCCAGTGCGGACATCAGGTGCTCGACGGTCTGCACGTTGGCCGGGCCAAGGCTGAGACCGGTGCACAGGGTGGTCTCGGTGACCAGATCGGCGCGCGCGGGTATCTCGACCACCGGGTCCAGGTCGATACGACGGAATATGATCCCGGCGTCAACCGGGGCCGGGCGCAAGGTCAGAAATACCTTCTCGCCGCTATGCAGGCCCACGCCGGTGGCGCGGGTGACGTTCTTGAGGGTGCGCTGGCGCAACATGGGTGTAGGGGCAGGCCTTGTGACGGAATTTTTACAGCGCGCAAGATTAACACGCGGCGTCGCTGCCTCCGGTCAATACGGGGGCTGGCCCAGGAGGCCGAGGAAAATGACCGGTCACCGCCCATCGGGCAGGTGACCGGTCCAAACGTCCCGCGCAATCAAGCCACGGAACCAATCGAACTGGACATTGGCGTTACTTCAACTCGCTTTCATCGTCACTCCCGCGTCCGACTGGACTCCCTTCGGTCGAAGGCGGGAGTCCAAGGACGTTGCCCATCGGCGGCTTAGGGTCCATGGATCCCCGCCTTCGACCGAAGGAAGTCCAGTCGGACGCGGGGATGACGACAATTGTTCAAGCATTACCGGGTTAACAAGCCCGATCAATCAACGTGATCAATCTGCCTGCCGGCGCAGGAATGCCGGGATATCCAGATAGTTGGTGTCGTTGCCGAACTCCGCCGCGGCCGGAGCCGAAGACGGCATCTCGGACGGGGAGGCGCTGCTGCTGCCGCGCAAACTGCCGCCGAAGCTCGGCATCGCCGGCGCAATCGCGTCGTCCATCGGGAACTCCGGCTCGCCGGTAGTGGCGTTGCGGACCAGTTGGATCGGCGGACGGTTGCCCTCGCCCGGACGGGCCTGGCGCACGACCGCGCGGTTCAGGCCGGTCGCGACCACGGTGACACGGACCTCGTCCTGCATGTCCGGGTCGAGCACGGTACCGATGACCACGGTCGCATCCTCGGACGCAAACGCCTCCACGGTGCGGCCGACTTCGTCGAACTCGGCCATGGTGAAATCCGGACCGGCGGTGATGTTGACCAGGATGCCGTTGGCGCCCTGCAGATTGACGTCGTCCAGCAGCGGGTTCTGCACCGCCGCCTCGGCCGCGGCCTGCGCACGGTCGTCGCCGCGGGCGGAGCCGCTGCCCATCATCGCCAGACCCATCTCGGACATCACGGTACGCACGTCGGCGAAGTCGACGTTGATCAGGCCGGGACGCACGATCAGGTCGGCAATGCCCTGCACGGCGCCCAGCAGCACGTCGTTGGCGGCACGGAAGGCCTGGATCATGGTCGCGTTGCGGCCCAGCACGGTGATCAGCTTCTCGTTGGGGATGGTGATCAACGAGTCGACATGATGGCTGAGCTCCTCGATGCCCTTGAGTGCGACCTGCATGCGGCGGCGACCTTCAAACGGGAACGGTTTGGTCACCACCGCGACGGTCAGGATGCCCATCTCCTTGGCCAGTTGTGCGACCACGGGGGCCGCGCCGGTGCCGGTGCCGCCGCCCATGCCGGCGGTGATGAACACCATGTCGGCGCCCTCCATCGCGTCCATCAGCCGCTCGCGGTCTTCCAGTGCGGCCTGGCGACCGACCTCCGGGTTCGCGCCTGCGCCCAGGCCCTTGGTGACGTTGGTGCCAAGTTGCAGCTGCAGCTTCGCGCCGCAGTTCTTGATTGCCTGCGAGTCGGTGTTGGCGGTGATGAACTCCACCCCATCGACGTTGTTGCTGACCATGTGGGCAACCGCGTTGCCGCCACCACCCCCGACGCCGATCACCTTGATGATCGCGTTGGGGGCCATGTTTTCTACCAGTTCAAAGTGCGCCATGTCCGTGTCCTCGTTGGTCTAGTTATGTAGTGCTGGGTGTCGCGTGGTGCTGCGTCTTGCGGGGGAACTCAGAACTGGCCGCGATACCAGTCCTTGAGCTTGTTGAAAATGGATCCGGCCCGGCCGGTATTGATCACCGGTCGACGCGGGTTTTCGATCTGGCTGCCCATCAGCAGCAGGCCGACGCCAGTGGCATGGACGGGGTTGCCGACCACCTCGCCCAGGCCGGTGACGTGTTGCGGGATGCCGACGCGAACCGGCATCTGCAGCATTTCCTCGGCCAGCTCGACCACGCCTTCCATCTTTGCGGCGCCGCCGGTCAGGACCATGCCGGCCCGGACGTGCTGCTCGAAGCCACTGCGGCGCAGTTCGGCCTGGACCATCTCGAAGATTTCCTCGTAGCGCGCCTGCACCGCCTGGGCCAGCGACGCCCGCGGCATCCGGCGCGGCGGGCGGTCGCCGACCGACGGCACCTGGATCGACTCCTCGGCCGTGGCCATCTGGGCCAGCGCGCAGGCGTAGCGGACCTTGATCTGCTCCGCATCCGGGGTCGGCGTGCGCAGCATGTGGGCGATGTCCTCGGTGACCTTGTCGCCGGCGATGCCGAGGCTGGCCGAGTGGGCGATCGCGCCCTGCACGAACACCGCGATGTCGGTGGTGCCGGCGCCGATGTCGACCAGCACCACGCCCAGCTCGCGCTCGTCACTGGTCAGCACCGCGTTGCTGGATGCCAGTACCCCCAGGATCAGGTTGTCCACCTGCAATCCGCAGCGCTGCACGCACTTGCTGACGTTGGCCGCGGCTGATTGCGCGCAGACCACCAGGTGGGCATGCACTTCCAGGCGCACGCCGGTCATCCCGACCGGATTGCGGATGCCCTCCTGCGAGTCGTCGAGCACGTAGTCGCGCGGGATGGCGTGCAGGATCCGCTGGTCGGCCGGGATAGCTACCGCCTTGGCGGCTTCCAGCACCCGGTCCAGGTCGCCGAAGGTGACTTCACCGTCACGGATCGGCGCGATGCCCTGCGAATTGCGGCATTGCACGTGGCTGCCTGAGATCGATGCATACACCGAGCGGATCTCGCAGCCGGCCATCAGCTCGGCTTCCTCGATCGCGCGCTGGATCGACTGCACGGTCGACTCGATATCGACCACCACGCCGCGGCGCAGCCCACGCGATTCGTGCGAGCCGATCCCGATCACCTCGATCGGGTTGTCCGGTCCGCTGTATCCGGGGGTGTACTCGCCCACCAGCGCGACCACCTTGGAGGTGCCGATGTCCAGGCCGACGATCAATGATTTGTCACCCTTGCGATTCATGTCTTTCCCTGCTTGTCCGCGGCCGGGTCGCGCGGGGTTGATTGGTTGCTCGCGGCCCAGGTCAATGCGAAGCCATTGGTGTAACGAAGGTCGGCGCGGACCAGCGCCTGCTCCTGTTGCCCGAGCAGCTGTGGCATCAGGCGTACGAAGCGTTCGATCCGGGCATGGGCCTGGTTGCGCCCGAGCACCACCTGGGCGCCGTTGCCCAGACCCAGGGTCCAGCTGCCGCGCGGGTCCAGCAGGACCACCCGGACGTCCAGCCCGATCGGACTGAACAAGCTGCGCGACTCGTTGTAGAGCGCCACCACGTCCTTGATCCGGGACTCGGGACCATCCAGTTGCGGCAGGCCGTCGGGTATTTCGACGCCGTCGGCCGGGAACAACCGGCCATGCTCGGACAGCAGTTGGTCCTCGCCCCATCGCGCATACGGCACGTGCTCGATCACCTGAACTTCCAGCACGTCCGGCCAGCGCTTGCGGACCTCGGCGTGCTCGACCCACGGCAACGCGGCAATCGCGGCGCGCGCATCATCAAGGCGCACCGCGAAGAACCCCTGGCGCGCATACGGCAGTACGGTCTGGCGCAGCAGCGCCTCGTCCACGCGCTCGAACTGGCCGGTCGCGCGCAGCTTGGTCAGCGGCCACTGGTCCGCGCCCACCCAGCCGTTGAGCACGGCCGCGACCGGCAGCACGACCAGTGCTACCGCGAGCAGCCAACCCAGCAGGCGCAGCAGCGCATTCACCGGTGCGAGCCCTCCTGCATCGATGACTCCAGCACGCGCCAGCACAGGTCTTCGAAGTCGATCCCGACCTGGCCGGCCGCCTTGGGCACCAGCGAGTGGCTGGTCATCCCCGGCGCGGTATTCACCTCCAGCAGGTGGAACGCGCCGGTGCTGCGGTCGCGCATGACATCCACCCGCCCCCAGCCATGGCAGCCGGCGGCTTCAAAGGCGGCCAGTGCAATCCGGCGAATCTCTTCTTCGGCGTCGCCCTCCAGGCCGGGACACAGATACTGGGTGTCATCGGCCACGTATTTGGCGTTGTAGTCGTACCACTCGCCCTTGGGCACGATGCGGATCGACGGCAGCGCGTAATGGGTACTGCCGTGGCCAAGGATGCCGACCGTCAGCTCGTCGCCGACCACCATCTGCTCCATCAGCAGCTCGCCCGGGTAACGCGCCGCCAGCGCCACCGCATCGTCCAGTCCGGCTTCGTCCAGCACGCGCGAGATGCCGACGCTGGAGCCTTCGCTGGATGGCTTGATGATGACCGGCAGGCCGAGTTCGCGCGCGGCGCGGCGCACGTCCTCGCGGCTACGTCCGGCGCCTTCGGCCAGACACTGGTAACGCGGGGTGGGCAGGCCGGAACTGAGCCAGACCTGTTTGGTGCGGATCTTGTCCATGCTCAACGCCGAACCGAGCACGTCGGAGCCGGTGCAGGGCACGCCAAGCGCTTCCAGCAGGCCCTGCAGTACGCCGTCCTCGCCACCACCCTTGTTGCCATGCAGGATGTTGAATACCCGGTCGACCCGGCCGTTGCGCACCGCGTCGACCAGTGCCGGGATGCCGTCGATCGCGAACGCGTTGACGCCGCGGGCCTGCAGGGCTTCCAGCACGTTGCGGCCGGAGTCCAGCGAGACCTCGCGCTCGGCGCTGGTGCCGCCCATCAATACCGCGACGCGGCCAAAGTCGGCAGGATTGGTTACCCGCGGCGGGGGCAATGCGGCAGTCATGGCTGGCCCTCCTTTTCATCGGCGGGCTCGGCGTTGACAAACCCGTGGGTCGCGATCTGCTGGGCGGCCTGGCCGATGTCGCCGGCGCCCATCAGCAACAACAGGTCGCCGTCCTCGAGCACGTCATCCAGCACGCCGGGCAGCTCGTGCGCGGCGCCCACCACCACCGGGTCGACCCGGCCGCGTGCACGGATCGCGCGCGCCAATGCCTTCTCGTCGGCACCGGCAATCGGCTGCTCGCCGGCGGCGTAGACCTCGGTCAGCACCAGCGCGTCGACGCTGGACAGCACCGCCGCGAACTCATCGAACAGGTCCCGGGTGCGGCTGTGGCGATGCGGCTGGAACGCGACCACCAACCGTTTGTCCGGCCAACCGCCGCGGGCGGCGGCAAACACCGCTTCCAGCTCCCGCGGGTGGTGCCCGTAGTCATCGACCACGGTGACCATGCCGCCCTTGGACAGCGGCGTCTGGGAAAGCAGGTTGAAGCGTCGGCCAATCCCGGCGAAACCCTCCAGTGCGCGGCTGATCGCGCTGGGTTCCACGCCCAGTTGCCAGCCCACCGTCGCCGCGGCCAGGGCGTTGAGCACGTTGTGCTCGCCGGGCATTGCCAGGGTCACCGGACAGCGCGCGCCGTCGGGCAGGCACAGGTCAAAGTGCATCCGCGCGCCCTGCTGGGTGACGTCTTCGGCGCGCACGTCGGCATCGGCGGACAAGCCGTAGGTCATCACGTGGCGCGGGGTGCGCTCGGCCAGCGCGGCGACTTCCGGGTCGTCGATGCACAACACCGCCAGGCCGTAGAACGGCAGCCGCAGCATGAACTCGCCGAATGCGGCCTGGACGTTGGCGAAGTCGCCGCCGTAGTTCTCCAGGTGATCCGCGTCGATGTTGGTGACCACCGCGATCTGCGGGCTCAGGCGCAGGAAGCTGCCGTCGCTCTCGTCGGCCTCGGCCACCAGCCAGTCGCCGCTGCCCAGCCGGGCGTTGGCGCCGGCGGCAAGCAGCTGACCACCGATAACGAAGGTCGGGTCGATCCCGCCTTCGGCCAGCACACTGGCGGTCAGCGAGGTGGTGGTGGTCTTGCCATGGGTGCCGGCGACGGCGATTCCGCGCTTGAAGCGCATCAACTCGGCCAGCATCTCCGCACGCGGCACCACCGGTATGCGCTGCGCGCGCGCTTCCAGCAATTCCGGGTTGTCAGTCTTGATCGCGCTGGACACCACCACGCAATCAGTGCCCAGCACGTTCGCCGCGGCATGACCGCGGTGCACGGCAATGCCCAGACCGGCAAGCCGACGGGTGACGGCGTTGTCGGCCTGGTCCGAGCCCGACACCTGATAGCCCAGGGTGCTCATCACCTCGGCGATACCACTCATGCCGGTGCCGCCGATGCCGATGAAATGAACCCGCGGAAAGGCTTGGGCGAGATCGCCGCTGTGTTGCAGGCGGCGGCGCACGGTAGTGCTCATGCAGCGGGCTCCTGTTGGGAAGATGGGGAGGCAGGATTGGTGTGTTGCAGCACGATGTCCGCGACCCGCGCCGCGGCATCGGGGCGGGCCAGTGCGCGTGCGGCCTGAGCCAGGCGCAACAGCTCCGCGCGATCGGCAAGACCCTGCAGGGTGTCCGCCAGGCGCGCGGCCAGGTCATCAGCCGTGCCTTGCGGCAGCAGTTGCGCCGCGCCGCGGTCGACCAGGTACTGCGCGTTGCGGGTCTGGTGGTCGTCGACCGCCTGCGGGAACGGCACCAGCACACTGCCCACGCCAACCGCGCACAGCTCGGCCAGGGTCAAAGCACCGGCGCGGCATACCACCAGGTCGGCCCAGCCGTAGGCGTCCGCCATGTCGGCGATGAACGGCTCAACGCTGGCGGCGATCCCGGCATCGGCGTACCGGCGCTCGGCATCGGTCTGTTGCTGCGCTCCGCACTGGTGGCGGACGTCGAACTGGATCCGCTCGCGAACCCGGCCCAGCGCCTGGGGCACCGCATCGTTGAGGGCACGTGCGCCCTGGCTGCCGCCCAGCACCAGCAGCCGCAATGGCCCCTGGCGACCGGCAAAGCGATGCTCCGGGCCAGCCACCGCGGCAATCTCGGCGCGCACCGGATTGCCCACGACCACCTCGTTGGCGAACGTATCGGGAAAGCCGGTCATCACGCGCGCGGCCAGCCGGGCCAATACCCGGTTGGTCATGCCCGGCGCACGGTTCTGCTCATGCACCAGCAACGGCACGCCGGCCAACCTGGCGGCGAGGCCACCCGGACCCGCCGCGTAGCCACCAAAACTGATCACCACCTGCGGCTTGCGCGCACGCAGCACGGCGGCGGCCGCACGCACGGCACCGGCCACTTTGTATGGCGCGCCCAGCAAGGTGCGCAGTCCCTTGCCGCGGACACCGCGCACCGCGATGGTGTCGATCTGGATACCGTGCTCCGGCACCAGGCGCGTCTCCATTCCGCCCTCCGCGCCCAGCCAGGTCACCGGCACACCGCGATTAAGCAGCTCCCGCGCCACGGCCAGGCCCGGGAAGATATGCCCGCCGGTGCCGCCGGCAAGGATCATCACTGGATACGATTGCAGGGCCGCGTTCATCCCAGGCCTCCGAAGGTCGGCTCGACGCGACCGCGCAGGCGGCTGGTGCCGCGAGCGGTGTTGGCCGTGACTTCGCCAACCGGTACCGATGCGGGCGCGCGGGCGCTGCTGGTCGACAGCTCGGAACCGTCCGCCGTCACGGCGCTCTCCTTCTCGCCGCGCAGGCGCGCGACCTGGCGCTCGGCGCGATCGAGTTCATAGGACACCCGCAACAGCAGGCCCATGGCTGCGCAGGTCATCAACACGCTGGAGCCACCCGAGGAGACCAGCGGCAACGTCAGCCCTTTGGTCGGCAACAGGCCCAGGTTGACGCCGATCGAGACAAAGCTTTGCAGGCCGATCCACAACGCAATACCGAATGCGCAGTAGCCGGAGAAATGGCGGCGCATCTCCACGCACTTCAGGCCCAGCCACAATGCCCGCCCGACCAGCAAGGCGTACAGGGCAATCACGGTGCAGACGCCGACGAAGCCGAGCTCCTCCCCGATCACCGCGAGGATGAAGTCGGTGTGGGCTTCCGGCAGGTACGACAGCTTCTGCACCGAGCCGCCAAGGCCGACGCCGAACCATTCACCGCGACCTACCGCCATCAAGGCATTGGTCAGCTGGTAGCCGGAGTTGAACGGATCCGCCCACGGGTCCAGGAACGAGGTCAGCCGACGCACGCGGTAGGGTTCAGCGATCGCGACCACTGCCAGCGCCGGCAGCAACACCAGCACCGGGCCGAACATCCGCGGCATGTTGACCCCGCCCAGCACCAGCATGCCGCCGGTGATTGCCAGGATCAGCGCCAGCGAGCCGAAGTCGGGCTGGAAGATCAACAGCACCACCATCAGCAACGCCACGCCGAGCGGCTTCAGCATCGCGGTCCAGGTGGCGGTTACTTCATCGCTGTAACGCTTGAGATAGCTGGCCAGCCAGATGATGTAGAGCAGCTTGACCGCCTCGACTGCCTGGAAGCTTGATACCCGCAGGTTGATCCAGCGGCTGGCGCCGTTGACCTCGTTGCCGATACCGGGAATGAACACCGCGACCAGCAGGCCGAAACAGGCCAGCAGCAACCATTGATTGAGGTTCTCGACCGTCTTCAGCTCAGTGCGCATCAGCCACAGCCCCAGCCCCGCGCCGATGCCGAGGAAGGCAACGTGCCGGACCAGGTAGTGGAACGGACCAACGCCGTAGTCGATCGCGATCGCAATGGAGCTGGAACCGACCATCACCACGCCCAGGCACGCAAGCGCGCACACCACCCCGATCAGCCAGCGGTCGTAGTGACCGCTGATCGCGTCGAGGCGTGTTGCCTGATGCGTGGTGTCGTTCATCAGCGCACCTTCAACGTCGCCAGGCCGACCAGCACCAGCACCACCGAGATGATCCAGAAGCGCACGATCACGCGTGGTTCCGGCCAGCCCTTGAGCTCGAAGTGGTGGTGGATCGGCGCCATCTTGAACACGCGCTTGCCGGTGAGCTTGAACGAGGCGACCTGGATCATCACCGACAGCGTCTCGATCACGAACACGCCGCCCATGATCACCAGCACCAGCTCCTGGCGGACGATGATCGCGACCGTCCCCAGCACCGCGCCCAGCGCCAGCGCGCCGACATCGCCCATGAACACCATCGCCGGGTAGGTGTTGAACCACAGGAACCCGAGCCCGGCCCCGGCGATTGCCGCACAGATGATCACCAGCTCGCCGGCCCCCGGCACCGGCGGGATCTGCAGGTATTCGGAGAACACCGCGTTGCCCGAGGCGTACGCGAACACGCCCAGCGCACAGGCGACCAGCACGGTCGGCATGATCGCCAGGCCGTCCAGCCCGTCGGTCAGATTGACCGCATTGGAGAAGCCGACGATCCAGAAGTACGCGACCACGATCAGCCCGGCTCCCATCGGGAAGGCCAGCGACTTGAACATCGGGATGTAGAACGTGGTCGCCGCAGGCACGTCGGCGGTCAGGTAGAGGAACACGCCTGCCGCCAGTCCGAAGATCGATTGCAACAGGTATTTCCAGCGCGATTTCATGCCGTTGGGATCGCGCTTGACGATCTTCATCCAGTCGTCGTACCAGCCGATCGCGCCGAACGCGACCATCACCGCCAGCACGACCCAGACGTAGCGGTTGCGCAAGTCGCCCCACAGCAATACCGAGGCCAGCACGGTCAACAGGATCAGCCCGCCGCCCATGGTCGGGGTGCCGGCCTTGGAGAAATGCGACTTGGGCCCGTCGGTGCGGATCGGCTGGCCACCCTTGTACATGGCCAGTTTGCGGATCACCGCCGGGCCCCACCACAACGACAGGGCCAACGCGGTGAGCGCGCTCAGGATGCCGCGGAAGGTCAGGTAGTTGAACAACCCGAACAGGCTGTCCAACTGTTCCAGCCAACGTGCCAGTTCAAGCAGCATCTATGTTGTCCTCCGGACCTTGTGGGCGTTGTCCAGACAGCAACGCGGTCACGATCTTGTCCATCGCGCTGCCGCGCGAACCTTTCACCAGCACGCGGATCGGCGTTGCGGTCGGTGTTGCCGCGCCGGCCTGCGCCAACGCGCTCCACAATGCCGTGGTCAGCGCGTCGTGATTCGGGTACTCGTCACCGCCGTCGCCAAATGCGCGCGCTGCCGCGGCACTCAGTTGGCCAAGCGCGAACACACGTTTGATGCCGGCCGCCCTTGCATGTCGTCCGGCCTGGGCGTGCATGGCTTCGGCGTCGACGCCCAGCTCACGCATGTCGCCCAGCACCAGCCAACCCTCGCCAGGCGCTTCTGCCAGCGTGTCGATGGCGGCGGCCAATGAACCGGGGTTGGCGTTGTAGCTGTCGTCGATCAGCACCGCGTTGTTGTCGAGGGCGTGGGTCACCAGCCGCCCGGCAACCGGCTCCGCGGCGTTCAAGCCCTGCGCGACCAGTTCCATGGATACGCCCAGGCCGATCGCCAGCGACGCCGCCGCCAACGCATTGCGCACGTTGTGGCGTCCGTGCAGCGCCAGCGTGATCGCCACCTCGCCGCCTGGGGCGACCAGGGTGAAGTGCGAGCCCGCCGCGTTCGCCGCGATGTCCCGAGCGCTGATCTCGGCGCTGGCATCAAGGCCGAAGCGGATCAAACGGCGCCCGTGTGCGCGCTCGGCGAAATACGGTGCAAAGGCATCGTCGGCGTTGATCACCGCCACCCCATCCAGTGGCAGCGCGTCGTAGATCGCCGCCTTGGTGTCAGCCACGCCCAGCAGGCTGCCCATCCGCTCCAGGTGGGCGGGGGCAACGTTGTTGACCAGGGCGACGTCGGGGCGTGCGATCACGGCCAGGTAGGCGATGTCGCCGGGCTTACCGGCGCCCATTTCGTAGATCGCGAACTGCGCATCGTCCGGCGCGTCGATGACCGCCAGCGGCAGGCCGATTTCATTGTTGTGGTTGCCCGGGTTGGCATGGGTCGAACCGGCCCGCTTCAGGATCTCCAGCAACAAGGCCTTGACGCTGGTCTTGCCGTTGCTGCCGGTGATCGCCACCACCCGGGTACTGCGGGCACGTTGCAGGGCGCCCGCCAGTTCACCCAGCGCGCGCTCGGTGTCTGCGACCAACACCTGCGGGATGGCCACATCGACCGGGCGCGACACCAGCGCCGCGGCGATGGCATTCGACGCCGCAGCGGCCAGGTGATCGTGGCCGTCGAAGTGCTCGCCCTTGAGGGCGACAAACAGATTGGCTCCCGCCGCCGGCAACGCCCGGGTGTCGGTGACGATCGCGTCGATCGCAAGGTCGTCGCCCTGCAACCGGCCCCCGCTCATGTGTGCGATATCGGACAGCTGGAGACGCTTCATGGGCGGTCCTCCAGTGCAGCCCGCGCCACCAGGGTGTCGTCGAAAGGGTGTCGCACGCCGGCGATTTCCTGGTACGGCTCGTGACCTTTTCCCGCGACCAGCACGATGTCGTCCGGCCCGGCCTCGCCCACCGCCCGCGCGATCGCCGCGGCGCGGTCGCGCTGCACGATGACGGCGCCGGGGTTCGCGAAACCGGCCATGATTTCGGCGACGATCGCATCGCCGTCCTCATTGCGCGGGTTGTCGTCGGTGACGATCACCACGTCGGCATGCGCCTGGGCAATGGCCGCCATTTGCGGCCGCTTGCCGCGGTCGCGTTCACCGCCGCAGCCAAACACGCAGACCAGGCGCGCAGCGGCGTGCGCCTGCAACGAAACCAGCGCCTGCTCCAGCGCGTCCGGTGTGTGGGCATAGTCGATCACCACCAACGGCTGGCCGGCCGTGCCACCGAGCCGGTTCATCCGCCCGTGGACCGGCTGCAGCCGGGACAAGGTGCCGGCAATGGTGGCCGGCTGCTCGCCCAACGCGAGCAAGGCGCCGGCGACGGCCAGCAGGTTGTCGACGTTGAACCGACCCAGCAGCGGTGAACGCACCGGGTGGTGTTCATCGCCGGTTGGCGTGCGCATGGCCAGCTCGAATGCAATCCCGGCGTTGTCCAGTTGCAAGGCCTGCGCCTGCACCATCGCATCGGAATTGCCGCGGGAACTCAAGCCGATGCCCCGCAGCCCGGACGCCCGGACCTCATGCATCACCCGACCGTGGGCGTCGTCCAGGTTGATCACCGCGGCACGCAATCCCGGCCAGGCAAACAAGAGCGCCTTGGCGGCGCCATACGTCGCCATGTCGCCGTGATAGTCGAGATGGTCACGGCTGAGGTTGGTGAACACCGCCACATCGAAATGCACCGCATCCACGCGGCCCTGGTCGAGCGCGTGCGAGCTGACTTCCATCGCCACCGCCTGCGCACCGGCGTCGTGCAGTTCTGCCAGCAGCGCATGCACCTGCAGCACCAGCGGTGTGGTGAATCCAGTCGGGATGACCCGCCCACCGATGCCAACCCCCAGGGTGCCGATGCTGGCGCCGCGCCGGCCGAGCAGCTCCCAGGCCTGGGCGAGCAGCTGCACGACGGAGGTCTTGCCGTTGGTGCCGGTGACGCCAACCATGTCCATGCCGGCACTTGGACGGTCGTGGAACTGGTCGGCCATCGCGCCCATCCGCGCACGCAGGCCCGGCACCGCAATCGCATCGGCGGGCGCCGGGATGGCTTCGGATGCCGGCGGCTCGAACAGGATCGCGCCGGCCTTGGCCGCCCGCGCCTGCTCGACAAACTTCAAGCCATGGGTGCCGAAGCCGCCGATCGCCACGAAAGCGTCACCGGGCCTGATCGCCCGGCTGTCCTGGACCAGGCCATTGATGATCCGGTCCGGCGCGATACCGGCGACGTCCGGCAGCAGCTCGGCCAGCGGCATGCTACGAGGCGGCATGCGGCGAGGTGTACGAGCGACGGTCACCGTGCGCCTCCCTGGCGTGATGACACTGCCGACGATGTCGCCGACACATCCACCGGGTCGGGCAAGTCGGACTGCGAGGCGACGGTCGCGGTGGGGTCGGGCAATACCGGCGCATCCTCGGCCGGCTTGCCACCATTGGCCTTCAGTCGCTTGGCGCGCGCCGCCGATTGCGCGGCCAGCCAGGTCTCGATGTCGTCTGGTGGCACGTCCATCAGCCGCAAAGCGCCTTCCATCACCCGCTTGAACACTGGCGCCGCAGTCGCGCCGCCACCATAACCATGGCCGGCGCTGGCATCGGGCTCATCGATGATCACCACCATCGCGAAGCGCGGATGCTCCACCGGCACCACGCCGGCGAACAACGCCACGTACTCGTCCGAGTACCCGCCGCTGGCGCTGAACTTGCGCGAGGTGCCGGTCTTGCCAGCGACGTGGTAACCGAGGATTGCGGCGTTGGTCGCGGTGCCGCCGGTCTCGGTCACCGTCTGCATCGCCCTCAGCACCTGATGCGCGATCTCCGGCTTGACCGCCTGCTCCGATTCATTGCGCTGGCCCTTGACGAACGTCGGTGCGATCACCCGGCCGCCGTTGGCCAGCGAGGCATAGGCCACCGCAATCTGCAGCGGGGTCGCCGAAAGCCCATAGCCGTAGGACATGGTCGCCTTGGTCGTGCCGCTCCACTGCCGGGGCGCGGCCAGCAGGCCGGACGCCTCGCCGGGAAAGCCGCTGCCGGGCTTGGTGCCGTAACCAAAGCGGTGGATGACGTTGTAGAAGTAGTCGTCCGGCATCGCCAGCGCCAGCTTGGCCGCGCCCACGTTGGAGCTTTTGGTCAGCACGCCGGTGACCGTCAGCGCGCCGTAGTTGCGATAGTCGTTGATGGTGTAGCGGCCGTTGCGCATGTAACCCGGCGAGGTGTCCACGATGGTGGTCGGGGTGACCCTGCCGCTGGACAGCGCCGCGGCGATGGTGATCGGCTTCATCGTCGAGCCCGGCTCCACCACGTCGGTAACGGCACGGTTGCGGCGCGCATCACCACGTCCGCCGTCCAGCTGATTGGGGTTGTAACTGGGCAGGTTGGCCATTGCCAGCACCTCGCCGGTATCCACATCCAGGATCACCACCGAGCCGGCTGACGCCCGCGCCTGTTCGATTCCCCGGCGCAACTCACGGAACGCCAGGTACTGGATCCTGCGGTCGATGGTCAGGGTCAGGTCATGGCCGGGCTGTGCCGGCCGGATCAGGTCGACGTTCTCGATGATCCGGCCCTGGCCATCGCGGATCACCCGCTTGGAGCCCGGCGTGCCACTCAGCCAGTCGTCGAATGCCAGCTCCAGGCCTTCCTGGCCGCGGTCATCGATATTGGTGAAGCCCAGCACATGCGCCATCGCCTCGCCCTGGGGGTAGAAGCGACGGAACTCGCGCTGCGAGAACACGCCGGGGATCTCGTGGCCCAGGATCTGGCGCGCCCGGCTCGGATTGATCCGGCGCTGCAGGTACATGAACTCCTTGTCCGCACGCTGGCTGAGCTTGCGTGCCAGTTCGTCGGCCGGCACGCCCAGCGCCTTGGCCAGCTCGGGAATCCGATCGGGGTATTGCAACAGCTCCTGCGGGTTGGCCCATACCGACTCGACCGGCGTCGACACCGCCAGCGGTTCACCATTGCGGTCGGTGATCATGCCGCGCGAGGTGGCAATGGGGATCTCGCGCAGCGCGCGCGCGTCGCCCTGGCGGACGTAGAAATCGTTGTTGAACACCTGGACATCAAGCGCGCGGCCCACCAGCGCGACCGAACACAAACCAAGCGTGCCGCCCACCAGCGCCATGCGCTTGCGGACGTTGTAGTGCATTCGACCACGGGTGGCGGCGCCATCGCCGCGACCGAGGTAGGCCTGCAACCAGGCCCAGCGGGAACGCTCACGCGACGACTGCGCACCACGCGCGCGCCGGCCATTGCCCCTCATGGCCGGATCACCACGATTTCCGCGCCTTCGGGGAGCTTCATCCCCAGCCGGTCACGCGCAATCTGGTCGATGCGGTTGCTCTCGGCCCAGGTCGCCTGCTCCAGTTGCAGGCGGCCAAAATCGATATCGAGCTCGTCGCGCGCCTTCTCCAACTGGCTGAGCTGGACGAACAGCACCCGGTGGCGATGACGCGCATGCACCACCGCAAGGGCCGACACCAGGTTGGCGACCACCAGGACGATCAGCAGCAGGCGCAGCGTCATGCGGCCTCCTGCACGGGAAGTTTCTCGGCCACGCGCAACACCGCCGAGCGCGCACGTGGGTTGGCCGAAGTTTCGTCAACCTCGGCTTTCCGGGCACCGCCGATCGCCAGCAGGACCGGCGTGAACTCGACCTCCGGCATGCGCCGGTTGCCAGGCGGGGCCTTGGCGTGGCGGTTGATGAACTGCTTGACGATCCGGTCTTCCAGCGAATGGAAGCTGATCACCACCAGCCGGCCACCGGGCTTCAGCCGCGCCAGCGCCGCGTCCAGCCCGGTCTCCAGGTCGGCCAGCTCGCGGTTGATGAAGATGCGGATCGCCTGGAAGCTGCGGGTGGCGGGATGGATCTTGTCCTTGCCGCGCGGCATCACCGAGGCGATCAGCTCGGCCAGTTGGGCGGTGCGGAGGATCGGTTGTTCCTCACGCCGGGCGACGATGACGCGCGCGATCCTGCGCGACTGGCGTTCCTCGCCATGGGTCCACAGCACGTCGGCGATCTCGCGCTCATCGGCCATGGCCAGCCATTGCGCCGCGCTCAGGCCGGTATCGGGGTCCATGCGCATGTCCAGCGGCCCATCCTTGCTGAAACTGAAACCACGCTCGGCGACATCCAGCTGCGGCGATGAGACGCCCAGATCGAGGAGGATGCCGTCCAGGGCACCATCGTCCAGAGCCGCGCCCGCACCGGTCGCGTCCCAGTGCGCCATGTGGGCGAAGCTGCCACGGAAGATCGCCACCCGCGGGTCGTCGCCAAAATCGCGCTCGGCGACCGCGATCGCATCGGGGTCCTTGTCCATCAACAGCAGCCGTCCGGCCGGCCCCAGCCGTTCAAGCACACCGCGCGCGTGACCTCCACGACCGAACGTGCCATCCAGGTAAGTGCCATTCCCACGCACCTGCAGGCCATCCAGCGCCTGTCGATACATCACGGGAAGGTGGCCGGAAGTCGCTGCGCGCTCCATGCCACCGCCCGTCATAGCTGCAGGTCGAGCAGCTCGTCACTCAGATCGTCATCAGAAATCGTCTGATGGATCTGTGCGTGATGCGCCTGCTCGCTCCACAACTCGAACTTCTCATCCATCCCCAACAAGATGGCCTTTCGCTCGATTCCCACCGCGGCACGGTGGCTGGCCGGAATGGTGATGCGGCCATTGCCATCCAGCTCCACGAAGCTTGCCGCGCCGACCAGTTTGAGCTGCATGGAGCGATTGACCTTCTTGGCCCTGGGCAGCTTGTTGACCTCTTTGCTGATGCGCTCCCATATCGCTACCGGATACAGATACAGGCAGCCGGACTCGAACGGGTTGTAGGTGACGACCAACCGGTTGCCACAATCACGCGCAACAAGATCCCGATGGGCGGTGGGAATCGCCAATCGGCCTTTGTCGTCAATAGTGATGGCGGTCTCGCCCTGGAACATTGCACACCTTCGCGTTGGCCCGCCTCTGCGGACGGTTCGCCTGTCGGACAACCGGGGCTGGAACCCGGTTGCAACCATCGAAAACCACAAAAAACCCGGTTTTCCCTCTGATGACCACCTTATGCACCACCCATAGGGTTGTCAACAAAATTCCCGGCGTATTTCGCCTGTCGGATCAATGGCTTGCGCGACACTTCATAGTCTTGGTCAAGAGTTACCCACTAACCCTTGTTTCGTCTCACATTTTGAGACTGACGGGTTTAGGGCATATGTGAAATTCGGTTCAGGAAACCAACCCTGCCGGCCACCGCAGGGCGCGCCGGCAGCGGCATGTGCGCCGCGGAAGCGGCGTGGTGTGGGAAAAAGTGGCGGAGCCGGCCGATAAGCCGGGTTCTGTCGTGGACAGTCATTCCTCTAGGCGCATCGTCACCGATACGCTCGAGCAACCTACCCGGACCCGACGCGGGCAGCGCCATTAGGTCCCTATTTGGTCTTGCTCCCGGTGGGGTTTGCCATGCCGGTCTGTTGCCAGACTCGCGGTGCGCTCTTACCGCACCGTTTCACCCTTGCCACGCATCCCGAAGGACCGTTCGGCGGTCTACTCTCTGTTGCACTTTCCGTCGGCTCGCGCCGCCCAGGAGTTACCTGGCACCGTGCCCTGTGGAGCCCGGACTTTCCTCGGCACCGCCGCGGGTAAACCCGCTGCGATGACGCGACTGTCTGGCCGACTCCGCCACGCGCAGTTTAGCGGTTGCGCGGTGGTTGCGGGGGATTGCTTGATGCTCGGGCGGTGTCTGGTTCAGAGCCAAGAGCGGCCTTCGGGAGGGTCGTGGCGCAGGAGCTGGGCTTCGGAGGGTCCGGCGTGCAGGAGGCGGCCGGCGGGGGGATTGCTCCAGCCCTTCGTCAGGGCATCCTGCCCTGAGGCGGGCCGCAGGCCATCCATGGCCTGCTTTTCCGCAATCCCCCCGCCGTCCACCTCCTGCCTGAGCTCGCTGACTTCGGGAGAGGCACGCGGCAGTGCCGCGCAAGTCGCCTGCACTCACCCTGTTCTGAGGCGGGAAATGCGAAGAGCACGCGTTGGGGCCTTTTGCCACATCGCCGATCCATGGACCGGGAACTCCACACACGACATATACAACAGCGGGAAGCCCCGTTGGCATGAATCGCCAAGACCAACCCGCTCTCACTGAAACAACGCCGCGACATCCCAGACCCGAAGCGGCGTCCTGTCCGGGCATTGCGGAGAGTGCGCCATGGATGGCGCACGGCGGTGAGTGTGGCCATGGATGGCCACCCGAACCGAGTAGCAATGCCCGGACAGGGCGGCGCCCCACCGAAGCCCACCCACTCCACCGCCGTTGCTGTTGCCGTTGCCGTTGCCGTTGCCGTTGCTGTTGCTGTTGCTGTTGCTGTTGCTGTTGCTGTTGCTGTTGCCGTTGCCCTTGTGCGGCGATCAATCCGAACCCGTCGCCCCATACAACGCCTTGCGCGACGCGCCGCTCAGGTCGGCGGCCAGCTTGGCTGCGGTCGACGGTGGCAGGTGTTCGGACAGTTTCAGGTACAGCCGCCGGCCCTCGATCAGCTTCGCCTCGGCGTCGTCGCCCAGTCCCTCCACGACCAGTACGAACTCGCCCTTGCGCTGGTTCGCATCGGCTTGCACCGCCGCCAGCAACGCCGCCAGGTCGCCATCGAGCACCGTCTCGAACAACTTGGTCAGCTCGCGCGCCAGCACCGCCGGACGCCCGGCACCGAACGCGGCAACGAAGTCGACCAGCGATTCCTCGATGCGGTGCGCGGACTCGTAGAAGATCAGCGTGCGTGTCTCCGCCGCCAACCGCGCCAACCGCTCGCGGCGCGCGCCACCCTTGGCCGGCAGGAAACCCTCGAATGCGAACCGGTCCGAAGCGATCCCGGCCACACTCAACGCCGCGATCGCCGCGCACGCGCCAGGGACCGGCGACACCCGCACCCCGGCCGCGCGCGCGGCGCGAACCAGGCGGAAGCCCGGATCGCTGACCAGCGGGGTACCGGCATCCGATACCAGCGCCAACGATTCACCGGCCTGTAGGCGGGCGACCAACTGATCCGCCTGCGCCTCCTCGTTGTGCTGGTGCAGCGCCAACAATGGCCGTTCCAGCCCGAAGTGCGACAACAACTGGCGGGTATGCCGGGTGTCCTCGGCGCAGATCGCATCGACCTGCCCCAGCACCTCCAGCGCGCGTGCGGAAATATCACCCAGGTTACCGATCGGGGTGGCGACGACGTGCAGGGTGCCAAGTTTGTGCATCGGAGCGACTTTGTGCATCGGGACGATGGTAAGCACGACGGCGCCTTTGCACCACCTCCCGGCATGGCCGGTAGAATCATCAAGGTCCCCACTGGAACGCCGCATCGCGGCGAGCGCATGCCGATGAGCACACACCTCCGACGTCCCCGGCGCACCTGGCTGTTCGCGCTGATAACCGCCATCGTCCTGCTGGGCGGCTGCGTCTCCATGTCCCCAACCTCACCCCGGACCGGCCAAAGCGCCCAGCATCCACTGGTCACGCAGGCCAGCGAGTTGCTGCAGTCCGGAGCCGACAACCAGCAGATCGACGCGCTGTTGGCGCAACTGGATGACGACACCCTTGCCCGCCAAGCCGCCGCGCTGCCGGTCGGCGACCCGCTCTACAGTCATCTTGCCCGCGCGCTGCTCCAGCGCGGGCTGGCCCTGCCAAGGCCACTGGACCGCGCCCGCTGGCAGTTCGATGCGGGCAATCGCCCCCCGGCCGACGCTCGCGATGGCTACCGGCCGCCGGTGAAACTGGGCGTATTGCTGCCTTTGTCGGGCGACATCTCGGCCGCCGCCGCACCGGTGCGCGACGGTTTCCTCGCCGGTTACTACGCCGAATCCCGGCGCCGGCCGGAAGTGGCGTTCTACGATACCCACGGCACCGCCGGTGGCGCGGTGGCGGCCTATGACCAGGCCGTGGCGGCAGGCAACGATTTCGTGGTCGGGCCGTTGTCGCGCACCGGTGTCGATGCCGTGTTCCGTCGTGGAGCGTTGCCGGTACCGCTGCTGGCGCTCAACCAGGGACAGGTCGCACCGCCGGCCGGCAATGCCAGCTTCTCGCTGTCACCGGAGGACGAGGGCATCGCCGCCGCCGACCTGCTGGTCAAGCGCGGCGCGAAACGCGTCCTGGTGGTGGCCGATAGCGACGACCAGGCACGCCGCGCGGTCGAGGCGCTGCGCGAGCGGCTGGCCGGACAAGGCGTGGTGGTGACGGATGTGCTCAGTGCCGGCATCGCCGACCTGACACCGTTTGCGCAGAAAGAAGGCGGTATCGACGCGGTATTCCTTGCCCTGCGCGGCAATGCGGCACGCGAGCTGGTGCCGCGGCTGGCCATGGCCGGGCTGGCGGGAAAGCCAATCGTGGCAACATCGCAATTGATTTCCGACACCGGCAAGACGGACCAGGACCGGGTTCTGGATGGCATCGCGTTTCCCGGCGGCACCTGGACCAGCGGCGGCCACGTGCCCGGCCTGCCGTCTGCGGCCAGTGCCGCGCAAACCGTGTCGACCGCACGCGGCGGCGGCGCTCGCCTGTTCGCCTTCGGCTATGACGCCTGGCTGCTCACCGCCTATCTGGACCGCCTGTCGCAATCGGCCGATGCCTACGTCGCCGGCGCCACCGGTGCGCTCAGCATCGATGCCTCCGGCAATGTCCAGCGCGTTCCTGCCTGGCTGACCTTCAGTGGCGGGGTAGTCGTACCGCTGGGCGATGGCAACCGTTACTGACCGGCGCCAGCGCGGTGCCGCGGTGGAAGCCGCTGCCCGCGACCACTTGCTGCAATCGGGCTTGCGTCCGGTTGCCGCCAATGTCAGCTACCGCCTTGGCGAGATCGACCTGGTGATGTTGGAAGGCGACACCCTGGTGTTCGTGGAGGTGCGCTACCGCCACGATGACCGCTTCGGTGGCGGCGCCGCTTCGGTCGACTGGCGCAAGCAGCGCAAGCTGGTACGCGCCGCGCAGATGTTCCTGCTGCGCCACCCCCGTTATGCCGACGGCCCGTGCCGGTTCGATGTTGTCGAGGCCGATGGCGACCCGGAATCCCCACGGCTGAACTGGTTGCGCGATGCGTTTCGCGCCGACGATTGCTGAGCCGATAGCGTGATGTCCACACCATTGCCGCCCGAACTGCATGCTGAAATGACCGGCTTGCTGGCCGCGGCGTGGCTCACCGACGACAGCGAACGACTTGCCTACGCCTATGACAACTCGCGGCAGTTGGCGTTGCCCGACGCGGTCGCCCTGCCCACCTCGGCGGCGCAGGTGGTCGCGCTGGTTCGCGCCTGTCGCCGGCACCGGGTGCCGGTGATCGCCCGTGGTCGCGGCACCAATACCACCGGCGCGGCGGTGCCGATCCATGCCGGCGTGGTGGTGTCGTTCGAGCGCATGGACAAGATCCTCGACATCCGTCCCGGCGACCGTTGCGTGGTGGTCCAGCCCGGGGTCCTCAATGGCGATCTGCAAGCCGCGCTCGCCCCGCACGGGCTGTTCTGGCCACCCGATCCGACCAGCGCCGCGTTCAGCACCGTCGGCGGCAACCTGGCCTGCAACGCCGGCGGGCCGCGCGCGGTGAAATACGGGGCCAGCCGCGACAATCTGCTCGCCCTGACCGCGGTCACCGGTGCCGGTGAGCTGATCCACTGCGGCACCCAGACCACCAAGGGCGCAACCGGTTACGACCTGCAGCGGCTGCTGGTGGGCAGTGAAGGCACCCTGGCGCTGATCGTCGAAGCATCGTTGCGACTGACCCCGGCACCGACCGCACAGCGTGCCCTGCGCGCGATCTATCGCGACGTGTCCAGTGCCGCGCAGGCAGTGGCCCGCTTGATGGCGCAGCCGGTCACGCCGTCGATGCTGGAGTTCATGGACGCCCACGCAGTGCGGCTGGCGCGCGACGTCGGTGGCGCCGACTTGCCCGATGACGCCGGCGCCCTGCTGATGATCGAAGCGGACGGCGACCCGGCGCATTTGCCGCACGATATCGAAGCGCTGAAGGACGCGGCTCGGGGCGAAGGCCTGGTCGCCCTGGACGACGCCGCCGACGAGGCCGCGCGCGCGCAGTTGTGGGCGGCGCGCAAATCGCTGTCGCCGGCGCTGCGGACGCTCGCCCCCGGCAAGATCAACGAGGACGTGGTGGTGCCGGTCTCGCGCATCCCGGAACTGGTCGATGGCGTGCAACAACTGGCGCGCGATTGCGGCCTGCCGATTGTCTGTTTCGGCCATGCCGGCAATGGCAACCTGCACGTCAACCTGATGTACGACCCGGCCGACCAGGACCAGTCCACGCGCGCCAACGCCACGATGGCCAAGGTGTTCACGCTGGCGATTTCACTCGGCGGCACCCTGTCCGGCGAGCACGGCATCGGGCTGGCCAAGCGCGACTTCATGCCGCAGGCAATCACGCCGCCGACGTTGGCATTGATGCGCGCCATCAAGACCGCCTTCGACCCCGACGGCATCCTCAACCCCGGCAAGCTGCTGCCACCGTGAGCGCAGCGGCGACACCAGGCCCGGCTCGCCCCACGGACCCTCCCGGCAACGGCGCCGAGCTGGATCGGTTGCTGGTGGACATACGCGCCTGCCGGATCTGCGAGGCCTCGTTGCCGCTGGGGCCGCACCCGGTGCTGGCCGCCAGCCAGAGCGCGCGGGTAATGGTGGTGGGCCAGGCACCGGGACGCAAGGTGCACCTCAGCGGGGTGCCGTGGGATGACGCCAGCGGCCTGCGCCTGCGTGAGTGGCTGGGGATCGATGGCCCGACCTTCTACGACCCGGCCCAGGTCGCGATCATCCCGATGGGCTTCTGCTACCCCGGCAAGGCCGGTTCCGGCGATGCCCCGCCCCGCCCCGAATGCCGCGCGACCTGGCATCCGCGATTGCTGCCGCTGCTGCCCAATATCGAACTGACGGTCCTGATCGGCCAGTACGCCCAGGCCTATTTTCTTGGCGGGCGACGCGGAAACAATCTCACCGCGACCATGCGCGCCTGGCGCGACTATCTGCCGACCGAGCTGCCACTGCCCCACCCCAGTCCGCGCAATGTCGCCTGGTTCAAGGCCAACCCCTGGTTCGAAGGTGAGGTGCTGCCGGTCCTGAAACAACGCGTGCGCGAAGCGTTGTCGCTTTAAAAGTGCGTATAACCGGTGCGCGGCGGATGCCACTGCCGGCCATCGGCCTCCAGCGCCCGCACGCCCTCGCCGGCGATCACCCGGCCAATGCGGGTGATCGTGGTTGCCGTCTGTGTCGCCAACGCATCGATCGATTCGCGCGCGCACACCGGCGCGGTGAAACACAGTTCGTAGTCGTCACCACCGCCCGCCTGCAAGCCGCGTCGCTGTGGCAGATCGAATGCCCGGGCCAGTGCAGAGGAACCCGGCAGGGCATCGAGCTCGACCTCGGCGCCGACGCTGCTGGCGCGACAAAGGTGGGCAAGGTCGGCCAGCAGGCCATCGGAAATATCGATCCCCGCGTGGGCAAGGCCGCCCAGTTGCTGACCGATGGCGACGCGCGGTGTCGGCCGATCCAGACGCGGACGCAGGGACTCGATCGCCTCGGACGGATCTGCGTCGAGCAGCAACAACGCCAGCGCCGCCGCCGCGTCACCGAGCGTTCCCGTCACCCAGAGATCGTCGTCCACCTGGGCGCCGTCACGACGCAGCGCGCGGCCGGGCGCGACCAGCCCGTGCGCGGTGACACTGACCGACAGCGGCCCGCGCGTGGTATCGCCGCCAATCAAGGCAACACGGTGCTCCGCGGCCAACGCCAGAAACCCGTCCAGGAAACCTTCCAGCCAGGCTGGAACATCGGACGGCATCGACAGCGACAGGGTGCACCAGGCCGGGGTCGCCGCCATCGCGGCCAGGTCCGACAGGTTGACCGCCAACGCCTTCCAGCCGATATCGGCGGGCGTGGTATCGAGCGGAAAATGGACTCCGGCATTGAGTGTGTCGGTACACACCACCAGTTGGAAACCGGCCGGCACCTGGATGATCGCGGCATCGTCGCCGATGCCCAGCACCACGTCATCGCGGCTCTGGGCCCGGGAGCGGATACGATCAATCAGGTCGAACTCGGCCATGCCCGTGTTGGCTCAGTCGGGCTTGCGCCGTGATGCGTTGACCTCGACCGCGCGCCACTGCGCCGCGGCATGATCCAGCACGCCGTTGACGTAGGTGTGGCCGTGCTCGGCGCCAAAACGCTTGACCGACTCGATCGCCTCGTTGATCACCACCCGGTACGGTACGTCCGGGCGATGCTGCAACTCGTAGGCGGCGATCCGCAGGACCGCCAACTCGATCGGATCGACCTGGGCGATATCGCGATCCAGGAAGGGCGTCAATGCCTGGTCCAGCTCGACGCGATGCTTGTCCACGCCGTGCACGAGCTCCTCGAAATAGGCCAGGTCGGCGACCTCGCGGGCTTGCTCGTGGGCGAACTGGGTCACCACTTCGCGCGCGCTGGAGCCGGACATCTGCCAGGCATACAGCGCCTGCAATGCGCGCCGTCGTGCCCGCGAGCGACCCACCGCGTCAATACCTCCCGGCCGGCGACGGTGGTTCATGCCAGTCGCTCCATCAGGTTTGCCATCTCCAGTGCGGCCAATGCCACTTCCTCGCCCTTGTTGCCATGGCTGCCGTTGGCGCGCTTCTCCGCATCCTCGTGCATCTCCACGGCCAGCACGCCGTTGCAGACCGGCACGCCGTGATCCAGTGCGACCCGCATCAGACCTTCGGAGCAGCCGTCGGCGACCTGCTCATAGTGGCGGGTATCGCCGCGCACCACGCAACCCAGCGCGACAATCGCCGCGTAACGTCCCGCCGCGGCAATACGCGCCGCGGCCACCGGGATCTCCCACGCGCCCGGCACCCGGATCACGTCGATGGCCTCCTCGGCCACGCCGTGGTCGGCGAAGGTCTTGCGCGCGCCGGTCACCAGGGTGTCGGTGATGCGCGGGTTCCAGCGACTGGCAATGATTGCGAAACGTGCGCCGTCAGGGCTGCGCAGGTCGCCTTCGATATGGGGCATGTCAGGGAAAGCCTTGGAGGGGGAGGGGAAATGCCGGGGTCTGGCGAGACCGCAGTTTACCGCGCGGGCGCACCGGCTACATCGAGTCCACGTACTCGACCACTTCCAGCCCGAAGCCGGCCAGACCGACCTGCTTGCGCGGCGTGCCCAGCACCCGCAGCTTGCCCAGCCCGAGGTCGGCCAGGATCTGGCTGCCGGCGCCATTGCGCCGCCATTCGGTCAGGCCCTGGCCGGCGCCGGGACTGATCTCCTGGATCGGCGCGTCGGCCGCCTGCGGTTCGGCGCGGATGCGCGCCAGCAGCGCGGGGGTATCGGCATGATCGGCCAACAGCACCAGGGCGCCGCGATCCTGCTCGGCGATCGCGGCGAGCACATCGCCGACGGCCGGGCCAAAGTCCGCGCGCCGCCAATGCAGCACGTCGGCCAGCGGGTTGTTCATGTGCACCCGCACCAGGGTCGGGATGGCCGGATCGGGCTCGCCCCGCAACATCGCAAAATGCAGCGCGTGGCTGAGCCGGTCACGGTAGGTCAGCAACTGGAACGGGCCGTGGTCGGTCTCGATCGGCCGGCTGTCGACCCGCTCCACGGTGTGCTCGGTCTCCAGCCGGTGCCGGATCAGCTGCTCGATCGAACCGATCTTCAAGCCATGCTCGGCGGCGAACTTTTCCAGCTCCGGTCGTCGCGCCATGGTGCCGTCGGCATTGAGCACCTCCACCAGTACCCCGGCCGGCTCCAGACCGGCCATCAGTGCCAGGTCGATCGCCGCCTCGGTATGGCCGGCGCGGTTGAGTACGCCACCAGGCTGGGCCTGCAGCGGGAAGATGTGCCCCGGCTGGACCACGTCGGACGGTGTCGCGTCGGGGCGGACGGCCGTGCGCACGGTGTGGGCGCGGTCGTAGGCGGAGATGCCGGTGGTGACGCCTTCGGCGGCCTCGATGCTGACGGTAAAGTTGGTGTGGTGCTGGGAGGTGTTGTCGCGCACCATCGGCGGCAGACCGAGCTGGACGCAGCGCTCGCGGGTCAGCGACAGGCACACCAGACCGCGCGCGTGGGTGACCATGAAGTTGATGTCGGTCGGCTTGACCAGCTCGGCGGCCATGATCAGGTCGCCTTCGTTTTCGCGATCCTCGTCATCGACGATGACGACCATGCGGCCGGCACGGATTTCTTCCAGCAGTTCGGGGACGGTGGCAAAGCTCATCGGGGTGGTTCCTGTGGTGTGGGCCGGCGGCAGGGAGGCGCCGCGGGCCCGTGATCGTCATTTCCGCAAGGGCGGAAACCGGTAGTGGAGGCAAATGCGGAAGGGAGGCTCGCGACGTCAGCTTTCCGCACGGCCCTGCAGCAGGCGTTCGACATAGCGCGCGACCAGATCCACCTCCAGATTGACCGCGTCGCCAGGCAGGGTATCGGCGAAAGCGGTGTGGGCAACCGTGTGGGGCACCAGCGCGACCTCGAAACCGTCCGCATCGACCTCATTGACGGTCAGGCTGACGCCGTCAACGCAGATCGAGCCCTTCTTGGCGATATAACGCAGCACGGCCGGTGGTGCGGTGAACCGCCAGCGTTGGGCGCGCGCATCCGGGGAGATCGTTGCGACCTCGCCGACCCCATCGACATGGCCGCTGACCATGTGGCCGCCAAGCCGGTCGGTCGGGCGCATCGCCCGCTCCAGGTTGACCGGCGCGCCAATGGGCAACTGGCCCAGGGTGGTCAGCGCCAGCGTCTCGTTGGATGCGTCGGCCTGAAATGTGTTTGCGTGGCCCCTATCGACGTCGAACTCGACCACGGTCAGGCAGGTGCCGTTGACGGCGATCGACTCACCCAATGCCACCTGCTCGAATGGCAGCGAGCCGACCTCGATGACAAGTCGTGCGTCACCGCCTCGGGAATCCCGTGCGGCCAGGCGGCCGACACCTTCGATGATGCCGGTGAACATCAGCGTGACTCCCCGGCAAGACCAGCCGGCAGGGTCGCCAGAACGCACCGCAACACCGGACACTTCAATGACATGGACATGGCTCGTTTCCCGCATCAATGGATGGCGAAAAACGCCACAAGGCAATGGCCTACGCATGGCCCCAGGGCCTGGCGTACGCCGTCTTCTTTCATCCGGACTATGACCGTCGGCTCCGGCATTCGACCGGATCTGCTGACCCTGCAGCAGTTGGCTGCAGGCGCTCGCGGGCTTGTCACCGCGGCCGTCATGGCCAGGTGACCTACCGCCGGTGGGGAGTTGCACCCCGCCCTGAAGACGTTTACGTGTGGTGCCACCGCAGTGGCGTGGTGATTCTACCAGCCCGCGGGCGCCACGACTGTCCGATCCGTGGAACGCTGTGGCGGCCGTTCGCGCTGGACGATCAACTTGTGTCACAGCGATAATACGACCCACGACACATTCGCGTCGTGCCGTTTATCGCGGAGCTGCGAGACGGATATCAATTCAGGGGATCCAGATGAAGAAGTGTGTGCTGCTGGCAGCGATGCTGGCAACGGTCGGCTTTGCCGCAAATGCCAATGAAATCAACTACACCTACGTCGAAGGCGGCTACGCCAAGTTGCATATCGACGACGAATTCCTCGGCAACCCCGAAGGCGACGGCGGTTACCTGCGCGGCTCGGTCGCCATTGCACCACAGGCTTATGTGTTCGGCAGCTATGGCCAGGTGTCCGATGATTTCCGTGACGGCGACGCCACGCTGGATGTCTCCATCGACCAGGCCGAGTTGGGCTTCGGCTACCACATGGCGTTCAGCGACCGGGTCGATTTCACCGCCGACATCGCGTACCTGCGCCAGGAGCTGACGCTGAAGCTGTCCGGGCTGGGCGCCGACTACGATGGCAAGGTCTCCGAAGACGCCAAGGGTGGCAAGGTCAGTGTCGGCCTGCGTGGCATGCCATCGGCACGCACCGAAGCCTGGGTCAAGGCCGGTTACATCGATGGCGGCGACTTTGAAGGTGATTTCGTCGGCACCCTGGGCGGCCAGGTCAAGTTCAACCCGACCTGGGGTCTGGTCGCCGAGGTCGAGATGATCGAAGACTTCACACGCTATCTCGTCGGCGTCCGCGCCAGCTTCTGATCGGTACCGGCGCCGTCAAGCCTGGCTTGCGGCGCCTGGTTTTACGGGCGCTGGTTTTACGAGCCCTGTTGCGGCTGCAACAGAACCCGGATGTCCTCGCCCAACTGGCGCGATTCAACCACGTGCATCTGCATGCGCTCGGCCATCGTCTCGATGTTGAGCCCGTCAAATAAAGGTCGCGCCTTGGATCCCAACAATACCGGGGCGACATAGAGCAGCAGCTCGTCGACCACCCCGGCCTCCAGGAAGGCCGCCGCCAGGGTTGCCCCGGCTTCCACCTGGACTTCGTTGACGCCTCGCTCGGCCAGCAGCTTCAGCACCGCGTGCAGATCGAAGCGACCGCCATCGACCGCCACCGTCGCCAGCTCGGCATCGATGCCGCGGCCGAGCTTGGTATTGGGCGCATGGATGTACAGGGTCGGCGCATCGCCATCGCGCACCCGGCCGCGGGCGATCGTGGCCAACCCGGGGTCGAGCACCACCCGCAATGGCGGCGCGAAGTCGACGCCCTCGCCCAACCGCACCGTCAACGACGGGTCGTCCGCCAACACGGTGCCGGCACCGGTCACCAGCGCCCCGGCACGGGCGCGCCAATGCTGGACGTCCAGGCGTGACGCCTCGCCACTGATCCACTTGGATTCGCCACTGGCCAGCGCGCTGCGGCCATCCAGGCTGGTGGCCAGCTTGACCCGCACCCAGGGCCGGCCACGCACGATCCGTGACAGGTAGCCGCGGTTGAGGTCGCGCGCCAGGGCTTCCATCAAACCGTGCTCGACCTGGATCCCGGCGGCCTGGAGCTTGTCGAAACCGGCACCATCGACCTGTGGGAACGGGTCGCGCATCGCCGCCACCACCCTTGCCACCCCGGCGGCGACCAACGCGTCCGCGCACGGCCCGGTGCTGCCCGTATGCGCGCACGGCTCCAGGGTCACGTAGACCGTGGCGCCCTTGGCCCGGTCGCCGGCGTCCTGCAGCGCCAGCACCTCGGCATGCGCCTCTCCGGCGCGCTGGTGGTAGCCCTCGCCCACCACTTCGTCACCCTGGGTGATCACGCACCCGACCATCGGATTGGGCCGGGTGGTGTAAGCGCCGTGCTCGGCCAGGCGCAGGGCGCGCGCCATCATCAGGTGATCGGTTGCGGTGAATTCGGGCATGGACGGTGGATTCCTCTTGCGGGAGTCGGAAGGTCTGCGGTCAGGGGCGCTGGCGGGCGCGAGCGCGGATGCGAAAACGTTCCGCCATCAGCGCTTGCGGGATTTTGTTGCCGTGTCCGGGTCCCCGCCCAGCAGTGGCAACTGGTCCGCGCCGGAATTGTCATTCTCCAGCCGGTCGAGCTCGTCGCGGAAATCCGCCACGTCCTGGAACGCGCGATAGACCGAGGCAAAGCGCACGTAACCGACATGATCGAGCTTGCGCAACTCGCCCATCACGAACTCGCCCACCCGCAGCGACGACAACTCGCGCTCGGTGGTGCGGCGAAGTTGGTGGACCACCGCGCGCACCGCCGTCTCGATCTGCTCTTCCGCCACCGGCCGCTTTTGCAATGCGCGGTCGAAGCCGCCGCGCAGCTTGCGTGCGTCAAAGGATTCGCGACGGCCATCGGACTTGATGATCACCGGCAACTTGAGCTCGACCGTCTCCAGGGTGGAGAAGCGCTCGCCGCAGGCCTCACAGACCCGGCGACGGCGGATGGTCGCGCCGTCATCGGACACCCGCGAGTCGATGACGCGGGTGTCTACGTGTTGGCAGAAGGGACAGTGCATGGCGGGCGGGGGCTAGCCGGGTTGCCCGGTCGTGCGGGGACGGCGGGTTGAAACCCGCCCTACGGGGGACTGGCCATGTCGGGTTGAAACCCGACCTACGGGGGACTGGCCATGTCGGGTTGAAACCCGACCTACGGGGGACTGGCCGTGTCGGGTTGAAACCCGACCTACGGGGGGCCGGCCATGTCGGGTTGAAACCCGACCTACGGGGGACTGGCCATGAGGGGTTGAGACCCGCCCCGGGGGTGCGGGGTGGGTGCACGTCAGGCGGCGGTCAACCATAGACGGGGAATTGCGCGCATTGCGTGGTCACGTTTTCGCGCACGGACTTGATCAGGTCCTCGTCATTCGGGTTGTCGAGGATGTCGCACATCCAGTTGGCCAGCGCGACACAGTCCGGCTCGAGGTAGCCACGCGTGGTCACCGCCGGGGTGCCGATGCGCAGACCGGAGGTGATGAACGGCTTTTGCGGGTCGTTGGGTACCGCGTTCTTGTTGACGGTGATGTGCGCCTTGCCCAACGCGGCTTCCGCGTCCTTGCCGGTAATCCCCTTGCCGATCATGTCGATCAGGATCAGGTGGTTCTCGGTGCCGCCGGAGACCACTTTGTAACCGCGGTCGATGATGACCTTGGCCATGGCCTTGGCGTTTTTCACCACCTGGGCCTGGTAGTCCTTGAACGCCGGCTCCAGTGCCTCCTTGAACGCCACCGCCTTGGCCGCGATCACGTGCATCAGCGGGCCGCCCTGCAGGCCGGGGAAGACGATGCTCTGCAGCTTCTTGACCAGCTCTTCGGTCGGGTTGCTGGCAATGATGATGCCGCCGCGCGGGCCGCGCAGGGTTTTGTGGGTGGTCGAGGTCACCACGTGCGCATGCGGCACCGGGTTGGGGTACACGCCGGCGGCGATCAGGCCGGCGACGTGGGCCATGTCGACGAAGAAGATCGCGCCCACCGCATCGGCAATCTCGCGCATCCGCGCCCAATCCACCACCTGCGAGTAAGCACTGAAGCCGCCGATCAGCATCTTCGGCTTGTGCTCGCGGGCCAGCCGCTCCATCTCGTCGTAGTCGATCAACCCGGACTCGTCCAGCCCGTACGGGACGACGTTGAACAGCTTGCCGCTGATGTTGACCTTGGCCCCGTGGGTGAGGTGACCACCGTGGGCCAGGCTCATGCCCAAAATGGTGTCACCGGGCTTCAGCAATGCGAAGTACACCGCCTGGTTGGCCTGCGAGCCCGAATGCGGCTGCACGTTGGCGTAGTCCGCGCCGAACAACTCCTTCAACCGGTCGATAGCAAGCCGCTCGGCCACGTCGACGTATTCGCAGCCGCCGTAGTAACGCTTGCCGGGGTAGCCCTCAGCGTACTTGTTGGTCAGCTGGCTGCCCTGGGCTTCCATCACCCGGGGGCTGGCGTAATTTTCCGAGGCGATCAGCTCGACGTGGTCTTCCTGGCGGCGATTCTCGTTCGCGATGGCCTGGGCGAGTTCCGGGTCAAATCCTTCAATACGTGCATCGCGCGCAAACATTGCCACTCCAGTTCAGATGAAGAAGGGAAGGCCCCGAGTTTAGCCCTGACCCGGCGCCGGAACCACGGGCGAGCGGGTTGCCGGTGCGGCGTACACCCAAACCAACTGCCCGCTGACCCGCCCGCTGCAGGAAACTCCCGCATCCGGGATAATGGCCGGCTATCGATCCTTTCCGGCCCCTGCCCCCGCGCAGGGCGCCGCCGTCTGCCTGCGGAGCCCCCGAATGTCGCAATACATCTACACCATGAACGGCGTCAGCAAGACCGTTCCGCCCAAGCGCCAGATCATCAAGGACATCTCGCTGTCGTTCTTCCCCGGCGCCAAGATCGGCTTGCTGGGCTTGAACGGCTCGGGCAAGTCGACGGTGCTGAAGATCATGGCCGGCGTCGACCCCGACTTCACCGGCGAGGCGCGCGCGGCCAAGGACATCAAGGTCGGCTACCTGGCCCAGGAACCCCAGCTCAACCCCGAGCACACCGTGCGCGAAGCGGTCGAGGAAGGCCTGGGCGAGGTCATCAATGCCCAGGCCGCATTGGACAAGGTCTACGAGGCCTACGCCGACGAGAACGCCGACTTCGACAAGCTCGCCGCCGAGCAGCAACGCCTGGAGGCGATCCTCGCCACCGGCGACGCGCACACGCTGGAGCACCAGTTGGAAGTCGCCGCCGACGCGCTGCGCCTGCCGCCGTGGGAAGCCATCATCGGCAAGCTGTCGGGCGGCGAGAAGCGCCGCGTCGCGCTGTGCCAACTGCTGCTGCAAAAGCCCGACATGCTGCTGCTGGATGAGCCGACCAACCACCTGGACGCCGAGTCGGTGGAGTGGCTGGAGCAGTTCCTGGCCCGCTACAGCGGCACCGTGGTCGCGGTCACCCATGATCGCTACTTCCTGGAAAATGCCGCCGAGTGGATCCTGGAGCTGGATCGCGGCAAGGGCATCCCGTGGAAGGGCAACTACACCGCCTGGCTGGAGCAGAAATCCGAGCGCCTGAAGCGCGAGGAGTCCGGCGAGAAGGCGCGCCAGAAGGCGCTGGCCAAGGAACTGGAATGGGTGCGCAGCAACGCCAAGGGCGGCCGCACCAAGGGCAAGGCGCGCATGGCGCGGTTCGAGGAGCTCAACTCGGTCGAATACCAGCGCCGCAACGAGACCAACGAGATCTTCATTCCGCCGGGTGAGCGCCTGGGCAACTCGGTGATCGAGTTCAACAACGTCTCCAAGTCGTTCGGCGACCGCCTGCTGATCGACGACCTGAGCTTCATCATCCCGCCCGGCGCGATCGTCGGCATCATCGGCCCCAACGGCGCCGGCAAGTCGACCCTGTTCAAGATGATCACGGGACAGGAAACTCCGGACAAGGGCGAGATCACCCGCGGCCCGTCGACCAAGGTCGCCTATGTCGACCAGAGCCGCGACACGCTGGAAGGCGACCACAACGTGTTCCAGGAAATCTCCGGCGGCGCGGACATCCTCAACATCAACGGGGTCGAGATCCAGTCGCGCGCCTACCTGGGCCGCTTCAACTTCAAGGGCCAGGACCAGCAGAAACTGGTCGGCACGCTGTCGGGCGGTGAACGCGGTCGCCTGCATCTGGCCAAGACCCTGCTGCAGGGCGGCAACGTGTTGCTGCTCGACGAACCCTCCAACGATCTGGACGTGGAGACCTTGCGCGCGCTGGAAGACGCGATCCTGGAATTCCCCGGCTGCGCGGTGGTGATCAGCCATGACCGCTGGTTCCTGGACCGCATCGCGACCCACATTCTCGCGTTTGAGGGCGACTCGCACGTGGAGTATTTCCAGGGCAATTACCGCGAATACGAGGACGACAAGAAGCGCCGCCTCGGCGAGGAAGGCGCCCAGCCCAAGCGCCTGCGGTTCAAGGCGCTGAAGTGACGGATTGGCCCGTGACCGCGCTGCGGCCACGGCTTTGCCAAACCGTCATCCCCGCATGCTTTAGGCGGGGATCCATGGACGTTGCGTTTGCGTAACCTCCGATGTAGATCCAATGCCCATAGGTGATCAGCCGTACGGCTGCTGTAAAGCGTTTCCCGCCTTCGCGGGAACGACGATGCAGTCCTTCGCCGTCATCCCCGCGAAGGCGGGGATCCAGGGACGTTGCGTTTGCCTGACCTACGATGTAAATCCAATGTCCATGGTTTCCCGCCTTCGCGGGAACGACGATGCAGCCCGGGCAAGCGCACCGGACTCGTAACCCCAAAGGCACCGCGAGCGAACTCCAGATGACCTTCATGCAGGCCCTGAAACACCGCTGGTCCGACGCCGACTCACTGGTCTGCGTCGGCCTCGATCCGGAGCCGGCGAAGTTCCCGGCGCAATTCGCCAACGATCCCGATGCGGTGTTCAACTTCTGCCGCGGCATCGTCGATGCAACGGCCGAATACGTCTGCGCATTCAAGCCGCAGATCGCCCATTTCGCCGCTCTGGGCGCGGAGGATGCGTTGGCGCGGCTGATCGCCCACATCCACGCCAGCCACCCCGGCATCCCGGTGATCCTGGACGCCAAGCGGGGCGATATCGGCAGCACCGCGCAGCATTACGCAAGCGAGGCGTTCGACCGCTACCGCGCCGACGCAGTGACCGCCAACCCGTATCTGGGACGTGACTCGATGCAGCCGTTCCTGGATCGCGCCGACCGCGGCGTGGTGATCCTGTGTCGCACGTCCAACCCCGGCGCGAGCGACCTGCAGGACCTGCTCGTGACCGGCAACGGCCGCGAGCGCCCGTTGGAACGTCCGCTGTACCAGCACGTCGCCGAGACCATCGCGCGCGACTGGAACGGCCACGGCAATTGCGCACTGGTGGTCGGCGCGACCTGGCCGGAACAACTGCGCGAGGTACGCGCGATCGTCGGCGAGATGCCCTTCCTGGTCCCCGGCGTCGGTGCCCAGGGCGGCGATGTCGACGCAGTGGTGAAAAACGCGAAGACCGCCGACGGGACCGGCCTGATGGTCAGCTCCTCGCGCGCGGTCCTGTACGCCTCCGGTGGTGACGACTACGCGCAGGCCGCCGCCACCGTGGCACGCGCGCTGCGCGACCAGATCAACCGATACCGCTGATCCGCCGCTGATCCGCGCCCGCGGTCTACTGCAGGTCAGCTTCCCCGCGCGCCGTCAACGATCGCCGTTGATCAGCTGGGCAATCAGCTGCCGGGTCAAGACCTGCAGGAAGTGCAGCCAGATCGCCAGCCAGACGGCAGCGCGCGCCAGTACACCGCGACGGGGTGCCTCGAACTTGCGGAAGTAGCGCCATAAGCCACGGTGTTTGTGCCACTCGACGAACACCGGCCGCGACCGGCTCGACACGCCGCGCACGTGAACCACGCGGACCTGGTTGGCGACGGCAATGGTTGCGCCAAGCCCGGCGATCCGGCGGCACAGGTCCAGGTCCTCGGCATGCAGGCGGTAGTCCTCGTCGAATCCTCCAACCTCCTCGAACAGGCGGCACGACAGGAACATCAACGCCCCGGAAATCGCTGCCACCGGCTGCAGCACCTGGGCGTCGTCGGTCGGGATCGCCATGTCGGCGCCCTTGGAGCTGCGGCTTGCGCGGTTGAACCAGCCGGCCAGCATCGCGCCAAAGTCGGGGGCGTGGCGACGCGCAGCGGGGTCACGCACGCCGTCCTCGCCGACCAGGTCGGCGCCCAGCAGGATGTGTCCGGGCGTGGTTGCGTCGACCGCCAGTGCCCGCAGTCGGGCAAGCGTGTCGTGCTCGACCATCGCATCGGGATTGACGAAGGCCAGCCACTTGCATCCCGGCGCGCGGCTGGCGACATCCGCCGCGCCCTGGTTGCAGGCCACCCCGAATCCGGGGTTGTCCGGGTTGGCGATGAAGCGCACCCGCGGGTCGGCGGTGGCGTGACGCTGGATGATCTCCAGGCTGCCGTCGTCGGACAGGTTGTCCACTACCCGGATCGCACCGATGCCGGTGGCCGCGCGCAAGCGGCACAGGCAGTCGTCAATGGTCGACGCGCTCTGGTGGGTCACCACGACCACGGCAATGTCGGCTTCGGCCCCCGGCGTGGAGGCATCGGGCATGGTGGCAGCGGACGCTGAACCGGTCACGTTCGATCCGGCCCGGTGGATGCATCCACCATCGTGTCGGGCGGCGGAAACAGATCGGCCTGCGGCACCGGTGGCCCGACCGAAGCCAGCAACTGGCCAAGCTGCTCGCGCGCACCGTGCAGCGGATCGCCCATCAGGAAGGCGGCCAGTCGCGCATGCCAGTCCGGCCAGCGCGCCGCGAGGCGATCCATGTCGCCCTCGAACGCCGCGCCCTCTGCCGGGCGGGCGACGAACGCCGACTCGCACAACACATTGCGCCAACCCAGTCCCGACAGCCGCAACGACAAGTCGATCAGGCCGGCATACCAGGAGCCGTAACTGGCCACGTCCAGCCCGCCGGCACGCTTGCGCGCGCTGCCGCGCAACACCACGGCGTGACTGATCGCGGCAGGCAGCTCGGGATGGATCTGCGGCATCGCGGCGGCAGCGCGTCCCAGTCGCTCGGGATCGGCCGGCATCGGATCGATCTCGCCGATCCGCGGCCAGGCCGCCGCCTCACCGGCGTTGCTCCAGGCACTGACGGTGGCGATGGCGCCGTCGCTGCCCAGGCAAGCGGCCATTGCATCGAGCCAGCCCGACACGGGCACCGCATCGGCGGCGAGCACGGCGACGTCGGCATCGCCGCAAGCGGCCAGTATCTCGTCCAGGTGTGCCAGCTCGCCGATGCTGCGCTGGCGACGGGTGTAGTCGGCCTTCAACGCGGTGCGCGACATCCAATGCTCGATGATCGCGTAACCGCGCGGACCGGCCAGGGCGTCGTCGGCCAGCCAAACCCGGGTACCCGCCGGTGTCGCTGCCTCCAGCGCCGCCAGGCTGGCGTCGAGCGCGGTGTCGTCGGCACCGACTGGAAACACAACGATGGGCAGTTCAGCCATGGATCGTGCGCGACCTCGGGGTGATGGTCCGGGTCACGGCTTGGGCTGGCGGTACAACGGCTCCAGCGCGCGGAACTGGCGGCCGTACTCGTCGGTCATCTCGCGCGCTTCCTGCGGGTTCCTGATGATGGTCGGGGTCAGCAGCACGATGGTTTCCTCGCGGTGGGTCGTGGAGCTCTGGGTGCCAAACAAGCCGCCGATCACCGGGATCCGGCTCAGGCCCGGGAAGCCCTTCGAGCCGCGGGTCACCCCATCACGGATCAGGCCGGCCAGCATCACCGTGTCGCCACTCTGGATTGCCGCCTCGGTCTTGAGCTTGCGGGTGTCGATGCGCACGTTGCCGTACTTGTCCGGGTCACCGCCAGGCGCGCTGACCTCCTGCACGATGTCCAGGAACACCATGCCGTCCTGGGTCACCCGCGGACGGACCTTGAGGATCACGCCGGTGTCCAGGTACTCGACCTGGCTGTAGCTGTTGTCGCCGCCCAGACCGGGGTTGACGGTGACCGAGGACACCGGGATCCGGCTGCCGACGTTGAACTCCGCCTGCGCGTTGTTGCGGACCACCACCGACGGGGTCTGCAACATGTTGACGTCGGTGACCGAGTCGAGCGCGCTGATGACGGCGGCCGCATTGCGCCCCAGGAACGTCCACGCCATGCCGGCGGGACTGCCGTTTCCCGCCTCGCCCTGCACGCTGCCAGCCAGGGTGCTCCAGGTATCCCGGCCGACGGCACTCGGCAAGCCGGCATCGGTCACGCCGCGCTCGAAGAACCAGTTGACGCCGTATTCCAGCGCGCCGCTGAGCTGCACCTCGACCACCTGCGCCTCGATATGGACCTGCATCGGCATCACGTCGAGCTGGACGATCACGTCCTTGATCGATTGCCAGGCCTGCGGGGTCGAGCGGATCAGCAGCGCGTTGGTCTCTTCCACCGCGGACACGCCGACCTTGTCCCCCTGGATCTCCAGACTGACGCTGCCATTGCCGCCTTGCGCCGCATCCAGCGACATCTCACCGCCGCCAGAACCACCACTGCGCCCGCCTCTGCCGATGCGTCCACTCCTGCCGCCGGAATTCCCCTGGTTGCCAACCACGACGCTGGAGCCGGAGTCGCTGGACGATATTTCCGCCGATTGCAGTCCCGGCATCAACGAAGGCCGGCCGTCGTCGCCGCCGCCGTCCGAGCCCGCCGATGAACCGCCAAACACCTCTGACAGGCGATCGGCCAGGTCACGCGCCTTGATGTACTTGAGCTGGTAGGTGTACAGCTGTACCGAACCGCCCGCGCCATCGATGCGCTCCAGCCATTGCTGGATCTGGCCCAGGTACTCCGCCTGCGGGGTGATAACCATCACCGCATTGGCACCTTCCAGCGGCATGAAGCGGAACATGCCGGCCACCGGCGATTTGCTGCTTTCGCCAAACACTTTTTCCAGGTCGGCGACCACCCGGTCGGCTTTGCCCGATTGCAGCGGGAACACGCCCACCGACATGCCCGACAGCCAGTCGACGTCGAAGACCTCGATCGTGCGCAGGTAGTTCTGTAACTCCGCGCGGGTACCGCCGACGCTGATCACGTTACGCGACGCATCGGTGCCGACAATCGCGCCGGGGCGCGCATATGGCTCGAGGATCTTTTTCATTTCCTCGGCCGCGACATAGCGCAGCGGCACCGTGCGGACCTCGAAACCGCGCGCGTTGGCGGCGCTGCCGGTACGCGGGGCGACGGTGCCGGCCAGAGCCCGGTCGGCCGGCACGATGTTGTAGCGCCCGCCGCTGTAGATCATGCGGGCGTTGTTCCAGCCAAGCACCTGGTCGAGCAGGCTGATCGCCTCGGCCGGGCTGACCGGGTTCGGCGTGGCCAGGGTCACTGTGCCCTGCACGCCGGGCGCGATCACGTAGTTCTGGCCCAGCATGTCGCCCAGGATCGCCTTGGCCACCGCATGCAGGGACTCGCCCTCGAAGTTGAAGGTGGCCTGCCCGCTGGTGCCACCCGGGTTGGGCCGTGGAGCCGCTGCGGCGGACTGGTTGATGACCTGACCGGTGCCGCGGTGGATCCGGGGCTGCAATCCGGTCTCCGGATCCTCCGGCGACTGCGTTGGCGCGCCATCAACCACCGTGGCCGGCGCGGTTCCCGCGGTGTGCATCTGTACCCCCGCCGCTCCGGTCGGGTGCGGCGGTCCGTCACGGCGGACATTGGGCACCGCGGTGCTGGCGCATCCCGCCACCAGGCCGGCGACCATCAGCCAGGCAACGAGCAGGCGGATCACAGCCGGCCCCGACCGCATGGAGGACAAGCGAGTCGGCGTCGATGACGAGTGATCGGTGGGGCGCTGCTTCATTGCATTCACTCTAGCGGTTGTTGCCCGGTGGTTCCGGTGCGGGTGGGTTGCGCAATTTCTCGCGTCGCGCCTGGATGCGTTGGCGGATCAAATCCATCTGCGCCGCATCGGTGGTGGCCGGTGGCTCGGCAGCTGTGCCGGACGCGTCCTGCTTAGTGCCATCGGGCGAAGCCGGCGCGGGTGGCTGCTCGCGGACCGGTGCTTGCAGGTCATCGGGGTTGACCGGTTCCGGTGCGCCATCCACGCGCCGCGCGGGTGCTTCAGCCGGTACCGCCGGCGACGCGCGCCCCTGACCATCGGCAGCCCCATCGGTCGTGCGCAGGACAGTTGGCGGCAAGCCACCGACACCGTCGAACACTCGAAGCGGCAAGGTGCGACGTCCTTCCGGCCCTTCGAATACCGCGCTGCGCTCGTCCAGCTCGACCAGGCGCCAAGCGGGATGAGGCTCCGGCCCGTGCTGGAGCAGGACCCGGAATGAGGCGCTGCCGTCCGGTGGCTGCAGGATCGCCAATTGCAGCCGGGGCGTGAGCAGCACGCTGGTCAGCACGTAGTTGAAGCCCTGCGTCTGCTCGCCATCGTCGTTTTCCAGGAAAAACGGCTGCGGAGTGCGATCGGGCGAGAACAACGGGCGTGCGGCAATCGCTTCATGCCCGCCCGGCGTGTCCGGCCGGGCCGTCGGCGCAGCGGGCAGCGTCGGCAATGGCGCCAGCACGTCGGAGGTGTCATCCAGCGGCGCGACACGCCCCCCCATCCCGGCCACGGCCAACGCCCAGACCAACACGGCTGCGCCGGCGACGGCGGCCAGCAGCCGGGTTCGCGGACCGGCGTCCTCAATCCGCATGGATCACCCCGTTGGCCCCGTCCGATACCACCGGCGAAGCGGGAAGCGCGAGATAGCCGTACAGGTCGAACGACACATCCAACCCTCCGGCACCGCTGGACGTATCGCGGCTGAGGAAGCGGCCGCGGGCCAGGATATTGAGGTTGTCGACGAACAGCCTGGGGGCGCCGCTCTCCAGCAGATCGAGCGCCCTGGCCAGCTCGGGGGTCCCGCACAGCAATCGCACCTGCACCGTCACCCGGGTGTAGGACTCGCGGTTATCGGAGTCGAGCGGCGAGCGATTGGTGATGGCGCAACTGCGATTGCCCGGGCTGGCCTGGAGCACCACCGCCTCCAGTCGCTGGATCAGGCTTGCCGTCGCCAGCTCCGGGTTGGCCTCGGGCAGGAACCCCGGAAGCTCCTTCTGTCGTGCCTGCACCTGCTCCAGTCGGCGTGCGACCTGCGGCGCCTGCTGCAGGTGCGCGCGCAGGCGCAGTTCACGTTGTTGCAGCGACTCGATGCGCTGGTTCGCGTCGGCCATGGGAAGCGTCCACCACGGGTGGATCAACACCGCGTAGACAATGCCCAGCACCGCAAGCAGCAGCGCCAACGCCAGCCAGCGGTCCCGGCCACCCAGGCGTTCAGCGACCCGGCTTGGCAGCGCCATCGGCGACCTCCCCGGGCTTTGGTGGTGTTGGCGATGTTGGTGTTGGTGCTTGCGGCGCGGCGACCGCCAGTTTCGCGGTCAGGGTAAACCGATCACGGCTGCTGCCCGGGTCGGGTTGCAGGGCGCCGGCCAGCGCCGGCGAGCTCCACGCCTGGGCCCCCTGCAACTGGCCGATCAGGGCCGCCGCCTGGCCACTCAGGCCGATCAGCAGCAACTGGTCGTCATTGATTGCGAGCTTTTCCAGGTAGGTATGGTCGGGCAGCCGCACGGTCAACTCGTCCATGACCTCGATCGCGGTGGGCCGCCGGGCCCGGGCCTGGTCCAGGAACGCCTGGCCTTCCACCAGGCTGGCCAGCTGATGGCGCTGGGCGGCGGCCTGACGCCCGGCGTCGGCCTGTTCGGCCATCGCCTGCTCCAATGCGTCGGCCGCCGCGCGCCGGTTATCCAGCAATTGCCACAGCAGCGCCGCCACGGCAACCACCGCGACCGCCGCCAACACGGCGTTCCAGATCGCCCACGGATCACGATGAAGCCGACGCTCGGACACCGGCAGCAGGTTGACTCCCAATGGCACGCCGTCGCCCGCCGCCACATCGACCCCGGCCAGGGTCGAGGCCAGCGAACCCAGCCGGTCCAATGCCGGGTCCAACGCCTGCCGCGGGACGACCACCAGTTCTACGTCGAGTTGGCCGTCGCTTTCGCGCCGTCCCGCTACCCGGGCATCGAACGCGACCGCATCGGCACGGAATGGCGTTTGTCGATCAATCTCGAAGGCCACCACATCGCGCAACCGGTCGATTGCCGCGGCGGGCAGGACCAGGCGACGACGCAGGCTGGTCGCTGGCGCCAGCAGCAACCAGCGCGGCAGGTCGTCCTGCCCGCCGCCCAGTAGCCGGTCCAGCTGATCGGATGGACCGGAGACATCCGCCAGCCCCACGCGCGTCAGGTCACGCAACTCATCGCCCTGTTGCAGCCGCAGCTGCAGGTCATCGCCATCCACATGCAGCAACAGCCGGCCACGATCGAAGCCCAGCGCCCGGCGCAGCCGCGGCGGCAACCATTCCGCCAGTGAGCGCCCCCACCAGCGCCATAGCCCGGCAACACGCGGGACCAGACGGGTGCCGATATCGCCCAGGCGACTGCTGGTACTGGAAGCGATCTGGCTCATTTTGACGAGGCTCCTTGTCTTCGATCCAACGCGTCCAATTGCAGCGCGCTCCAATGCGACGCGCTCCCATACGATATATCCCAATCCAGCACGGTGTAGGCCATCCCGGGCAAGCGCCCCGCGCCCGTGCGCACCACCACCCGCAACCCGGACTGCCGCCCGTTGGTAAGCCGGGCGCGGCTGTCAATACTATACGTACCGCCGGCGCGTGCGCCGATGCCGATGTTGAGTCCTGCGCGGGGCGGTGCGGGACGGCCGCGTTGCCCCACGATGGCCGCACCATCCAGGCCCATTGCGTTCAACACCGGCTGTGACGCGAATGCAGGATTGGGTTGCGGCAGCCCGCCATGCACGGTCACATGGGGCGACAAACCGGCGTACAGGGCCGGCGTGAAGCCCAGTACCTGCTCCAGCTCGGTGATGCTTTCGAAAGGAGCGTCCTTGGCGCCATAACCACGACCGGCGGACGCATAATCCTGGTCTTCCGCGCCGCCTGCCACCTGGGTCAGGCTGCCGGGGTCGCGCCAATCGATGATCGCTGCTGCCAGCCGCGACGCCTCGACCCGGTCGCTGCCCAGTTCCTGCAACAGCCCCGCCAACGATGGCGCGCCGGCCAGGTTGAGATCGACTTTGCCGCTCTCGTCGACGATCCGGATCTCGACCTGTGCGCCGGCATAGCTCCATGGGTACAAGCGGCCATCGGGCACCCATTGCAAGCGTGGGTCGGTGGCCTGCAACCGGCTGATCGCGTACTCCACTCCGGCGCGGGCCGCGCCATCGGCCGCCAGTCCGCGCACCAGTACGCGTCCCTGCATGTGCTCCACCCGGGCCACCATCGCAAACGCGCCGACCAGCGCAGTCAACAGCACGATCAGCCACAGCACCAGCAACAAGGCCGCCCCGCGGGTGGCGGAATTCGCGACCTGTCGCTGCCTCCTGCCAGGCTTGCCGAACAACCTCATCTGCCCGCACCCGGCGCGATACCGGCGACGCCACCCGCCTGGGGCAGCGCGACCACCAACGTCGGCCATTTGCGTTCGTCCGCGTCGGTGAACTCCACCTCGACCAATCGCGGCAATTGGCCGGCGTGGTCCCAGCTGTCTTGCCAGTCGCCCAGCCCCGGGCGATCGGGATCCATCCCGCGGTAGCGAAACGTGACCCGGCCCAACCCATCGACCAGCAACTCCGCTGGCCGCTGCCCGGGATCCTCGATGGTCTGACCCGCAATGACAATATTGAGCGCCAGCACGATCCTGACCTTCTGCTGGTCGACCTCGACGCGGAAGTCATGCAGGTATGGACCGCCCCGACCGAGGTAATCGGGCAGGTTGGCGACGAACCGCATCCGCCCCGGCTCGCCGATGAAGTACTGCGGCAACGCGTCGTCTTGCCCGGTGCTGAAGGCAAGCGGCCGGGCCGCCGCCAGCCGCTTGCGCAGGAAGCCTTCCACCGCGCGCACCTGCTCGCTGCGTTGCGCCATCAACTCGCCGCGGGTCGCAGTCTGGCTCGCCGCCGACAGGGTGGCGAACGCCAGCGCCAGCCCGGCGGCCAGCAACACGGTCGCCAGCAACACTTCGATCAGCGTGAACCCGGTCACCCGCCGACGCCGGACGCCGGTTGGCACCACGCTTGTCTGCCGCGTGCTCGAGTACGGCGTGCTCGATTGCAGCACGCGCGGCCGCGGCATGCGGAGGATGCTCATGGCCATCCGTCGGTCGGCTCGGCCACCACCAGCCGGAGGGTGCGCATCTGCAGGCGTTCGCGTGGACCACCGTCGCCCCAGGTCACATCCAGCACCACTTCATGCAGTTGGGGACCGGAAAGCGCGACGGGCACGTTGGCCAGCGCCGGATCGCGCCAACCGGCCACCTGCAACGACCAGCGATAGCGCCCGTCATCGAACTCGCCCTGGCGCTGCCCCGGTTGCACCGGCTCAACCACCCCGACCGTGTCCAGCAGCGATTGCGCATGCAGCGCCGCGCGCCCCGCATCGCCCGACCAGCGCACCTGCGAGGTTGCACCCGACAAGGTGCCCAGCAGCAAGGTCAACGCGACGGCGAGCAACGCGAACGCGACGATGACCTCGATCAAGGTGTAACCACGCTGCCGAGGGCCGCGCGGGACGCAACCGCCCCGCATGCGGCGCTGATGGCCGGAACGCCCGGCCATCAGCCACCCGGCCCCGAACGCTCCACGGTGACCTGCCCGGTCAGCCAGGCCACGTCGATGTTCCATTTCGCGCCATCGCGGTCCAGTTGCACCCGGCCGCCGGTCGCCGCCCCGTCCGGGAAAAACAGCACCGCGCCCTCACGCTCACTGGGCTGTGTCTCACGCGCGCCGATGAACCGTACTTGCAGGGCCGCAGGGATCTCGCCGTGGTGGTCGCCCGGTGCTTGCCAGGTACGCGCTTGCGGGTCGATCACAAAGCGTTGCGGCTGCCCGGTGACGATCGCCCGCGACCGCGTGTAGCGCAGCTCGGCGGCGATCTGCTTGGCCGCCGAACGCAACTGGGCACCCTTCATCCCGCCACTGAACGCCGCCATCGCCAGCAGACTGGCCGCCGCAATCAGTGCGACCACCAGCAGCATCTCCAACAACGAGACGCCTGCCTGGCGCGACCGCATTCCGGTCACCGGCGAAGCGGCCTCGGCCGCCCACGGTGTGCCACGTCACTGGTAGTGAATATCGCCATCGACGCTACTGCCACCGACCTTGCCATCCTTGCCCAGGATCGTCAGGTCGAAGTCACCACTCTCGCCCGGCACGCGGTACTCCATCGGATGGCCCCAGGGATCATTCAGCTCGGTCGCCTTGGCATACGGGCCCAGCCATCCGGGCGCGTCACCGGGCTCGGCGACCAGTTCGTCGAGCGCCGTCGGCAGCCGGCCGGTGTCCATCTGGAATGCCTCGACCTTCTGCGCCACGGTCATCACCTGCGACTTGGCCAGGTTGGCCTTGGCGCGGTCGGCACCGCCGAGCACGCGCGAGCCGACGAAGGTCAGCACCGCGCCGATCAGCACGATCACGATAATGATCTCGATCAGGCTCATGCCGGCCTGTTTCGCGGCGGAAGGGGCGCGGAAATTTCGGGTCCGGAAGTTTCGGTTCAGGGAATGACTGTTGTGCATTGCGTGGGTCCTGTGTGGGTTCATATGGTGTTTTTCTCGTCATCCCCGTTTTTCTCGTCATCCCCGCGAAGGCGGGGATCCATGGACTTTGATATTCGACAAGCACCTGACATCCATGCTGGCCTCGCTCGTCCCTGCGGGAATGATGGCAATGGTTCAAGATTCCTCAGCCGATCTGGTTGGTGAGGTCATACAGCGGGGTCAATACGGCCATCACCACCATGCCGACTACGCCGGCCAGCACCACGGTGACGATCGGCACCAAAGCCGCCAGCATCCGGTCCAGTGCCAGCGAGGTTTGATGTTCGAACGTCTCGGCGGTCTTGACCAGCATCGCATCAAGCTCGCCGGATTCCTCGCCGACCTGGATCATCTGCAGCGCCAGGCGGGGAAAGCGCTTGCCACGACCGAGCGCGGTCGACAGCGCGACGCCGCTCTTGACCTCCTCGCTGGCGGCGCTGACATCTGCGGCCAAAACCCGGTTGTCCATCACTTTCTGGGCGATGCCGAGCGCGCCCATCAATGGCACGCCATTGCGCACCAGCGTGCCCAGCGTACGCGCCAACCGCGCGGTCTCGACCTTGGCGACCAGCCCGCCAAAGAAACGGCGGCGCAATATCCAGCCGTCGAGCGCCTCGCGGAACACCGGATTGCGGCGCTTGCGGTCGATCCACAGCAGCAGCAACGCCGGCACCACGATCAGGAAAATCCACCAGTCGCGCACGAACAAGCCAACGCCCAGCACGATCCGGGTGAAGAACGGCAACTGCGCATCCAGGCTTTCGTACATCAGCGCGAACTGCGGCACCACGTAACCCAGCAGGAACAACAAGCTCAACCCGACCATCACCAGCAGGATGGCCGGATAGATCAACGCGTTGATCACCCGCCCCCGCATCGCCCGTGAGCGCTCCAGGTAATCGGCCAGCCGCGCCAGCGTTTCATCCAGGCTGCCACCGGCCTCACCGGCGCGGACCATGTTGACGTACAACCTCGAAAACGTGCCGTGCTGGCGCTCCAGTGCGGTCGACAACGACGTGCCACCACGCACCGCGTCACGCACGTCACTGACCACGCGCCTGGCCGCCTCATCCTCGGGCAACTCCAGCAGGATCGTCAGCGCGCGGTCCAGTGGTTGGCCCGCCCCCAGCAGCGTCGCCAGCTGCTGGGTGAACTGGACCAGCCGCTCACCGGCAAACGGGCTGGGTTGGAACAGCCCCTTCCAGAGCGACGCGCCGCCCCCCTCACTGGCCAGCCGCGCCTCGACCGGCAGATGCCCCTGCTCCTGCAGACGCGCAGCCACCTCGGCATTGCTGGCAGCCTCCATCTGGCCGTCCAGCATGTCGCCGCGCGCGTTGATCGCCTTGTAGGTGTAAAGGGGCATGGGTAAATGCGTTCTGCCTTGGCTCGTCATCCCCGCGAAGGCGGGGATCCATGGACGTTCGCCGCAGGTACCGCGCCGATGATGTCAGGCCACAGATCCCGCCACGAAGGGTTAAAGGAATCGATCAGACGAAGCTTCCATTCACGGTTCCACTTCTTGATGCGCTTCTCCCGCTGGATGGCCGATTCCATGACGTCATGCTGCTCGTACCAAACCAGTCGCGTAACGTCGTGTCGCGCGCTGAAACCTTCGACGACATGCTCGCGGTGCTGCCAGACACGCGTGACCAGATCGCTGGTCACGCCGATGTAGAGCGTTCCATTGCGACTGCTGGCGAGCAGGTAGACGCTGGGTTGTTTCTCCATTGCATTCCTTCCGTGGAATAAAAGCGACGTCCATGGATTCCCGCCTTCGCGGGAATGACGGTGGATGTTGATGTCGCAGGGTTCCCGCTTTCGCGGGAATGACGGAGTGTACTAAACGCCGGACGGGTTCCCGCCTTCGCGGGAATGACGGTCGAAACGGGGGTGACCATCTCACGCATCCTCGGTCACGCGCAGCACTTCCTCGATGGTGGTCAGGCCGGCCAGCGCCTTGATGATGCCGTCTTCGTACATGGTGCGCATGCCGGCGTCGCGGGCGATGCGCTCGATCTCGCCCATGCCGGCGTGGCGCATGACGGCACGGCGCAGGTCGTCGTTCAGGACCATGAATTCCATGATCGTGGAACGACCCTTGTAGCCTGTCGGTGCCAGCGGCGAGGCGACCGGGCGGTACAGGTGGATGTCGCCGTCGGGCTGGTAACGGCGCAGCGCGAACTTCTCGATCTGCTCCTGTGTAGCCGGATAACGCTCGGCGTGGGTCGGCTCCAGCTTGCGCACCAGCCGCTGGGCCAGGATGCCGTTGACGGTCGAGGTCAGCAGGTAATCCTCGACGCCCATGTCGAGCAGACGGGTGATGCCGCCGGCGGCGTTGTTGGTGTGCAGCGTGGACAACACCAGGTGACCGGTCAGCGCCGACTGGATCGCGATGCGCGCGGTCTCCAGGTCGCGCATCTCGCCGATCATGATGATGTCCGGATCCTGGCGCACGATCGAGCGCAACGCCTGCGAGAAATCCAGTCCGATCTGCGGCTTCGCCTGGATCTGGTTGATGCCCTCGATCTGGTACTCGACCGGGTCCTCGACGGTGATGATCTTGACGTCGGGCGTGTTGAGATTGCTCAACGCGGCGTACAGCGTGGTGGTCTTGCCCGAACCGGTCGGGCCGGTCACCAGCAGGATCCCGTGCGGCTGCTGCAGCACGTGCTGGAACTGCGGCAGGAACTCGTCGGTGAAACCCAGCTGGTGGAAATCCAACACCACCGACTCGCGGTCCAGCAGGCGCATCACCACGCTCTCGCCATGCGCGGTCGGCACCGTGCTGACACGCAGATCGAGTTCCTTGCCCTGCACCCGCAGCATGATCCGGCCGTCCTGCGGCAGCCGGCGCTCGGCAATGTTGAGCTTGGCCATGATCTTGATTCGGCTGATCACCGCCGCGGTCAGGTTGACCGGCGGGCTCTCGCCGTCGATCAGCACACCGTCGACGCGGTAACGCACCTTGAGCCGGTTCTCGAACGGCTCGATGTGGATATCGGAGGCGCGCAACTCGACCGCACGCTGGATGACGAGGTTGACCAGTCGGATCACCGGCGCCTCGGAGGCAAGGTCGCGCAGGTGCTCGACATCGTCGAGGTCGCTGCCTTCGCCTTCCGCGGTTTCGATGATCGCGCCCATCGCGCTGCGACCCTGGCCATGCCAGCGCTCGATCAACTCGTCTATTTCGGAACGCAAGGCGACGCTGGCGTGGACGTCGCGACCGGTTGCCAGTCGCACCGCATCGAGGGTGTACGGGTCCTGCGGGTCGGCGGCGAGAATCGCGACGCTGGTTTCGGTCTCGGCGACCGGACAGACCGCGAACTGCTTCATGAACTTGGTGGTGAGCAGCACGCCCTCGGGCGGCAGCTCCGGCATGGTCTTGGCGCTGACCAGCGGCAGGTCGAGCACCTCGGCCACGGTCTCGGCGTGGTCGCGTTCGGACACCAGTCCAAGCCGGGTCAGCAGCGCCAGCAGGCTGCCGCCGGTTTCCGCCTGCAGCCGACGCGCGCGGCCGAGGTCGGCTTCCTTGAGCCGGCCTTTCGCGAGCAGGGCGTCGACGATCGATTCGTCGACAGGGTTACTGCCGATACCGCGACCATCCGTGCCGCCCGCGAGTGTGTCTGCAACTGCGCTCACATCGCTCTCCGAATCCTTCAGCGGCTGACTTTAGCAGGTCGGTTGCGTGGTGATCGGCTCGTGGCCCAGTCGGTGTCCAGGGAATGGAACGTTACTGCCGGACAAGAAACGACAGGGAGCAAAAGCCCGGCGTCGGGCGGAAGCGGCGCCCTCGCGAGTCAGTCGACGCACACCCGTGCGTTGCGGAACATCCGCAGCCACGGGGAATCCTCGCCCCATTCGCGCGGGGCCCAGCTCAGGTTGGCGGTGCGCAGGGTGCGTTCGGGGTGCGGCATCAGGATGGTGGCGCGGCCGTCGGCGCTGGTGACGGCGGCGATCGCGTCCGCGGAGCCGTTCGGGTTGGCCGGGTACAGGCTGGAGGGGGAGCCGTCGGCGTCAACATAACGGGCCGCGGCGTGGGTTGCGGCGCGGTCGGACGGGTTGTCGAAGGCGGCGCGGCCCTCACCGTGGGACACCACCACCGGGATCCGTGATCCGGCCATGCCGCGCAGGAACAGCGACGGCGATTCGACCACTTCGAGCAGGCTCAGGCGGGCCTCGAACTGCTCGCTGCGATTGCGCAGGAAACTCGGCCAGTGCTCGGCGCCGGGGATGATCGGCTTGAGCTGGCTGAGCATCTGGCAGCCATTGCAGACGCCCAGGGTGAAGCTGTCGCCGCGGGCGAAGAATGCCGCGAACTGGTCGCGCAACGCACTGCGCTCCAGGATGCTGGTGGCCCAGCCGCGGCCCGCGCCGAGCACGTCGCCGTAGCTGAAGCCACCGCAGGCGGCAACGCCCTTGAAGCCGTCCAGCACGACGCGCCCGGCGATCAGGTCGCTCATGTGCACGTCGAACGCCTCGAAGCCGGCGCGGTCGAAGGCCGCCGCCATCTCGATCTGGCCGTTGACGCCCTGCTCGCGCAGGATCGCGACCTTCGGCCGAGTACCAAGGTTGAGATACGGCGCTGCGATGTCTTCCGCCGGGTCGAAACCCAGTTTGGGCATCAGTCCCGGCGCGTTGAAGTCGCGTGCGGCGCTGCGCTCCTGGTCGGCGCAATCGGGGTTGTCGCGCAGCTTCTGCATCGCGTGACTGGTCGACCACCAGGCATCGAACAACTCGTCCCAGCGCCATTCGACCAGGGTCCCGGCCTCCTCGCTGATCCGGATCACCGGGGCCGTGGTTGGCCGTGCAATGCGCTGGGCACAATCGATCAGGCCGTGGTGGGCGACCAGGTCGGCGAAATCCGCCCGGTCTTCGGCGGCGATCTGGACCACCGCGCCGAGCTCTTCATTGAACAGGGTCCGGAACGGATCCTCGCCCCAGCCATCCAGGTTGATCTCCAGGCCCAGGTGCGAGCAGAACGCCATCTCGCACAGCGTCGCGAACGCGCCACCGTCGGAACGGTCGTGGTAAGCCTGCAACAGATTGGCCTCGCGCGCCTCGCGGATCAGCTCGAAGAAGTCGCGCAGGCGCTTGGGCTCGTCCAGGTCCGGCACACCGGCATCGCGGCGACCGTCCTCGGACGGCTGTCCGGCAAACGCCGGCAACCGGCTTACCTGGGATCCCGCGCCATTGCCGTCGTTGCCAGCCACCGCCTCGGGGTGCACCTGGGCCAGCACCGAGCCGCCAAGACGCTGCTTGCCGGCGCCAAGACCGATCAGCCACAGCTCCGAATCTTCCTCGCGAGCAAGAAAGGGGGTCAATTGTTGGCGCACGTCGACCACCGGTGCGAACGCGGTGACGACCAGCGATACCGGCGAGACCGATTTTTGCGGCCCGCCCTTGTCGTGATCGCCATCCGCCTGCCACTGCGCCTGCATCGACAGCGAATCCTTGCCGACCGGAATGCTCAGCTCGATCTGCGGGCACAGTTCCAGGCCCACCGCGCGGACCGCGTCGAACAGCAATGCGTCCTCACCGTCGTGCCCGGCCGCCGCCATCCAGTTCGCCGACAGCTTGACCCGGTTGAGTGATTCCACCGGCGCCGCGCATAAATTGGTGATCGCCTCGCCGACCGCCATCCGTGCGGCCGCAGCCGAGTCCAGCAATGCCAGTGGCGCGCGCTCACCGATCGCCATCGCCTCACCGGTAAATCCGTCGAAACCGGCGAAGGTAATCGCGCAATCTGCCACCGGTACCTGCCAGGGCCCGACCATCTGATCGCGCGCAGTCAAGCCGCCGACACTGCGGTCGCCGATGGTGATCAGGAACTGTTTGGAAGCCACGGTCGGATGCGCCATCACCCGCAGCGCGGCGTCGCGCAGGTCCAGCCCGCTCCAGTCCAGCGCCGGCCACGGTGCGTCATCCGGCCGATGGGCGTCGCGCTGCATCTTCGGCGCCTTGCCGAACAGCAGGTCCATCGGCAAGTCGATCGGCCAATGATTGTTGGTGCCCTCATCCGCCCTTCGGGCACCTTCTCCCGTGAACGGGAGAAGGGAATCTGCTGCGGCTTCGCCGTAAACGGTTTCTATGGTCGCCCCATACCCCACTACCAACCGCTCCTCGGCGGTGGCATGACCGACCACGGCGAACGGGCAGCGCTCGCGCTCGCAGATCGCGGCGAACTCGGCTACGCGGTCGGCCGGCAGGCCGAGCACGTAACGCTCCTGCGACTCGTTGCACCACAGCTGCATCGGCGACAGCGAGGGGTCGTCGCTGGGCACCTTGCCCAGGTCGATCACCCCGCCCAGCTGCGAGTCGTGCAGCAATTCCGGGATCGCGTTGGACAGGCCGCCGGCCCCGACGTCGTGGGCGCTGTCGATCGGGTTGGCCGCGCCCAGCGCGACGCAATGGTCGATCACTTCCTGGCAGCGTCGTTCCATCTCCGGGTTGTCACGCTGGACGCTGGCAAAATCCAGCGCCTCGTGGCTGTCACCGGATGCCACCGAGCTGGCCGCGCCGCCGCCCAGGCCGATCAGCATCGACGGCCCGCCCAGCACGATGACCGCGTGGCCGGGTTTAAGGCCGAGCTTCTCGACCTGGTTGCGGTCGATCGCGCCCAGCCCGCCGGCCAGCATGATCGGCTTGTCGTAGGCGCGGGTCAGCTCGCCTTCGCCCAACTCGAACGTGCGGAAGTAGCCGACCAGGTTGGGCCGGCCGAACTCGTTGTTGAAAGCCGCCGCGCCGAGCGGGCCATCAAGCATGATCTCCAGTGCCGGCGCCATGCGCGGGTTCAGGGCGCGTTCGCCCTCCCACGGCTGCGGCAGGGTCGGGATGCGCAGGTGCGAAACCGAAAACCCGCACAACCCGGCCTTCGGTTTGCCACCGCGGCCGGTCGCGCCCTCGTCGCGGATCTCGCCGCCGTTGCCGGTGGAGGCGCCGGCAAACGGTGAGATCGCGGTCGGGTGGTTATGGGTCTCGACCTTGATGCAGAACGCCGACTCGACCGGCGCCTCGGCGCGATAGCCACCGGTCGCCGGGTCGGGCCGGAACCGTTGGCTGGTGTAGCCCGCCACCACCGCCGCGTTGTCGCTGTAGGCCGACAGCGTGTTCTCCGGCGTCTGCGCGTGGGTGTGCTTGATCATCTTGAACAGCGAGGTGGACTGCGCAACGCCGTCGATGATCCACGATGCGTTGAAGATCTTGTGTCGGCAATGCTCCGAGTTGGCTTGGGCGAACATCATCAGTTCGACGTCCGAGGGCGCACGACCCAGCGCGGTGTAACGCTCGCGCAGGTAGGCGATCTCGTCCTCGGCCAGGGCCAGGCCCAGGCGGTCGTTGGCCACTTCCAGCTGGTCCAGCGCGATGCGCTCAAGCTCGCCGCGCGCCGGGGTCACGAACAACGCGGCGGCGTGGTCGCGGGACTCCAGCAACGATTGCGTCATCGGGTCGTGCAGCGCCTTGGCCAACGCGCGCTGGACGGCCGCATCGGTGGGCCAGCCGGCAAAGTCGTAACGGGTCCCGTGCTCGACGCGCCGGACCGCCAGGTTGGCCCCGTGCAGCAGATCGGTGGCCTTGCTCGCCCAGGGCGACATCGTGCCCAGCCGGGGGGTGACATAACGCGAGACCGCGCCGTCGGCACGCGCGGCGGCGGCGGGTTCGGCCTGCAGTATCCGGCGCAGTGCGGCATCGTCGGGACTGGCACCGGGCTCGGGCTGGACCCAGTAGACCGGCCATGCATCGAGCAGGCGAATCCCGGGATGGAGGGTCTGGAGGCGGGCTTGCAGGCGTTCACGACGGAACGCGGACAGGGCGGAAGCGCCCTCAAGGACGATCATGTCCGGGAACCACAGGTCGGCGGGCCGGCTATTGTAAGCCAGACCCGGGCCAAAGCGCTCAGACGCCGCCGCTGGGCGCGTCTTTTGCGGCCAGTTTGTCCAGTGCCTCGCGCAGCGCCTTGGGCGGCACGTAGCCACCAAGCTGGGTGCCATCGGCGGCAATGATCATCGGCGTCCCGGTCAGGCCGACGCGCTGGCCGATGTTGTACTGCATGGTGACGGTGTTCTTGCAGTCCTTTTCGACGACACCACCGGTGGTCTTGGCCGTGGTCAGCGCCGCCTTGCGGTCGGCCGCGCACCACACCGAGACCATCTTCTCGAAGTCCTCGCTGCCGATCCCCATCCGCGGGAACGCCAGGTACTCCACGGCGATGCCCTGAGCGTTGTATTCCTTGATCTCGCTGTGCATCTTGCGGCAATAGCCGCATTCCACGTCGGTGAACACGGTGACGGTGTGCTTCGGGTTCGGCGGGGCGAACACGATCCGCTCACTGGCCGGGATGGTCGCCAGCAACTTGGTGCGCATGCTCCCCAGAGTGCTCTCGCTGAGGTTTTCCTGGGTCCGGGTATCCAGCAGCGCACCGCCGGCGCCGGCCAGGAACAGGTAGCGGCCATCGTCGCTGACATAGATGGCCTGGCCGCCGACCACCGCCTCGCGGAAGCCCGGCAGCGGCGCGGGACCGATATGTTCGATCTTCGCGCGGGGGTTGAGTCGCTCGATGGCCGCCACCGCGCGGGCCTCTGCGGTACCGGCAACCGGCTCCACCGTCGCCGCTGCGGCCGCGGCCGCGGCCGGCACAGAGCCGTCGCTGTCCGGGCCGGGCGTCTTCGCGCAGGCGGAAACGCTGATCGCGCCAAGCGCGGCGACAAGGAGGAGACGCTTCATGGACTGTCCTGGGTGCTGGGCGGCAAGGACACCGCCCCGGAGGGAATCCCGAATTGTGGCACGTCCGCCGCCCGACCCCTACCCGCGCGGGTGGTGTTTGGCATGCAGTTGCTTGAGCTGCTCACGGGCGACCAGGGTGTAGATCTGTGTGGTCGACAGCGAGCTGTGGCCGAGCAGCATCTGCAGTGCGCGCAGGTCGGCGCCGTGGTTCAGCAAGTGGGTCGCGAAGCTGTGACGCAATCCGTGCGGACTGATCCGTGCCGGGTCGATACCGGCGACGGCGGCGTAGCGCTTGACCAGCTGCCACAGTTGCTGGCGGGTCGGCGGCTGGCCGCTGTCGGCGATGAACAGCGGTGCCAGTACGCGCTTCCCCGCCAACTGCGACCGGGCGCCGGTGATGTAGCGCTCGACCCAGTACTGCGCCTCCTCCCCCAGCGGCACCAGACGCTCCTTGCTGCCCTTGCCGGTCACCCGCAACACGCCCTGGCGCAGATTGATCGCCGTGGAGGGCAGGTTGACCAGTTCGCTCGCCCGCAGGCCGCAGGCATACATCAACTCCAGCATCGCGCGGTCGCGCAGGCCCAGCGGGGTGTCGATGTCGGGTGCGCGCAGCAAGGCCTCGACCTGGCTCTCGGTCAGTGCCTTGGGCAACGGGCGTGGCAACCGGGGCGGATCCAGCAATGCCGTTGGATCGTCGGCGCGCTCGCCGTGACGTACCCGCCAGGCGTAGAACGCACGCAACGACGACAGCAACCGCGCGTTGCTGCGCGGTGAATACTGTTGCGCCGCACGCGCGGACAGGTAAGCAAAAAGGCCGCTCCGGTCAGCGCCGCCCAGACCACCATTGTTTCCGCCGCGCCAGCGGGCAAACCCCTCCAGGTCACGCCGATAGCTGGCCAGGGTCGACTGGGACAAGCCGTTCTCGGCCCAGACCGCATCCAGGAAAGCGGCGATCACCGCCGCGTCCGCGTCCGGCACCGGCGGCATGGCCATCGCATGTCGACGGCGATCGGAGGCGGTAGACGGGCTCATCCGCCCAGCTTAGCCGCAGCGCGAAGGCTTGCCCTAGACTTGCCGATCACCGCGTCACGCCTAACGCGTCATGCCCATCGCGTCATGCCTGCCCCATCTCGCCCGCCGAAACCGATCCGCCGCACGCCAATGACCCAGAACCCAACGGAACCCCGGCCCTCAACGCCGCACGCCACCGCAGCCCTGATCGGCTGGCGGCTGTTGTCATTGATGTACGACTTCTTCGCGGCGCTCGGATTGTGGCTGCTGGTGGCCGCGATCTTCGTCGCCGTGCACCGCGACGCCATCACCGGTGGCGTGTGGGGAGGGTTCGAGTTCGCGGCGCTGTGGAGCATCACCGCCGCCTATGCCATCGCCAGCTGGCGCTACGGCGGCCAGACCCTGGGCATGCGACCGTGGCGGCTGCGGGTGGTGGCAGCCGACGGCCGCAGCCCGGGTTGGCGCGCTTTGCTGGTCCGCTATGCGGTCGGCAACGTGTCGCTGCTATTGGGCGGGCTCGGTTTCTGGTGGGCCTGGATCGACCGCGACCGGCTGACCTGGCACGACCGCGCCAGCGGCACCCGGATGCGCCGCGAGCCCGGCCGGGCCCGCTGAATATCGCCGTCTGGCTGTGCAGACCCAAGTAAGGTCTGAACCATTGCCGTCATTCCGTTTTCGCTCGTCATTCCGCTTTCGCCCGTCATCCCCGCGAAGGCGGGGATCCATGGACGTTGCGTGCTTGAACATCAAAGTCCATGGCTTCCCGCCTTCGACCGAAGGAAGTCCAGTCGGACGCGGGAATGACGGCAATGGTTCAGACTTTCCCTAACCCGATCGCCGTTTGAACAGGTACATCGACACGCCGACCATGATTATCGTTGGCAACGCATACGCCAGTCGGAAGTCGAACTTGAACGCGCTCGCCATTTTCACGAACTGGGTCTGCAGCAACCAGAAGCCCAGCGCAAAGACGATGCCGATGAACAGCCGCTTGCCCATGCCGCCACTGCGCAGGCTGCCAAAGGCAAACGGAATCGCGGCCAGGCACAGCGCGAGCACGTTGATCGCATAGAACCAGCGGCCCCAGTAATTTTCCTCGTAGTCACGCGCATCCAGCCCGTTGCGGGCGCGGTACTGCATCGCGTCGCGCAATTCGCGGGTGCTCAGATAGCGTGGCCGGTCGATGTCCGCGCTCAATGCGGTGGCATCCAGCTGGGACTCCCAACGCTCCTGCGCGACCTGGGTCCGGGTAACCGAGTCGTCACCAAAGGTGGTTCGGGTCACGTCGCGCAACAGCCAGCCGCCCGGGCGGTGCTCGGCGACCTTGACCAGCGCGAGCGACTTCAGCCGGCCGTCGTCCTCGAACTCGTACAAGCGCACGTCATGCAGCTCCAGCCACTGGTCGCCGCCTTCATTGTGTTCCTCGCCACCTTCGGCATTGAGGATGACCGCGCCTTCGCGCGCCCACACCCCGGAATAGCGGGCGACGATCATGTTCTTGGACTTCGATGACGCCTTGAGCGCATCGGCGCTGCGCTGCCCCCAGGGCGCCAGGGTCTCGCCGTTGACCACCATCAGCAGCGTCAACAACGCCAGCGCGGCACCAACGGCGATGGTCATGCGTTGCCGGGACAAGCCAATCGCCCGCAACGCAGTCAACTCCGAGGTCGCCGCAAGTTGCCCCAGCGCCATCAGCGAGCCGATCACCGCGGCGGTCGGGAACAACGCGTAGGCGTGCCGCGGCACCGTGTACAGGATGTAGACCAGGGCCTCCATCGCACCGTAATTGCCCTCACCGACGCTGCCAAATTCCGAAACCAGCGCCAGCATCATGTCCAGCCCCAGCAACACCGCCCAGGTCAACAACACGCTGCCAATCACCACTCGCCCCAGGTACAGGTCGTGGATCTTCGGAAACGGCATCATGGGCCCGCCTCCTGCACCTTCGGCAGTCGACTACGGCGCATCCGGCCATCGTTGAAGTACAGCCATAGCGATCCGCCCAGCAGCGGCAACACCAGCCACCACAACCCCAGCGCGGGCGCGATCCGCCCGGTAACCAGCCAGTCCTCGCCCATCAGCACCAGGTTCATGCCGATCAGGTAGGCGAAAAAGCCCATCATCATCCCGCCATAGCGCGCCTGGCGCGGGGTGGTGCGTGCCAGCGGGATCGCCATCAGCGCGAACGCCAGCGTCAGCAGCGGCGGCGCCAACCGGACATGCAACTGCGCGTTGGCGGCACGACGCGGGTCGCCAAACAGCTCGGTGGTGGGAAGCACTTCCGGATCGTCCGGGTCGAAGCGCTGGCGGCCGGCCGGCAGCCGCACCTCGTTGCTGGCATAGCGCATCAACCGGTAGTCCAGCCCCGAGTCCATCGGCCCTTCCACCTGGAAGCCATCGTCCAGGGTCAGGTAGCGCTCGCCACTGTCGTCCACGCTCAGCGCGCCGCTGTTGGAGGTAGTGACATCCAGCCGACCTTCCGATTGGCGGTAGATGAAGATCCTCCGGAACTGGCTGCCATCACTGGACATAGCACCCACGTAGACGACCCCCCCGCCGCCGGGAATTTCGGTGAAGCTGCCCGGCTCCAGCCCGGAGATCACCAGGTTGCGGTTGGCGTCGTTGATCATCTGGCGCGAGATACGCTCGGCCATCGGCCCCAGCCACAAAGAACACAACGCGACCACCAGCACCACCGGCAACACCAGCGTCAGCACTGGCCGCAGCAGCTGCCTGGGACCAATGCCCATGGCGGCGATCACCGGCATTTCCGAGTCGCGGTACAGCCGGCCGACGCCGATCATGATGCCCAGCATCAACGCCAGCGGCAGGATCAGCGGCAACCAGTTGAGCAACACCAGGCCGAGTTGGGCCAGCATCAGCCCGGCCGGCAGCCGGCCCGAGGCAATGTCCTTGAGTACGTCGGTGATCACCCCACCAACGCTGACGATCAGCAGCACCACCAGGGCGGCGAAGGTCGATTGGGCAAGTTCGCTCAGCAGGTAACGGTCGAGCTTGGACATCGGCGGCCTATGGTTGCGTTCTTTTTATAAAGACAGGGGCTTGCTTTAGACTCGATGGTTCATTCACACGGTTCACGCCGGCCGCGCCACGCGCGATCCGGCCGCCATTGTCGCCCGGATCGACCGTTTTCGCCGCCCGGGCGCCGCGAATCATCCTTTCACTTCCCTTGGAATCTGTTGCATGGCCCTCGAATTTGACCTGAACCACGATGCTCCCGCCGCTGCCCAGGTGGACTGCATCGTCGTCGGCGCGTTTTCCGACAACTCCCTGACCATCGCCGGCAGCGCCTTGGACCAAGCCTCCAGTGGACGGCTGCAAGCATTGCTGGCACGCGGTGATATCAGTGGCAAGACCGGCAAGACCGCGTTGCTGCACGACGTTCCCGGCGTGAGCGCCCCGCGGGTGCTGGTGATCGGCTTGGGCGAGGCCGGCAAGTTTGGCGTGCCGCAGTACCTCAAGGCCGTCGCCGATACCGCCAATGCACTCAAGACCGGCCCGGTTAGCCATGCCTTGTTCACCTTGACCGACGCCCCGGTGACCGGTCGCGACAGCACCTGGGCCGTCCGCCAGGCCGCGATCGCCGCCGATCACGCCTGCTACCGCTATTCCGCGACGCTGGGCGACAAGAACAAGGCCAAGGCCGGCGAGCCGGGACTGCGCAAACTGTCCATCCATGCGCCCACCGGCCAGAGTGACGCCGGGCACCAACTTGCCGTCGCCCAGGGCCAGGCCATCGCCGCCGGCGTCGCCTTCGCGCGCGAGCTCGGCAACCTGCCGCCGAACGTCTGCAACCCGGCCTACCTGGCGCAGCAGGCGCAGGAGTTCGCCGGCCGCTTCGACACCACCAGTTGCGAAGTGCTCGACGTCGCCGCGATGGAGAAACTCGGCATGGGCTCGCTGCTCGCGGTCGGCCGCGGCTCGGCCAACCCGCCCAAGCTCATCGCGCTGAAGTACGACGGCGGCGGCAGCGATGACAAGCCCTATGTGCTGGTCGGCAAGGGCATCACCTTCGACACCGGCGGCATCAACCTCAAGACCCAGGGCGGGATCGAGGAGATGAAGTTCGACATGTGCGGCGGCGCCACGGTGATGGGTACCTTCGTCGCCGCGGTCGGCATGCAGTTGCCGGTCAACCTGGTGGTGATCGTGCCGGCGGTGGAGAACATGCCCGACGCCGACGCCTACCGCCCGTCCGACGTGCTGACCAGCATGTCCGGCAAGACGATTGAAGTCGGCAACACCGATGCCGAGGGCCGGCTGATCCTGTGCGACGCGCTGACCTATGCGCAGAAGTACGAACCAGCGGCACTGGTCGATGTCGCCACCCTGACCGGCGCCTGCATGGTCGCGCTGGGCAAGTACGCGTCCGGCCTGATGAGCAAGGACGACGACCTCGCCAACGAGCTGCTGGCCGCCGGCGAAAACGTGTTCGACCGCGCCTGGCGCCTGCCGCTGTGGGACGAGTACCAGGGCATGCTCGACTCGACCTACGCCGACGTCTACAACATCGGTGGCCGCTGGGCCGGCGCGATCACCGCCGGCTGCTTCCTGTCGCGCTTCACCGAAGGCCAGCGCTGGGCGCACCTGGACATCGCCGGTAGCGGCAGCGACGACGGCAAGCGCGGCATGGCCACCGGCCGCCCGGTCGGCTTGCTGAGCCAGTGGCTGCTCGACCAGGCCGCCAAGTAGACCGACTGCCGTGCGCGCCGACTTCTACCTGATCGCCAAGCCGCGGTTCCGCCAGGAGCCGCTGCTGCTGGTCTGCGAGCTGGCCCGCAAGGCCAGCGACGCCGGCCTGGCAACGCTGGTGCTGGCCCGCGACACCGCCCAGGCCGAGCTGCTCGACGACCTGCTGTGGTCCTTCGATCCCGACGCCTTCATCCCGCACCAGATCGTGGGTGCGGACGATGACGAGGACGCCCTTGATGAAGCCGACGAAGAGGTGGCCGTGTTGATCGCCACCCCGGAGCACGATGTCGCGTTGCGACCGTTGGTCATCAACCTGCGCGATGGCGCCGTGGAGGGCGAGTTCGAGCGGGTACTGGAAGTGGTACCCGCCGACGATTCGGCCCGCGGCCCGCTGCGCGAGCGCTGGAAACAGTACAAGTCGCGCGGCCTCGACGTGAATGCACACAACATGTAGCGCTACACCGTCACCCCCCTACACCGTCACCCCCCTACACCGTCACCCCCCTGCACCGTCACCCCCCTGCACCGTCATCTCCCTACACCGTCATCCCGCCTACACCGTCATTCCCGCGAAAGCGGGAACCCAGTGACTCCCCCGCTTTCACGACGATGACGGTGGACCGCTGGACAACCAGCCAAGACCCATGACCGACACCCTCGCCTCCAGCTACGATCCCACCCAGTTTGAAACCCGGCTGTACCAGCAGTGGGAGGCCAGCGGCGTGTTCCAGCCGCGTGGCGAGGGCGAGCCCTACACCATCCTGCTGCCGCCACCGAATGTCACCGGCACCCTGCACATGGGCCACGCGTTCCAGCACACCCTGCAGGACGCGTTGATCCGCTACCACCGCATGCGCGGCTTCGACACCCTGTGGCAGATGGGCAGCGACCACGCCGGCATCGCCACCGAGATGGTGGTTGCCCGCAACATGGCGCTGGAAGGCAAGGGCGAGACCCGCGACTCGCTCGGTCGCGATGGTTTCATCGGCAAGGTCTGGGACTGGAAGCAGCATTCGGGCGACACCATCGAGCGCCAGATGCGCCGCATCGGCACCTCCGGCGACTGGTCGCGCAGCGTGTTCACGATGGACCCGATGGCCGCCGAGGCGGTGATCGAAGCGTTCGTGAAGCTGCACGACGACGGGCTGATTTACCGTGGTCAAAGATTGGTCAACTGGGACCCGGTGCTGAAGACCGCGATCTCCGACCTGGAAGTCGTCAACGAGGAAGAAGAAGGCTTCCTGTGGTCGATCCGCTACCCGTTGGCCGACGGCGTCAGCTACGAGCATATCGAGCGCGACGCGGACGGTAACGAGTTGCTACGCGAAACCCGCAACTACCTGGTGGTGGCCACCACCCGCCCGGAAACCCTGCTGGGCGACAGCGCGGCCATGGTGCACCCGGACGACGAGCGCTACGCAGCCCTGATCGGCAAGCAGGTCAGCCTGCCGCTCACCGGCCGCGAGATCCCGGTGATCGCCGACGACTACGTCGACCGCGAGTTCGGCACCGGCGTGGTCAAGGTCACTCCTGCGCATGATTTCAACGATTACGCGGTCGGCCAGCGTCACGGCTTGCCGCTGATCAACATCTTTACCCACGAGGCGGCGACCAACGACACCGTGCCCGCCCCGTATCGCGGCCTCGACCGCTACGAGGCCCGCAAGCTTGTGCTCGCCGATCTCGAATCCGCCGGCCTGCTGGAGGAAACCAAGCCGCACAAGCTGCAGGTGCCGCGCGGCGACCGCAGCGGTGTCGCGATCGAGCCGTACCTGACCGATCAGTGGTTCGTGAAGATGGACACGTTGGCCAAGCGCGGGTTGGCGCTGATCGAGGGCGTTGACAGCCAGCCGGGCGCGGTCAAGTTCGTCCCCGGTAACTGGATCAACACCTACCGCCACTGGATGGAGAACATCCAGGACTGGTGCATCAGCCGCCAGCTGTGGTGGGGACACCGGATCCCGGCGTGGTACGACGAGGCCGGCAAGATCTATGTCGGCCGCGGCGAGGCCGAGGTGCGCGCTAAACATTCGCTCGGCGACGACGTCGCGTTGTCGCAGGACAACGACGTACTCGAGACTTGGTTCTCCTCGTCGCTGTGGCCGTTCAGCACCATGGGCTGGCCCAACCAGGCCCTGATGGCCGAGCGCGGCTTCGACAAGTTCGTGCCGTCCTCCGCACTGGTCACCGGCTTCGACATCATCTTCTTCTGGGTCGCCCGGATGATCATGATGACCGACCACTTCACTGGCGAGGTGCCGTTCAAGGACGTCTACATCACCGGCCTGATCCGCGATAGCCACGGCCAGAAGATGTCCAAGTCGAAGGGCAACATCATCGACCCGATCGACCTGATCGACGGCATCTCGCTGGAGGCGCTGGTCGCCAAGCGCACCACCGGCCTGATGAAACCCAAGGACGCGCCGAAGATCGAGAAGGCGACCCGGCGCGAATTCCCCGACGGCATCCCGGCTTTCGGCGCCGACGCGCTGCGCTTCACCATCGCCGCGCTTGCCACCCACGGCCGCGACATCCGCTTCGACATGGGCCGCGCCGAAGGCTACAAGAACTTCTGCAACAAGCTGTGGAATGCCAGCCGTTTCGTGTTGATGAACACCGAGTCGTTCTCCCTTCTCCCGCCTGCGGGAGAAGGTGCCCGAAGGGCGGATGAGGGCGCCCTTGCCCCGCAGCCGAAGACCGATGCCGAGCGCTGGATCCTCGCCCAGCTTGAGAAGACCGCCGCGCAGGCCGCGCAGCACTTCGCCGGCTACCGCTTCGACCTGCTCGCCCAGTCGCTGTACGAGTTCGCCTGGAACGACTTCTGCGACTGGTTCGTCGAACTGGCCAAGCCGGCCCTGCACGGCGATGACGTCGCTGCCGCGAACAGCACCCGCCACACCCTGCTGTACGTGCTCGAACGCCTGCTCAGCCTGCTGCATCCGCTGATTCCGTTTGTGACCGAAGAGTTGTGGCAGCAGGTCGCGCCCCGGCTCGGGATCGACGGCGACACCATCATGCTACAGCCATACCCGCAGGCCGGCGACATCGCGACCGCGGGTTATGCCGGCGCCGAGGCCGATGTGGAATGGCTGAAGGCGATGGTGTCCGCGCTGCGCCGGGTGCGCAGCGAGCTCAACGTGGCGCCGTCCAGGCAGGTCACGCTGCTGCTGGCCGGTGCGACCGATCATGATCGCGAGCGCACCGCACGTTTTGACGACTCGTTGCGTTTTTTGAACAAGCTGGAACGGATCGAATTCATCGACGACGCGTCCACGGCGCCCGCGGCCGCCACCGCCGTGGTCGGCGAGCTCAAGTTGCTGGTGCCGCTGGAAGGCCTGGTCGACCTGGGCGCCGAACGCACCCGGCTCGACAAGGAGCTCAAGCGCGTGGAGGTCGAAATCGGCAAGTGCAACGGCAAGCTGGCCAGCGAGACCTTCGTCAACAACGCCCCGCCGGCCGTGGTCGAGCAAGAGCGCAAGCGACTGGTCGACTGGAACATGCAACGCGAGGCCCTGGCCACTCAACGCAACAAGCTGGTGAAAGCCTGAACAACACGGCTTTATACCCGTCACCCCCTTTTGCCCGCCATCCCCGCCTCTGCCCGTCATCCCCGCCTCTGCCCGTCATCCCCGCGAAGGCGGGGATCCATGGACGTGTGCCCGTGAAAAACAACGTCCATGGGCTCCCGCCTTCGCGGGAGTGACGATTTTGGGGTGAGCTGCGGTACGGTTTTGGGGTGAGCTGCGGTGAGGATGATCTGGCAGAACTACACGACAGCGTTTACCCGTCAATCCCCGCTTTCGGGGAATGACGGCAATGGTTCAAACGTTTCCCGGGTTGACTACAGGGCGGATTCCAGCAGCTCCAGCGCCATCACCACTGCGTCCTCGCGGCCACTGCGGGCCGGGTAGTAACGCGGGCGCCGGCCGATCTCGTTGAAGCCCTCGTGGTGGTACAGCGCGATCGCGCCGACGTTGCTCGGACGTACTTCCAGGAACACCCGTTGCGCGCGACGCATGCGGGCAAGCTGCAGCAACACGTGCAACAACTCACGGCCGTGGCCTCGGCCCCGCAGCTCGGGGGCGATGCAGATGTTCAATATATGCGCCTCGCCGACCGCCAGGCTGATCAGGAAGTAGCCGACAATCCGGTCTTCGGCGACCAGCACCCACGCCGGGTAATCTGCGCGCAGGCAGTCGCGGAAGATCCCCAGCGTCCACGGGTACTCGTAGCTGCGGACCTCCAGCGCATGCACCGCAAGCAGGTCGTCCTCGCGCATCGGACGGCGCGACACCGGTGCCTGCAACGCGTCGGCGGCCAATGCGCTCACCGTTTACGGCCTCCCCGCAGGTCTTGCAATTGCCGCCACAGCGCGCGCTTGGCAGATGGGTCGGCACGCAGCTTTTCCAGATCGATCGCCAACGCCGCCACGGCCTGTTGGGCGGCCGATCCCTTCAGCCCGGTCGCAAGCAGGATCGCTGCCAGCAACGCATCATCATCCTGCGGTGCGGTTGGCGCGGCGGGACGCGCCGCACGACGGGCGCGACGCGCCTCATCCAGTGCCGCCCTCTTGGCGGCCACATCAGTGCGATCTCGCGTGCGGCCTGGTTCTCCCACCGCCCCCGCCACCGCCACCGGTTCACCGGCAGCAATCGGGTTGACCCGCTTCGTGGCGGTGCTCACCGGGCGACTCGGGCGCGTGTCGGCCTGTGCCGGCCTGGCCGCCGCCGTCGTTCCGGGGGCTACCGCCGGTTCAGCGACCGGAGTTGGCACCGGGGCGATCACGGACAACGCCGGATCGCCGACCAGCAACAGCACCGGATGACCCAGTGCCTGCAGCCACTGGTGTTGCTGCGCCGTCCACAAGCTCACGAGACCGGCTCCACGGGCACCTTGCGCAGGCGCCGGCCGGCGGCATACAACGGCCCGGAAATCGCATACAGCGCGGTGATCGCCAACAGCACGCGCGGCGGGTCGATCGCAATCGCCGCCACCACCACCACGATCACCAGCACCGTCAAGAACGGCATCCGGTCGTGCTTCGGCCCGCCACCCTTGAAACTGAAATACCGCACCGGGCTGACCATCAGCAACGCGGCAGCGATGGTGGCCGCCAATGCCAGGTAGCGCAATTGCGGGCCGTCATAGCCGAGCACGAAGCACGTCCACACCAGGCTCGCCAACAGTCCCGCCGCCGCGGGACTGGCCAGGCCGATAAACCAGCGCTTGTCGACCTGCCCCACCTGGGAATTGAACCGCGCCAGCCGCAGCGCGGCACAGGCGGCGTACAGGAACGCGGCCACCCAGCCGATCTTTCGCATCGTCACCCCGTCCAGCGCCATCGCGAACAGCGCCCAGTGGTACATCACCAACGCCGGCGCCAGGCCGAAGCTGATCAAGTCGGCAAGCGAGTCGTACTGGACGCCGAATTCACTCTGGGTATTGGTCAGCCGCGCCACCCGGCCATCCAGTCCGTCCAGGATGGCGGCGACGAATATCGCGATGCAGGCATGATCAAAATGGCCCTGGGTCGCGGCGATGATCGCGTAGAAACCTGCGAACAAACCACCGGTGGTAAACAGATTGGGCAACAGGTAGATCCCGCGCGGGCGTGACGGCGGGCTGGGGGGCGAGGTGGAAAGTGGGTCAGTAGGTTCCATTTCAGCAGTTTAGCGCTTGCTTGCGGCGCACAGCGGTGCTGCAATCACCATTGACAACACCGCGCACGGAAGAAGCTCCATGTCTGACCTCAATCGCTCGCCCCGTTTCCACTTGTTGCCCTGGCTGGGTGCCGCCGCGTTACTGGTCGCCTTGCCGCTGACGGCCGGCGAGTTGTACCAGTGGAAGGATGCCAGCGGCGTAACCCACTACTCCGACGCGCCGCCACCCGATGGCGAGTACAAGAACCGGGTGATCAGCAACACCGGCTCGGCGGCGATTGCCAGCGCGCCCACCGACGACGCTCCGGCCGAAAACACCCAGTGCACCACCGCGCGCGACAACCTGGCGTTGCTGGGCGCAGAGGGCGCGGTCGGGATCGACAGCGACGGCGATGGCAAACCCGACAGCGAGATGACGGTCGATCAACGCAACGCACAACAGCAACTGGCCGAGGCGGCGATCAACGTCCATTGCAGTACTGACGCGCCGCCTGTCGCCGAGTCCTGACCATCCCTTGGCAGGGGCCACGGGGCTGGCTCCGTGGCAGAATGCCCGATCCCTCCGGCAAGAACTCCGCCCATGCGTCTGTCGCAGTTTCACCTCCATACCAGCAAGCAGATCCCGGCCGAAGCCGAAATCATCAGCCACAAGCTGATGCTGAAGGCCGGAATGATCCGCAAACTCGCCTCCGGGCTTTACACCTGGTCCCCGCTGGGCCTGCGCGTGTTGCGCAAGGTCGAGCGCGTGGTGCGCGAGGAGATGGAGGCGGCCGGCGCCATCGAGATGCTGATGCCCTCGGTGCAGCCACGCGAACTGTGGGAGGAAACCGGACGCTGGGAGAAATTTGGCGGCCAACTGCTGAAACTGCAGGACCGCAAGGACGCTTGGTATTGCGTCGGCCCGACCCACGAAGAAGTCATGACCGACTTTGCGCGTAGCGAGTTGGCCAGTTACAAGCAACTGCCGGTGACGTTCTACCAGATACAAACCAAGTTCCGTGACGAGATCCGGCCGCGGTTCGGGGTCATGCGCGCGCGCGAGTTCCTGATGAAGGATGCGTACTCCTTCCATCTGGACGATGCCGACCTGGACCGCCAATACCAGGTTATGCATGACGCCTACAGCCGGATATTCAAACGCCTGGGCCTGGAGTTTCGCGCCGTATTTGCCGATACCGGCGCGATCGGCGGCAACGCGTCGCATGAGTTCCACGTGCTGGCCGACTCCGGTGAGGATGCGATCGCGTTCTCCAACGGCTCCGGGTATGCGGCCAATACCGAATTGGCCGAAGCGCTGGCCCCCGAGGCGCGCGCCGCGGCGGGCGAGACCATGCGCCAGGTCGAGACCCCTTTCCAGCGCACCTGTGAAGCGGTGGCAACGCTGCTCGACATCCCGCTGACGCACACGGTGAAATCCGTTGTCATGGTCGGCGAGACCGGACTTGTGATGGCACTGGTGCGCGGCGATCACGCCATCAACGAGATCAAGCTGGCCAAGCTTCCCGGAATGGCCGGCTACCGGCTCGCCACGGAGGCGGAAATCCACGATGCGCTGGGCTGCGAGCCGGGGTTCCTCGGGCCGGTCGCTCCCAAAAGCAGCATCCACGTGATTGCCGACCGCAGCGTCGCTGCCATGGCCGACTTCGTGGTCGGCGCCAACCAGAAAGGATTCCACCTGGCCGGCGTCAATTGGGGCCGCGATCTTCCCGAGCCTGCGCTGGTTGCCGATATCCGCAACGTGGTGGCCGGAGATCCCTCGCCTGACGGCCACGGAACGCTCGACATCGCGCGCGGCATCGAGGTTGGCCACATATTCCAGCTGGGTCGCGGCTATGCCGAAGCCATGGGTTGCACCGTGCTGGACGCAAACGGGAAGGCCGCCACCCCGACCATGGGCTGTTACGGCATCGGCGTGTCGCGGATCGTCGCGGCGGCCATCGAGCAGAACCACGACGATAACGGCATCGCCTGGCCGGAGGCGATGGCGCCGTGGCTGGCGGCGGTCTGCATCATTAACCCGAAGAAGGATCCTGCCGTCAGCGAGGCGGCCGAAACTCTGTACGCCGAGCTCAATGCCGCCGGCATCCAGACCCTGCTGGACGACCGCGGCCTGCGGCCGGGCACGATGTTTGCCGATATCGAATTGATTGGTATCCCGCATCGGATTGTCGTGTCCGAGCGGGGCCTGGCCGCGGGAACCTTTGAGTATCGCCATCGCCGGGCCAGCGAATCGGTCAATCTGGCGGCGGCGGCATTGCGGACGCAGTTGGGTATTGCCGACCCGGGTTGAACAGTCCGGGTCGAACAATCCGGGTTGAAAGCCGCAGGGCTCCTTTGAACCTGAATTTAAGGGTGTCGGGAATAAACACCTGTATTTACTAACGCTTGCTGCGCGACTACCATTGCGCGGCAGGCCATGGCGTGGCCCGAGTTAATCAACCCTTGGAGGTTCCAATGTCGATCAATATCAACGCAATGTCCGCGAAAGAGCTCGGAGCCCTGATCACCGAGGCGCGCAAGCGCAAGACCACCTTGAGCAAGCGCAAGCCGCTGGCGCAGGTCCGCAAGAAGCTGACCCAGCAGGCAAAAAACGAGGGATACACCATCGATGAGCTGTTCGGTACCGGCGCCACAGCCACTGTCGCGCGTGCTCCGCGCGGTACCGCAGTAAAGAAGACCCGCAAATCGACGGGCAAGGTCGCTCCTAAATACCGCGATCCATCCAACGCAGACAACACCTGGACCGGTCGCGGCAGGCAGCCATTGTGGCTGGCGGCGTATACCGACAGCGGTCGCAACCGTGACGAGTTTCTGATCGAGAAGAACGCGGGTGCCGGCACGAGCAGTTAATCCGCATCCCATTCCTGAACGGAAACGTGGATGAAAAATAGAAACCGGCTATGGCGGTTTCCCCCAGGATGCCGGCCATGCGCCGGCATTCTTGGTTCTGGACAGTCGTTCCGAATCGTCACTCCCGCGAAGGCGGGAGTCCAAGGACGTTGTTCTTCACGAGCCCACGTCCATGGATCCCCGCCTTCGCGGGGATGACGGTTTGTTGCAGGGATGACGGTTTACTGCAGGGATGGCGGTTTACTGCAGAGATGGCGGTTTACTGCAGAGATGGCGGTTTACTGCAGAGATGACGGTTTGTTGCAGGGATGACGGTTTGTTGTGGGGATGACGGCAGACATTCCCTAAAGATTCCGGCGTGTCGGTAGCAACAGGTTGCCGAACAGCAAACCGGCGACGACCGCCAGCAGGATATTCAATACCCCCAACAGCGCTTCCTGGCCGACCCCCATGTCCTGTTGCTGGAGCAGGTCCAGCAAGGCGCGCAGGCTCGCGCTGCCGGGCACCAGCAAGATGATTCCGGGCACCCGCACGATGGTCCCGGGCCGATGGAACCAGCGCGCATAGGCATTGCCGGCTGCGGTCATCACCAGCGCCGCCAGGAAGATGCCGGCCGGGGCGCCCCAGGCCAGCCCACCGAAACGCGAGATCAGGTAACCACTGGCCGCTGCCACCATCACCAACGGGTAATCACTGGCCTTGGCCCGGAACAGCACCGCAAATGACAGCGACGCGGCGACCAGCGCCACCCATTCCACCCAGTCCGGTTGCGGCCGCAGCGCGCGCACCGCTGGCTCAAGCGACATCAAGTTGGCCAGGTACAACGCGATCACCGTACCCAGCGCAAGCTTGAGGACCGTGGTCAACGCGCCGGCAACACGCGCGGTGCCGGACACCAGATGCTGGCTGGTCAACTCGTTCATCGCATTGGTCAGGGTCAGACCCGGCAGCAACACGATCAGCGAGGCGATGATCACCGTGTTCTGGTTCAACGGCGCGATGAAACTCGCCACCAGAACCGCCACCATGGTCGCGATCATCGCCAGTACCGCGTCGGAAGCCTCGCGCAGGCGCGGGCGCGATTCCGCCAACTGGGTCAACAGGCCGATCGCCAGGCCGTTGAAACCGGCCACGCCGATATCCAGCCACGGCAACCGCAACATCCCGCCAACGGCGGCGGCGACCAGCCCGTAGCCCACTATCTGGGCCAACCGCCCTTTCCAGCCGGGTGGCGCGTCGAGCGCGTTCATGGCCTCGAATGCGGTCGCCAGATCCATCTCGCCGCCGATCAGTGCCTCGGCGATGCGGTCGGTCTCGGCCAGGCGATAGAGGTCATTGTCGCCGGGCGGCAACCGGATCACGCGGGTGATGTCGCTGGCACCGGTCAGGCGCTGCGGATCGCTGAACGACAGGATCAATGCCGTTGGACTCACCCACGGCTCGCAATCCAGGCGCAGCCGCTCGGCCACCGACAGCAACGCACCCTCCAACCGCTGGGCGGTGGTGCCATAGATATGCAGCCGTTCGGCCAGTTCCACCATGAAGGCGATGCGGTCCGGATAACTGGCGTTGCTCAGCGGGAAGGCATCGGAGGTGCTTGGCAGCGGCAGCGGGGTCGTCATCGGGCAAGCATCGCACGCCGAGGTCACGGATCAACAGCGTTCCCACCGGGAATTGGCGGCTCGGCCCCGGCGGCCCGTGTATCCTGCCAAGACACTCATGAAGCCGCTCTCAGTCCAGCCGCCGACGATCGAATCCGACGACCGCACGCCCGGCTGCCTGCGGCTTGCGGGACAGTGGACGCTGGAGTATGCCAGCCAGGTCGGCGACTGCCTGGAGACGGTGCCGCCTGGCATCACCTTCCTGGATGCGTGCGCGGTGGAGCGACTCGACTCGCTGGGCGTGTTGCACCTGTTGCGCTTCGCCAGTCAGCGCAATCTGGACTTCACCCATTTCCGGTTTCGTCCGGATCACCGGGCACTGGTCGAGGCGATCGACGATGTCGCCGACGACCGCCCTCCGCGTCGGCGCGAATACGGCGTCTACGACGCATTGGCGCGGCTGGGACGCGCGGTCACCAACAACTGGCGGGAATTCCTCGCTCTGGTCGGTTTCCTCGGCGAGGTGCTGGTCAAGTTGCTGCGGCTGATCAAGGAGCCGAGCCGGTTCCGACCCACCGCGACCGTCTTCCACATGGAGCAGGTCGGCCTGGACGCGGTGCCACTGGTGGCCTTGCTGTGTTACCTGGTCGGCGCGGTGGTCGCCTTCCTGGGCGCGAACGTACTACGCGAGTTCGGCGCGGAGATTTTCGTGGTCGACCTGGTCAGCATCGCCTTCATGCGCGAGTTTGCAGTCTTGCTGACCGCGATCATCCTGGCCGGCCGCACCGCCAGCGCATTCACCGCGCAGATCGGCGCGATGGTCAGCCGCGAGGAGGTCGACGCGATGCGTACCCTCGGGCTGGACCCGGTCGACCTGCTGGTGATCCCGCGCGTGCTGGCGCTGCTGGTGATGCTGCCGTTGCTCACCTTCGTGGCGATGGTGGCCGGACTGCTGGGCGGGTTGAGCGTCGGTGCGTTCGGCCTGGACATCCCGCCGCAGCAGTACCTGGTCCGGATGCAGGACACGATGGAGCTGAGCAACCTGTGGGTGGGTCTGGTCAAGGCGCCGGTGTTCGCAATGCTGATCGCGTTGATCGGTTGTCTGGAGGGCTTGCAGGTGGAAGGCACGGCACAGTCGGTCGGCGAGCGCACCACCTCCAGCGTGGTCCAGGCAATTTCGGTAGTAATCATCCTGGACGCGTTCTTCGCGATCTGGTTCATGGAGATGGGCTGGTGAGCGCCGACCCGATCATCCGCGTGCGCGGGCTGGTCAATCGCTTCGGCAGCCAGCTCGTGCACGACGATCTGGACCTGGACGTATTGCCCGGCGAGATCCTCGGTGTGGTCGGCGGCTCGGGCACCGGCAAATCGGTGCTGATGCGTTCCATCCTGGGACTGCGCAGGCCCAACGAAGGCGCGATCGAGGTACTCGGGATCGATGCGCGCAGCCCCGATGACAACGTCCGCCGGCAGATCGAGCGCAATACCGGGGTGTTGTTCCAGGACGGCGCGCTGTTCTCGTCGCTGACCGTCGGCGAGAACGTGCAGGTGCCGTTGAAGGAATACCACCGCGACCTGCCCGAATCGCTGCTGTACGAGCTCGCGCTGTTGAAGGTGAAGCTGTCCGGGCTGCCCGCCGATGCCATTGACAAGCTGCCGTCGCAATTGTCCGGCGGCATGCGAAAACGCGCCGGGGTCGCGCGTGCATTGGCGCTGGATCCGCCACTGTTGTTCCTGGACGAGCCGACCGCCGGCCTGGACCCGATTGGCGCGGCCGCGTTCGACCACCTGATCCGCACCTTGCAGCAGGCGCTCGGGCTGACCGTGTTCCTGATCACGCACGACCTCGATACCCTCTACGCTATCTGTGACCGGATCGCGGTGCTGGCGGACCGCAAGGTGATTGCCTGTGCGCCGCTGGCCGAGATCGAACGGCTCGACCACCCCTGGGTGCGCGAGTATTTCCATGGTCCACGCGCACGCGCCGCCCAGACAGCGCGCGGCAACCCGGACCGGCTCAAAGAGGCAACTGATTGATGGAAACCAAGGCCAACTACGTCCTGATTGGCGCCTTCACGATCATCGCCACCCTGTCGCTGCTGCTGTTCGCATTGTGGGCGGCGAAATACTCCTCCGAGAAAACCTGGCAGGAGTATCTGGTGATATTCAACGAGCCGGTGACCGGCCTGAGTGAAGGCAGCAGCGTGCAGTACAACGGCATCTCGGTAGGCACGGTGGAGAAGCTGAGCCTGGCACCCGACGACCCGCGCCGGGTCCGCGCGCTGCTGCGGGTGCAGGCCAATGCGCCGGTCAAGACCGACACCCGGGCCAAGATGTCGATGACCAGCCTCACCGGCAGCCCGATCATCCAGCTCACCGGCGGTGACCCGGCCAGCGCGCGGCTGGCGGACGTGGACAAGAGCGATTTCCCGGTCATCCAGACCGAAGCGTCCGCGCTGCAGAACATTGCCGACACCGCCAACCGGCTGGTCGCCCGGCTCGACCAGGTCCTGAGCGAAGAGAACGTGGCGCGGGTGTCCAACTCCCTGGAGAACATCGAGGCCATGACCGGCTCGATTGCCGCCCAGCGCGAGGACCTTGGCGCGCTGATCGTCAACGCACGCGAGGCCAGTGAACAGCTGCAGGCGACCCTGGCCAGCACCAACCAGGTGGTGTTGGACGTGGACCGCGAGCTGGTACAGAAACTCCCGCAGCTGGTCGACAAGCTGGACGGCACCCTGACCCGGCTGGACTCGGCCGCAACCAGCGCCGACGGCATCCTCGGCGAGAACCGCAACGCGATCAACAGTTTTGCCAACGACGGGCTGGCCCAACTGGGACCGACCCTGGGCGAACTGCGCTCACTGGTGGGCGACCTGCGCCGGATGAGTGACCGCCTGGACAACAATCCGACCCGCTACCTGCTCGGCCGCGATGGTCCGAAGGAGTTTGAGCCAGAATGAAACCGACCTGCCCACCGGCTACCGAAGCCCACCGTCCCGACAATCCCCGCCAGTGGCACGGCATCGCGCGCGTGCTCGCCGTTACCGCGCTGGCGATCGCGCTCGCGAGCTGCTCGATCCTCGGTGCCGGCACCCGCGAAGCCTCCACCATCTATACGCTTGACCCGCACGTGACGCCCCAGGCCGATTGGCCCAGCGCGGACTGGCAACTCTCGTTGACGCCTGCCAACGCCTCGCGCAGCACCGACAACCTGCGCATCACCGTGCGCCCGACGGCCAACGAACTGCAGATCTACAAGGGCGCACGCTGGGCCAAGGTTCCCACCGAGATGGTCGAGGACGCCCTGCTGCAGACGCTGGAGGATTCGGGCAAACTGCGCGCCATCGCCCGCCAGGGCGCCGGGGTCAATGCGGACTACAAGCTCGTGCTGGACCTGCGTCGGTTCGATTCGGACTATGCCGGCGGTGCCAATCCAGCCGCGACGATCGAGCTCAATGCCAAGCTGCTGCATGCCCCCGACCAGAAAATCGTCGCCGCCCGTACGTTCGCGCAAGCGCAACCAGCGGCCAGCGCGGACATCGGCGACGTAGTCAACGCATTCGAGCAATCCCTGCAGACCGTCACCGGCGAGCTCGCCGGCTGGATCCTGACCAGCGGCAACCAGCATGAGCGCGAAGGGCATTAGCGACGATTTGAACAATTGCCAATATCCCCGGACAATCGCCGTCATTCCCGCAGCAAACCGTCATTCCCCTAGCAAACCGTCATTCCCCCAGCAAACCGTCATCCCGCGGGCAGACCGTCATCCCACAGCAAACCGTCATCCCCGCCTTCGCGGGAGTGACGATTAAATAAATTGACCAGAGCTTGCCCCAGGGAACGTCTGAATAACTGTCGCCCTCCCCGCGCAGCCGATTAAATCGAGAGACCAATCTAATGACCCATAAAACCTGGCTCGTCACCGGCGGCGCCGGCTTCATCGGCGGCAACTTCGTGCTTGACGCGGTGGCCGCCGGCATCAAGATCGTCAATCTCGACCTGCTGACCTACGCCGGCAACCCGGACACGCTCAAGTCGCTGGACGGCAATGCCGGCCATGTCTTCGTGCAGGGCGACATCGGGGACCGGGCACTGGTCGCAACGCTACTGGCCGAGCACCAACCCGACGCGGTGATCAACTTCGCCGCCGAGAGCCACGTCGACCGTTCCATCGACGGTCCCGCCGAGTTCGTGCAGACCAACGTCGTCGGCACCCTCGGCCTGCTCGAGTGCGCCCGCGACTACTGGCGCGACCTCCCCGACGACCGCAAGTCCGCGTTCCGCTTCCTGCACGTGTCCACCGACGAGGTCTATGGCTCGCTCGGCGAGGAAGGCAAGTTCACCGAGACCACCGCATACGCGCCCAACTCCCCCTACTCTGCCTCCAAGGCCGCGTCCGACCATCTGGTCCGCGCCTTCCACCACACCTACGGGCTGCCGGTGGTGACCACCAACTGCTCCAACAATTACGGCCCCTACCAGTTCCCCGAGAAACTGATCCCGCTGGTCATCGCCAAGGCCGTCGCCGGCGAACCGTTGCCGATCTATGGCGACGGCAAGAACGTGCGTGACTGGCTGTACGTCAAGGACCACTGCAGCGCGATCGTGCGGGTGCTGGAGGCCGGTCGCGTGGGCGAGACCTACAACGTCGGCGGCAACGCCGAGTACCAGAACATCGACGTGGTCCAGACCATCTGCCGCCTGCTCGACGAGCGCCGTCCGCGCGCCGATGGCCAGCCGCGCGCCAGCCAGATCACCTACGTCCGCGACCGCCCCGGGCACGATCGGCGCTACGCCATCGATGCGACCAAGATCGAATCCGAGCTGGGCTGGCAGCCGGCGCTGAGCTTCGAGGAAGGCATCGCACACACCGTCGACTGGTACCTCGACAACACCGACTGGACGCAACGGATCCTCGATGGCGACTACCGCCTCCAACGCCTCGGACAGGAGGACTGACGATGACACGCAAGGGCATTATCCTGGCCGGCGGCTCCGGCACCCGGCTGTACCCGATCACCCAGTGCATCAGCAAGCAACTGCTGCCGGTGTACGACAAGCCGATGATCTACTACCCGCTGAGCGCGTTGATGCTGGCCGGGATCCGCGAGATATTGATCATCAACACCCCGCACGAGCAGGCATTGTTCCAGCGCCTGCTGGGCGACGGCTCGCAGTGGGGCCTGGACATCCAGTACGCCGTGCAGCCCAGCCCCGACGGCCTCGCCCAGGCGTTTACCATCGGCCGGGACTTCATCGACGGTCAACCCAGCTGTCTGGTATTGGGCGACAACATCTTCTACGGCCACGGCCTGACCGACACCCTGCGTCGCGCCAACGCCCGCACCGATGGCGCCACCGTCTTCGGCTATCACGTCAGTGATCCCGAGCGCTATGGCGTGGCGGAACTGGACGCCCAGGGCAAGGTCCTCAGCATCGAAGAAAAGCCCGCCAAGCCGCGTTCCAATTACGCGATCACCGGGCTGTACTTCTATGACGCCACGGTATGCGACCGCGCCGCGTCGCTGAAGCCGTCGCCGCGCGGCGAGCTGGAGATCACCGATCTCAACCGCCTCTATCTGGATGACGGTGCACTGCACATGGAAGCCCTGGGACGGGGCTCGGCCTGGCTTGATACCGGTACCCACCAGTCGCTGCTGCAGGCCTCGACCTTCATTGAGACCATCGAAGCCCGCCAGGGACTGCGGATCTGCTGCCCCGAGGAGATTTCTTGGCAGAACGGCTGGATCGATGACCAGCAACTGCTCAAGCTGGCCGAACCACTGCTAAAGAACGGCTATGGCCAGTACCTCGCCGCATTGATCGGACGCGAGACGCTGGCATGAACGTCATTGAGACCAACCTGCCCGGCTGCCTGATCATCGAGCCGAAGGTATTCGGTGATGCACGCGGGTTCTTCATGGAGACCTGGAGTCGCGAGCGCTATGCCTCCCACGGCATCGGGCCGGATTTCGTCCAGTCCAACCTGTCACGCTCCGCACGCGGCGTGCTGCGCGGGCTGCATTACCAGTTGCCCAACCCGCAGGGGAAGTTGCTGAGCGTGCAGGAAGGGGAAGTCTTCGACGTGGCGGTGGATATCCGCCGCGGCTCGCCGAACTTCGGCCAATGGACCTCGGTCATCCTGTCGGCCGAGAACAAACGCCAGTTCTGGGTCCCGGAAGGTTTCGCCCACGGCTTCGTCGCCACCAGCGACTTCGCCCTGTTCTCGTACCTGTGCACCGCGCCCTACGATGCCAGCGCTGATGCCAATGTTGCCTGGAACGATCCGGACATCGGCATCGACTGGCCCGTCGATGCGCCGTCGTTGTCCGCCAAGGACACCACCGCCTCCCGGCTCAAGGACGTGGCGGAATCCCGTCTCCCGGAGTATCCCGGCGCCACGGCCTGATTGCTTCAAGGGTCAACGTCCGAGGGAATCTTAACCAGTGCCGTCATTCCCGCGAAAGCGGGAATCCATGGACGTTACGCGCTTAACATCAAAGTCCATGGATCCCCGCTTTCGCGAGGATGACGAGCAAAAGCCGAGTCGTTCAGACCTCTCTTAAGCATCTGAACTTCCCATGGACTCCCGGCTTCGCGGGAATGACGGGTTGTTCAAACCGTTTCTGACAAGTCCAGTACTTCGGCTGCCGTCCCAACCCACACGGCGGAATCGCCATCGCCTTCGACCTCATCGTCACCACCGCGACCATCATTCGGGAGGCGCCCGAAGCGCGATGCGCGGGCGCGGGGCACATCGGCGGCGATGGTGCGAGCCCAGCTCCGCGCCGCTGACGAACCGTCGTCCAGCAACACCTCGGTCATCGCCCCGGTTTGCAGCAGCATCCAACGCGCCGTCGCCAGCCAGTCGGGTGTCCACACGCAGATACCGGCGGCGCGCAGCTCGGTTTGCTCGCTGGCCGGGATCGAATGCAGCAGGTGCAAGTCGATCGCGCAGTCCTGCCTCGCCAGCGAGGCGAGCAGCGCAAGGAATCCGGCTCGAACCTCCTCCGGCGAGGAGCCGCAAACGGCAACCAGTCGATAGCGCGCTCGTGCTCGCAAGGCCACGTCCGGGTCGGTACCGGGTGCCGGATGGGAACGACGCAATACCTCATCCCATCGTTGAAGAAATTTGTCCCGGTTCGCAACCTGGTAGGCCTTCATTCCCCGCGTTAGATCTGTACCCGCGCTGACGCCCTCCAAGTGGACCACCACGGCATCGGGCTCGTAGACGATCCGTAAACCCATGGCGCGCACCCGCATGGCGAGGTCGGTGTCCTCGTAGTACGCCGGCGCGTACCGGGCATCCAGACCTCCCAGCTCCTCGAAGAGCCCGCGCGACAGCGCCACCGCGGCACCGGAGCAGTAATCCGCCGATCGGCGATAGCGATAACGTGGGTCGGAAGGGTCCCCGCCGCGTCCGTAGTTCCAGCCACTGGCATCACAGAACACGATGCCGCCGGCCTCCTGCAACCTGCCATCGGGGTATTGCAGGCAGGCACCCACCATCCCGACATCCGGCAGTTCCAGGGTGTCGACCAGACGATCCAGCCACCCAGCGGTGACCAACGTGTCGTTGTTGAGCAACACGATCACGCGACCACGGGCCAGCGCCGCGCCGGCATTGCACGAGTGCACGAACCCGAGGTTGGTGTCGTTGCGCCGGTACACCACGCCCGGAAAATCCCTCACCTTGACCATCCCGCCATCGGTCGAGGCATCGTCTACCACGATGATTTCGAACGAGCACCCTGCACCCGCGCTCGCCAGCGAGGCCAGACAGGCAACCGTCATCCCGGGATGGTTGAACACCGGGATGACGATGGAGACTTCGGGTGCCGATGTCGGCACCAATGACCCACGCTCGCCATCACTGGCCACGGCGGGCGGCTCAAGCCGATGCCCACGTCGCTCGACAAGACTTCGTACAAGACGAATCAAGACGTGCAGCGGACGCCGCGGATGCAGCGCAAGCGTCGCTCGCAGATCAGCCGCCAGGAGGCGCAAGCGTTGCGATGCAGCCACGGACACCCCTTTCAGAAGCAATGGATCCGGTCATGCTACCGGCAGGCTTCGTTACAAGGATTCTACCGAACCGTCGTCGCGAAGGATCGAGCGCCCGCGGCCGATACCAAAGTAGGCAATGCCTGCCTTCTCGACGACCGCCGGGTCATACAGGTTGCGGCCGTCAAACAGCACCGCGTCCCGCAGCGAGGTCGCCAACGCCGGGAACTCGGGGCTGCGGAATTCCCGCCATTCGGTGACCACCACCAGCGCGTCGACGCCCTCGACGGCTTCGTCTGCCGATGCACAAAGCACCAGATCGCCACGGTCGCCAAAAATCCGCTGCGCTTCACTACTCGCTTCCGGATCGTAGGCGCGGACCTGCGCGCCGGCATCCCACAACAGCTCCAGCAATCGTCGGCTTGACGCTGCTCGCATGTCATCGGTATTGGGCTTGAAGGCCAGCCCCCAGACGGCGAACGTCTTGCCTGCGAGCTGTCCACCGCGGTAATGCCTCTGGATCAACTCGAAGAGATGTTCTTTCTGGCGTTCGTTGACGGACTCCACCGCGTCCAGCAGTTGTGGATGGTAGCCATGCTGGCCAGCCGTCCGCGCCAGCGCCTGCACGTCCTTGGGAAAACAGGAGCCGCCATAGCCGGCACCGGGATAGATGAAATGCCAACCGATCCGGGGATCGGAGCCGATTCCCTGGCGCACCATCTCGACGTCCGCGCCCACCTTCTCGGCGATGTTGGCGATCTCGTTCATGAAACTGATCTTGGTGGCCAACATCGCATTGGCGGCGTATTTGGTCAGCTCCGCCGACGCCACGTCCATCACCACGAACCGGTCGTGGTTGCGAACGAAAGGCGCATAAAGTTCGCGCAGCTTCTCCACCGCCCCGGCGTCATCCGCACCGATCACGATTCGATCGGGACGCATGCAATCGTTGACCGCATCGCCCTCCTTCAGGAACTCGGGGTTGGAAGCTACCTGGACCTCGATTTCGACGCTGCGAACTGCCAGCTCCGCAGTGATCGCCTCGCGGACCCTGCCCGCAGTGCCTACCGGGACCGTGGACTTGTTCACGATGACCGTCGGCAACACCAGATGCCGGCCGATGGTTCGCGCCACCTCCAGCACATGCTTCAGGTCGGCACTGCCGTCCTCGTCGGGTGGCGTGCCCACTGCGATGAAAATGATCTCGGCGGTAGCGATGGCACTGGTCGCATCAACCGTGAAATGAAGCCGTCTGGCCTCATGGTTGCTCGCTACCAGCGGTTCCAGACCGGGCTCGTAGATGGGGATACGGCCCTGGTTCAGCCCTTCGATTTTGCCCGTATCGATATCGACGCAGGTCACGTCATGGCCGACCTCGGCCAGACAGGTACCGGTGACCAACCCGACATAACCGGTGCCAAAAATCGCTACCTTCATCTTTTTCCTGCTTTGGGTGCTTGCGAGCGCGCAAGTTTACCCTCGTTCAGATGATCGGGCAGCCAGTCTTCACCTGCAGCTCTTCCCTGCTGACATCCGGCGCCAACTCCACCAGTTTCAGGCCGTCGTCAGTGACGTCCATCACCGCGAGATCGGTGATGATCCGGCTGACCACGCCGACGCCGGTCAGCGGCAGCGTGCATTCGGACAGGATCTTCGGCTCGCCGCGCTTGGTGGTGTGCTCCATCAGCACAACCACGCGCTTGACGCCAGCCACCAGGTCCATCGCGCCGCCCATGCCCTTGACCATCTTGCCAGGCACCATCCAGTTGGCCAGGTCGCCCTTGTCGGTGACCTCCATGCCGCCCAGGATCGCCAGGTCGATGTGGCCGCCGCGGATCATCGCAAAGCTGTCATGGCTGCCGAAATAGCTGGCGCCGGAACGCGCGGTGACGGTTTGCTTGCCGGCGTTGATCAGGTCGGCGTCGATCTCCTCGGCGGTCGGGAAGGGACCGATGCCGAGCAGGCCGTTTTCCGACTGCAGCCAGACATCGACGCCGTCGGGAATGTAGTTGGCGACCAGGGTCGGCAGCCCAATGCCGAGATTGACGTACGCGCCATCGGTGAGTTCCTGCGCGGCGCGCTGCGCCATCTGCTCGCGGGACCAGGCCATTACTTGTCTCCTTCGCGCACGGTGCGCTGCTCGATCCGCTTCTCGGGGGTCGGGTTGTGGACGATACGGTCGACGTAGATACCGGGCAGGTGCACGTGGTCGGGGTCGATCGCGCCGAGTTCGACGATCTCCTCGACTTCGACGATGCAGACTGCGCCGGCCATCGCCACCGCAGGGTTGAAGTTGCGCGCGGTCTTGCGGAACACCAGGTTGCCGGACGGGTCGGCTTTCCAGGCCTTGACCAGCGAGACATCGGCCTTGAGTGCGGTCTCCATCACGTAGTGCTTGCCGTCGAACTCGCGGGTCTCCTTGCCCTCGGCGACCACGGTGCCGTAGCCGGTCGCGGTGAAGAACGCCGGGATGCCGGCGCCACCTGCGCGCAGGCGCTCGGCCAGCGTGCCCTGGGGGTTGAATTCAAGTTCGAGTTCGCCTGCCAGAAACTGGCGTTCGAACTCCTTGTTCTCGCCGACGTAGGACGAAACCATCTTGCGGATCTGCCGGGTGCCCAGCAGCAGGCCGAGGCCGAAACCATCGACACCGGCGTTGTTGGAAATCGCGGTCAAGCCAGTGATACCGGAATCGCGCAGCGCCTCGATCAGCGCCTCGGGGATGCCACACAGGCCAAAGCCACCCACGGCGAGGGTCTGGCCATCGGCGACCACGCCGTCCAGCGCGGCCTTGGCATCGGGGAATATCTTGGTCGATACGGTACTGGCCTGGGCCATGGGACGACTCCTGGTACGGGATGACGCCAGTCTACCGCGAGCATTGCGCCTCGCCGAAGTGGCCGTTCGGACAGCCCGCTACGAGCCGCCCGCTATGAACGCCCGTACACATCCTCCAGCCGGACGATGTCGTCCTCACCCAGGTAGCCGCCCGATTGCACCTCGATCAGCTCGACCGGCTCGGTTCCGCGGTTGCGCAACCGGTGCACGCTGCCAAGCGGAATAAAGGTGCTCTCGTTCTCGCGCAGCTCGAACACCCGCTCGTCGCAGGTCACCTCGGCGACGCCGGACACGACCACCCAGTGCTCGGCACGGTGCTTGTGCTTCTGCAGGCTCAGCGCCGCACCGGGCTTGACCACGATGCGCTTGACCTGGAAGCGATCGCCCACCCCGATCGAGTCGTAACTGCCCCACGGCCGATACACCTTGCGATGGAACAGGTGCTCGCTGCGGCCGGCCGCCTTGAGTTGCTCGACCACGGTCTTGACGTCCTGCACCCGGTCCTTGCGCGCCACCAGGGTCGCATCGGGCGTGTCGATGATGATCAGGTCCTCGACCCCGATGGTGGCGATCAGACGCCGCTCCGCTGCCCGTATCAGACTGTTGCTGGTATCCACCGAGATCACGTCGCCCTCCGCGCGGTTGCCATTGGCATCGTGCTCGGCGACCGCCCACAAGGATGACCACGAGCCAATGTCGCTCCAGCCGCAACTTACCGGCACCACGGCGGCACGGTCGGTGTTTTCCATCACCGCGTAATCGATCGAATCGGCCGGACTGGCGGCGAACGGCGCTTCGTCGATGCGGATGAAGTCCAGGTCCGAGCTGGAGGTTGCCCAGGCCGCGCGCGTCGCCGCCAGGATGGCCGGTGCGTGCTGGCCCAGTTCGTCCAGGTAACGCTGCGCGCGGAACAGGAACATGCCCGAGTTCCATGCATAACTGCCCTCGGACACATAGCGCTCAGCCGTCTCCTGGTCGGGCTTCTCGACAAAACGCTCGATTCTGAAACCGCCCTCGCCCAATGCCTCGCCGCGCTTGATGTAGCCGTAGCCGGTTTCGGCGTAATCGGGGGTGATGCCGAAAGCCACCAGCCAGTCCTGTTTCGCCAGCTCAAGCGCGCCGGCGACGGCGACCCGGAACGCCGCCTCGTCCTCGATCAGGTGATCGGCCGGCATCACCAGCAAGGTCGCGTCGGGATCGGTCGCCAACACGTGCAGCGCCGCCAAGGCGATCGCCGGAGCGGTATTGCGCGCGACCGGCTCCAGCACGATGCCGCCGCTGGCGACCTCGATGGCCTGCAGCTGCTCGCCCACCATGAAGCGATGCAACTCACTGCACACCGTGACCGGTGGCTGCACCCCGGGCAGACCGTTCGCGCGCAGGATCGTCTCCTGGTACAGCGAGCGCTCACCGATCAGCGACAGGAACTGCTTGGGCTGGTTCTGCCGCGACAACGGCCATAGCCGGGTGCCGCTGCCACCACTGAGTACGACTGGATGCAGCATGCTGGTTTTCCCGAAAAAGTGTCGCCTGAAAGGATAGCCGAACTGGCCATCCCGGCTACTGCGAGCAGCGCCCCGCTCGGCTAGAATGGGCAGCTTCCGGGCCTGCATGCCGTTCCCAAGCGGCTGGCCCCGTATCAATCAAGGAACCCCCACAACGATGAAAATCCTTGTCGGCTACAAGCGAGTGGTGGACTTCAACGTCCGCATCCAGGTCAAACCGGACGGCTCCGGCGTGGTCACCGACGGCGTCAAGCTGTCGGCCAACCCGTTCGACGAGATCGCCCTGGAAGAAGCCTTGCGCCTGCGCGACAAGGGCATCGCGACCGAAGTCATCGTCGCCACCATCGCCCCGGCCGATGCCCAGGCGCACTTGCGCAACGGCCTGGCGATGGGCGCAAACCGCGCGATCCACGTGGTGGTCGACGCCGGCCAGAACATCCAGTCGCTGACCGCTGCGCGCGCCTTCGTCAAGTTGATCGAGAAAGAGCAGCCGGACCTGGTGATCTTGGGCAAGCAGGCGATCGACGACGACGCCAACCAGACCGGCCAGATGCTGGCCACGTTGTGGGGTCGCCCGCAGGCGACGTTTGCCTCCAAGCTGGAGGTGGCGGATGGCAAGGCCACTGTGACCCGTGAAGTGGATGCCGGCCTGGAGACCCTGGAAGTCGACCTGCCGGCCGTCATCACCACCGACCTGCGCCTGAATGAGCCGCGCTTCATCAAGCTGCCCGACATCATGAAGGCCAAGAGCAAGCCGATGGAGACGATCCCGTTCGCCGACCTCGGCGTCGACACTGGCGACACCCTCAAGACCACCCACTACGCCCCACCGCCGAAACGCAGCAAGGGCGTAATGGTCAAGGACGCCGCCGAACTGGTGGCCGCACTCAAATCCAAAGGGCTGCTGTAGGGCGGGTTTTAACCCGCCACACCGCAACGTCAAACGGCGGGTTACAACCCGCCCTACAGAGGAAATCTCGATGCCCAAAGTCCTGATCATCGCCGAACACCTGGACGGCAAGCTCAACGCCTCCACCGCCAAGTGCGTCACTGCCGCGCAAGCGCTGTCGCCGCAAAGTATCGACATCGTCGTGCTCGCCGCCGACCCGGCCGCAGTCGCTGCCGAAGCCGCGCAGATCGACGGCGTCGCCAAGGTCCTGACCGTCGCCAACGACGCCAACGCCCACGCGATCGCCCAGGTGTTGGCCCCCCAGATCGCCAAGCTGGCAGACGGCTACAGCCACGTGTTCGGCCCGAGCACCACCTTCGGCAAGGATCTGATGCCCTGCGTCGCCGCCCTGCTCGGCGTGGCCCAGGTGTCGGATATCATGGCGATCGAATCCAGCCACGTGTTCAAGCGCCCGATCTACGCCGGCAACGCCATCATCACCGTCGAAGCACCGGCCGAGCACCCCGTCGTCGCCACCGTGCGCACCGCCTCCTGGCAGGAAGCGGCAACCGGCGGCAATGCAAGCATCGAATCCGCATCGGCCGACGTCGAGCTGCCGACCCACACCCGCTATGTCGGCCTTGCCGCCGGCGAATCCGACCGCCCCGACCTGCAGAGCGCCAAGCGCGTGGTTTCCGGTGGTCGCGGCGTCGGCTCGGAGGAAAACTTCAAGATCATCTACGACTTCGCCGACAAGCTCGGCGCCGCAGTCGGTGCCTCGCGCGCGGCGGTTGATGCTGGCTATTGCCCCAACGAGATGCAGGTCGGCCAGACCGGCAAGATCATCGCACCGGAGCTTTATATCGCCATCGGTATCAGCGGCGCTATCCAGCACCTGACCGGCATCAAGGATGCGGGTACCATCGTGGCGATCAACAAGGACGGCGACGCGCCGATCTTCGAGATTGCGGATATCGGCCTGGTGGGGGATCTGTTCAAGATTCTGCCGGAATTGGAAACGGCGTTGAGCTGATGCCTCCACGAGAGTCGACGACTCTTCATAACTCTAGGCCATTGAATGCGCGTTCTTTTCTGGGGTACCTACGACACCGGCAAACCGCGTAATCGCATTCTGCGCAAGGGCATCCTGGCCGCCGGTCTGGATCTCCAGGAGATCCAGACCCCTGTCTGGGAAGGCATCGAGGACAAGTCGCAGGTTCGCGGCTTGGCTTCCCGGCTCACTTTGCTGGTCCGCTGGCTGAGCGCCTATCCGGGACTCGTCTGGCGTCTGTGGCGCGCTCCCAAGCCCGACTTGTACCTCATTGGCTACCCGGGCCTTCTCGATATTTTCGTTATCGCACCAATCGCGAGATTGCGGGGGATCCCGATCGCCTGGGATGTGTTCCTGTCGGCTTACGACACGATTTGCGAGGATCGCCGGCTGCTCCGGCCGAAAACACTCCCGGCCCGGTTTCTGCATTGGATCGAGGGGTTGGCATTGCGACGTGCCGATATCCTGTTCATGGATACCCGTGCCCATGCACGCCGCCTGGAACAATTGTTTGGACTCGTTGCGGGACAATGTGATTTTGTCTGGGTCGGCGCGGAACTGGAGCACTTTGACCATCCCAGCACCCCCAGCTTGCCGACATCAGAGACACCTGAATTTCGCGTTCTTTTCTATGGCCAGTTCATTCCGCTGCACGGCGTAGAGACAATTATCGAGGCAGCACGGTTGCTCCGCCACGAACCCATCGATTGGCAACTGATCGGGCGCGGTCAAGAGGCAGAGCACATCCGGCAGATGCTGGCAGATGATCCGCTACAAAGGGTCCAATGGGTCGACTGGGTGGCTTATGACCAACTGAAATGCTGGCTGGCCGGCGCTGACTTGTGCCTTGGCATATTCGGGACATCGGACAAGGCGGCCAGCGTGATTCCGAACAAGGTGTTCCAGATCATCGCGGCCGGGCGCCCGATCGTCACGCGCGATTCGCCCGCCATCCGCGAACTTCTCTCCCCGGCCCCCCCTTGCAGCTACCTTGTCCCGGGAGGGGATGCCGCCGCACTGGCAGCTGCGATACTCGCACACAGTCGCGACCATGGCGCCGGGCGCTTGGTTGCATGCCACGCTGGGCGTTCCGAAGAGATCGATGCTCCGGCCATCGGACGGCAATTTGTTGAAATGATACGACGCAGAAAGGTAGCCGGATAAACAATGAAGAACCTCTTGATACAAGACGCGTTTCTGGGCCCCGCAGTGCCGGCGCTGGGCTGGGTTCCGGCCCCTCGCTACCTGTTGCGTCGTTCGCGCATCAACCACGCCCTGCGAGGCATTCAGCCATGCCGGTTGCTGGAAATTGGATGCGGCCCGGGGATGCTGCTGCGGGAGTTGACCTCCCGCGGGTTCGAGTGTTCCGCCCTCGAAACCTCGGACCAGGCCCGCGCAGCGGCAATGCGGATCTCGGAGTCGCTCGGCGATGACGGGATCCGTTTCCATTCCACTCCGGATGACGCGTGGACCGGCCAGTTTCCGCTGATCATGGCGTTCGAGGTGCTCGAGCACATCGAAGACGATGCCGGTGCACTCGCCCAGTGGGCCTCCTGGCTGGCACCGGGCGGCCATCTGATCCTTTCGGTACCAGCCCACCAGAAGCGCTGGAATGCGCGGGACGTCTGGGCGGGTCACGTAAAGCGATACGAAAGGGCGCAGCTCCGGGCCGTGGTGGAAGGGGCCGGCCTTGAGGTGGAGTCCATCGAATGTTATGGATTTCCCCTGGCCAACGCGCTGGAGATCCTCGGGGAAGGCCGGTACCAAGTGGATCCACGTGTCGCCGAAGCGCCCGCCTCGGTCGAGTCCAGAGACGACAACACCGCCAACAGCGGGGTCGATCGCTCGTCCGACGCGAAATGGTTCCCGCTACTGAAAAGCTGGCCCGGAAAGGCGGCCCTGATGGCTGCACTCGTCGCGCAACGGCCATTCCTGGGGACCGAGATGGGCAACGGTTACCTGCTAAAGGCGTCCAAGTGCCGATGAAGCGCTGGTTACACCTGGTCGGCATGGCGGTTGCCGTCGCCGCCCTCGCCTACTTCGCGGTCCATGCCTACCGCGCGCTCGAAGGACAGGACCTGAGCGCCTTGTTGCAGCCGCGGGTGATGCTCGCAGGCGCCCTGCTGACTGCGTTCTATACCTTGCTGGTTCCGCTCACGGCGGTTGCCTGGTCATGGTTGCTCCATGGACTCGGTCAGCCAGCCCGTTTCGCGACGACCGGGCCGATACTGGCCACCACCCAGATAGGAAAGTATCTGCCGGGGAACGTCGCCCATCACCTCGGCCGGGTGGTCGTCGCCCGCAGCTACGGACTGGATACGGGCAAGACCCTCGTGTCCATGGCCTACGAAACCCTGTTGGTGGTGGTCGCCTGCGCCCATGTCGGCGCGCTGACGTTGCTGTGGAGTCCCCCGGCGGCGATCGCGGACTGGCCGCTGGCACAGTATCGGGGCCCACTGGTGATTGGCGTATCCGCTGGTGCCCTGGCCCTCATGCTGGCGGCGCCGCGGATTGCGGGCCTGATCACGCGGTTGCGCTCCGGAAGCGCCGAGCCAGCCGGCTTCCTCTCGCATGTGCATCCGGGTTGGCTCACCTCGTTTTGCTGCTATCTGGTGTATGCGCTGAACTTCGCATTGGTTGGGGTTGGGCTGTGGGTGGTTGCGAACACACTTTCCCCAGCTCCCGTCGGTGTAGCCAACCTTGTATTGCTCGTCGGGGCATTCGCCAGCAGCTGGATCCTGGGGTTCTTGGCGCCCGGTGCCCCCGCCGGGCTCGGCATCCGCGAAGCGGTCCTGCTGGTGTGGCTCGGCAACGCCTTTGGCCCCACCGTCTCGGTGGCATTGATCGTGATGCTGCGCATCGCTACCACGCTGGGCGACCTGTTGAACTTCGCCTGGGGCAGCGCGCAGCTCACCCGGGCCAAACAACGTGATGACCGCGCACGGTCAAACTAGACGGGGTAGGCTCCACCGCCTCAACGCGATACCGCACATCACCATCAACTCGGGGCAACCCCACCATATGAAACTCATCATCCAAATCCCCTGCCTGAACGAGTCCGGCACCCTCGCCATCGCCTTGGCTGCATTGCCACGGCAGGTGCCTGGCTTCGACACCGTCGAATGGCTGATCATCGATGACGGCTCCACTGACAACACCGGTGCACTTGCGAAGGAGCTCGGGGTCGACCATGTGATCAGGCATCCGGTCAATCGTGGCTTGGCGACAGCATTCATGACCGGCCTCGACGCATGCCTACGCCTGGGCGCCGATGTGATCGTCAATACCGATGCGGACAATCAGTATGAAGGCGCCGACATCCCTCTGTTGACCGCGCCCGTGGTCGCCGGCAGCGCAGATATGGTGATCGGCTCGCGGCCTATCGACGATACCGAGCACTTCTCATGGATCAAGAAGAAACTGCAGCGCATGGGGAGCTGGGCGGTTCGCGTGGCCAGCAAAACCGATGTCGCCGATGCGCCCAGCGGATTCCGTGCGTTCTCGCGCGAAACCGCGATGCGGCTCAACGTGTTCAATGCTTACACCTACACGCTGGAAACGATCATCCAGGCAGGCGTGAGCAACCTGCGCATCATGTCCGTACCGATCCGTACCAACGGCGACCTTCGCCCGTCGCGGTTGGTGAAAAGTATCCCCAGTTACGTCCAACGCTCACTGGTCACCATCCTACGAATCTTTGTAATCTATCGGCCGATGGCGTTCTTCTTCTGGCCTGGCTTGTTGCTTACGTCGCTGGGCGGACTCACCGCACTACGATTCCTATACTTCTATTTCGCCACCGGTGACGGTAGTGGCCATGTGCAATCGCTGGTCTTGGGCACTCTGTGTATTCTTCTGGGTGCGATGATGTTCATGGTCGCACTGCTCGCTGACATCATTACCGCCAATCGCAAGCTGCTGGAGCGCATATCGTTACGGGTGCAACGCATTGAGCACGACGGCCGCTGATCGAAGGCGTTCCGACTTTCACGGTTACGCACGCTTTTGAGCCCCACGGGACGCTTCTGTGGAGTCGATGACCGCGCCGCGCTGAGCCAATACCGATGTCGCCCATTGCGCCTCGATCTTGAAACCGCCATGGGTATCACGTCATTGGGGTTTCCGCCGACGCTGAAGGAACCACGCCAAAAGCAGCATAGCGATTGCTCCTCCGCTTATTCCCAAACCCAGTTTCCAGCGAGGCGGGGAATAGCTAAAACGGATTGTCGATTCGCCTTTATCGACCGCAACGGCGGGCATGACCCCGAACACGCGCTCAATTATCTGCGGCTCCCCATCAAGTGTTGCGGTCCATCCGGGCTGGTATTGCATAGGCACAACAACGTACCCGTCGTTCATCGCCGCGACGGTTAACGTGAAGTCATGGGGAACGTAGTTTTCCAACGATACGATGGCCGTGTCTGCCGTCGGTACGGGGTCAGCCAAATTGCCAGTCCAGTAAGGGCCCTCCAAACATCCTCGATTATGGGCGATAGTGATATGCCCATTGTCCGATACTATCTCCATCGCGTCCGTTGGCGGTCCATAAAGGACGTATTCCAACGTCCCGTCCAGTACAGCGTCACCCAACGAGAGTCCGGAGCCTCCTCTCATGATCCAGGCTGTAAGTCGTTTGTCTTTGGGCCCGGGTTTATAATCAAGTTGCAGAGAATAATGCCCTGCAGGGAGCACGATGTCCTGCTCAAACTCAAATTCTACAAATCTATTGTCCACAACTTCACTGGCTGGGCGACTCAGCTCCAATAGTGATTGGCCCTTTCCAACGGGGGCCACAATCAGAGTCACATCACCATCCAGCCCAACAGCTGCATATGTAGCCAAGCGTACCGCAACTGCGGAGAGGGTGACTTTCGAAGAAAAGGCGACGATCTGAGTCAATTGTTGACCATCGAACGCTGGCATGGCGTAGCGCTGATGTCCCGGCGCGCGCAGCACCTCGTGGCTCTCGGTGCTCGGATAGATTGCGTAGCAGTTGGCAACGGCATCCATTTTTGGATCTGATAAGTTAAATGAACTGATCCGTAAAGACGTCGACGTTGGAGATGAAAACGGGTTTACGGCCATCGACGCAAGCAAATCTCGCATCGCTGGCGATCGCAGGGAATGTCCGTACCAATCCCCCAGACCAAGGGTGCCGGTGGTTCCAGATATCATAAAATACGACGCGTCCTGCACAATATATTGAAATCTACCAATACGTGCCGAAAGATCCTTTAGATCGTCACCCGTAGCGTAGTAGTACTCAGCAGGCGTGGGGCCGTTGAAGTGTCGAAATTGGTACAGAAGATCAACACCCTGCACGCCGCATATCAGTAATCCCGAAGTCAGGATGAACGCCTTCTTGTTTATGCGCCTCAATAGCCAATCGAGCCCTGCTGCCGCGAGCAGGATGATGCCAATATCCAACAACAGAATCGCGCGACTCCACGGATTGCTGGAGAGAACCGGCAATTGACGACCCCATTCCACAGGCAACACGCCGAAGACCAGCGCTCCGCCGACAAAAATAAAGATGATGGCGACCAATGCCATCCGGCGCGTGCGGGGAATTAGCAGTGCTACCAACCCGCAGGCCGAGAGCAGCAACGCGAGCGTCCCCACGAACATATTCGCCTCAACACGAGGAGATGCTGATGCCCACGGTCTGCTCAACAGTTTGGCGTCACTTAACCCGAATGGCGTGCCCCCATGCCGGTACCCGAGATAGATATCCTGGAGCATGGTCCAGATCCCTAGCAAATGGACCGCAACCAGGCACAAACCAAGCGCCAACCCGATAGCCACGCCGGACGTTGCCAAAACCATGTTCCTCGGCCCGGATCCGGAAGAGACAACCGCGGCATAGACCAGCGCGGCGCCGATTCCGATTGCAACAACAAAAGGAAAGCCGCCCAAGAACATCAATGCCATCGTCACCGCAACGCCTGCGAGTGCCCCAAGTGACCGTTTCGTCACGAAGATGTCCACAGCCAGCAGCAACCAAGGGATCCAAATCGCCGTCAATGTGTGCGGCCAAAACAACCAGGCGGTAATGAAACCGCACATCATGTAACTGATGCCGGAAAACAAACCGGCGATCTCGTGACAGCGGCGAGCAACAAAGAGATGCATCCCCAATCCAGCGAAAATCAGGCTCGATAACACCGCCAGATAAAAGCCGAATGCCGGGTCGGGCGTCAGCAGGAACAACAAGAATGCAGGCGTCAGAAGCGACCGAGTCGGTTCGAACAGGGCACCATGCCCTCCTGCCGGCAGTGGATTCCACAGCGGCAAGATTCCGGACGTGATCTGCTTCTTCGCCTCCGTCCATTCCGGTACGAGCGAATCGAGGATATCCGATCGTTCCCGATTGCGAACAGCTACTATGTCGTCCTCCGGTTGCCAGCCGGGATAGGACGCTAACAGATCGAATGGGCCGGTAGTTTCGCCTTTCAGCGGATTTGCACCGAGCACAATGACGCCGATAATCGCATAGAGGAAGGCCAGAAACACAAGCCGCGCCGGGGAACGATATTTCCCGAACCTATTATCAAAATCCATACCGTTCTCCGTAAAAGAGGATCTCCGGGGTCATTGCGAGCGCTGCCTGAAATGGTCCTCCGAAGCAAACACAAGTCAGGATGTTGCGCGCGGTGGATAGGCCAGCGTAAACGGTGGCCCGCTCAATGTGAAATTGGGGCTGTAATATGGATCCTGCTCCAGCAACTCGCCCCACCGGTCTTTCATGAACGACTCCTCGGCACGAAAACGAGTTCGCTTCTCCGGCGTATTTTCGTAGCCGCGAGACGCCGACTCATAGTGATATAACTCGGCGAATGGCGTCCACACGTTTCGATAGCCCGCTTCGCGTATGCGCAGGCATAGATCGACGTCATTGAATGCCACTTTCAGATCCTCGTCGAGTCCGCCTACCTGTTCAAACACTTCTGCCCGCACCACAGCACAAGCAGCAGTGACTACGCTTAGCGATTGAGCAAGTCCCGCGCGGTGTTTGTCACCCGGGTATCCACGGTGGTTGCCCACATAACAATGTCCTGCAACACCCCCAATCCCCAGTATCACTCCCGCATGTTGGATCGTGTTATTGGGGTAGTACAGCATCGCCCCTACCATCCCGATCTCGGGACGCATGACATGGCCAACCATTTCGTCAAGCCAATCTTCGGAGATCACTTCGACGTCGTTGTTCAATAGCCCCAGCACCGTGCCGCGGGCGTGGCGAGCCCCAAAATTATTAATTGCGGAATAGTTGAACGCATGTGGGTACTCGACCACGCGCGCGACTCCGTCACGCTGGATATCCTTGAAGTACCTGAACGTTTCGGATTCTTTGGATCCGTTGTCCAGAACCAGGATCTCGTAATTTGGATAGCGGGTTCGGTCCACTATCGAATCGATGCACTGCTTGAGCAGGTCGACGCGATCACGGGTAGGAATCAACAGGCTGACCAGCGGCGCCGGAGAAGGCAAAGCGTGAGCAATGTGATAATAGCCGCTATACCCCGCCATTTCCTGGACTTGTGCATTGGTCCCCGTGCGGTCGAAGTGGTCTTGGATGGCCCGCATTGCTGCGTGATGGGCGTACGATTTCTCACTCGGCGCCAGCGCTGTGGAGCCTTCGATCATGCGCCAGTGGTATAGCACCTTGGGAACATGGCCAATCTGTTTCGGCCGAAGCCGTTCGCTGACTCGCAGAGTCAGGTCCCAGTCCTGGGCTCCCTCGTATCCAGTGCGGAAACCCCCAACCTCCTCGACCAGCGCACGCTCGTAGACTCCGAGATGACACACGCAGTTTTGCGAGAGGAACAGCTCTGGGTTCCAGTCCGACTTGAAATACGGATCGGAACGCCGGCCGTCTTCATCGATCTTGTCTTCATCGGTGAACATCATTCGCCAGCCGGGGTTTTGCTGCAGCGCTTTTGCGCACTCCAGTAGTGCGAATGGATGAAGCTCGTCGTCGTGGTCCAGTAATGCAACGTAGCTGCCGGTCGCCAAAGTAAGCGCGGAGTTGGAAGCCTCCGAGATATGGCCGTTATTTTCACGGAAAACGACATGAATTCGTGGATCCGCGTCTGCATACTCCTGCAATACCTGACGGACATGGGGATGGGTGGACGCGTCATCTGCGATACACAGCTCCCATTGGTCGTATACCTGCGCCTGTACGCTCTCGATGCATCGGCGCAACCAACGCTCCGCGGTGTTGTAGACCGGCATCACAACCGAAATCCGTGGTCCCTCCCGAAGTGCCGTGCACTCGGAGCGGGCTCGCGCCAGGCGCGGCTCGCTCATCGCATCGTAGAACTCCAGCCAGACGTCGTAATCGGACATGTCCGACGCCTGTGGTGCCACGTAATCATTGTATAGCCGGTCAGCCATACGTCGCGGCCCACCGAGAAGCAGGTCCATCACGGTGCGCTTCGTGACGCCCAGCCTGCGACGGATTCCAACGGCCCGCTCAAAGACGCCCGCAAGAAGCCTCCCAGCCGCCTCAAGCCGCCCTATGCGGCGCAGCGTCACTGACGCAATGGAAAACTCACAAGGTGTCACTGTGGGATCAAAACGAATCGCGCTGGCGTCGGACACCATCCGCACTACAAGGTTGCGCGCATTCAGATGCGTTCCGGACGACGCAGCGAACCTCAACGGAACGCGCTCCGCCTCCAATACGAAGCCGCGCTTGTAGTCGGGATAGAAGCACGCGTGGTGCAATCGCCCAGCGTATACATGGGCATCTATGTCCAACAGGTACCAACCGCCCTCGAGTGGCTTTCCACCGGCCCAGGTCGCTTCGAAGAAAGGATCGGTACCCGTCGCAAGCCATCTCGCCGGCTCGTGGCTCATGTCAGTGGCCACTGGCTCCAGTTGGGCACTCGCCTTGAGCGCCAGCGTAATCCTTTTCGTCACAACTTCACCATAGCAGTACTTGCACCAAGTTCACCAGTATCGATTATTGTAAACTGCGCCGAGAGATTGGTCGCTGGGAACGGTCGAACGAGTAGCCTTTAGTTTGATAACACGCGATCGGGGTCGATCGTGAACGGCTCTCCTGTCAGGGACAGGTTGGGACTATAGGCAGGATCGAACTGCAGGACATCTCGCCACCGTTCCTGCATGTAAGCGACTTCGCCGGCAAAACGGGCCGTCTTCTCGGGAGTGTCCTCGGCGCCTCGACTTGCCGACTCATGGTGATAGAGCAGAGCATGCGGCGTCCATAGGTTGCGCAACCCGGCTTCTCCAACCCGCAGGCAAAAATCGATGTCGTTGAACGCTACGGCAAGGCGGGGGTCGAGCCCTCCAACAGCGTTATAGTGCGTGCGTTTTACGGCAAGGCACGCGGCGGTTACAGCCGAAAAAGATTGGGTAAACAGTGCACGGCCATACTGTCCTTGATAATTTTCGTCCTCGCGGCTGTATGCGTGCGCTGCAACCCCTTTGACCCCAAGAATAACTCCAGCATGCTGCAGCGTATGATCGGGGTATAAAAGCCGAGCGCCGACAACGCCGATTCCCGGCCGAATCGCGTTCGAAACCATCTCTGCCAACCAGTCGCGACCGATAACCTCGATATCGTTATTCATCAGAACAACCACGTCGCCGTCGCAGTCGGCGACAGCACGATTGTTGATCGAGGAATAGTTGAACGGGGCCTGGTCACGTACCACTTTCACGTGCGAGTCTCGAGCGATCTCTTGCAGATAGCGAGCCGTCGACTCCTCCTCCGATCGGTTATCGACTATCGTGATCCGATACTCAACTCCGTCGGTGCGCTCCAGCACGCTTCGTATACACGTGGACAGGAGATCCACCCGATCTTTCGTTGGGATCACGATGTCCGCACGGATCCGCTTCGGCACCTTCCTCCGAATTCGCACATGTGCGGTGCGCCGATCGGCCACTAGTACGTCATCTGTACCAAGTGCCCACCGTGCCACCTCTGCCGCCATTGACCCTCGTACATTCTCGCCGTCCACACGCAACGGAGCGTAGACCGGACCGGGAGCATGCATATGATGACGTACGATCCGTGGCACACGTGCTATACGCCGCGCCGCCCCGGAATCCTTGACGCGCAGGCACGCACCATACAGCCAAGCGCTGGTCTGAATTTCGTCGCGGCACTGGAGAGCATATCCGCGTTCTAGAACGACTGACCAGCCAGGGTAGTCCTGCCCTGCCAACAGCTCCGGATCCCAATCAGGCTTGAAGTACGGAGAGTGCCGGACCCCTTCCCGGTCTACAAAGTCCTCATCACCATAGGCAAGCACGCAATCTGTACAAGTAGAAAGGTGCGCCGCATAAGCAGACAGTGCTTCTTTAGGGAGGGTCTGGTCTGGCGGCAACCAGAGCACGTAGCTGCCTTCAGCCTCATCCACGCCCGGAAAGGGCTGCTTGCCGTCCGCGTCTTCGAACGACGCAGTTCGCCACTTAAGCGTTTCCGGTACTTGTGGCACGGCAGACCTGGGAACCAGCAACTGGAAGCCGTCAAAAGTTTGCGATACCAAGCTAGCGAGACGGGCTTCGAGGCCGTCTCCTGGCAGCAATACAACGGTGAACAGGTATCGAGTTGAGGAGCGCTCATCCCTACAGCGCACCACCGGATCGTCGATGACTACTAACTCGGCGTTGGCAATCCAATCATTGTAAGCCTCGTCTTCCTGTACGCCCGACGATGCGGCATAGCGGCTCCACAGCTTTTCAAGTAACGCCGGGTCGCTCTCGAGCGCATCTACGCCAAACTGCCTCAATAGGTGCAGTGACTCTTTCACCCTGCGCTTACGCGTGACATCGAGTTCGCTGCGTAGCATGAACCAATGGGCTTCTCGTGTTCCTATTGCACGCAATTCAACCGGACCAAGCGTGAATGAACAAGGCGCAGTGCTCGGATCGAAGCGCAGAGCACGCGCCGGCCGATCGAGTCTTACTATGCCGTCAAAACGTGTATGTGATGGCCTATAACGCACTCGACATGCGCCGGCTTCGCCGTATCCCTCGCCAAAGTCCGGATACAGCAATGGTCCGACCAAGCGCCCTGAAAGCACATGGCACTCTGCACGAAACCAATACCATCCCGGCGGCAACGGTGCAGGGGGTATGAGAACAAACTGGGGGTCGTCACCAGTCGCTACCCAGCAGCCACCGTCCTCCACAAGTTGCGCGGCCGGCGCAATACTCCAGCCTGGGTTCGACGTGTTCGTTTGGGGCACACCAAATGTCAACGCTTCCACCATGGGCGAGCGAGCCGCTCCTTCAGGCCGTTGGAGATTTCTTTCACCGCTGTGATGGTTTCTGCGAGAGATTCTTGCTGCTGTTGCAAGTTGCTCAACGCACCATGGACCTGCACGAAGGCGTCCCGCGACTCCGCTTCAATCGATGCCCGTAGATTCGCGGCATCAAGATTGAACTGGGCATTACAGTTTAGTGCATGCCGCAGATCCGCAAGTAGGACCTCACTGCGTTCGATAGCACCCGATATGATATGCATTCGCTCATGCGTGGCTGCGAGCCCTGCCCGTCCTTCTTCGACTGCGACCTGTTGCACGGTAGTAGTTTCGAGAATTCCGAGTGTCCGTTGCTGGATAGCATCAACGTTGGTCGCGACCGCAGCCATTGTGGTTGCCCAGTGCGCCTCCTCGCTCTGGCGCTCCAAGATATCGTCGATCGTCACGCTCAGGCTGCCAAGCGCCAGCTGGCTGGCTTCATCGACCACCGGCACTTCGTAAATGATTCCAATCTCGATACCGCGAGCAGCCTCAAACACATGGGCCGAGAGCCCCGAAAAATCAAACTCAATATAAGGATCCCCGTCAAGGCTGATCCAACGTAGCGAGTTCGGTTCGGTCGCATGCAAAAGCCTGCCGCGAACAGCACGTACCCGTGATGTGAAGTCGTCGACCGCCAAGAGCACTTCACCTGTGCCATCCAGCAAAGTGATATTCGAAATTCCAAAAATCCCGGGGATCTCGGCCGGGTCCACCCGCACGATTGGTTGTAATCTCTCGTCCGGCAGCGGAAAACGCAGCAACGTCGGCCCTGGCTCAGCGGACCGACTCCGACATGTCTGGATCGCCTCGCGATACTCCTCATCTGGGTGGCGAAAATAAACCCGACAATTCTGCAGAGTCGCCGACTGGCTGCCGGCATGGGCGACGATGGGGTCAATCACCAACGCCTCGAGGAACGACTGAATCGAAGCATCTCTTTCACGCATCGCTTCGATGAAAGTCACAACCGCTGGATTGGGCTCATCTCCGACGAGCAGCACCCCGAGGCCATTGCTATGAGTGAAGTCGACCCCGGGATAATGCTGTTTGGCTTCCGCGAAAAACTGCCACACGCCAAAGTCCCGCTCGCGCACTGCGGTATCGTGGAACAGCACCACCGCGCGCCGGCTTAGTTTTGGCAACCACGTCTCAAAGTCATGGCGCACCGCATCGTAAGTATGCAAGCCATCAATGTGGAGCAGATCGACCGAACCGTCAGCGAACTCCGATACGGCATCATCAAACAAGCTTCGGTGCAAGCGTGAGAATCGCCCGTACCGGGGATCGTGGTAGGCACTGAGAGTTGCGTAGACGCCTTCTCCGTAGAGTTGTGCGTGTGCATCCCCTTCCCAAGAGTCCACCGCCACGCATTGGCATTCGATATCGAGATATTCGACTGCCTGGCAAAACGCGAGATAGGAATTCCCCGAATGAGTTCCCAGTTCAACTAGCCTGCGTGGGCGCAGGAGATCAACAATCAGATACGCAAACGGGATATGGCCAATCCATGAATATGGAGGCGTCACGTGGGGCCGCAAGGCCACCACGGGATGGGTGTCTAGATTGAATGTAGTACTCATGGCATCTTCTTCAATTCGATGTTGGACATCGGCAAGCCTAGAATTCCGATCGTCCAGGATTCGCAGCGTGAGCGGAGCAGTAGCGCTTCATGGACCCAGTGCTGAATCGAATGATCTTCTTTTCCCCCATCAGCGACGCCGATGGTGAAGAAGTAATCGCCCGTCTTCAGCCGCGGCATCTCGAACGCGAATACTGCCCGGGCGCTCTCACCGGGCTGCAATGTCATCGAAATTTCGCGGGTAGACAAAAAGGTATTGTCGCCAAACAGCAACTGACCCAACTGATCTTTGAGGTAGAAGCCAACGATCGGCCGGCTCACCTCGGCATCGGCCACGATATCTACTTCGATACGAACCGACTCGCCACCGACGACCCATGACAACTCCCGCCCGTCTTCATCGAGCAAACGAACGCTGTTCATTCGTGCGCGGTGCTCGCCAAACCCGCGAAGTTCTGGATCAAGCAGCGACACTTCAATGTCATTGCGAAGATTGGAGTGATTGACCCAGTCACGTCGTGCGTCATGGCGCTCGGGAGATGGCAGGACCTCCTGTCCGCCCGCTACTTTTTCTATGCGACCGTCTTGACGCGAAGCGATAAACGACTCGAGATAGGCGTGCACCACACCACGGGATGGCCCCGCCGCGCTCACCTGCCCACCGTCCAGCCACAGCGCACGATCACACAACCCGGTTACCGATGCCTCGTCATGGCTTACAAACAGCAACGTGCCGCGTTCCTTGAACTCGCGCAGGAAACGCATGCACTTTTGAGTAAAGAATGCGTCGCCAACAGCAAGTGCTTCGTCGATGATGAGTACGTCCGCATCGACATGAACCATCACCGCGAAGGCCAGTCTCATTACCATGCCGCTGGAGTAGCTTCGGATCGGCTGATCGATGAAATGTCCGATATCGGCGAAAGCCAGAATGCTATCCAGACGCGCCTCGATTTCGGCACTGGTAAGCCCGTGGATGGCCGCGTTCATGAATACGTTCTCACGGCCGGTGAACTCGGAGTTGAAACCGCTGCCCAACTCCAGCAACGCGGCAATCCTGCCCCTCACCTCGATCCGGCCTTCGGTCGGAGCGAGTGTGCCAGCGATCAGCTGCAACAGCGTCGACTTGCCAGAGCCGTTGCGCCCGATGATGCCGAGCGTTTCACCCCGCCGTATCTGAAGATCGACCCCGCGAAGCGCCCAAAATTCGTCGTAGAACTTTCGCGAATCACCTACCAGGCTCTGCAGTAATCGGTGGGAAGGACGTTCGTATACGTGGTAACACTTGCCCAGCCCGACCGCATCCACGACCAGGTCATCGCCCCCGCCCATCTCGCTCGCCGTTTCAGAGGACATCCGCAAACCCCCGCCTCGTCTTCTGGAACACTGCGAAACCAGCATAAGCAAACACCAGCGAGCCGGCCATATACAGGGCCAGACCGGTCCAGTCCGGGGTACGCCCCCAGAACGCGACCTCGCGCGCCTGGTCGATGATAAAAGTCAGCGGATTCAGACGGAATATTATCTGGTAACGCTCAGGCAGGGTCTCCACGGGAATGATGGCCGATGACAGAAACAGCATCGCCGTGGCGAGCACGCCGGTTACATGCACGATGTCGCGCAGGAACACACTCAATGAAGACAACAGCCAGACCGTGCCCAGTGTCGCGAACATCAAGGGCACCAGCACGATCGGCCAGAGCAGGATTGTGAGATGCAATTCGCCCCGTAGCAGCAAATTGAGCAGGACGAAGACGAATGTATTCATAATCGCGTGGAAGAACGCCGACAGGACGATCGTCCAGGGCAGGATATCCAGCGGAAAGACGATTTTCTTGACAAGGTTGGGCTGGCCGGCGATCAGGGTAGGTGCCCGCGTAAGGCACTCGGCGAAGAACCCATGGACGATCAATCCCATGAACAAGAGCATCGCAAAATCCGCGGTGTTGCCTGTAGTACCTGGCCAGCGCGCCCTGAGGATGTAGCCGAATGCAACGGTGTAGATCACAAGCATCAGGAACGGGCTGATCAACGACCATAGCAGGCCGAAACTGGCGCCCCGGTATCGGCCAAGCACATCGCGGCGCGTCATTTCGATCGTCAATGACCGATGGCGCAACCACGCGCCGAAAGGGCCAGCCAGCGACAGCGCCCGCGGAATCTGTGAACTCGAATACATTTCAGTCCGCCAATGCAACGTCGAGGTCGGCACGCAGGTCATCGACATTCTCGACCCCCACACTCAGCCGCACCAGATTATCGCTAACCCCAAGCTCAGCCCGCCGCTCCACCGGCACGCTCGCATGCGTCATGATCGCCGGATGGTTCACCAGGCTCTCCACGCCGCCCAGTGACTCGGCCAATGCAAACAACTCCGTCCGCTCGCAGAACCGCTTCGCCGCCTCTACCCCGCCCTTGAGGTAGATCGACACCATGCCGCCGAAGCCATCCATCTGCTGCTTGGCCAGCTCATGCTGCGGGTGCGACTTGAGTCCCGGATAAAGCACCTTCTCGATCGCCGGGTGGCCTTCCAACCATTCCGCCAGCACCTGTGCGTTCTCGCAATGCGCCTTCATCCGAAGATGCAGGGTCTTCAGACCACGCAACGCCAGGAAGCTGTCGAACGGGCCTTGCACCGCGCCGATGGAGTTCTGCAGGAACGCCATCTGCTCGGCCAGTTCGGCGTCGTCGCCAACCACCGCGATGCCGCCGACCATGTCGGAGTGGCCGTTGAGGTACTTGGTCGCTGAGTGCATGACGATGTGCGCGCCCAGCTCGATCGGCCGTTGCAGGATCGGCGAGCTGAACGTGTTGTCCACGACCACTATCAATCCGCGTTTGCGGGCGATCGCAGTGATCTGGGCGACGTCGACCAGCTTCAGCAGCGGGTTGGTCGGGGTCTCGATCCAGACCATTTTGGTCTCGGGGCGGATCGCGGCCTCGAACGCGGCGGCATCGCTGAGGTCGATCCAGCTGAAATCGAGGCCGGCGGTGCGGCGGCGAACGCGTTCGAACAGGCGGTAGGTGCCGCCGTAGACGTCGTCCATCGCGATCACGTGGCTGCCGGAATCCAGCAGTTCCAGGATGGTCGAGGTCGCGGCCATGCCGGAGGCGAACGCAAACCCGCGGGTGCCCGACTCCAGCGCGGCAACGCAGCGCTCGTAGGCGAAGCGGGTCGGGTTGTGGCTGCGGGTGTACTCGAAGCCCTGGTGCACGCCCGGGCTGGACTGCACGTAGGTCGAAGTCTGGTAGATCGGCGTCATCACCGCGCCGGTGCTGGGGTCGGGGGACTGGCCGGCATGGATGGCCAGGGTGCCCAGGCCATGCTTGCGGCCGGGGCCGCCGGAGGTGTTTTCGCTCATGGTGGGGTGCTCGTTGGACGGTGATACGCGACCAGCAAGTTTAGCATTGGCCGGGGCAGCCCAAAGCTGAACCTGTCCGGGCTCACTCCACCCGCCGCCGCAAGTGGTTCAGCAGGTCGATCCGGGTGATCAGGCCGAGGAAATGCTCGCCATCGGCAATGATCGCCACGTGGCCGCGATCGAACACCGGCAGCAGGGACTCGATCGGCGCGCGCATGTCGATCGTGTCGAGCTTGCTGACCATCGCGGTGGAGACGGGGTCACGGAAGCGGGTCTCGTCGCCGTAGACGTGCAGCAGGGCGTCGGACTCGTCGATGATGCCGACCAGTTGGTCGTCGGCCATCACCGGCAGCTGGCTGACGTCGTACAGCTTCATGCGCTGGTAGGCGGTGACCAGCAAATCGTCGGGGCCGACCACCACGGTGTCGCGCTGGGAGAACGGACGCACGATCAGGTCGCGCAGGTCGCCGTGCTGCTCGCGCTCCAGGAAGCCGTTGTCGAGCATCCAGTAGTCGTTGTACATCTTCGACAGGTACTTGTTGCCGGTATCGCAGACCAGCACCAATACCCGTTTCGGAGTGGTCTGCTCCTGGCAGTACTTCAGCGCGGCAGCCAACTGGGTGCCGGTGGATGAGCCGGCCAGGATGCCTTCGTTCTCCAGCAGCATGCGCGCGGTCAGGAAGCTTTCCTTGTCGCTGATCGCATACGCCTTGGTGACCCGGCTGAAGTCGGAGATGGACGGCAGGAAGTCCTCGCCGATGCCCTCGACCATCCAGCTGGCGGACTTGTCGCTCAGGGTGCCTTCGTTGATGTACTCGGCAAGGATCGAGCCGACCGGATCGGCCAGGATCAACTCGGTGTGCGGGGATTTTTCGGCGAAGCAGCGCGACAGGCCGGTCATGGTGCCGGAGCTGCCGCAGCCGAACACCACCGCGTCCAGGCCGCCGACCTCCGCCATCTGGGCCAGGATCTCCGGCCCGGTGCCGTGCTCGTGCGCGGCCGGGTTGTCGGGGTTGCCGAACTGGTTGATGAAGTAGGCGCCCGGGGTCTCGCGCGCGAGCCGCTCGGCCAGGTCCTGGTAGTAATCCGGGTGGCCCTTGGCCACGTCGGAGCGTGTCAGCACGACCTGCGCACCCATCGCCTTGAGGTTGAAGATTTTTTCCCGGCTCATCTTGTCGGGCACGACCAGGATCAGCTTGTAGCCGCGCTGCCGGGCCACCAGCGCCAGGCCCAGGCCGGTATTGCCGGCGGTGCCTTCCACCAGGATGTCACCGGGCTTGATATCGCCGCGGGCCTGCGCGGCGTCGATCATCTGCAGGCCGATGCGGTCCTTGATGGAGCCGCCCGGGTTCTGCGATTCAAGCTTGAAGTACAGCTCGCAGACGCCGGTGTCGAGATTCTGGGCCTTGACGATCGGGGTGTTGCCGACCAGGTCGAGTACGGAGGTGGAGATGGACATGCGGGAAAAGAACCCTGGCGCCGTCGGATGCGGCAGATACCAGTGATTCTAAGGGATGCGGGCGATGGCGACCGACGAGGATGGCCACCATCGCCCACGGCCCGATACAACCTTGTTGCTTATTGGGAGGCGTACATCCGACTGAGCCGATCTTTGGCCGCAAGCTTCTCCCGCTTCATCTGGGTCAGAGTGACGTCATCGACCGCCGATACGCCCAGTTCGGCGTCCATCACCTTTTTGTCGAGCTTCTTGTGGCGCTGGTAGAGCTGCTTGAATTCGGGGTTGGCGTTGATCAATGCCTCTATTTCCGGCTGCGCTTGGTCATCGAACATTGAAGCCTCCTTCATCGTCACATGAACAAACGCCCCGGCCGGGTGGCCGAGGCGTCATGGGGTGTCGTCATGGGGTGGCGCGGGATCACACAGACGGCGGCGGCTCTGTACGCCGTTGCGCTGTCTGGATCGGGAATCTGCTTCATCTGCGGGGCCCATCGCAGGCGGGGAAGCCGCTGCCTGGATAACTGACCCTACTCCAGCCCCGGAAGCTCGGCAAGGGTCATTTGGAGGTGCAACGGCGGCACTGATTGCTGAATGCGGCCATTGGCATGCCGCGGCACCCGGAAACCGTGCTACCGCACGCCTTCACCTAACCAAGTGATTGATGAATAACGATATTTTGACAATATCGCGGAAGGCTATGCAGTGCGGAAGCGGTCTCAGTTATGCACCGTCATCCCCGCGAAGGCGGGGATCCATGGACTTTGACTGTCAGGCCTTAACGTCCATGGATTCCCGCCTTCGCGGGAATGACGATGTGGGGCGGAATGACGATGGAGGCGGAATGACGATGGAGGCGGAATGACGATGGAGGCGGGAATGACGATGGAGGCGGGAATGACGATGGAGGCGGGAACGACGATGGAGGCGGGAACGACGATGTGGGCGGAGATGACGATGTGAGAGGCGGGAGCCTCAAGACATCAGGCCTTCCCTATTGGTCGTCTTCCGGCTGTTCGTCCATCAGTTCCGCTTCCTGGCGAGCCAGTTCGGCTTCGCGCGCTCGGGCGGCCTTGAGTCGGGCTGCCTGGGCGCCGGCCACGTCTTTCAACGCGGATTCGACGTCCGCCATGGCGTCGGCGTCGCTGACGGTTTGCTGGCGCAGGCGGGCGGCTTCCTCGGCCTGGATCTGGGTCATGACGCGCAGGCGCTCGGCCTCGGCACGGGCCTGGGCCGCATCGCGACGGCTGGCCTCGACCAACAGCTCGCTGCGCTCACGATCGAGTTCGCGGACCTGCTGCTCCATCGCCGCGGTACGCGCCGCCACCTCGGCAATCCGCACCCGTCGCTCGGCGACGTAACGGGCGCCGTCGGCCTGGCTGCTGCGGGCGTTGGCGAGCGTTTCGATGGCCTGTCGCGCCTGCAGCCGCTCGTATGCCGCCAACGAGGCGGTGCCCGGATCGGCATCGAGACTGGCCAACTGCTGGTTCAACTGGGCGATCTGGCTGTCCTGGGCGTGGGCCGGCGCGATGGCCAGGCCGGCGGCGAGCGCAAGGGCGGTAAACAGCACGGATGTCTGGAGTTTCATTGGCCACGGCCTCCTTCAACACGTTGCCGCAAGCGATCGACTTCGGCCTGGCGCTGGGCCAGCTCGGTCTTGGCCAAGGCCTCGCGGCTCAGCGCGTACGCCAGGTCCGCGTCGGACTGCGACGCCAGGGCCAGTGCGCGGGCGACATCGTGCTTGCCCTCGGCCATGGCACGCTGGGCCCGGGACAATCCGTCGCGGGCTAGCGCCAACTGCTCATCGGCGTACTGGTCGGCGTCGGCGCCGGCCGCGCGCACCACCGCTTGCTGGGCGCTATTGAGTTCGGCGCTCGGCGGAGGCAAGGTCGCGCATGCGCCAAGTGCGCAAGCGAGAACTGTGCCCAGTAGCAGGGGACGGATTTGTGCGAAGCTGGGATGCATATGGGGGCCGTGGCAATAGTCTGTCGCGGGTCATTGTGATCAGGCCTGCGCGTGGGATGCAACAATACGCCAGGTAAACGGGGAGTGCGTGCATGGACATCGGCTATTTTCTGAAGCTGATGACGGAGAAGAATGCGTCGGATATGTTCTTGAGCACCGGCGCGCCGGTGTACATCAAGATCGAAGGACGGCTTCATCCGTTGGGCAATACCGGCTTGCCGTCGGGGCTGGTCAAGAAGATCGCCTACTCGCTGATGGGCGAGGGCCAGGTGCCCCAGTTCGAGCGCGAGCTGGAGCTGAACATGGCCTATGCGCTGCCCGACACGGGCCGTTTCCGCATCAACGTGTTCAAGCAGCGTGGCGAGGTCGGCATGGTGATCCGCGCGATCCGCAGCGTGATTCCGTCGATCGAGGAGCTGCAGCTGCCGCAGGTGCTCAAGAACATCATCCTGGAGCCACGTGGGCTGGTGCTGATCGTAGGTTCCACCGGCTCGGGCAAGTCGACCACGCTGGCGTCGATGATCGACCACCGCAACAGCAACGTCTCCGGCCATATCCTCACCATCGAGGATCCGATCGAGTACCTGCATCGGCACAAGCGCTCACTGGTCAACCAGCGCGAGGTGGGTCTGGATACCCATGATTTCCAGAGCGCACTGAAAAACGCGATGCGCGAGGCGCCCGATGTGATCCTGATCGGCGAGATCCTCGACCAGACCACCATGGAGGCGGCGATCTCCTTCGCGGAGACGGGGCATCTATGCTTGGCCACGCTGCACTCCAACAACGCCGACCAGACGATCGAGCGCATCCTCAACTTCTTCCCCGAGGGCGCGCACAAGAACGTGCTGATGAACCTGTCCCTGAACCTCAAGGCCGTGGTTTCCCAGCGGTTGGTGATCGGCACCGATGGGCGCCGACTGCCCGCGGCCGAGGTGCTGATCAACACGCCGCACATCCGCGACCTGATGCGTCGCGGCCAGGTCCACGAGATCAAGCAGGCGATGGAGGAGTCGTTGGAGGCCGGCATGGAGAGCTTCGACCAGTGCCTGTTCCGGCTGCAGAAGTCGGGCCTGATCGACCTGGAGGAAGCGTTGCAGGCCGCCGATTCACGCGACGGCCTGGCACTGAAGTTCCGCCTGTCGGAAGGCGCCGGCGAGGAACACGACCCGTACGCCGAGGTGTTTTCCAGCTAGGGGGGGCGGCGTAGCTGCCTATCTCCGGTACCTGGTGGGCGTCCTCTACAACCGTCATCCCCGCGAAGGCGGGGATCCATGGACTTTGACCGTCAAGCCTTAACGTCCATGGATTCCCGCCTTCGCGGGAATGACGGGAACGGGAGCGGAGTGACGGTCGCTCGGCGAGCGCCGGCTCAGTTCGGCTGCGGGGCGTCGGGCTGCAATTCCGGGCGCGCCCGGTCGAATGCGGACAACGCCAGGCAGGCCTTGTCGATCCGGGCGATGGTCGGGAACTGGCTGACATCCACACCGAACCGCCGTGCGTTGTAGACCTGCGGGATCAGGCAGCAATCGGCCATGCCGGGGATGTCGCCTTCGCAGAACTCACCTGTGGCTGGATGGTCATTCAACATGGCCTCGATCGCGGAAAATCCGTCGACGACCCAATGCCTTACCCACTCGTCGCGCTCGGGTGGTGGCACGTTCCAGGTCCGGTCGAAGTACTGCAGTACCCGCAGGTTGTTGAGCGGATGGATATCGCAGGCCACCGCGTGGGCGATCGCGCGCACGCGCTGGCGGTCGCGGCTGCCGGCGGGCAACAGGCCCGGTGCCGGCCAGGTCTCATCGAGGTATTCAAGGATGGCGACCGACTGGCGCAGGACCCGGTCACCGTGCATCAGCACCGGCACCAGCTCCTGCGGGTTGAGCTGGCGATAGCTGTCCGTGTGTTGCTGGCCGCCATCGCGAACCAGATGCACCGGCACGGTTTCGTATACCAGGCCCTTGAGGTTCAGCCCGATACGCACGCGGTAGGCGGCGCTGGAGCGCCAGTAGGAATACAGCTGTAGTTGATCCGCCATCGCTTCCCCACCTCGCATCGTCGACATCCCTGCTGCTGCGCCCTGGTTGAGCCTGCGCTGCTTGATTGCGCGCGCCGACCGCCTGACGGCCTGCGCGTTGCGCACCGGCCGAAAGAACCGGCGCGCCGACCGCCGGTCAGCCGTTGTAGCGCTCGATACGTTGATCGATCGCACCAAAGATACTGTCACCGTTGGCATCCAGCATCTCGATGCGAACCGTATCACCGAAGCTCATGAATGGCGTAGTCGGCTTGCCATCGCGCAGGGTCTCCACCGTGCGCAGCTCGGCAAAGCACGATGCACCCAGGCTGGTGTCCTCGTTGGCGATGGTGCCCGAGCCGACAATCGCACCGGCGCAAAGTGGCCGGGTCCGGGCCGCATGGGCGACCAGCTCGCCGAAGTTGAACTGCATGTCGACACCGGCCAACGGCGCACCAAACCACTTGCCGTTGACGTGGGTCAGCATCGGCAGATGCAGCTTGCTGTCGCGCCAGTTGTCGCCCAGCTCGTCGGGGGTCACCAGCACCGGGCTCAGCGTCGAGCGCGGCTTGGATTGCAGGAAGCCGAAGCCCTTGGCCAGCTCACCCGGGATCAGGTTGCGCAGCGAGACGTCATTGATCAGGCCGATCAACTGGATGTGCCCAGCCGCCTGCTCCGGCGTCACCGCCATCGGCACGTCGTCGGTGACCACCACCAGTTCGGCTTCCAGGTCGATGCCGTGCTCCTCGCTGGGAACCCGCACCGGATCGCGCGGGCCGAGGAAGCCGGCGCTCACGCCTTGGTACATCAGCGGGTCGGTGTAGAAGCTCTCGGGCACCTCCGCTCCACGCGCCCGGCGCACGCGCTCCACGTGCGGCAGGTAGGCGCTGCCATCGACGAACTCGTAGGCGCGCGGCATCGGCGCCGCCAACTGGGCCGTGTCCAACTCGAACGCGGCCTCTGCATTGCCGGCGTTCAACGCCTCCGACAGCGCGCTCAGGCGCGGGGCGATGTTGCTCCAGTCTTCAAGGGCGCGCTGCAGGGTATCGGCAATTCCGGTCGCACGAACCGCGTGCTTGAGATCGCGCGAAACCACCACCAGGGTGCCGTCACGACCGCCTTCTTTCAGCGAACCAAGCTTCATCGGGATCTCCTTGAGTGCAGCGCCTGCGCGCGATGGTTTCAATTGTAACCGCCTTCACCGGGCAACAAAAAACCCGCCGGCGAAGGCGGGTTCTTTGTTGGTATGGCAGCCCCGGATGGATTCGAACCACCGAATGTCTGCGTCAGAGGCAGATGCCTTACCGCTTGGCGACGGGGCTATGAAGCAGATTGTAACGCTAAAAATTAGCGCTTGGAGAACTGGGTCGCACGGCGGGCCTTGTGCAGACCAACCTTCTTGCGCTCGACTTCGCGTGCGTCGCGGGTCATGAAACCGGCCTTGCGCAGCTCGGACTTCAACGACTCGTCGTACTCGACCAGCGCACGGGAGATGCCCAGGCGGATCGCGCCGGCCTGGCCGGTGGTGCCGCCGCCGGCAACGGTGACGTTGACGTCGAACTTGTCGATCGACTGGGTCAGCTCGAGCGGCTGGCGCACGATCATGCGCGCCGTCTCACGACCGAAGAACTCCTCGATCGTGCGCTTGTTGATGGTGATGTTGCCCTCGCCCTTGCGCAGGTACACGCGGGCGGTGGAGGACTTGCGGCGGCCGGTGCCGTAATTCTGCTGGATTGCCATATCGGTGCCCTTAGATATCCAGCGGCTGCGGCTGCTGGGCGGTGTGCGGATGCTCGGGGCCTGCATAGACCTTGAGCTTGCGGTACATGGCGCGGCCGAGGGGATTCTTCGGCAGCATGCCCTTGACTGCGATCTCGATGACGCGCTCGGGATGGCGCTCAAGCGCCTGGGCGAGGGTCTCGGTCTTCAGGTTGCCGATGTAGCCGGTGAACCGGTGGTACTTCTTGTCGGCCAGTTTGTTGCCGGTGACCACGATCTTCTCGGCGTTGATGACTACCAGGTAGTCGCCGGTATCGACGTGCGGGGTGTACACCGGCTTGTGCTTGCCGCGCAGGCGGTGGGCCAGTTCGGCGGACAGGCGGCCGAGGGTCTTGCCGGCGGCGTCGACCAGGTACCAGTCGCGCTGGACGGTCTCGTTCTTGGCGGTAAAGGTCTTCATGGCTATATCTATAGGTACCTGGTCGGGCTGATTCCGGCGGTCGACTGCGTAGGCGGTCAACGACAGGTCCGGAATTTCGCCACGCGTTGGAGTGCGGAATTCTCGCCTCGCACCTAAGTGCGGAACGAAAGAGGCGGAATGATAGCGGGACCGGCGGCGCACCGCAAGTCGCCGGACCGCCCATGTTAGCATCACCGTCATGCTCGCTGCCAACCGTCCGCCTGCCGTCGACCCGTTGGTAGCGTTGGCCGACCGTTGCGTGCAATGCGGGCTGTGCCTGCCGGTTTGCCCGACTTATGCACGCGATCGACTGGAGGCGGAATCCCCGCGCGGCCGCATCGCACTGGTACGCGCCTGGGCGCTGGAAACCATCGAGCCGGGCGCGACCGGCGACGACCACCTTGACCACTGCCTGGCGTGCCGCGCCTGCGAGGCGGTGTGCCCGGCGGGCGTGGAGTATGGCGCGTTGCTGGTCACCGCGCGCGGACGCCAGCGCCAGCGACGCGGCGCCAACCTGTTGCAGCGCCTGCTGGAAGCACTTACCGCACGGCCGCGCCTACTGACCGGCCTGCTCGGCATGTATCGGCGCATCCATCGCCTGCTTCCGACCGGACTGCGGGTATTGCCACGTCCGCCACGCCCCAATCCAACCACCACCAATCCACCCACCGCGGCGTCCGTCGCCTCGCCGATCGATGACCCAGCTGGCACGCAACCAGTACGGCCTGTGCCTGACCGACATGCGGCTGCCGGATGGCTCGAGCCTAGATCTGATCGCGGAGATCGCCAACACCCCGGCGCCCACGCTCCTGTCGCCGTGTTCGTCGGCTGTGTTGCCAATGCGTATGAAGCGGATGTCCGTGCCGCGCTGGGCCGACTATGCGCGGCGCTGTCGATCGACCTGGTGACGCCTGCGGGGCAGACATGCTGCGGCGCGATCCATGCCCACGCCGGCAACCTCGCCCAGGCGTCGCGACTGTCGGCCATCAACCACACCGCCTTCGCCGGCTACCGGCAGGTACTGACCCTGGCCAGCGGCTGCCACGAATCGGTGGCCGGCGCGCTGGACGGGACGGCCGTGGATGCGCTGGCTTTCCTGGACGGGCACCGGGAACGGCTGACGTTTGCCGGGCGCCACGAACGCATCGGCCTGCACCTGCCCTGCACCCAGCGCAACGTGGTCGGCACCGTGCCCGCGCTGCGACGCTTGCTGGCCCGGGTGCCGGGGCTGGTGGTGGTCGAGCTCGACGCCGGCTACGGCTGTTGCGGCGCGGCCGGCAGCCAGATGCTGACCGACCCCGACCGCGCCGAGTCGTACCGCCAGCCGCTGCTGGCCCAATTGGCCGCCAGTGGCGCCACGCGCCTGCTCAGCGCCAACATCGGTTGCCGGCTGCACCTGGCCGGCGGCACCGCGCTGGAGGTGCAGCATCCGTTGGCGTTCCTGGCCGATGCGTTGGTTGTGCCGGGCGATGTCACGACCTCAAACATTAGCGTGATATCGCGCAACAAACGCTCATCCGTCATTCCCGCGCAGGGGGAATCCATCGCGCTGACAACCTCGCCCTGGAAATGAAACATCGTCATCCCCGCGCAGGCGGGGATCCATGGACTTTGCACTTCAATGGGCTAACGTCCATGGATTCCCGCCTGCGCGGGAATGACGGGCAAAAAGCCCCCACAGCTCGCTCGACTGGAATCGACCGCATGAACGCACGCCGCCTGACCGCCATTGATCGCTTTATCGACGACACCCAGCGCGCGCTGGAAACCGTGTTCGGTGCACCGCCGGCGATGCGGCCCAACCCGGGTGCCGGCGAACCGGAAGTCGTGCTGGACGATGCCCAGCGTCGCCATGCCGCCGGGCTGATGCGGGTCAACCACGTCGGCGAGGTCTGCGCGCAGGCACTGTATTGCGGCCAGGCGGCCGTGGCCCGCGATCCGGCCACGCGGGCGCACCTGCTGGAAGCGGCGCAGGAAGAAACCGACCATCTGGCCTGGTGCGGCGACCGCCTGCGCGAACTCGACGACCGCCCCAGCCTGCTCAACCCGCTGTGGTACGGCGGCAGCTACGCCATTGGCGTACTGGCCGGCTTGCGCGGCGATGGCTGGAACCTGGGCTTCGTGGTGGAAACCGAGCGCCAGGTCGAGGCGCATATCGACGAGCACCTGCAATCGCTGCCGCCTGAAGACGCCCGCAGCCGCGCCATCCTGGAGGTGATGAAGGCCGACGAAGCCCGTCACGCCGACAACGCCGAAGCCGCCGGCGCGCGAATCCTGCCGCCGCCGATCCCGAGCATCATGGCCGCAGCATCCAAGGTGATGAAGACGATCGCTTATCGGGTTTGAGATGGTTTTGCGCGGCGCCTTAGTTCTCCGGGCGCCGACGCGGCGTCCTGTCCGGACATTGCGGAGAGTGCGCCATGGATGGCGCACGGCGGTGAGTGTGGCCATGGATGGCCACCCGAACCGAGTAGCAATGCCCGGACAGGGCGGCGCTCCCGCCGAAGCCGAGAACCTCCACCCGCCGTTGCCCTTGGCGTTGCCGTTGCCTTCACCACAAGCACCCGAAAAAAGGGCGGAATCTGGCCGCCCTTCCCGAAGCGCACCTCACACCCGATCAGTCGACCAGGTTGCGGCCGTGGTACAGCTCCTCGATCTCGCGCTTGAGCCGCGCCTCGATCTTCATGCGCTCCTTGAATGACAGGTTGCGCGCCTTCTCCTCGAACAGGTACTGATCAAGGTCGAAGTCCTTCAGATGCATCTTGGTGTGGAAGATATTTTCCTGATAAACGTTCACGTCGAGCATCTCGTAGCGCGACTTGATGTTCTTGGCCAGGTAGTCCTGGATCGAATTGATCCGGTGGTCGATGTAGTGCTTCTTGCCCTTGATGTCGCGGGTGAAGCCGCGCACCCGGTAGTCCATCACCACGATGTCCGACTCCAGGCTCTCGATCAGGTAGTTCAACGCCTTCAGCGGCGAGATCACCCCACAGGTCGCCACGTCGATGTCGGCACGGAAGGTCGCGATGCCGTTGTCGGGATGCGTCTCCGGATACGTGTGCACGGTGATGTGCGACTTGTCCATGTGCGCGACCACCGCCTCGGAGATCACGCCCTTGGCATCGGACTTGTCGACCACCGGCTCCTCGGAGATCAGGATCGTCACCGACGCGCCCTGCGGGTCGTAGTCCTGACGCGCGATGTTGAGGATGTTGGCACCGATGATGTCCGCCACATCCGTCAGGATCTGGGTCAGGCGATCGGCGTTGTATTCCTCGTCGATGTACTCGATGTAGCGCTGCCGCTCCTCCTCGGAGGCGGCAAAGCTGACGTCATAGATGTTGAACGAGAGCGCTTTGGTGAGGTTGTTGAAACCCTGCAACCTCAGGCGCGGCAACGGCTTGACCACTATGCATGACCCGGACACGACAGGAACGGCGGATTATGCGGCAATTGTCTCCGCGTTGAAACGCAGCCGGCCCGGCAGCCAGCCCCGATTCACCCGGCCGAGCTGCCAATTTGCGTCAAGGTTTGCTACTTAGCGCCAGTTCATCCTAAGCTCCGGTTGATAATCTGAACCCAACTGACATGTCAGCCAACCCGGTAGACCCTGTGACTGCATTGCGCCGAACCCATAGCCCGTTGACTCCCGATGGCGCGACCATCGAACGCTTCCTCGCCCACTGCCACCGCCGACGCTATCCGTCACGAACGGATGTATTCCGTCCCGGCGACCCGGCCAGCACGCTGTATTACATCGTCTCCGGCTCGGTCAGCATCATCACCGAGGAAGACGACGACCGCGAGTTGGTGCTGGGGTACTTCGGTCCCGGCGAGTTCGTTGGTGAGCTGGGATTGTTCGTCGAGAGCGATCGGCGCGAAGTGATCCTGCGCACCCGCACGCCCTGCGAGCTGGCGGAAATCGGCCACGAGCGCGTCTACGACCTGCTGCTGTCACGACTGGCTCCCGACGCACCAAAACTGCTGTACGCGATCGCATCGCAGATCTCCCAGCGCTTGCTCGATACCAGCAGGAAGGCCGGCAGCCTGGCATTCCTCGACGTCACCGACCGCATCGTCCGCGCCCTGCACGACCTGGCGAAGGAACCCGAGGCGATGACGCACCCCGACGGCACCCAGCTACGCGTGTCCCGCCAGGAGCTTTCGCGCCTGGTGGGTTGCTCGCGCGAGATGGCCGGCCGGGTGCTGAAGAAGCTGCAGATCGACGGCAAGTTGCATGCACGCGGCAAGACCGTGGTCCTGTACGGCACGCGCTGACGCCGGTCTTACGGCAACGCCGCGTCGCGCGGCGGAACCGGATCGCCGCCGCGGTCCGCGCAACCCCAGTTGAGGATCGGCGTACCGGCCGTTAGCACCTGGCGGAACATCGCCACCCGGCTCTGCTTGGGGTTCACCACGACGGGGCTTTGCGCGGCCTTGAGCAGCGGCAGGTCGGCGCTGCTGTCGGAATAGGCGATCGCGACGGGCGCGGTAAACCCCGCCTCGCGCAGCATCGTCATCTTCATTTCCGAATGGCAATGGCGCTTGGCACCGATTCCTCCCAGCCGCGGACCGACCAGGGTGCCGACCACCGGCAGGTCCTGGTGGGCGACGAAGGCGAGGATCGCGCGGGCCAGCTCCGGCGGCGCGCCCGTGGCAATCACCACCTGGTCGCCCGCCGTGCGGTGCGCCTGCAACACGTCCAGCGCGACCGGCAACAGCCGCGCCTGCAGTTGCGCGGCATGGATCTGGACGTAGCGATCGATTTCGATGTCGAGGTCGCGACGCCGGTGCAGGCCGACCGTTCCGGCCCAGACAAAGCCGGAAATCCCGACCCGGCGCGTTGGCAGCAGCGCGACCATCGGCCCGAACACTGGTGCGATCAGCGCCGCCAAGGCGATCCGCCACCAGTCGCGCATGATCAGCCAGCGGAACAGATGGCCGCCGGAATCCCCGTCGTAAAGCGTGTGGTCGAAATCGAACACCACCAGTGGCGCGTCCTCGCGGCCGCCGGGAGTCGCGGCGTGCGGCGCGGGACGGGCGAGGGTCACGGCGCGAACATCCGTTGCAGGGCCGCACCCGGGTCGCGCTCGCGCATGAACGACTCGCCGATCAGGAAGGTGTGGATGCCGGCGCCGCGCAACCGCGCCACGTCGTCGCGGCTGGCGATGCCGCTCTCGGTGACCATGGTCCGGTCCGGCGGCACCATGTCCTTCAGTTGCAGCGAGGTGTCCAGCGACACCTCGAACGTGCGCAGGTCCCGGTTGTTGACGCCAATCAACTCGCAATCGGCCTGCAGCGCGCGCTCAAGCTCGTCGATGTCGTGGACTTCGACCAGCACGTCCATATCCAGCTCGTGGGCGAGGTTGGCCATCTCCACCAGCGGCCCGTCCTCCAGCGCGGCGACAATCAGCAGGATGCAGTCGGCACCGATCATGCGCGCCTCATAGACCTGGTACGGGTCGACGATGAAGTCCTTGCGCAGCACCGGCAGGGCGCAGGCGTCGCGCGCTTCGCCGAGGTAGCGGTTGCTGCCCTGGAAGAAATCGACGTCGGTGAGGACGGACAAACAGGCAGCACCGCCTGCTTCGTAGCTGCGGGCAATCGCAGCGGGATCAAAATCCTTGCGGATCAGGCCTTTGGACGGGCTGGCTTTCTTGACCTCGGCGATCACCGCTGCCTCCCCCGCCTCGTGCTTGCGCCGTATCGCATCGACGAAGCCTCGCGTCGGCGGCTGGTTGGCGGCGCGCGCGCGGACGCTGTCGAGCGCGCGGATCTGGCTGCGCTGGAGGATCTCTTCATGCTTGCGGGCGAGGATTTTTTGCAGGATGTCGGTCATTGCGTGTTGCTGGCTCCGGTGCTGCTGTCACGCCTGCGTGGGTGGGAGGCCGCGCGGACGTCCATGGATTCCCGCCTTCGCGGGAATGACGGTGTGGGGGTGGGAATGGCGATGCGGTCTTATTGTCCCGCGAGTTCGCGAGTGGTGGTCACGAACTCGTCCAACTTGGCGCGCGCGGCGCCGGACGCGATCGCCTGACGTGCGAGTGCAATGCCGTCGCCGATGCTCTCGGCGACGCCGGCGACATACAGCGCCGCGCCGGCGTTCAGGGCGACGATCTCACGCGGCAGGCCATCGACGTTGTCCAGCGCCTGCAACAACATGTCCTTCGACTCGGTCGGGTTGGCGACCTGCAGGTTGCGGCTGGCCGCCATCGCGATGCCGTAATCCTCGGGGTGCACCTCGTACTCGCGCACCTCACCGTCGCGCAATTCGCCCACCAGCGAGCCGGCGCCGAGTGACAGTTCGTCCATGCCGTCGCGACCCCACACCACCAATGCCCGCTTCGCACCCATTTTCTTCAGCACCCGGACCTGGATGCCGACCAGGTCGGGGTGGAACACGCCCATCAGGATGTTCGGTGCATTGGCCGGATTGGTCAGCGGGCCGAGGATGTTGAACAACGTACGCACGCCCATCTCGCGACGCACCGGCGCGACCACCTTCATTGCCGGGTGGTGCAGCGGCGCGTACATGAAGCCGATGCCGGTGCGCTCGATGCATTGCGCCACCTGCGCGGGCTGCAACTCGATCGCCGCGCCCAGCGCTTCAAACGCATCCGCGCTGCCGGACTTGGACGACACGCTGCGGCCCCCGTGCTTGGCCACCCGGCCACCGGCGGCGGCGATCACGAAGCTGCTGGCGGTGGAGATGTTGAAGGTGTTGGCACCGTCGCCGCCGGTGCCGACGATGTCGATCAGGCGGGTGCGGTCGGCGACCTCGACCGGCAGCGCGAACTCACGCATTACCTGCGCGGCGCCGGCGATCTCACCGACGGTTTCCTTCTTCACCCGCAGCCCGGTGATGATCGCCGCGGTCATCAGTGGAGACACTTCGCCGCGCATGATCGCGCGCATCAGATCGACCATCTCGTCATGGAAGATTTCGCGATGCTCGATCACGCGCTGCAGGGCTTCTTGCGGGGTAATCGGCATGACTCTCAACGCTCCAGGAAATTCTTCAACAACGCGTGTCCGTGTTCGGTCAGGATCGACTCGGGATGGAACTGCACGCCCTCGACCGGATGCTCACGGTGGCGCAAGCCCATGATTTCATCGAAGCTGCCGTCCGCTTGATCGGTCCAGGCGGTGATCTCAAGACAGGCCGGCAGTGTCTCGCGCGAGACCACCAGTGAGTGATATCGGGTGGCTTCATAGGCATCCGGCAGGCCGGCGAACACGCCCTTGCCCTCGTGCCGGATGCGCGAGGTCTTGCCGTGCATGATCGTCTTGGCCCGCACCACGTCGCCGCCGTAACACTGGCCCAGTGACTGGTGGCCCAGGCACACACCCAGGATCGGCGTACCCGGGCCGAGCTGGCGGATCAGATCGACCGACACCCCGGCCTCGTTGGGGGTGCAGGGGCCCGGCGAGATCACGATGCGCTCCGGCGCCAGCGCCGCGATCTGCGGCACCGACAGCTCGTCGTTGCGGATCACCTTGACCTCGGCCCCCAGCGTTTGCAGGTACTGCACGATGTTCCAGGTGAAGCTGTCGTAGTTGTCGATCATCAGCAGCACGTCAAAGCCCTCGCGCCGCTTCGGCTACAGCGCGGAACAATGCCCGGCCCTTGCTCATGGTTTCTTCCCATTCCTTCTGCGGATCCGAGTCGTACACGATGCCGGCGCCGGCCTGCACGTGCAGTTTGCCGTCCTGAATCACCGCGGTGCGGATCGCGATGGCGGTGTCGGCGTCGCCGTGCCAGCCCAGGTAGCCGATGGAGCCGGCGTAGACATTGCGCTTGATCGGCTCCAGCTCGCGGATCACTTCCAGCGCGCGGATCTTCGGTGCGCCGGAGACGGTGCCGGCCGGGAAGGTCGCGCGCAGCACATCGGCGTAGCTCAGGCCCGGCTTCAACGTGCCGGTGACCTCGCTGACGATGTGCATGACGTGGCTGTAGCGCTCGATCACGAACTGCTCGCCGACCTCGACCGTGCCCGGCTGGCTGACCTTGCCGACATCGTTGCGGCCCAGGTCGATCAGCATCAGGTGCTCGGCGCGCTCCTTCGGGTCGGCCAACAGCTCGGCCTCCAGTGCGTCGTCCTCGGCCGGCGTGGCGCCACGCGGGCGGGTGCCGGCGATCGGGCGCACGGTGACCATGCCCTGCCCGGCAGCGTCGTACTGCAACCGCACCAGGATCTCCGGTGAGGAGCCGACCACCTGCATGTCACCCACATCCAGGAAGTACATATACGGCGACGGGTTCAGCGCCCTCAATGCCCGGTAGACGTCCACCGGTCGGGCCTTGAATGGCACGCTCAGGCGCTGGCTCAGCACCACCTGGAAGATGTCGCCGTCGCGGATGTATTGCTTGGATTTCTCGACCGCCTTGATGAAGCCGTCGCGGGTGAAGCCGGAGACGAAATCGGCCTCGTCCAGGCCATTGGGGTCCAGGGTTTCCGGGTACGCCGCGCCGCTGCTGCGCAAGCGGTGGACCAACTGGTCCAGCCGGCGGTTGGCACGTGCGCACGCCTGTGGCTCGCCCGGGTCGGCGTGGACGATCAGGTACAGCCGGCCCTTGAGGTTGTCGAACACCGCGACCTCCTCGCTAAGCATCAGCAGGATGTCGGGGGTGCCCAGCTCGTCCACCGGGCCATCGTCCACGGGAGCGCCGTCGGGCATCTGGGCGGCACCGGGCTGCGAACCGGCCAGGCGTGGCTCGATGTACTGGATGCATTCGAAGCCGAACCAGCCGACCAGACCGCCGGTGAAACCCGGCAGGCCGTCGATCTTCGGCACCGTGTATTGGGTACGCAGGCGCTCGACCTCGGCGAACGGATCGGCGACCTCGCGCGCCTCGACCAGCTCGCCGTGCTCGGTGACGTACAGGGTGTGGCCGGCGAACGCGTACACGCGGGTCGCCGGCAGGCCGATGATCGAGTAACGACCGAAGCGTTCGCCGCCCTCGACCGATTCGAACAGGTAGGTGTGCGGGCCGTCGGCGAGTTTCAGGTACACCGACAGCGGGGTGTCGAGGTCGGAAAACACCTCGCGCACCACCGGGATGCGGGTGTAGCCGTCGGCAGCATGCCGGGCGAACTGGTCAGAAGATTTATCGGGCGTGGACGGGTCGTGCGAAGTCATGGGGCATTTCCTGGAGATGCGACGGGACGGGGACGATGGCGGCACGCCACCATCGCCAACCGGTGTCGGCATTGCAGGAAATCGGGTTTGCCCGGAAATTCATGGGCGTACTTTAGCTGCTTCGTCGCAACTACGCGACGGGCGAGTCGCCGGCGCGTCCGGCATCACTCACGCCGGAAGCAGGCCAGGCGCAAGCTCAGTCGGCTCCGGCGCATCCTCACCTGTCGCCGACGACAGCGGGTTCCCGGGCGGGCGCAGCAACGGACAGCCGGGTGGCAGGTGCATGCGGATGCGACCGGGCACGCAGTGGATCCGGAAGCGGGTCGATTCCACCGGCTCGCCATCCAGGTTCAGGGTCAGCGGGGCGGACGTCTCGATCTGCACCCAGGGCAATTGCCGGCGCACCGCAATGCGGTCCAGCGCGGCCTCCTTGCCTTCCGCCAACAGCGCGGCCACAGTGCTGCCGACCTCACCTTCCAGCTCCGGCACGATGGTCAGGTCGAGCAGGCTGTCATCGATCACCGCGTCCGGACATAGCGCCTGTCCGCCGCCCGCCTGGCGACCGTTGCCGACCCCCAGCGCAATGAAGCCGCCTTCCCAGTTGAACTCGTCGCCCGCCACGGTGGTTGCATGGATCCGGGCCGGAATCGCCTCGATCCGGCCGAGCTTGGTGATGCCGGTCACCACGTAGGCCAGGCCACCAAGGATCTTCTTCAAGCCCTCGTCGGTCTCCACCGTGACCTGGGTGCCGAAGCCGCCGCTGACCAGGTTGGCGCACCAGTGGGTCTGCTCGTTACTGTCGACCCGGAGCAGGTCGATCGCCTGCGCGGCGGTGGCGCGTACCAGCTCCAGCGCGGCCTCGGCCTCGACCGGGATCTGCGCCACGGTGGCGAAATCGTTCGCGGTTCCCAGTGGCACCAGCCCAAGAGTGGGCAGGTTTTCGGCGGCTTCGTCGCGATGTGCCAGCGTGGTTGCCACTGCACTGAGCGTGCCATCGCCGCCAGCCGCCACGATCGTGTCGACGCCGTCGGCAATGGCCTCGGCCACGTAACGCTCGGCGTCGCCGCTTTCCCAGGTCACCCGCACACTGAGCGCGACGCCGCGTTCGCGCATTGTCATGACTGCCGCGCGCAACGCCTCATCGCCCGCGGACTTGCCGTTGAGGATCAGGCGCCAACGCAGCCCGGACTCGACCGGTTTCGACTCAATGTTCGTGGGTACGTTCATGGAGGGGGCTAGTGTGCTGTCCTGAAAAAAACGTTCACCTGTCATCCCCGCGAACAACTGTCATCCCCGCGAACAACTGTCATCTCTGCGAACAGCTGTCATCCCCGCGAAGGCGGGGATCCATGGACTTTGCATTCGACCGGCTTAACGTCCATGGATGACCAGCCCTTTGGGCTGTGGTGGAGCGCTTCCCGCCTTCGCGGGAATGACGGGCCAGACGAGAATGACGGGCCAAAAATATTGCGGGAGACCACGCTACCAATGCGGTGGTGAAGGTGGCGGTTTGTTCAGCGACGTGCGTCGGCTAGCGCGGCCGATGCCGGCCTAGATGACCCCCAGCGCGAGCATGGCGTCGGCGACCCTCGTGAAAGCGGCGATATTGGCGCCGGCCACATAGTTGCCGGGTTTGCCATAGGCATCGGCCGTCGTGGCACAGGTGGTGTGGATGCCGACCATGATCTCCTCGAGGCGGCGTTCGGTGTGCCCGAAACTCCACGAGTCGCGGCTGGCGTTCTGCTGCATCTCCAGGGCCGAGGTCGCCACTCCCCCGGCGTTGGCGGCCTTGCCCGGGCCGAAGAGCACCCCGGCTTCCTGGAAGAGGGCCGTGGCACCGGCAGTGCACGGCATGTTCGCGCCCTCGGCAACCGCCAGGATGCCGGATTCGACCAGGCGCTTGGCATCCTTGGTCTCGAGTTCATTCTGCGTGGCGCAGGGCAGCGCCACGGTGGCGTCGACGGCCCAGACGCAGCCGCCCTCGACGTACGTGGCCTTGCCGCCACGCCGGTCGGCGTAGGCGCTGATCCGGCCGCGCTCGACCTCCTTGATCTGGCGCAGCAGGTCCACGTCGATGCCGGCCTCGTCGACGATACAGCCGCCGGAATCGGAGGCGGCGACGACCGTGGCCCCAAGGCTCTGCGCCTTGGCGATGGCGTTGATGGCGACGTTGCCCGACCCGGAGACGACCACCCGCTGGCCGTCCAGACTGGCACCACGGGTCTTGAGCATTTCCTGGACGAACAGCACCGTCCCGTAGCCCGTGGCTTCCGGGCGCAGCAGTGACCCGCCCCAACCCATGCCCTTTCCAGTGAGCACGCCTGATTCGTAGCGGTTGGTGATGCGTTTGTACTGGCCGAAGAGGAAGCCGATCTCGCGACCGCCGACTCCGATGTCGCCGGCGGGGACATCGGTGTACTCCCCGATGTGGCGGTACAACTCGGTCATGAACGATTGGCAGAAGCGCATGACTTCCCCTTCGGACCGGCCGCGCGGATCGAAGTCGGAGCCGCCCTTGCCGCCGCCGATGGGCATGCCGGTCAGCGCGTTCTTGAAGACCTGTTCAAAGCCCAGGAACTTCACGGTGCCCAGGTAGACCGAGGGGTGGAATCGCAGACCCCCCTTATACGGGCCAAGCGCCGAGTTGAATTCCACGCGGAAACCGCGGTTGATCTGCACCTTGCCGGCGTCGTCGGTCCACGGCACCCGGAAGATGATCTGCCGCTCGGGTTCGCACATGCGCTCCAGGATGGCCGCGTTGACGTATTCAGGGTGTTTGCCGATGACGGCATTGAGGCTTTGGAAGACCTCGGTCACGGCTTGGTGGAATTCTGATTCACCCTGGTTGCGATGGAAAACGTCTTCGCGGATATCGAGCAGATGCTGATCCAAACGGTACTCCTCAAAAACTGAAGAAGTGGGCGCGACGGCACCCAAGCGGGTGGTGAGCGTCGGCGCTCCGAGAAGAACGCGGTGAAGGTGGCGCTCTGTTCAGCGACGTGCGTCGGCTACCGCGGCCTTCATCCGACCGATTACCTCGGCGTAGTCGCTGGCGTTGAAGATCGCCGAGCCGGCCACGAACGTGTCGGCGCCGGCGGCGGCGATATCGGCGATGTTGTCGGGCTTGACCCCGCCGTCGACTTCAAGCCGGATCGGCCGGCCGCTGGCATCGATCCTCGCGCGCACCTGGCGCAGCTTGGCCAGCGTGGACGGGATGAACGACTGGCCGCCAAACCCCGGGTTGACCGACATCAGCAGCACCATGTCCACGTCCTCCAGCACCCAGTCCAGCACGTCCAGCGAGGTCGCCGGGTTCAACACCACCCCGGCCTGGCAACCATGCGACTTGATCAACTGGATGGTGCGATGGACGTGGCGCACGGCCTCGGGATGGAAGCTGATCATGCTCGCCCCGGCCTGGGCGAAGTCCGGCACGATGCGGTCGACCGGCTCGACCATCAGATGGACGTCGATCGGCGCGGTCACGCCGTGCTTGCGCAGTGCCTGGCAGACCATCGGCCCGATGGTCAGGTTGGGCACGTAGTGGTTGTCCATCACGTCAAAATGGACCCAGTCGGCACCGGCGGCGATGACGTTGTCGACCTCCTCGCCCAGGCGTGCGAAATCGGCGGAAAGGATCGACGGGGAAATGATGGTCGGTTGCATGGCGGGGCTCGATGGGCGGGGCTCGACGACAAGCGCTGGCGGCTTGCGCCGGCTATTTTCGCTTGCGCAGGGTCTTGATGCGGTCATAGGCGCCGTTGATCTGGCGCGCCTTGTGCTCGGCCTGCTGGCGCAACTCGCTGGCAGCACCCTGCAGACGATCGGGATGGTACTGGGAGATCAGGCGGCGATAGGCGCGGTCGATTTCCACATCCGATGCCTGCGCCGTCAGTCCGAGCGCGGCGTAGGGGTCGTCGCGCCGCAACCGGAACCAGTCGACATCAAAGGCGTGCCCGATCAAAAGCCCGATCAGTCCGCCCAGCAAGGGGTTGAACCGCACCAGGGCGGCGCCGGCGAAGACGCCCAGCAGTTTTCCGTACCAACGTTTCATCAAGCCCCGGGGCGTACTTGTGGTCAGACAGGTCAGTGTACCTGCACGCATGCGCGAGCCGGCGTACACTGCTCGACCCTGTCGCGCCCCGTGCGCGAAAGCCAGCGGTGCCCCGCGGCAGGTTCTGCAACGCTGCGCGTACCACCGAGGGGCTCCAATTGTCCACGACACTGCTGCGACGATCGCTTTCCGAATCCCACCTTCCGGGCCTGCCATTGCGCCACCGCGGCAAGGTTCGCGACGTGTTCGACCTGCCGGCCGAACGTTTGCCGGCGGGCACCCCACCGGGTGATTACCTGTTGATGGTCGCCACCGACCGGTTGAGTGCCTTCGACGTCGTGCTGCCCGACCCGATCCCCGGCAAGGGCGAGATGCTGTGCCAGATCAGTAATTTCTGGTTCGACAAGACCGCCCACATCGTGCGCAACCACCTGACCGGCATCGACGTGGCGGCGGTGTTGCCGGCCGGCGTCGACGCCAGCATCTACCAGAAGCGCGCGGTGGTGGCCAAACGCCTGAAGCCGGTGCCCATCGAGTGCATCGCCCGCGGCTACGTGATCGGCAGCGGCTGGAAGGACTACCAGCGTACCGGCCGGATCAGCGGCATCGCCCTGCCCGATGGCTTGCCACAAGCCGGCAAGCTGGCCGAGCCGATCTTCACCCCGTCGACCAAGGCCAAGGTCGGCGAGCACGATGAGAACATCGATTTCGACACGGCGGTGCGCCTGTGCGGTGCCGAGTTGGCCGAGGCGGTACGCGACGCGACGCTGCGGCTGTACCGGTTTGCCGCCGACTACGCGGCCGAGCGCGGCATCCTGCTGGCCGATACCAAGTTCGAGTTCGGTACCGACGCGGATGGTCATTTGTACGTGATGGACGAGATGCTGACCCCGGACTCGTCGCGCTACTGGCCGGCTGACGAATACCAGCCGGGCACCAGCCCACCCAGCTACGACAAGCAGATCGTGCGCGATTACCTGGAAACCGTGGACTGGGACAAGACGGCGCCCGGCCCTTCGCTGCCGGCCGAGGTAATTGACCGCACCCGGGCACGTTACGCTGACGCCTTGCAGAGGCTGGCGGGAATCAACATCGACTGACTGGACAGGCAGGCCCACCATGGCTACGACGCAACGCCCGATTGATCGCTGGTTCGCCCATTATTCCGGCGACCACCGCAACGCCACCAACCAGTGGATCCACGTGGTTTGCGTGCCGGCCATTGCGTGGAGCGTGGTCGCGCTGTTGTGGTGCATCCCGGCGCCCGGCAGCTGGTTCCGGGACGGCTTCTGGGCCGGGATGGCCATATTCGCCGCAACCCTGTTCTATTACCGCCAGTCGCGACCGCTTGGATTGGGGATGCTGGCGATGTTCGTGCTGATGGCGTTTGTCAGCCGCTGGATCTTCGATGCCTATGGGGTCATGACCCTGTTGTGGACGGGTGTCGGTGTGTTCGTGGTGGCCTGGATCGGCCAGTTCATCGGCCATAAGTACGAGGGACGCAAACCCAGCTTCCTGACCGACTTGACCTATCTGCTGATTGGCCCTGCCTGGGTGCTGTCCAAGCTCTACCGCAAGCTGGGCTGGACGTACTGACACAACCGGGCGGCACTGTCGCTACACCTTCGGGGCGCCCACGGCCGTCATCTCCGGTTGGCAAACTGCTGACCGTACTCCTGCTTTGCCCTCCGACCCGCACCCACGGGCCGACCAACTGGAAACCTTTGCATGTCTCCGCGCGATATCGTTTTGATCCTGCTGGTCTGCGTGGCCTGGGCGGGCAACTTTCTGACCTCCGCCTTTGCGCTGCAGGAGATCCCTCCGTTCCTGTACACCGCGTTGCGTTTCATTGCACTGGGGTTGCCGCTGGTGTTCTGGATCAAGCGGCCACCGCCGGGCCAGTGGACACGGCTGATCGCGATCTGCATCTGCGTGGGCGTGTTGCACTTCGGGCTCAGCTTCCTGGCGCTGAAACTGGCCGGGGACCTGTCATCGCCGGCGATCGTGGTCCAGAGCTATATCCCGATGACCGCGCTGCTGGCGTGGGTGGTGCTGGGCGAGCGGTTTGCCTGGCGCACCGGGCTGGCCATCGTGGTCAGCTTCGGCGGCGTGCTGGTGCTCGGGCTGGATCCGTCGGTACTGGAGCAGTGGGAGGCGGTGGTGCTGATGTTGTTCGCGGCAGCGTTCCTGGCCATCGGCACGGTCCTGATGCGGGGCTTGCGCGGCGTGGATGCCTTCAGCATGCAAGGTTGGACGGCCGCCATTTCGGTAGTGCCGTTGCTGGCGATCAGCGTCTGGCTGGAGCCGGGCGGGATCGCGTCGCTGGCAACGGTGAGCTGGGTCGGCTGGGTCGGCGTGGCCTATGCGGCCTTCATCTCGTCGCTGCTCGGCCACGGCCTGTACTACATGCTGGTCCAGCGTTATCCGGTGGCCCAGGTCACGCCGTGGATGTTGCTGGTGCCGGTGATCGCCGTGGGACTGGGTATCGCGTTTTACGGTGACCAGCCGGGCCCGCGGCTTTTCATCGGCGGAGCGATGGTGCTCGGCGGCGTGCTTGGGGTCGCCATCCGTGCGCTGAAGAAGTCGCGGACGATGCCGCAGGCGCGCGATATCTAGCGCATCGACGCCCTGCGACGGGCTGGCCCGCCGTCGCTGCGGTTATGGCTGGAACATCGCCGCAACCGGTTGAAACCGCCGCGGCGCGTACCCCAGGTCACGTCGCGCCGGCTCGATATCGAACACCAGGTCGCTCCGCATGCGGCCGACTGCGGCGGCGCCCAGACCACTGCCCAGGCCACCGGCCTGGGCCAGCCGCAGCGCCAGGGTGAACACCGGCGCCGGCAACTCCAGCAATCGCGCAGGAGGCTGCAACGCCGCCAGCACCCGCGCAACCATCTCGCGATAGGGAAGGGTTTCCCCGCCGGGCAAGGCATAGGCGTGGCCATGACTGGCGGGCTGATCCAGGCAGGCGACGGCAGCGGCCGCCAGGTCGTCCACGTGCACCGGCTGGCGCAGCCCATCGGCCCCGCGGGGAAGTGGGAACCGGCCCCAGCGTTGTCCCAGTGAGGCAATCCGGGTCAGGCTGGCATCGCGCCCGGCGCCGTAGACCAGCGTCGGCCGCAATATCGTGGCGGCGGTCCCGCGCGCGGCAGCGATGTCGAATACCTGTTGCTCGGCCTGTGCCAGGCGGTTGGCCAGGTCCCGCTCGCCCGGCTCAACCGAGTCCTGCTTGGACTCCACGCTGGTGGAGCCGAACGCGATCACCCGGTTGGCCCGGACCCCGGTGTTGCGATACCAGCGGGCAAACCCATCCAGTGGCCCGCAGCTGAAAATCACGTCGACCCGGGCAGGCAATGGCGGAGGAGCGTCCAGTTCACCCAGCAACCAGCGCACGCCATCCTCGCCGCTGCGAGGATGGCGCGAGACGGCGAGCACCCGCCAGGTTTCGGCCGGCAGGCACGACAGCACCGCGCGGCCGATCTGGCCGCTGCCGCCAAATATCAGTGCCTCATCCATGGACTTTTCCTGCACCGCTTGTGGCGCACCAGCATAACCGCGGGTACTGGCTCGGCATCCAGCGCGGCGAATCCGGACGGCAAATCGCGCCGTATCAGTTGGCGCATGTCAGTTAGAATCGGCGGTCACGTATCGCGTCGCAGTCGCGGCGACCGCATACACATCTACTGGAGTCACATTGCTGCCACTCGTGCTAGCCCTGCCATTCGCTTTCGCCGCCTGGGTGATATTGGCCCGTGGTGCAAGCCGGCGGACCACGGCGTGGCTGGCTGGCGGTCCGCCGCTGCTGGGCATGCTGGCGTTGGTCGCGATGGCGCCGCAGGTGTTGGCCGGCGAGGTGGTGCGCTTCAGCGTGCCGTGGATCCCGCAACTGGGGCTGGCGCTGTCGTTGCGGCTGGACGGCCTGGCGTGGATGTTCGCCGCGATGGTGCTGGGGGTCGGCGGGCTGGTGGTGATGTATTCGCATTACTACCTGGGGTCGCAGGAGAAGGCGCGCCGGTTCTACGCATTCCTGCTGCTGTTCATGGGCTCGATGCTGGGCATGGTGATCGCCGGCAACCTGTTGCTGCTGATGGTGTTCTGGGAGCTGACCTCGATCACTTCATTCTTGTTGATCGGCTTCTGGAACCACCGCGAGGACGCCCGCGAAGGCGCGAAGATGGCACTGGCCATCACCGCCGGCGGCGGCTTGGCATTGCTGGCCGGGGTGATCATGATCGGCCACATCGTGGGCAGCTACGAGCTGGACGCGGTGCTGCTGGCCGGCGATACCATCCGTGCCCACGCGCTGTATCCGTGGGTGTTGGCATTGGTGCTGGGCGGGGTATTCACCAAGAGCGCGCAGTTCCCGTTCCAGTTCTGGTTGCCGCATGCGATGGCCGCGCCGACCCCGGTGTCGGCCTACCTGCATTCGGCGACGATGGTGAAGGCCGGGGTGTTCCTGCTGGCGCGCCTGCATCCGGTGCTGGCCGGCACCGACCTGTTCTTCTACGTGGTCAGCTCGGTGGGCGCGATCACGATGCTGGTGGGCGCGTGGAACGCGATCTTCCAGAACGACCTGAAAGGCCTGCTGGCGTACTCGACCATCTCCCACCTCGGCCTGATCACCTTGCTGTTCGGGCTGTCGACGCCCTTCGCGGTGGTCGCCGGGCTGTTCCACATCCTCAACCACGCCACTTTCAAGGCCTCGCTGTTCATGGCCTCGGGGATCATCGACCACGAGACCGGAACCCGCGACATGCGGCGGCTGGGCAACCTGCGTCGCTACCTGCCCTACACCAGCGCGCTGGCGATCGTGGCGAGCCTGGCAATGGCGGGGATCCCGTTGCTCAACGGCTTCCTGTCCAAGGAGATGTTCTTCGCCCAGGCGCTGGAGCTCCCGGGCCCGGATGCGACCCGACTGGCGGTCAGCCTGGCCGCGCTCGCGTTCGCGGTGTTCGGCGTCGCCTACAGCCTGCGTTTCGTGCATGAGACCTTCTTCGGCGCCGGGCCACGTGCTGTCGACCGGGATATCCACGAGCCGCCCCGCTTCATGCAGGTGCCGGTTGCGATCCTGGCCGTGACCTGCGTGGCGGTCGGCATCGCGCCGCAGTGGACGGTCGGCCCGCTGCTGGCGGCGGCCGCCCACGGCGTGCTCGGCGACCAGGTGCCCGACTACAGCCTGGCGGTCTGGCACGGCCTCAACCTGCCGCTGGCGATGAGCCTGGCCGGGGTGGTCGGCGGCGTGCTGCTGTACTTCGGCCTGCGCCGGCTGATCGACCTGCACGCCAACGTGCGCAATTCCCTGGGCCGACGGCTGTTCCATTTCAACGTGGACGCCTTGTTCCACCTGGCGCGGCGTTTCACCCACATGCTGGCCAACGACAGTGTGCAACGCAGCATGCTGGCGCTGGTGCTGGTGTCGATTGCCGCCGGCGCGGCTCCGTTCGTGGCGGCGTGGGGCGATCCGCAACCGCTGCCCGTCGACCGGATCACCCAGTCGATGCCGCTGGTGGCCTGGGTGTTGTGGTTGCTGATGGTCGGCTGCGCGGTGACCGCCGTGGCACTGTACCGCCACCGGCTGCTGGCGTTGATCGCAATGAGCGGGGTCGGCCTGTCGGTAAGCCTGACCTTCGTCGCGCTGTCCGCGCCGGACCTGGCGCTGACCCAGTTGCTGGTCGAAACGGTCACCCTGTCGCTGATGCTGCTGGGCCTGCACTACCTGCCCAAGGACTCGCCGTCCGAGCGCTCCAGGCTGCGGCGCGGCCGGGACGGACTGATCGCGGTGGTGGCCGGCGGCGGTGTCGGCGCACTGGCCTGGGCCATGATGACCCGGCCAGCCGACACGATCGCCGGGGAGATGCTGGCGCGGTCGTTGCCCGAGGCGTTCGGCGCCAACGTGGTCAACGTGATCCTGGTCGATTTCCGCGGCTTCGATACCTTTGGCGAGATCACCGTGTTCGCGATCGCCGGGCTGGTCGTGCATGCCCTGCTGCGGCGCGCGCGGATCGCACCGGAGAAAATAATGCCGGGCGAGCCGGTCAAGCTGCCGGTCCCGGCCGACCTGGCCCAGGTATTGTTCCCACTGACCCTGGTGGTATCGATCTTCCTGTTCCTGCGCGGCCACAACGCACCCGGTGGCGGCTTCATCGCCGGCCTGACCCTGGCGGTGCCCGTGCTGGTGCAGTACGTGATCCAGGGCGCCAACTCGGTGGAATCACGCTTCGGGTTTGACTACATCCGCTGCATCGGTATTGGCTTGCTTGTGGCCGCGCTCAGCGGCGCCGCCTCGATGGCACTGGGGTATCCGTTCCTGACCAGCGGCCATCACGACCTGGTGCTGCCGTGGCTGGGCACGATCGGCCTGGCCAGTGCGAGCGCATTCGATGTCGGCGTCTATCTGGTGGTATTCGGCAGCACGATGCTGATCCTGTCGATGATGGGCACCCTGAAGCCGTCCAAGAAGATGCTCTCCCGTCGTGGCACGGTCGACCTGGCGACCCGCTCGGCTGCCACCGGGGAGGTGGCATGATGGAATTGGCGATCGCCAGCGCAATTGGCATTCTCGTGGCCGCCGCGGTGTACCTGATCCTGCGCGCGCGCAGTTTCGACGTGATCCTCGGCCTGACCCTGCTGTCGTATGCGACCAACCTGCTGATCTTTTCCGGCGGCCGACCGGTGGTTGGCGCTCCGCCGGTGATCCGGGACGGGGTTGCCGCCACGCTGGAGCATTACACCGACCCGTTGCCCCAGGCGCTGGTGCTGACCGCAATCGTGATCGCCTTCGCGATGACCGCGGTAATCATCGTGCTGGCGATGCGCAGCCGCGCCGACAACAACACCGACCACGTCAATGGTCGTGAGCCCGAGCCGCCGACCGGCCGCGAGGGCCCGCCATGAACCACCTGGCGATCCTGCCGGTACTGATCCCGCTGTTGGGCGCGGCGCTCTCGCTGTTCGTCGAGCATCGGCGGGTCGGCACCACCGTGCAGCGTTCGGTGTCGTGGGTGTCGATGCTGGCGACCCTGGCCGTGGCAATCGCCCTGGTGGCGCACTCCGCCGACGGCGAGATCCTTGTCTATCTGCTGGGCGACTGGCCCTCGCGGCTGGGCATCGCGTTGATGGTCGACCGCCTGTCGGCGCTGATGGTGCTGGTCACCGGCCTGCTCGCGGTTGCCTGCCTGTTGCACGCCTGCTCGGGCTGGGACCGGCGGGCGCCGCATTTCCACGCCCTGTTCCAGTTCCAGCTGATGGGCCTCAATGGCGCATTCCTCACCGGCGACATCTTCAACCTGTTCGTGTTTTTCGAGGTCATGCTGATCGCGTCCTATGGCCTGCTGCTCAGCGGCGGGCGCGGGGTGCGGATGGCTGCCGGGTTGCATTACGTCGCCTTCAACGTCGCCGCCTCGACCCTGTTCCTGATTGCCCTGGGGTTGCTGTACGGCCTGCTGGGCACGCTCAACATGGCCGAGTTGGCGGGCAAGATCGCCCAGGTGCCGGCGCACGACCAGACCCTGCTGAAGGCCACCATCGGCCTGCTGCTGGTGGTGTTCTGCGCCAAGGCCGCGCTGCTGCCGCTGTACCTGTGGCTGCCCGAGACCTACACCCGCGCGCCGGCGGCGGTGGCGGCCTTGTTCGTGGTGATGACCAAGGTCGGCATCTACGCGGTGCTGCGGATGGGTTCGTTGATGCTGGGCGATCCTGCCGGCGGCCTGGCCGGGTATGGTTGGGACTGGCTGATGCCCGCCGCGCTGGCGACGCTGGCGGTGTCAGCGCTGGGGGTCATGGCGGCTTCCCGGCTGCGGATGCTGGCGGCCTACCTGGTCCTGTTGTCGGCAGCGACGTTGTTGATCATGTTCGGCCTGCGCCAGCCCGACACCATTGGCGCCGGGTTGTATTACCTGGCCCACAGCGTGTTCGTGGTGGCCGCACTGTTCCTGATCGCCGATCTGGTCCGTCAGGGCCGCGGCGACGCCGGCGATTTCACCGAACTGCCCGCGCCGACGCCACCGCGCAGCCTGGTCGGCATGCTGTTCCTGGTGGCGGCGATGTCGGTAGCCGGGATACCGCCGCTGTCCGGGTTCATCGGCAAACTGGCGTTCCTGCAGGCAGTACCCGCCGCCGATGTGGGTTGGGCCTGGACCGCCATCCTGGTCACCAGCTTGATGGTGATCGTCGGCCTTGCCCGCGCCGGCAGCCGTGTGTTCTGGCGCACGGAGGAGCATCCGCCGATGGCCGCTGATGGCAGCGCCGGCATGGCGCGGCGCATCCCGGGCACCCGTTGGCTGGAAACCACGGCGATCGTCCTGCTGCTCGGTTACGGTATTGCGATGAGCCTGGCCGCTGCTCCCATCCTTGATTACACCCGCGCTGCTGGTCATCAGTTGATGTCGCCAACCGACTACATCGACCAGCTACGCGGGACTTCACCACTACGGAGGAGCCCGTGAACAGGAAGCGTTGGCTGCCCTCGCTGTCGCTGACCCTGACCGTCATTGCGTTCTGGCTGGTGATGGTCTCGGAGATCAGCGCGGCCCAGTTCTCTCTGGCGATCCTGCTGGGGCTGCTCATCCCGTTGTTCGCCGCGCGCCTGGATCGTGAGTTCGCACGCATCGGAAGCCTGCGGCTGGTACCCAGGATGCTGGGAGTCCTGGCCTGGGACGTACTGATGTCCAACATCGAGGTCGCCCGGCTGGTACTCGGCCGCGAGAGCACGATCACCCCCGGATTCGTCTGGTTGCCACTGGACATCGCCAACATCCACGGCATCTCGGTTTTGACCAGCTTCATCACCCTGACCCCCGGCACCGTCACCGCCGCACTGTCGGACGACCGCAGATACCTGCTGATCCATGTGCTGAACCTCAAGGACGCCCAGGAACTGGTCAACGACATCAAGCGTCGTTATGAAACCCCGTTGATGGAGATCTTCCCGTGACCGGTATCCAGGTCTTTGGCACCAGCCTGCTGGGTGCGGCGGTGGTCGCCTCGATGTGCATGATCGGGCTGGCGATGCTGTTTGCATTGTGGCGGCTGTTGCGTGGCCCGACCGTGCCGGATCGCATCCTCGCCCTGGATACGCTCAATGTCACCGCGATCGCCGAGCTGGTGCTGTTTGGCATCTACCTGGGCACGCCGGTGTATTTCGAGGCGGCATTGATCATCGCCATGCTCGGCTTCACCAGTACCGTGGTGTTGTGCAAGTACGTGCTGCGCCGGGACATCGTCGAATGAGCGCGGTATTGCAGGTCGTGTTTGAGCTGGCGCTGGTGCTGTTGCTGCTGGTTGGCAGCTTCTTTACCGTCATGGGCGCCTTCAGCCTGGTCAAGCTGTCGGAGTTCTTCAAGCGCCTGCATGGCCCGACCAAGGCCAGCACCCTGGGCGTCGCCTGCCTGCTGGCGGCGTCGGTGGGCTACCACGCGTTCGCCGGGACCGACCCGCAGCCGCGCGAGCTGTTGATCAGCGTGTTCCTGTTGATCACCGCGCCGATCAGCGCGCAGCTGATGGCCAAGGCGGCGTTGTCGTTGCGCATGGACGAGCGCCCGCAACTGCCCGGCAAGCCCGAAGACACCCACGTGCCACCGCGTCCGGACGGTGAGCCTGACGGCACTCACTGACGGCCCGACGACCCGGTCAGGCCAGCGTCAACAGCTCGTAGGCAAGCCAGGCCACGAATGCCAGCAGCAGGATCGCGCCTTCGCGGCGATTGATCGACAGGTCACCACGCAGCATCGGATACAGCATCAGCGCCAGCACCAGCGCCGCCGGCAACTCGAAGCGCACGAACGAGCCCGGCAATGCCAACGTGCTCCACGCCGCCATTCCGCCCACGATCAGCAACAGGTTGAACAGGCTGGACCCGATCACGTGGCCGACCACCATGTCGCCCTGTCCCCGGCGCGCGGCCATCACGGCCGCGGCGACCTCGGGCAGCGCGGTGCCGATCGCCACCGGCAGCAAACCCGTCATCAGCGGCAGCATGCCCAGCTCGGCGCCGATTGCCGGCGCGCTGGCGACCACCCAGCGCGAGCCGAAGTACAGCAGCGCGGCGGCGATGCCGAAGCGAAGCAGGTTCAGGCCAAGATCGCTACCGGTGCGGGTGAAGGCCTCGATGCGCTCGCGCAACTGTGCCGATTCCCCTCGGGATCGCGCCAGCGCAAACGCCACCGTGGCCACGAACGCGGCCAGCAGGACCAGGCCATCGATCCGCCCCAGGCGGCCATCCCAGCCCAGCACGATGGTCAGCAGTGTGCCGATGATCAGGCACAGCAACAGCGGCGACAGCGCCCGCCACTGGACCAGCAACGGTGCCGCCAACGCGGCCGCGCCCAGGGTCAGGCCGAAGTTGACGATGTTGCTGCCCACCGCGTTGCCCAGCGCAAGTCCGGGCTGGCCGTTGGCGATCGCCTGCAGGTTGACCGCCAGTTCCGGCAGCGAGGTGCCGAACGCCACCAGCATCAACCCGGCCACGAAGGGCGACAACCCCCAATGGCGCGCCAGTCCGGAAGCACCCTTGACGATCGAGTCGCCGCCCAGACCGAGCAGCACCAGTCCCGCTACGAACAAGCCGACGGTTTCCAGCATCCCGGTGATCCCCGTGGTCAATGATTCCTGATTCTATCCTGACGTCCGCCTGCCGAAGCGTCCGGGCTGCTGCGGTCGGTCAAACGCCCCCGGTGCTAAGCGTCGTTAGTGTGGCGCCCCGCAAAAAACTTTCATCCGTCATCCCCGCGCAGGCGGGGATCCATGGACTTTGCATTCAGCGGGTTAACGTCCATGGGTTCCCGCCTACGACCGTAGGAAGTCCAGTCGGACGCGGGAATGACGAGTCAGAAAAACGGGAATGACGAGTCAGAAAACTAGCGGGACGCCCCGCTAGGCGCAACCCTCGACGTAGTCGACCGCAGGCGGGACGCCGACCCGCCACTCGGTGACGGTGCTATCGGCATCGGTTTCGAATATCAGCACGCCGTCGCCACCTTCGGGATTTTTGATCCGCAGATAGTGGCCACCCGGAACATACTTGTGCGGGGTCTGCTCGATCTCGCCGGAATAGCGTTCTTCGATCTGCTCGCGGTCCATTCCGCTCTGGCCTCCACCGGGCGCCACCATCTCGTCGTTGGCGACCGAATAGCGCGCAAACCGCCCATCCACGAACATCAGCGCGAAATAGGCAATGCTCGGCTGGCCGACCGGGTTGAGGTGGAAACACGACTCGCCCTCGGCCGCATTGCCGTTCAGCTCGCCGTCCCACAGCTGCTTGACCTGCTCGGCATCCATGCCGAAATCGACATTGGCGTAGCCGTCGAAGCGCGCCTTGCCGGACGCCGGCTCGGCCGCCGAGGGCAGTTCACCGGGCATCACGCTGCCGGGCGGCGCGGTCGCCGGCGGAATGTCCTCGCCGGGCTGATCCAGTACCGCCGTCTGGTCGGCAGGCGACGTCGTCGCGTCCGCGAAACCGGGATCATCATCGCGGTCGGCGCTGCAGCCGGCCATGGTCAAGGCGACCGCAAATGCGAGGGCGAGCGACAGTACGGTCGACTTTGGCAGGCCAGGCTTCATCAACAACTCCACGTCCAGTGATGAAGGCAGGCTACCGAGGCGGCGTGAATGCGGCGCGAAGCGATGCGCGCGCGCTTGCCGGTGTATCGCGACGAATGCCGATCCGGCCCGTATTCGACGTGCCGGACTCAACCAGGATCGAAGTGCTTCTGCAGGCCGGACCAACAGGCCTGATAGTCGCGTTGGCGATGCGGCACCGCCAATGCCTGGCTGGTGGGCCGGATCACCGCACGGGTCTCAAACATGAATGCCATCGTGTCGGTAATCACATCGGGTTTGTCCAGCTCGGCACCACTCGCCTTGTCAAAGGTTGCCGCATCGGGACCGTGGCCGGTCATCGAGTTGTGCAGCGAGCATCCCCCGGGTGCGAAACCCTCCGCCTTCGCATCGTAGGCGCCGTGCAGCAGCCCCATGAACTCGCTGGCAATGTTGCGATGGAACCACGGCGGCCGGAACGTGTCCTGGGCCACCAGCCAGCGCGGCGGGAAGATCGCGAAATCGATGTTGCTGGTGCCGGGCGTGTCGCTGGGCGAATGCAACACCAGGAAGATGCTCGGGTCGGGGTGGTCGAAACTGATCGAGCCGATCGCGTTGAACCGGCGCAGGTCGTATTTGTACGGCGCATAGTTGCCGTGCCAGCCGACCACATCCAGCGGCGAGTGGTCGATATCCGCACGCCACAGGTGGCCCTGGAACTTGCCGATCAGCTCGAACGGCGCATCGGCCGGGGCATCGATATCCTCGAAGGCCGCGTTCGGGGTCAGGAAGTCACGCGGATTCGCCAGCCCATTGCTGCCGATCGGGCCCAGGTCGGGCAACTGCAGCAGCGCGCCGAAGTTCTCGCACACGTAGCCGCGCGCCTGCGGATCGAGCAACTCGACCCGGAACCGCAGCCCGCGCGGAATCACCGCGATCTCCTGCGGCTCGACCTCCAGCACCCCCAACTCGGTGGCGATGCGCAGCCGGCCGAGCTGCGGGACGATCAGCAGTTCGCCATCGGCATCGTAGAAAAACCGCCCCTGCATCGACCGGTTGGCGGCGTACAGATGGATGCCGATGCCGGTCTGGGCGCTGGGCGACCCGTTGCCGGCCACCGTGAACAAGCCATCGACAAAGTCGGTGGCTTGCTCGGGCAGTGGCAATGGATCCCAACGCAACTGGTCCGGGGTGACCGGTCCGGACTGGAAGTCACTGTGCAGCCGCGGCTGCTCATGCAGCGAGAACGGCCCGTGCATCGCCGCCGGGCGAATCCGGTACAGCCAGCTGCGGCGGTTGACGTGGCGCGGTGCCGTGAACGCGGTGCCGGACAACTGCTCGGCGTACAGGCCATGGGCGACCTTCTGCGGCGAATTGCGACCGACCGGCAGCGACCCCGCCACCGCCTCGGTCGCGAACTCGTTGCCAAACCCCGATTGATAACCGTTCGACTTCATGGCGAATTGCGACCCTTGTTTTACCGTACGGTTTACAGCACGCCGATCTACAGCACGCCGCGCTTGATCTGGTCGCGCTCGATGCTCTCGAACAGCGCCTGGAAGTTGCCTTCGCCGAAACCTTCGTTGCCCTTGCGCTGGATGATCTCGAAGAAGATCGGGCCGATCGCATTGGTGGTGAAGATCTGCAGCAGCAGGCGCTTCTTGGTTTCCAGGTCGGCGTCGAGCAGGATCTTGTTCCTCTGCAGGCGCGGCACGTCCTCGCCGTGGTTCGGAACGCGCTGGTCGATCACATCGAAATAGGTGTCCGGGGTGTCGAGGAACTCGATCCCCGCCGCGCGCATCGCCTCGACGGTCCCGTAGATGTCGTCGGTGAAGCAGGCGATGTGCTGGATGCCCTCGCCCTTGTAGGCGTCCAGGTACTCGTTGATCTGGCTCTTGGGATCGTTGGACTCGTTGAGCGGGATGCGCACCACGCCGTCCGGCGCCGTCATCGCCTTGGACACCAGACCGGTCTTGGCGCCCTTGATGTCGAAGTACTTGATCTCGCGGAAGTTGAACAGCTTCTCGTAGTACTCCGACCATTTGGCCATGTTGCCGAAGTACAGGTTGTGGGTCAGGTGGTCGATGAAGGTCAGGCCGAACCCCTTCGGGTCCTGGTCGGCGCCCTGCACCGGCAGGAAGTCCTCATAGACGCTGCCCTTGTCGCCATAGCGATCGACCAGGTACAGCATGCAATCGCCGATGCCCTTCACCACCGGCGCGTCCACTGCCTTGGTGTCGGCCTTGTCCGTCACCGCCTCGCCTCCATTGCCGAGCACGGTCTGGCAGACCTTGTCGGCCGGTTGCTTGAAGCGGATCGCAAAACCGGTCGCGCACGGGCCGTGGGCCTTGGCGAAATCGGCCGCGAAGCTGTCGGGGTCGTCGTTGACCAGGAAGTTCACCCCGCCCTGGCGGTACAGCGTGATCGGACGGGTCTTGTGGTGCATCACCGCGGTGAAGCCCATCTTGCGGAAGTACTCATGCAGCTGCTCGCCCTGACCTTGGGGCGCGGCGAACTCGACGAACTCGAAGCCGTCGATGCCAAGCGGGTTTTCGAACGTGGTGACTTGCATGCCAAGGTTGGGCTGGGCGCTCATGGGGGACTCCTGGAATTACGTTGGCCGGACTATTGACCGGATATCGGGACGCCTCGCGCATCGGAATGTGCGGGCTTTGCATCAGACTCGCTACTTGGAGTTATAGTTTCATATGAAACCATAAGCAAGGCGCAGTGCAACATGAACAGCGACCAGCCGGGCCCCGCACAACGCGGTCATCCACAACTGGATCATGCACAACTCGATCTGGAGCATTTCCTCCCCTACCGGCTGTCGGTGTTGTCCAACCGGCTCAGCACGGCAATCGCACAACTGTATGCAGACCGGTTTTCGCTGGCGATGACCGAATGGCGGGTCATGGCGGTGCTGGGAAGGTACCCGGACCTGTCGGCCAACCAGGTCACCCAGCGCACCGCGATGGACAAGGTCGCCGTCAGCCGGGCGGTAGCGCGACTGATCGAGGCCGACTGGCTGGAGCGGACGCTGCACGAGAACGACCGTCGGCGCTCGATACTGCGCCTGAGCGCGGCCGGCTATCGGGTTTACGACGAGGTGGCCCCGATGGCACTGGAGTTCGAGCAACGCCTGTTCGGCGGCATGGACCCGGCACAACGCAAGCAGTTGTTCCAGTGGCTGGATCGCCTGGACGAGATGGAGATCGACGTCGCTGCGGCGCAGTCGCAGGGAACGTCTGATGTCTGAGCAAGTGTCGTCACTCCCGCGTCCGACTGGACTTCCTGCGGTCGAAGGCGGGAGCCTGGGGACGTCATCTCAGAGCACCGTCACTCCCGCGAAGGCGGGAGCCTAGGGACGTTGCTTTTCACGGGTCCACGTCCATGGATCCCCGCCTTCGCGGGGATGACGAGCAAGAGCGGGATGACGGGCAAGAGCGGGATGACTAGCAGGCATCAACAGAAACGGCGACCGAGGTCGCCGTTTTCTTTTTGATTGCGCGGCCGATTCACCGGCCGCGCTCAGACCGGACTGGTGTTACCTGAGTTCCTTGTCCGGACGGGTACCGGCCGCTGCCGGCTCGCCGATTTCGCTCTGACCGGCCAACTCCTGGTTGTGGTGGTCTTTGACGTCTTCATGCATCAGGCGTTTGATGAATGGCGAGATCAGGATCACCACGACACCGACACCGATCGCGATCCAACCAATCCGGCCATACACGTCCATCACCGGCGTCGCTCCCTCGATGGCGCCGGCCGCACTGCCACTGGTCGCCTGGGCAATCAACCCGGCGATGAAGTTGCCTGCCGCGCTGGCCAGGAACCACGTACCCATCATCAGGCTCACCATGCTGGCCGGCGCCAGCTTGGTCATGGCCGACAAACCCACCGGCGACAGGCACAACTCACCCATCGTGTGCAGCAGGTAGATCAGGAAGATGAAGATCACCGGGGTCGGATTGCCGGTCCCGGTCGCCACCACGCCGGCCACGAGCACCAGGAACCCGGCGCCGAGCTGAATCAGGCCAAGGCCGAACTTGGCCGGCGTCGATGGTTCCAGACCACGCCTTGCCAGCGATAGCCACAGCCAGGCGAACATCGGTGCCAGCAGGATGATGTAGATCGCGTTGAGCGACTGGAACATGCCCGATGGCACGGTCCACCCGAACAGCTCCCGGTTGACGTTTTCATCGGTATAGACGTTCAGCGAGGAACCGGCTTGCTCGAACAGCGCCCAGAACAGCGGTTGCAGCGCGATCAGGAACAGCGCCGCGAGAATCCGGTCGCGATCGATCTTGTCCAGCTTGAACACCGCGTTGTACAGAAACCATGCCACCACGGCCGCGCCCGTAAGGCCCAACAGCCCACCGACGACGGACTGGTACTGGACCAGCGCCCAGACGATCACCACTCCGACCAGGCCAGACACGTAGACCATCCACTCCAGGGGAACACCCAGCACCGGGCGCTTGAGCGCGTCGGTGTCGGGCGCTTCACCGTGACCGAGCAAGTGCGGCCGCCCCCAGACGAACACGATCAAGCCGAGGAGCATGCCGACACCAGCGGCGCCGAAGCCCCAACCCCAGCCGTAGGTCTGTCCCAGGTAGGCAACCAGCAACGAACCCAGGGCCGCGCCGAGGTTGATGCCCATGTAGAAGATCGTGAACGCCGGGTCGCGACGCGGATCGCCCTGGCCGTACAACTGACCCACGATCACCGAAATATTCGCCTTCAGGAAGCCGACGCCCATGATGATGAAGGCCAGTGCCAGCCAGAACACCTCGATGTAGGCCGAACCCTGCATCTCCGCCGCACCCAGGCCGCTTGCCGGTCCGGGCCCTTCGAACGCCATCAGTCCGTGGCCGATCACCAGCAGGATGGCGCCGAACTGTACCGCCTTGCGCTGCCCGAGCCAGCGATCGGCGATGTAACCGCCCACCACCGGGGTGATGTAGACCAGCGCGGTGTACGCGCCGTAGATGATGTACGCCTTTTCTTCCGCGAACAGCCAGTGCTGCAGCAAATAGAAGATCAGGATCGCGCGCATGCCGTAGTAGGAGAAGCGCTCCCACATCTCGGCGAAGAACAGTACGAAAAGACCGCGCGGATGGCCCAGGAAGGTCTTGCCTTCCCCGAACGGTGCTGGATTGCTGGCCACTGGTTTTGCTACTCCTGAAACGGTGGTCGACTGCCTTGCGGGCCGTCTGTCTGGACTTGCACTGGCCGCTTCACGGCACGCAGTACGGAGCGGACCACCCGGCACTCGCACCGGGCGGAAGCGCGTAGGTGTAACCGGTTCCCTGCGTGTCCGTCAAATGAACGGGGTCATGATGCAATGCAACAATTCGTCGGGGACATGTGTCCGATGTGATCCGGTTACGGGCCGGCCGCGGCGGGCGCGCTGCCCGGTTTGGTGCCAATGGTGGTGCGAACCTCGAACAGCTCGGGGAAGAACGTCAACTCCAGCGCCTGCTTGAGGAAGCCCACACCCGACGACCCTCCGGTACCGCGCTTGAAGCCGATGATCCGCAACACCGTGCTCATGTGCCGGAACCGCCACAGCTGGAACTGGCTTTCCAGGTCTACCAGGTCCTCGCACAGGTGGTAGGCCTGCCAATGGGTCGCCGAATCCTCGTAGATGCGCGCGAACACCGGGATCAGCCCGGGATCGGACACATGCGCCAGCGACCAGTCACGTTGCAACAAATGCGCCGGCACGGCATGGCCATGGCGGCTCAGATAGCTCAGCGCTTCGTCATACAGCCCGGGGTTTTCCAGCACCTCACGCAAGTTCGCCTCCGCCTCCGGATCGTGCGCGAACACCTTCAGCATCGCGGCATTCTTGTTGCCCAGCAGGAACTCGATCTGGCGGTACTGCAGCGACTGGAAACCCGACGACGGCCCCAGGATGTCGCGGAACCGCATGTAATCCGATGGCGTCAGCGTTTCCAGTACCGACCACATCTCGGTCAGCTGATGGAGCACCTTCTTGCACCGCGCCAACGCCTTCTGGCAAGCGCCCACTTTATCGTCGCGCAGGTGCCCGGCGGCGGCCTTGAGCTCGTGGATCATCAACTTCATCCACAGCTCGGAGACCTGGTGCTGGACGATGAACAACAGCTCGTCATGTTCGGCCGGACTGGACAACGGATGCTGTGCATCCAACAGCCGGTCCAGGTGCAGGTATCCCGCATAACTCATCCGTCCCGACAAATCGGTATGGATGCCGGTTTCCAGCTGGCGCTCGTTCTTGTCCGCGCTCATCGCATGCTCCTCAGGTGGACGGCAAGGGTAGCGCATGGGCCTGCCCCAACTGCCACGCCCTGACCCCGCTTGCCGCACCACACAACGGCTTTTTTCACCGGGCCGGGTATGATTGGCGCCCTTCGTATGGTCCCGGGAAACATCGTAATGACGGTCGCTGCGACATTTGAAATCGAGTACCTGCAATACCTTGGCGAGGACGGCAAGCCGGTCGGTGAGTTGCCAGAGGCGTTTCGCGACCCCAAGGCGCTGCTGCCATTGTTCAAGCAGATGCTGTTCGTGCGCACCTTCGACAGCAAGTCCATCAAGCTGCAGCGGACCGGCAAGCTGGGCACCTACGCCGCAAGCCTTGGCCATGAAGCCACCCACGTCGGCATCGGCGCCTCGATGCGCCCTGAAGACGTTTTCGCTCCCAGCTACCGCGAGTACGGCGCGCAGTTCATGCGCGGCGTACAGCCGCGCGAAGTGTTGCTGTACTGGGGTGGCGATGAGCGCGGCAATGATTTTGCCCACGCCCCGCACGACTATCCGTGGTGCGTGCCGATCTCGACCCAATGCCTGATGGCGGCCGGCGCGGCGCTGTCGTTCAAGCTGCGCAAGCTCGACCGCGTCGCGGTGGCCTGCTGCGGCGATGGTGGCTCGTCGAAGACCGATTTCTACGCCGCGTTGAACTCGGCCGGTGCTTTCAAGTCGCCGCTGGTGTTGTGCGTGATCAACAACGGCTGGGCGATCTCGGTGCCTCGCAGCTCCCAGACCGGCGCGGAGACGCTGGCCCAGAAGGGCATTGCCGGCGGCCTGCATTGCCTGCAGGTGGACGGCAACGATCTGATCGCGGTGCTGGAAGCCATGCGCCGGGCCACCGAGCGCGCCCGCAGCGGTGGCGGCGGCAGCGTGATCGAGTTCATGACCTACCGCCTGCACGACCACACCACCGCCGACGATGCGACCCGCTACCGCGACGACGCCGAGGTCAAGGCCGGCTGGACCCGCGAGCCGATGCTGCGCCTGCGGACCTACCTCACCGACCAGGGCCTGTGGTCGGAGGCCGAGGAAACCGCTTGGATCGAGGAGTGCGGCCGCCTGGTCGACATCGAGATCAACGCCTATCTGGAGACCCCGGTACAGCCGGTGGAAGCGATGTTCGATTATCTCTACGCCGATCCACCGGCCGACCTGCTGGAACAACGCCAACAAGCCATCGACCGGGAGGGCCGCGCATGAGCACCACCACCAAACCGGCCAGCAAGGCCGCCGAAACGCCCAAGGCCGCTGTCGCCATCACCCTGATCGAGGCGATCACCCAGGCGCTGGCCTACGAGATCCGCGCCGACGACGCCGTCGTGGTGCTGGGCGAGGACGTCGGTGTCAACGGCGGCGTGTTCCGCGCCACTGCCGGCCTGCACGCGCAGTTCGGCTCCGAGCGGATCATCGACACGCCGCTGGACGAGACCACCATTGCCGGCCTCACCGTCGGCATGGCCAGCCAGGGCATGAAGCCGGTGGCCGAGGCCCAGTTCGACGGCTTCATGTACCCGATGGTCGACTTCATCGTCTGCCACGCCGCGCGCATGCGCTACCGCACCCGCGGCCGGCTGACCTGCCCGATGGTGCTGCGGGTGCCGTGGGGTGGCGGCATCCGCGCGCCGGAGCACCACAGCGAGGCGAACGAGTCGATCTTCACCAACGTGCCCGGCCTGCGCGTGGTCATGCCGTCCTCGCCGCAGCGCGCCTACGGCATGTTGCTGGCGGCGATCCGCGAACCCGATCCGGTGATCTTCTTCGAGCCCAAGCGCATCTACCGGCAGTACAAGGAGCTGGTGCCCGACGACGGCGAGGCGCTGCCGCTGGACGTGTGCTACGTGCTGCGTGACGGCACCGACGTGACCCTGGTGACCTGGGGCGCGCAGGTCAAGGAGGCCCTGGAGGCCGCCGACAAGCTGGCCGAGGAAGGCATCAGCGCCGAGGTCATCGATGTGGCCACGCTGCGTCCGCTGGACTTCGCCACGATTGCCGAGTCGGTCAGCAAGACCGGCCGTTGTGTGATCGTGCACGAGGCCCCGAAGACCGCCGGTTTTGGTGCCGAGATCGCCGCCCGCCTGGCCGAGGAGTCGATGTACGACCTGGTCGCGCCGGTCGAGCGCGTCACCGGCTACGACACCCACATCCCGCTGTTCCGGCTGGAGATGAAATACCTGCCCAGCGTTGCTCGCGTGGTCGAGGCGGCGAAGCGCGCAATGGCCGCCGGCTGAGGCAAACGAGGCACTGGATTCCCGCGTCCGCGGGAATGACGATCATTCTTGACGAAGACTAATGCTCATGACCGCACAGAACACGTTCTACCTGCCAGACCTCGGTGAAGGCCTGCCTGACGCCACCATCGTGGAATGGTCGGTCAAGGTCGGCGACACGATCCGTCTGGATGACGCCCTGGTGTCGATGGAGACCGCCAAGGCAATCGTCGAGGTGCCCTCGCCGGTCTCCGGCAAGGTGCTGAAGCTGGCCGGCGCGGCTGGCGACGTGATCATCACCGGCGCGATGCTGGCGCAGTTCGAAGTCGACCCCTCGATGCCACAGCGCGCGGCGGGCCAGGACACCGGCCATGGCCACGGTGGTGCGCAACCCGACACCAGTGTCGGCAGCCCGGACCCGGCGCCGGACAACAAGGTCGTGGCCTCCGACGAAGGCGGCGCCATCGAGGAGAACGGCGAGGCACCCAAGGGCGAGCCGCGCAAGGACAGCGGTACCGTGGTCGGTGCGATGCAATCCTCCGACACGGTCCGTAGCGAGCAGGCCAGCAACGCTGGCGGGGTCAAGGCGATGCCGGCGGTTCGCGCGCTGGCGCGCAAGCTCAAGGTCGACCTGTCACAAGTCACCGCCACCGGCGCCGATGACGTGATCACCATGGGCGACGTCAAGCAGGCGGCCGCGGATGGCTCGGCCAAGCTCGGCTCCGCTCCGGTGGCGCGTGCCGCCGATCGCGCGCCGGCACCGTCCCCCGTACCGGCGCAACGCAGCACCCTGTCGCAGGCCGGCAAGCCGATGCGTACCCAGCCGCCAGGCGTGCCCGCCAGTGGCCAGCCCGAGCAGCTCAAGGGCGTGCGCCGCAACATGGCCCGGGTCATGGCCGACGCCCACGCCAAGGTGGTGCCCACCACGCTGGTCGACGACGCCGACCTGCACGCCTGGATCGGCAAACAGGACATCACCGCGCGTCTGATCCGCTCGATCGTTGCGGCCTGCAAGGCAGTGCCGGCGCTCAATGCCTGGTTCGACGGCGACAAGCTGGTGCGCACGATGCACCCGCATGTCGATATCGGCATCGCCGTGGACACCGACGACGGCTTGTTCGTGCCGGCGTTGCGCAATGCCGACATGCTCGATGCGACCGGCGTACGTGGCGCCATCAAGCGCCTGCGCGCGCAGGTCGAGGATCGCTCGATCCCGGCCAGCGAACTGTCCGGCTACACCATCTCGCTGTCCAACTTCGGCATGTTCGCCGGCCGCTACGCGACGCCGGTGGTGGTGCCGCCGACCGTCGCCATCGTCGGTGCCGGCAAGCTCTCCCATGACGTGGTCGCAGTGATGGGTGGCATCGAGGTTCATCGCCGGATGCCGATCTCGCTGACCTTCGATCACCGCGCGGCCACCGGCGGCGAAGCGGCGCGGTTCCTGAAGGCACTGCTGGACGACCTGTCGGCGCCGAACTGAGGCACGCGACACCGCGGAGTTTCAAACCGCCACGCCGTTATCTCCGCTTCGGCGGGGATAACGGCCGGCACTCTCAGGTGCTCCTTGCAGCGACCTTGTCGGCCTCGGCCGCGGCGAGCTGACCGAGCGACGCCCTGACCTCGTCGGCGCTCACGCCATCGACCAGCATCAGCGTTGCATCGCCCCCCCCGAAACCTTCGCGCTTGAGCGCAGCAATGCGCTGCCCGGCGTCCTTCGGCGAATCAAAGCCCGCGCTTTGCAGCAGCACGCGGTCGCCATCGACCAGCTTGAAATAAAACCTGCCATCGCCTTCGCGATACTGCTTGAGCGACGGCAGCACGCCCTTCACGGCAAGCTTGCCGACGGCTTCGGCAGACGCCTTTGACAGGTCACGCAAACCGACCGCCTCGCGCAGGGTTGCCAGTGCCGGTGCGGCGCGCTCCACTCGCAGGCGCGCCGCTCCATCGCGCAGGATCGCCTCGATCTCCGCCGGCTTCGCCATCAGCGTTTCGTACTTCTCACGCAGCGGCGCCACCTCGGCATCGATACGCTCGAATAGCGCCTGCTTGGCCTCGCCCCAGGCGATGCCGTCGACAAACGCCTGGCGCATCGCCTCGGTCTCCGCCGGGGAGGCGAACGCCTGGTAAAGCTGGAACACGTTGGAGCCGTCGGCATCCTTGGGCTCGCCGGGTGCGCGCGAGTCAGTGACGATCGAATAGATCAGCTTCTTCAATTGCGCACGCGGAGTGAACAACGGAATCGTGTTGTCGTAGCTCTTGCTCATCTTGCGACCATCGAGGCCGGGCAGGGTCGCTACCTGCTCCTCGATCTGCGCCTCGGGCAAGGTGAAATACTCGCGACCCATCGGCGCGCCATATAGATGGTTGAACCGCTGGCCGATGTCGCGCGCCATCTCGATGTGCTGGATCTGGTCGCGGCCGACCGGCACCTTGTGCGCGTTGAACAGCAGGATATCGGCCGCCATCAGCACCGGGTACATGAACAAGCCGGCGGTGATCCCGGCATCGTCGTCCTCATCGGTCTCGCGGTTCTTGTCGACCGATGCCTTGTAGGCGTGGGCACGGTTGAGCAGCCCCTTGCCGGCAACGCAGGTCAGCAGCCAGGTCAACTCGGTGGTTTCGGGCACGTCGGATTGCCGGTAGAACCAGACCTTGTCCGGCTCCAGGCCACACGCCAGCCAGGTCGCGGCGATCTCCAGGGTTGAACGCTGCACCCGCGCCGGATCCTGCACCTTGATCAGGGCATGGTAATCGGCGAGGAAGTAGAAGCTTTCCACCCCGACGATACGGCTGGCAGCAACGGCGGGGCGGATCGCGCCAACGTAGTTGCCCAGGTGCGGCGTGCCAGAAGTGGTGATGCCGGTGAGGACGCGGGAGTGCTGCATGGTGAGTCGACTGGGAGTACGGCCGACCAGTTTACCCGCAGCGGGTTTTTACCGACGGCCACTCGCGCCCACGTAGAGCGACGCAACGAAAACGGGCCGGTTTCCCGGCCCGTCTGTAGTTACCACGACCCTCGTTGCCCCGTGGCCCTTGTCTGATCAGCCCAGGGTCTGGCTGAAGTCCTTCACTTCCTGGTCCGCACGTTCGCGGTCGTAACCGTATTTCTCCTGCAACTTGCCCGACAGGTAGTCGGCGTTACCTTCGGCGACATCGAAAACGTCGTCGGTCAGGTCGCCCCATTTGGCTTGCGCCTTGCCTTTGAGCTGGGTCCACTTGCCGGAGATGATGTCCTTGTTCATGGATGTTGTCCTCGCTTTTTGGGGGAAGGGAAGAGCTGACAGTGCCGTAGCACTGCGACGCCAGTATTGTCGTCGGCCCGTTCAAGCCGCGTCACGGTTGCGTTATCTGCTGATGACGAGCGCAGGCGTCGGTGAAAACTCCCGTTGCCGCAAATGCAAAAAGCCGGATTGCTCCGGCTTTTTGCAGCGAACCTGCTAATCGAATCGACCGATCAGCACTCTGTCGAGGTATCGCAATCGATGTGACCTTCCGCCTCATCTTCAATTGCATCACCGGCCTTCTGCACGTCTTCACCCACACCGGCCATCGTGTGGCAGGCGGTCAGGGTGCCCATCGAAAACAGGGACAACAACATCAATGCAATCAATCGCTTCATGGGTTTCTCCTCGGGACAGATGATCCAGTTACACATTGGGCCGCGCTCGTTGTCTGCAGCCGTGAAACCATCATCGCGAAGGCATGTGAAGCCTGCGTGCACCGCAAGGGGTCGGCGACCAATCCAACAGCGGCCGCTGCGGTAACCGTTCAGAAAACCCGGGCCGCGCTCGCTCAGCCGCGCATCAGGGTGGATTTGCCAAACAGGCTTTCCACCAGGTCGACGGCGACCAGCGCGGTCATGTTGTCCCGGTCCAGGATCGGGTTGAGTTCCACGATATCCAGCGACGCCATGCGCCCACTGTCGGCAATCATCTCCATCACCAGTTGCGCCTCGCGGTAGGTCGGGCCACCCGGCACGGTGGTGCCCACGCCAGGCGCGACGCTGGGATCCAGGAAGTCGACATCGAAGCTGACGTGCAGGTGGGTGTTGTCGTCCATCCCGTCCAGCGCCTCTTCCATGACCTGCTTCATCCCGACCTCATCGATGTAACGCATGTCGTAGACGTCCAGGCCATGCTTCTTGACCAGTTGCTTCTCGCCTTCGTCAACGGAGCGGATCCCAATCTGGCGAACCATCGACGGCTGGATCGCCGGCGCATCGCCCCCCAGGTGGGTCAACTCGCGCGGGCCCAACCCACACAGGCAGGACACCGGCATGCCATGGGTGTTGCCGGTGGGAGTGACATCGCTGGTATTGAAGTCGGCATGGGCGTCAAGCCAGAGCAGGCGCAAGGTCTTGCCGGTCTCGCGGCAATGACGGGCGACCGCCGTCACCGAGCCCAGGCCCAGGACGTGATCACCGCCCAGCATGATCGGCATCCGGCCAGCGGCAAGTTCGGCATGCACCGCCTCCATTACCAGCCGGTTCCATTCGGTGACTTCAGGCAGGTGGCGGTAACCATTGACCGGCCCCTGCCACGGGTTGCGCGGGCCTTCCAGGTTGCCGCGGTCGAGCACGTCGATCCCGCGCGCCGTCAGTGCCTCGCCGATCCCGGCAATCCTCAGCGCCTCCGGCCCCAACCGGGCCCCCCGGTCCCCTGCCCCGACGTCCGTGGGCGCGCCAATGATCGAGACGGGTCGATAGGTACGGTTCATGGTGCCTCCAGAACTTGGTGCCGGCTGTCAGAGTCGAACTGACGACCTACCGCTTACAAGGCGGTTGCTCTACCAACTGAGCTAAGCCGGCGAATCGGTCATTCTAACGCGGCGGCGGGGTCGGTTGATCCGTGGCCGACGATACGGCCGGCAGGTCGGCATCAAACACCTCGCAGTCGATCGGCTCGACGCGGGGGGCGTCGATCACTGCCTGTGCGTCGACGGGGTCAAATGCTTCCCCGGCGCCTGCGTCCAGCCAGTGCTCAGCCGGTCCCGCGCCGATGGGGATGACGCGCGCGGCAAACCCGGCGGCGACCACCCTGGCGGCGTGCTGGCGCGCCGAAGACTCGCCGCCGAACAATCCCAGCGAGATGGCATTGGCCTGGCCACCGTCACCGATCACGTAGTAGTCCTTGAAGCCGGCGGCGAGCACACGCTTGGCGGTGTCCTGCGCTTCATCCCGGCTCGGCAATGGGGGCAGCAGCACCTGCCAGCTGCGTGGAGTGCCCGCGGACAAGCTGCGGGTCCGGGCACGCAGCAGCTGCGGTTGCAGGCGAAACTGCGCCTGCCTGGCCGCCCCGGCATCGGCGAATGGCCCAAAGCGAACGCATTGGCTGGGCTCGGCCGGGACCTGCTGCGCTGACGCGGACGAGGGCACCTGGACAATCGCTGGATCGGCCCGTGTCTCCGTCACCAGTTGCAAACGGGCGACACCGGCCGCAATGACAGGCGCGTCGGCGGGCGCAGGCACACGCAGCGCCCACCACAGGGCGACGCCAAGGTTGAGGACCACCAGAAGGACGGCAAGTGCGCGAATCAGCATCCGCCGATTGTATCGATCCCTTGCCGCAGCGCGAGGTCAGGCGGGATCCTCGACCCGCGCCCAGTGGGCAAGCCCGTCCAGTACCAGCCGTGGCACCCAACGCGCCTGCGGCAGTCGTGGCAACAATGCCGGCGCGCCGCCGCCGTGCAGGTACAAGGTGGGAGCGACGTCCAACTGTTCACGGGCCATGGCCAGGCTGCGCTCGATCAGCCCCAACGCCGCGCCCTCGCAACCGGAAACCAGCGCGTCGAGGGTGTCGTCGGCGAACTCGATATAATTCCCGCCCGTCTCCGGCAACTGCCGTGCGCGCCGATGCAGGGCCTCGCGCATCAAGCTCGGCGAGGCGGCAATGCGGCCCCCGCGATGCAGCCCCTCGGCATCCATCAGGTCGATGGTCAAGGCGGTACCGACCGCGCACACCAACGCCGCACCATCACCGCGTGCATGCGTGGCGAGCATGGCCAGGAACCGGTCCACACCCAACCGCGAGGGATCCGCGTAGGCCACTCGAAGCCCATGCCGACCGCGCGAGGTGCGGGCGATCGATATCCGCCCACACCGCGGCGACAGCGCCTGCAACAGGGTCACCCGCAATTCGTCGGAGGCGACGCTGGCCAGGTAGGCGACCGGTATGTGCGAGGGCAGGCGCCGCTCCAGCTCGGCAACCAGGTTGTCGTTACGATGATCGATCGCGACGACCTCACCGGCACTGCCGTCGTCTTCCATCGGCGCGCACTTGAGCCGGCTGTTGCCCAGGTCGAACAGCCAACGTCGCGGCGAGTGCGGGGTTGGCACCATCAGTCGGCGCCGATCCGGCGCACGCTGACGTCACCGGAATGGAACGACTTCTCGCTGCCATCGTCCAGCCGTACGCGCAACGCACCGTCCGCCGCCAAGCCGATCGCCGTGCCGGTCTGCTCGCAGCCTTCGCCGCGCAAGATGATGGCTTCGCCTGCCAGTGCATCCATCGCGGCGTAGCGCGGCAACAACGGCCCCAGTCCGCTGCGGTCGAAGGCGTCCAACGTTGTCACCAGTTCTGCCACCAATGCGGAAGCCACGGCGTTTCGCGAAGGTGATTGCTGTAACCCGGACAGATCGCACCAGGGCTGATCGACCCGGCTCGCGTCGCCGTCGGGCATGCGCACGTTCAGCCCCAGCCCGATCACCGCCCGCACCGGTCCGGCGTGTTCGCCACCTCCCTCGACCAGCAGCCCTCCCAGTTTGCGCAGGCTTCCGTCGGGTCCCGCCACGACCAGGTCGTTGGGCCATTTCAGGCGAACCTGACGGAAGCCCAGTCCATGCAGCGCATCGACACTGGCAATCCCCGCCGCCAGGCTGAGGCCGCCGAGCCGTGCCAGGCCACCGGTGAAGCCGCGCGACAACGACAGATACAGGTGGGCGGCAAGTGGCGAATGCCAATCCCGCCCGCGGCGGCCTCGGCCCCCGGTCTGGCGCTCGGCCAGCAACACGGTGGCGCCGCCGTCTTCCGCGCACGGTCGGCGCAGCAATTCGCTGTTGGTCGAATCCAGCGTCCAGGCCAGCTCCAACGACGCCATTCGCGCGCGCACCGGCGCCGACAGCCCCGCGATGATGGCGTCGCTATCGAGCAGGTCCAACGGCCCGACCAGCTGGTAACCACGGCCCGGCTTGGCATCGATCGCCACCCCGGCCCGGCGCAACGCCTCAATGCGCTTCCAGACCGCGGCGCGGGTCTGGCCGCCGTCGCGTGCCAGCGCATCGCCCGATACCGGCCCCTGGATCAACCGCTTCAACAACGCCCGCTCGTCCATCAGCGCGCCACCGCTGCCGGGCGATTTGGCCGCACAGCGAATGGCCGGCGACAGGAACGGACGGAAGGAGACATGGCTCGATTATGCGCGAACGCGCACCAGTGCCGGCTCACGGGCACCCCACCGTTGTCATGTTGCGATGCAACATGATGCTGCTACACCCCACGGGTTTTCGCGTTATAGTCGGGGATCGACGGGATCAGAATCCCGCTGCGCCGAGGTTTCCAAGATGTTGCGGATCGCCCTGTGCTTACTGTTGCTTCTGATTAGTTCGACCGTGGCTGCGCGCGAGGTCAAGATGAGCTCGCCCGACGGTGGTGGCTGCCCGGATGACGGCATCAGCCAGCATTCCGATGAGATCGCTCCGGCCATGCATCTCAGCACTCCAGCCCGCAGCGAGACCATCAAGATCAAGCCCGGCATCCAGACCGAGACCCCCTCCAACCGTTCGCCGTCGATCCGGTTGCACAGCTTCGTGCCGGGCATGTTTCGTTGATCCTTGAGCAATTTGCTGCGTCGCTTATGGCGCCCTGCCGACCCGATTGACCCGACCTTGTGGCGCGAAACCCGCGCCGCATTGCCATGGCTGGCCGGACTGGATGCCCCACGCGAGGCACGGTTGCGGCAGCTGGCGTCGCGCTTCCTGCGCACCAAGACCATCACCCCCATTGACACGCTGCAACTGGGCCCGGCGGATCGCTGCCTGCTGGCGACGCTGTGCTGCTTGCCATTGATCGAGTTTGGCGAGCAAGGCCTGCAGGGTTGGTCGCAACTGATCATGTATCCGGACGCGTTCCGGGTCGAGCGCAGCCACATCGACGCGGCCGGGGTTTTGCACCAATGGCAGGACGAGTTGATCGGCGAGGCCTGGGATGCCGGTCCGGTAATTCTCTCGTGGGCGGACGTGATGGCGGACTGCGCCGATCCGCGCGCCGGCTACTGCGTGGCGGCGCATGAGATCGCCCACAAGATCGATGTCCTCGACGGCGTGCTTGACGGCACCCCGCCGCTGCCGCGTCGCTGGCAACGTGAGTGGGCGCGCGATTTCCAGGCCGCTTTCGACACATTGGTCGCCCAGGTCGACGCTGGCCGGGAGACCGCGATCGATGCCTATGCGGCGCAGGCTCCGGAAGAATTCTTCGCGGTGGCGACCGAGTACCACTTCAGCGACCCGGCAAGCCTGGCGCGTGCGATGCCGGCGGTGGCCGCACACCTGGTGCGGTTCTATGGCCCGTCGCCGTTTGCGCGATAGCGCCGGGGCACAGCGCACCCGTTTACGGCATCCCGGCTTACCGCATGCTTGCCTACAAGCGGGGAGGCAACTGGATCTCGAAACGGGCGCCGCCGAGCTCTGCGGATTCAGCCACGTCCAGGGTCCCGCGATAGGCACGCACGATGTCCTGCACGATGGCCAGGCCAATGCCGTGGCCTTGCACCCGCTCGTCGCCGCGCACGCCGCGCTGCAAAACCAGCGCAACCTGCTCCGGCGCAATCCCCGGCCCATCGTCTTCCACCGCAATCACCACCCCAGGGCGGCGATTGGGCGCATCCCCACCGGCCTTGACGGTCAGCAACACACGTGAATCGGCCCATTTGAATGCGTTCTCCAACAGATTGCCCAGCAACTCCATCAGGTCGCCGGGCTCGCCGTTGAACTGGACTCCCTCGGCGATGTCGAACTCGCACAACACGCTTTTGTGCGCGTAGACCTTTTCCAGGCTGCGCACCAGTTGCTCGGCGTGCGGCTCGATGTCCAACGGCGCCGAGAACAGCGCATGGCCACCGGATGCGGCGCGAGCAAGCTGATAGGAGACCAGGTCGTTCATCCGTTGCAGTTGAGTGAGTACGTCCTCGCGCAGCTCGGTCTCCGGCGCGTCGTCTTCCAGCCGCGCACGCAGCACCGCCAGCGGTGTCTTGAGGCTGTGGGCGAGATCGGCCAGGGTATTTCGCTGCTGATCGAGGTTCTCGCGCTCACTTTCGATAAAGGCGTTGATGCTCTCGGCCAGCGGCTCCAGCTCGCGCGGGTGGCGCTCACTCATGCGCGACATCGCGCCGCGCTGGACCCGCTTGAGTTCCTCGATCACCCGTCGCAGCGGATGCAGGCTCCAACGCAGGACCAGCCCTTGCAGCAACAACAAGACTAGGCCTGCCCCACCGAGATACCGCCACAAGGCTTCGCGGAACACCTCCACCTGGCGGCTCAACGCGGTGGTGTCTTCCAGGATATAGATCGTGTAAGGGAACTCGGCGCGCGGGTCATCGCCACCGGCGTAGATCAGGCCACGCCCATAGCGATACGCCTGTCCGGGCTGCCCATTGATCTCGGTGATCTGCAACGGCCCTTCGAAGGTCTCCCGGCGCGCATCCAGCAGGTTCCCATCGGGCAATACCGGACCGACCGAGGACGAGGAGTCCCATCTGCCATTGGGCAATACCACTTCCGCGTACAGGCCACTGCCCGGACGCTCGAAACGCGGGTCCGGTGGCATGTAAGGCGGGATGAACGTGCCGTCACGGGCAAAGTCGCTGTCGGCATACGCCAGGGCATAACTGCGCATGCGCTGGTACAGGTTGCTTTCCGCCGTTTCCAGGAACGCGCGATCGAGCGCGACACCGGCCAGGGCGAGGAAGGCCACCAGGCCCAGGCTGGCGGCCAACAGTTGGCGTGCCTGCAGCGAACGCGGCTGGGTCCGACTCATCGTGCGCGGGTGACCGCCGGTGCGCGGTTATTCGCCGCTGCGCGGGATGGCGAAGCGGTAACCCCGACCGCGCACGGTCTCGATCGGTTTCAGGCTGCCTTCGGGATCAAGCTTCTTGCGCAGCCGCCCGATGAAGACTTCCAGCACATTGGAGTCACGATCGAAGTCCTGCTGGTAGATGTGCTCGGTCAGGTCAGCCTTGGAGACCAGCTCGCCGGCATGCATCATCAGGTATTCCAGCACCTTGTATTCATAGCTGGTGAGATCGACATTGACCTCGTCCACGCTTACCGTCTGCGCGGCCAGGTCCAGGCTTACCGGGCCACACTCAAGGGTGGGTTTGCTCCAGCCCGCGGCGCGGCGCACCAGCGCGTTGATGCGCGCCAGCAGCTCTTCTACATGGAATGGCTTGACCAGGTAATCGTCCGCGCCCTGCTTCAGCCCCTCGACCTTGTCCTGCCAGCTCGATCGAGCGGTGAGGATCAATACCGGAAATTTCTTGCCCTCGTCGCGCAGCGCCTTGATCAACTCCATCCCCGACATCCTGGGCAGGCCAAGGTCGATGATGCCCAGGTCGAACGGCACCTCACGGCCCATGTACAGGCCCTCCTCTCCGTCCTGCGCGGCGTCCACCGCATAGCCTTCGCGCTTGAGGCGCGCGGCCAAGGTTTCGCGCAACGGCGCTTCATCTTCTACCAGCAGGATTCGCATGGTTACTCCTTGGGTGCTGTCGGCTGCCCTGAACAGGGGAGGTTACGACGCAGGATGGCTGTTCAGTTGTTGTCGTGGCGTGTACGCAGTCAATCGCCCTGCGCAGCGTGATTGCGCGGATCATCAACATACACGCGGACGCGCCCGCTGGAGTCGACGATCTTGATGCGATTGATGTCACGCCCATCGTACGGCACCCGCTCGGCGCTGATCACCTCGCCGTCGGTCCGTCGTTCCACCCGACGCACGGCCTCGGACAACGCGCGCTGGTCTGCGACGCGCTCGTTGTCGTGGCTGCGACGTTGCGTCGGTCTGGCCTGACCGCGCTCGATACCCGCCCGGTCCGACTCGCGCGCCTTGTCACGGGTACGCTGCGCCAACGCATCACCGCCCGCCATCGCCGTGGCAATGAAGGCAATCAACGAGGCGAAGATGACGACGCGGCGGGACATGACGCTCCGGGGCCGCGCAACAGGCGCAGCCAACTGGATGAGGGCCTTGCATTCTCGTGACGAGGCGGTGAATCCGGTCTGAACTTTTTCTTCACATCCCGGTCCCGTTCAGTATCGCCGGGCATTGACGCCCATCGTCAATAGATCTCGCCCACGCAGCAGCGCAGCGCCCCCTTGCAGGCCCAGGCGATGGAGGAAGGGTCAGGCCGTGGCGGCATCGGACTGGAACGACTCGGTGACCGTCAGCGCGCGCCCGACCAGCCCCCAGTCGGCGCCGGGCTTGTGTGCGCCCTCGCTGAGCACCTGGCGGAACGCCCGACCGCCGCGTTGACCGGCAAACAGGCCAAGCAGGTGGCGGGTAATGTGCTTGAGATAGACGCCTCGCTCAAGCTGGCTCTCGACGTAGGGCCTGAACTGGCGCAACAGCTCGGCACGCGGGCGCACCTCACCGCCAAACCAGTCGGCGTCAAGCCGGTGCAGCAGGTAAGGATCGTGATACGCGGCGCGGCCGAGCATCACGCCGTCGACGTGGTCCAGGTGCGCGCCCGCCTCGGTCGCCTCGTTGATGCCGCCGTTGACGATCACCTGCAGGTCGGGCCGCTCGCGCTTGATCCGGTACGCCCAGTCGTAACGCAGCGGCGGCACCTCGCGGTTCTCCTTTGGCGACAGGCCCTTGAGCCAGGCATTGCGCGCATGCACCACGAACATCCGGCAGCCCGCGGCGGCAACCTCGTCGATGAAGGCGCGGAAGCGCTCGTAGTCGTGGTCATCATCGACCCCGAGCCGGCACTTCACCGTCACCGGCACGCTGCACGCGTCAACCATGGCCGCGACCGACGCGGCGACCAGCGCCGGCTCACGCATCAGGCACGCGCCGAACCGTCCGGCCTGGACGCGGTCGGAGGGACAGCCGCAATTGAGGTTGACCTCATCGAAGCCGATATCGGCCCCGATCCGCGCCGCCTGGGCCAGCAGTGCCGGCTCGCTGCCGCCCAGTTGCAGGGCGACCGGATGCTCGACCGGATCGAGCGCCAGCAATCGCGCACGGCCCTCCTCGGTCTTGCTGCCGTGAATCACCGCATTGGCGTGGACCATCTCGGTGTACAGCCGCGCATGCGGCGCGAGCAGACGATGGAACACCCGGCAATGGGTATCGGTCCAGTCCATCATCGGGGCGACGGAAAGACGCAGCGACGCCTCATAGCGGGCTCTTCCCCGACCTATCAAGCTTTCAGCCTCATTGTCAGGGGTCACGTTCTCGGCCACTTACGGGAGTTTCCGGAGGTTTTTTGTTAACCGAGAGCTACATTCTAGGCTGTGTAGCACCCATGGGGACCATCGTCAGCCGCCGTCGCAAGGACGGCTCGTCAGGGTACACGGCTCAAATCCGCATCAAGCGATGGCACGGTGGACGCTTCCAGCGGCAGTTCAATCCGGACCGTGGTGCCCTCCCCGGGCATGCTGTCCACCTCAATCCAGCCGCCGGCATCGACAATGAGGTCGTGGGCGACGGCCAGGCCCAGCCCGGTGCCCTGCCCCACCGGCCGAGTGGTGAAGAAGGCTTCGAACACGCGCGCACGGGTAGCTTCGTCCATGCCATGGCCGGTGTCGCGCAGGCCGAGCGCCAGCCGATCCTTCGCCGCTGGCGGATGCAGCTCGACGTGGAAAGTGCCGCCGTCGGCCATCGCCTGGTTGGCGTTGGCCGCAATGTTGAGGATCATCAGGTCGAACTGCGCGTGGTCGAAGCGGATCGGCAGCGACTGCTCCGGCACGTCCATCCGGATCGCCACCGTCGGGTCGAACAGTTGCCGCAGCATCGGCTGCATGTCACGCAGCGCCTGGCTGGCATCGAAGGTTTCCGGCATCGCGACATCGCGTCTGCTGAAGTTCAGCAGCTTCTGGCTGATCGCGGTCGCACGGCGTGCAGCCGACTCCACTCCTGCCAATGCCTTCCTCTGCGACTCGGGGTCGCTATCGTCGCGCCGGCCCCGCTCCGCATGCCCGATGATCAGTCCGAGCAGGTGGTTGAAGTCGTGCGCCAACCCGCTGGCCAGCCGACCTACCGCCTCGACCTTCTGGGCGTGAATCAATTGTCCGTGGATGCGCTCGCGCTCGAGGATCTCGGCTTGCAGTCGCTCGTTGCTGCTAGTGAGTTCATCCCCGCGCAGCGTTGCCGCCTGCAGGCTCTCGCGCAGTGCGGCCACCGTGCGGTCGACCACGATCGCGATGAACAGGAAGATCAACGCGGCGATGATGCAATCAACGGCCGCGACCAACGCGGCGTCGCCGTTGTCCATGGCACGGAAATCCACCACGCTGCCAACGGCGAACGCCAGCACCATCCAGCCGTACATCAACCACAACGCACGCCGGCCGATCACCAGTCCGGCGATGATCAGCCACACGGCCTGGATCGGCTGTTCGTAGCGACTGGCGCCGAATCCGCTGCCGAGGTAACCCAGCAGTGTCCCGACCGCGAGCACCACCATCAGCAATCGCACCGCACCCTGGAAGCGGCCGCGCCGTACCAGCCACAGATCGAACAGGGCGAAGACGCTGATGACGATGCTGGTGACCAGGCTGGCGGTCTCACCTGGGCGCCATGGGGTGTCGGCGCCAAAGATGCGATACAGCCACATCAACGGGGGCGTGAACGCCAGCAACAGCAACAAGACCTGCAGCATGGGCGCATTGCGCCGGTCGACCAGACCGTCGATGGGCGCGCGCGACAGCCACCCCGACAACGCCCGCCATGGATTGCCTATCCAGCGAATTGGTGCAGGCAGAACAGTACTCATGAACGCCCCTCGTCATGCTCGGATGCAGCCGAGGGAGCGACTCTACAGCAGGCCGGCCGTTGCCCGATCCTCCTGCATTCCTGCACACACGACATACAAGTGACGGGTATCACAGAGCGGGCATTCGAGCCGGGGGCACGCGCAATCCCGCGTAGGATGAGTAGAGCGGAAACTGGTGCGAGCGGCGCATCAGGATGCGGGACGGCAAGTCTAATGCGGTGACAGCGGCACTGCATGCCGGGGACAAGAGGACAACGACGTGGTTGACGACAGACAGGTGATCCTCGTGGTGGAGGACGACGCCGAATTGCGTGACGAAATCCTGAGGCCCGGCCTGCATGACGCCGGCTTCGTCACGGTCGGGGTCGGTAGTGCCATTGAGGCCTACCGCAGCATGCTGTCGCGGGACTACTCGATGTATATCCTCGACGTCGGTCTACCTGACGAGGACGGCTTCACTCTGGCGCGCAACCTCCGGACGCTGACAAACGCCGGCATCATCATGCTGACGGGACGTCTGCGTTCAGACCAGGATCAGGCCCGCGGGTTGGACCTGGGCGCGGATGCCTACATCACCAAGCCGGTCGACATCGGCGTGCTGGCCGCCACTGTACGGAGCGTCCTGCGACGGATCGCGGAGACCACTGCCCCGCCGACCCGACCTGCTGCCACCGGGTGGCAGTTGGACCTTGAGGGTTGGTGCGTGGTCGCTCCAAGCGGGCGCAGGGTGCCATTGACCCAAGCCGAACGCATGCTGCTGCACCTGCTCTTCGCATCGGCGAGCGAAGCCGTCACCCGCGCGACCATCACGACGCAGCTCACGCTTGACCTGCACGACTTCGACCCGCATCGCCTTGAAATGCTGGTCCACCGGCTGCGCCGGAAGGTGATTTCCGAATCTGGCGAAGCGCTCCCACTACGCGCTGTGCGGGGCATCGGTTACGTCCTGACGCCAGTCTGACCGTGGGTTTTGGACTGCCAAACCCAACCTTGGCTGGCTCGCCGTCGTGCTGTGTTCGGTGCTCGCTTGCGGCATTCACTTCCCTTCAGGCGGGAAGCTCGCGGTGCAAGATATCGATAAACGCAGTGAGGGCTGTTGATACCTGACGACGACCCGGATAATAAAGGACGAGGCCTGGGAATGGTGGACACCAGTCTGTCAGCACTGCGGTAAGGCGGCCATCGGCGAGGTAGTGTGCCGCCGAGAGTTCTGTCACGAAGGCGATACCCAACCCCCCCGCAGCAGCCTCGACCATCAGCGTGTTGCTGTTGAGCGTCAGTGCGCCGGGCGCGTCAATCGTCACTTCCTGGCCTCGGCGCTCGAATTCCCACCGGTAGAGCTTTCCGCTTGCGAGTCGGTGACGAATGCAGGCGTAATGTTGGAGGTCGGTTGGGCTGCTCGGGGATCCTGCTCGGGCCAGATACGCGGGGCTCGCGACCGCGAGGAACCGGGTGTCGCCTCCAAAACGTACGCCGATCATGTCTTGCGGCACCATCTCGCCCAGTCGGATTCCCGCGTCAAAGCCTTCCGCAACAATGTCAACCAGTCGTCCATCGCTGACAAGGTCAAGCGCAACGTCCGGATAGTCGGCGAGGAACGTCGGTGCGACGTGGGATAGAAGAAGACGAGCCGCCGGCTCTGGAGCATTGATGCGCAGCGTCCCACGTGGCGAGGCGCGGAACATGTCAACCCCTGCAAGCGCGTCATCTATCCCGCGCAGCACTGGCCGGAGGCTGGCAAGCAGACCCTCGCCAGCCTCAGTCGGCGATACGCTACGCGTGGTCCGATTGAGTAACCGAACGCCCAGTTCGCGTTCCAGTCCGCGCAGCGTATGGCTGAGCGAAGAAGGCGACAACCCCAGTTCATCGGCGGCTCGTCGAAAGCTGCGTTGCGTTGCAACCGCCACAAATGCGGTCAGATCGCGCAGTGTTGGCTCAGACATTACTGGTGATCCTTCATTGCCCCATCCTAGATTAGTGGCCTAGTTTCACCTATTCAAGCCGCCTACGCTGTCTCCACTAACCGACGTGGAGAACGAGCGTGGCCAAGACAATTCTTGTTACAGGGGCATCCAGCGGCATCGGAAGAACGACAGCCAAGCTTTTCCAGGAGCGTGGCTGGAACGTCATTGCATCCATGCGCAGCCCTGGCAAAGAGGTGGAACTGGGACAACTGGACAACGTGTTGGTCACCCGACTGGACGTGACGGACACGAATACGATCAAACAGGCCGTTACCGCCGGTCTGGATCGGTTTGGCACGATCGACGTGCTCCTGAACAATGCCGGCTTCGCCGTCTATGGCCCGCTTGAGGCGACACCGATCGAGTCGATCCGGGAGCAGTTCGAAGTCAATGTCTTCGGTGTACTGGAAACGATCAAAGCCATCCTGCCGCACATGCGCGAGCGTGGACAGGGCATGGTCATCAACGTCTCATCCATAGGCGGCGTGATCACCTACCCGCTCGGCACGCTTTACCACGGCTCAAAATGGGCTGTCGAGGGCTTGTCGGAAGCGCTTAGTTTCGAGTTACGCGAAGCGGGTATCGCCGTAAAGATTGTCCAGCCCGGCGACACATTGACCGATATCCGGATCGATCTCAAAACCGACGACAGCCTCAGACAGTACGGCCACCTGGTCTCGACATTCATGGACTCTTACAAGCCTATCAAGGCGAAAGGGTCCGATCCTGTCGTCGTCGCGGAAGTGATCTATACCGCCGCATCCGATGGCCAGGACCGGCTGCGTTACCCGGCCGGACAAGACTCGGTCGACAAAATCACGAGGCGGCGAGCGGACGGCGACGAGCTATTCCTTAGCGCCATCCGCCGCCAGTTCAAGGTTCAACCGCGTCTTGGTGCAACCTCCTGACTCGCTCTAACACGAGGAAATTTCACATGGTTACTTTACGAACAAGGTTCGATACTAGGGATCAAGTGTCTGCCGATGGCGTCAAGAGGCTCCTGCGCGAGTTGAATGGCAAGGTTCGATCTGAAACGGGCCACCTCTCGTACCAGACCTTCTCGACAAAAGAGGAGACCACTTGCTGGGTGCTGGAAAGTTGGGAAACCCAAGCGGACGCGGATCGGCATGGTGAGCTGGTCATGACCAACGGAACCGTTCACCTCAACCGTTGCCCGCATACGCCAGGCACCAGGCCTGGGGGCTGATATTGCCGGCGACGATGATGCAGGTTCCATCGGCACCGGGGTCCTTGCCCGGTACGAAGTTGGCGCAATTCACGCACGCGGATGTTCCCTTTGGCTGATCCTGGTATTGCAGTGTCGATTTGCTCGCCTTGCCGGCGTCGGCGGCCGCGTCGGCGCGTGCCGACGCGGGCCAGGCCAACAGCGGCAGGCTGGCGGCCGCGCCGGCGGCCACGGCCAGTTTCCGGAGCAGGACGCGGCGTGAGATGTCGGGAATGAACGTGTCTGTCATGGGGTGGTCCTCTGGAGAAAATCGGGCGGACTCAGTCGTTGCCGACCACGGTGATCCAGAACGGCAACTCGCCATGGGTAGGCACCTGCTTGACGACTTCCAGGGTCCTGGTGTCGATCACCGCGACTTTGTCGGTGCCGGTGACGCCGACGTAGACCCAGCGCCCGTCATGGCTGGCACGAACTCCATGCGGCCCCTGGCCGACTTCGATGCGCTTGACGACCTTGAGCGTGGCCGGATCGATCACGTCCACCTGGTGGTCGGCAATCGCGCCAGTGACCACGTAACGACCGCCGGGAATCACGTCGATACCGCCGTGGCTGAGGCCAACCGGGATCACCGCCAACACCTTCTGGGACTGGATATCGACCGCGGCGACCTTGCCGACAAGATCGCGAACCCACAGGGTTTTTCCGTCAGCGGAAAGGTCAAGGTTGTGCGGTCCCTTGATGCCCGGCACCGGGATCTCGTCGATCTTTGTCAGCGTCTTCATATCCACTACGGCCACGCCGGTACCACCTTGCAAGGTGACGTAGGCCAGCTTGCCGTCCGCGGTGAAGCGCGCGTTATGCGGCACCTCGCCGACGTCGATCGACTTGACCAGCTTCCGCGTCTCCATGTCGATGGCCGCGACGGTGCCATCGCCGGCACTGACTGCAAGTCCCCAGCGGCCATCGGGGCTGATTGCCACGCCCTGGGGCGTCGGCCCGATTTCAAAGGTGTCCAGTTTCTCGCCGCTTTGCGCGTCCACCAGATAGGCCTCCGGCAGATCCTTGCTGCTGACCAGCATGCGGGTGCCATCAGCGCTGATGGCGTTGTAATGGGCGCCGGCCAGCCCATCCCAGGTATCTCCCGCCGGCATGCTTTCCACTGCGTTGCTGGTTTGCAATGTCACGTAGACCGGTGCGGGAAAGAGGTCCTGCGGTTCGGCGGCATCGGCGCTGGTAACGCCAAAGGCGAGAGCGAAAGCCGCGGCGAGGCTCGCCAGCATCGGATGCGGACGTGCGGTCGGAAAGTTGTTGTTGGAGGTCATGTTGATTCCTGTGGGCTGGTGGAGGCAATCGGGGAGTTGGTTCGTGCAGGGGAGACGCACGCCACAGAGGTTTATTCCCTGACCTACACCCATCGACGGGACCGCCGGTTGGATAACTCCGCGTCCATCCCAATGGAAAACAGCGAGCGGAATGTCCTATTCGGTACGCGGGTCGATCAGCCAGCGCTGTCCGCGCGTGCCGTCCTCTTTCATGAAGTCCGCAAAAGCGCGCACGGCGGGTGCGAGCTCATGTCGGCTGGGATAGAGGAGACTTACCGGCAGCGCTGGCAGCGACCAATCCGGGAAAAGCCGGATGAGGCGTCCAGCCATGATGTCCGGGGCGCAGACATACGCTGAAACGATGCCGATGCCCGCACCATTCAGGATCAGCCCATTGATGGTCAGCGCCTCGTCGACCAGCATGCGCGGCTGCGGGTCGATACGTACCGTCTCGTCGCCCTTCCGGAACACCCAGGAAAAAGGACGACCGCTGCTCTGGCTGGGCATTTCAATCGTGTGCTGCTGATGCCCGGCAAGGTCGCGGATGGATGCCGGAGCACCATGTTTTTCCAGATACGCGGGCGATGCGCACAGATAGCGAGACAACATCCCAAGCCGCGTGGAGATCAAACTTGAGTCCGGCAGGGAGCCGATCCGTATGGCGCAATCCACCCCCTCCCCGACCATATCGGCCAGGTGTGACGTCAAATTGAGCGTAATGCGGATTTCGGGATAACGATCAGCAAAGACAGGCAACAGCTCGCTCAGCACGTTCACGCCGAACCCGATGCCCGCGCTGACTTTTATATGCCCGTGGGGCTTGGCGGCAAAACCGCTTACATATCCCGCCGCGTCCTCCAGCCGTTCCAATGGCGCAGCGCATCGCTCGCGCAAGGCTTCTCCGGCTGCGGTGAGAACGACGCGCCGCGTGGTGCGCTGAAACAGGCGTGCCCCCAACGCCGTTTCGAGCGACACGACCGCGCGACTGACGTTGGATTTCGGCAGGGCCAGTGCCCGCGCCGCCGCGGAAAAACCACCGAGCGCGGCAACGCGTTCGAACACTCGCAGATGATTGAGGTCGAGCGATTCGATTTTCCCTGTCACGGAACAGTACTTCCCATCAAAAAGTCTTCTATGGGCGCGCTTCCGGCCTTAGCCTTGCTTCTTGCGGCAACACCCTAAACCGAACTATACCCACGGGCGCAACAATCATCGACCAAGAAGCGGACAGGCCATTGCCTCTTCTTTACGGAACCTGCCACAGGAGTACCAGCCATGAACAATCTTTTCACACCCTTCGATCTTGACGCGCTGACCCTGCCCAATCGCATCCTGATGTCGCCAATGACGCGTACCCGCGCCACTGAAGACGGTGTGCCGACAGACCTGATGCGCGACTATTACGTCCAGCGCGCCAGCGCCGGCCTCATCATCACCGAATGCACGCAGATTTCCGAACAGGCACACGGCATCATCCGCGCGCCAGGCATTCACCGGGCGGATCAAATCGCGGCGTGGCGAAAAATTACCGATGCCGTCCATGCCGCCGGTGGGCGCATCTTCAACCAGATATGGCATTGCGGCCGGGTGGCGCATCCGGAAATGCGTGGCGGCGAGATGCCCGTCGGCCCGTCGCCAATTGCGGCTTCGGGCGAGTTCTTTCTTCCGCGCGGCCGGGTGGAGTTCCCCGTTCCACGCGAGCTGTCCCTTGAGGAAATCCCAGGCATCGTCGAGGACTTCGCCACGGCGACGAGAAATGCGCGCGCGGCGGGGTTCGACGGTGTAGAACTGCACGGTGCCAATGGCTATCTGCTGGATCAGTTCCTGCAATCGGGGAGCAACCAGCGCACTGACGCCTATGGTGGCCCGATCGAGCACCGGGCAAGGTTGCTTCTCGAAGCCCTGGATGCCGCCATCGACGCCTGGTCAGCGGAGCATGTCGGCGTCCGGCTTTCACCATCGAGCTTTCTTTATGGCATGGACGACGCCGACAAACTGGAAACGTTCGGCCATGCGGTGCGAGGCATCAGCGACCGGAATGCCGCGTATATCCACCTCACCGAACCCAACGTCAAGGCGCTCGAAGCTGGCGTTCAGATCACCCATGTCGCCGAAACGTTTCGCCCGATGACGTCGCTGCCGTTGATCATCAACACCGGCTTCGACAAGGCCAAGGCAAATGCCGCGCTCGCCGCGGGGCACGCCGACCTGGTGGCGTTTGGGGTTCCTTTCCTGACCAGCCCGGATCTGGTCGAACGCTTCCGGCTCGATGCGCCGTTGAACAAACCCGATCCCGCGACCTTTTATGGCGAAGGTCCCGGGGGATACACCGACTACCGCACCCTCGAGCTGACACCAGCATGACGGGCTGCAAAGCGGCAACGCGCAGGACTACTGCAGGATCGCTTGTGATTGGAGGCTCGGTTTATTGCTGACGCAGGGAATAATCGATGGCCGGCAGCGTCTACCCTGTACAGGTCACACCGCAGGAGGTCGATCCGGCCATGCTCGATCACGACATTGACGACCAGTTGCGCGAGCTGTTGCCGCGGTTGCAACGGTTTGCGCGCTGGCTGACGCGCGATGCCAGCACCGCCGACGACCTGGTCCAGTCCACGCTGGAGCGGGCAATATCGCGCTGGGGCAGCCGGCGTGATAACACCGCGCTGCGCCCGTGGCTGTTTTCCATCGCGTACCGCCAGTTCCTGGACAGCAAGCGGCGTGCGAGCCGCTACGCCAGCATGCTGGCGCTTTTTCGTGGTGGCGCGGCGGTCGAGCAGCCGTCAGTGGAACGCGAAGTAATGGCGCAATCGGTGGTGCAGGCACTGGAGCGCTTGTCCGATGAGCAGCGGCAACTGTTGCTTTGGGTTTCAGTGGAAGGTCTCACCTATCGCGAAGTGGCCGGCCTGCTCGATATCCCCATCGGCACCGTGATGTCCCGGTTGTCGCGCGCACGCACAGCATTGCGTCGGCTTGGCGATGGTGAGGTATCGAAGACTCCTTCGTTGCGGTTACTCAAATGAACGACATGACCAAAACCAGCTCATTCCCCGACGAAGCCGAGATCCACGCCTATATCGATGGCTACCTGGACGAAGCCGACTGCGCACGTATGGAAGCGTGGCTGGATCGCCACCCGACCCGGGCCGAGGAAATACGCGGATGGCAGCGTGACGCGCAGCAACTGCGCGCCCGGCTGGGCAGCTTGCCGCCGTCATCGGGCCAGCCGAATCTTGATCCGGCCGTGATCCGCGCACGACGTCGGCGTCGCGGGCGCGAACGACTGGCGTTGGCGGCCTCACTGGTGTTGACGCTTGGCGTAGGGGGCATCGGCGGTTGGCAGGCGCGCAGCCGGACAGCGCCCAGCGCGGAAGCACCGATGGCCGCAGCACCAACTGCCGCCGCGCCGATGGCCGACGCACTGCAGGCCTACCGCATGTTTGTGGCGGATCGGCGGGTGCAACTCGATATCACGCAACGTCATGCGGGCGAGCTGCAGACATGGCTGGACCAGCGCTTCCAGGATGCCGCCCGGCTGCCAGACCTGGCTAGCGCCGGCTTTCATCCCGTCGGTGGCCGCCTGACTGCCACCGACAGCGGCCCGGCGGCGATGGTGCTGTATGAAGACCAGCGGGGCAACGCCATCAGCTTCTATATCCGTCCGCCATCACCGCACGCCGGCGCACTGCTGCGCGGACAACGGCGCGAAGGACAACTGGCCACGGCGTACTGGTCCGGCAATGGTTACAACTACGCGCTGGTGAGTCGTGCCGATACCTCCGATGTAAAAGCAATGCGCGATGCGTTGCTGCCCACACCCATTTGACGGCCCGCCCGGCAGACGGCCTTCAAACCAACGCGCCGCCGCAGCTGGAACCCTGGCCGGCGGTGCAGCCGTAACAATGCTCTGCGGTGGCGATCCTGCGCGTCAGCGGACCATCGATCAGGTCACGCAGGTGTGGCCGCGACGCGCCTGCCACGGCCGGACCGGTAGCGCCCAGCGGCAGGTGCAGCATCTGGTTGAAGTCGCAGTCGTACAGGTAACCCTGGTAGTCGACGCTGAGCAGCGAGCGGCACATCACGCCGTCCAGGTTGTCGTCGCGGTGCGCGCCCTTGAGGGTCGCCATGTAGGTCGCGAAATGACCCTTCGACAGCAGCCACGAGCCGTAGCGCTGGATCGGCATGTTGGCCAGCGCGAACAGCTGGTTGAATACGATGCCGAAATTCTCACCCAGCAAGCGCTTGTAGTCGGCCTGCAACTGTTGCTGGCCCGGTGGCAGGAACGCGCCGTTGGGGTTGTAGACCAGGTTGAGCACCAGGCCGCTGCCGTCACGGCCGTAGCCAAGCGCGTTGAGTGTTTGCAGCGCGCGGATCGAGGCGTCGAACACACCCTGCCCGCGTTGTTCGTCGACGTTGGCCTGGCTGTGACAGGGCAGCGAGGCGATGGCTTCGACGCGATGTTGCGCGAGGAATTCGCCGACCCATTCGTAGCCTGGCTCTTCCATGATGGTGGGATTGAGCCGGTCCATCACATGCAGGCCGGCATCACGCGCCTGGGCCACCAGCCAGCGGAAATCCGGGTTCATCTCCGGCGAACCGCCGGTGACGTCCAGGGTGCCAACGCGGTGCCGCTTCGCGACCTCCAGAGCCAGCGCCATGGTGTCGCGATCCATCAGTTCGGTCCGGCGCGGGCCGGCGGCGACGTGGCAGTGGATGCAGCTGAGGTTGCACAGGTAGCCGAGGTTGAGCTGCAACGTGTCCAGCCGCTCGCGCTGGATCCGCGGAAAGTCACTGTCCTGCAGTAGCGGCCAGGTGTCATGCATGTGGGGAGTCCTTCGATGACGTGGGACGGGCCGACACCACGGGGGCGGCCGCATCCGGCGGGCGTGGCGCACGCCGGAACGGCTGCAGCAACAGCGCGCCCAGCCCCAGTTCGGCTGGATCGCGCCACTGCGGCAGTCCGATCGGCATGCTGCGTTCGGGTTCCGCGGCACGCACGCGATAGCTGCCGAACACACGATCCCATAGCGACAGGTTGAAGCCGTAGTTGCTGTCGGTTTCCTCGCGACGCACCGAATGGTGGGTGCGGTGCATCGACGGAGTCACGATCACCACGCGCAAGCTGCGGTCCAGCCGTGGCGGGAAGGCAAAGTCGGCATGGGTGAACAGGCTGGCCGCCGACAGCAATACCTCGAAGATCACCACGGCGGCAGGGTGCACCCCAAGCGCGACGACCAGCCCGAGCTTGACCGCCATCGACAGGCCAATCTCCAGCGGATGGAAGCGCACTCCGGTGGTGACATCGAACGCGACATCACTGTGATGCACGCGATGCAGCGGCCACAGCAGCGGGATCACGTGCAGCAGCCGGTGCTGCCAGTAGATCGCGGCATCCAACAGCAGCACCGCCAACGATATCTCCAGCCACGGCGCCCAATCCAGCAGGCCGAACAAGCCACCGCCGCGAGCATGTACCCGGGTTGCCAGGACCACCGCGAGCAACGGAAACGCCAGGCGCACCAACGCCGTGTCGAGCACCACCAACCCCAGGTTGGACCACTGGCGGCGCGCCGGCACGGCGTCACCACGCGCCGGCCACACCCGCTCGGCCACCGCCAGCGTCAACAGCACCAGCACGAATCCGCCCAGTCGCAGTGCCGCTTCGTGGCCGACGATGGCATCCAGATAGTTCACGGGAATATCCAATGCAAGACGCGATGGCTCCCTGATCCTGTCACGACGTTGGACTCACGATGGAGCCCGGCGGCTCGCGCATCCAGTGCGCGAGGTCGCGTTGCTCCGGCGTAGGGTCGGGCAAGGCCTCCAAGGCGCGCTGCACGGCCACCAGGTCACTGGCGTGGTCGGCGTCGGTCAACGTTGCCAGTGTGCGCCAGTCGCCGCAGTCGCGCATCGAGTACTGCAACGCGTGTGCGGTGTCAGAGGTGCTGTAGCGGACCGCGGTCCACGTTGGCAACGGCGGCACGGTATTGGCGCCGAACAACCAGAAACCACCGTCATCGGCCGCACCGAGCAGCAGCCGCGGCGACGGTGTCGACAGCCACTCGGCCGCCCCGGCAATCGCTCCCACCGTAAGCTGCGGTGTATCGGCGCCGAGCAGCAGGCCGAAGCCGTGGCGCTCGACCAGTTGCGCGTGCACATGGGCCATGCGCGCGCCCAGGCCACCGTCGCCCTGCGCGATGGTGGGCAGTCCGGGCCAGGCGTGCAGAGCGTCGGCTTCGGCCACGGCCCAATAGGCCGTCACCCCGAAGCGCAGCTGCGCGGCACGCGCTACCGACGCAACGGCAGCAGCCGCAAGGCGATACCAGTCAAGCGCGTAGACCTCGCCGCAATCGGCCGCAAGCCGGGTCTTGATGCCGGAACGCCCGGGCGTCTTGACGAAGATCGCCAGCGCGCCGCTCATCGACCCGACTCACTTTGCGAGAACCGCCGGGCCTGTCGCCAGGTCTCGCGCAGGTGCCACCACGTGGTCGACCACCAACCCTGCTCGGCATACTTGCGTGCACTGGTGAACAACCAGGCGCCAACCGGCCGCAGTCGCACGTTGGCCCGGCGCAAGCGCCAGACCAGGTCATGGTCTTCGCCGTGGTCCAGCCCCGGGTCGAAACCACCGAGGCGTTCAAACACGGCGCGCGGCAGGACCAGGCCCTGGTCACCAAATGGCAAACCCAGCCAGCGGCTGCGAAGCCAGGTACCGAGCGCATTCAAGCGCATCCATACCGGCCCGTCATCGAGGAAGCGCAGGTCGAAATATCCCGCCTCGGCGGGATCGGGTGCACCGGCCGAATCGATAAACCGCGCCAGCGCCGGCAACGTTCCGGCGGCCAACACGCAATCGGCGTGCAGGAACCACAACCAGTCACCTTCCGCATCGCGCGCACCCGCATTCTGTTGCGTGGCGCGCCCGGGTGGCGCAGCGATGACCTGCCAGCGCGGTGACGGGCGAATGGCCTCGTCGATAGCCAGGTGACCAGCATTCCCGGCTTGCTGGCCCGACACGGTTGCCGCAACCACAGGCACCACCAGGAACGCGTCCGCGTCCTGGACGGCTCCGGTCTGCGCGTGGACCACCCGGACCTGTGACGATAACGCCGCCAGTTGCGCGCGCAATCGCGCCGATATCGCATCGCCCGGTCCCACCGGCACCACCACCGTCAGCTTCGCCAGCACCGCCGCGGCATCCATCGCTCAGCCCCGACGCCAGGCGAAGAATCGCTCGGTCCAGCGCAACACCATCTGCGGCGCATGCGCGCGTTTCCAGTTGCCAGCGACGTACTTGTTCGCCTCGGCCATGGTCGGGTAGATATGGATGGTGCCGAGCAGCTTGTTGAGGCCGATGCCGTGCTTCATCGCCAGCACGAACTCGGCCAGCAGCTCGCCCGCGTGTGCACCGACAATCGTCGCACCGAGGATCTTGTCCTTGCCCGGCGCGGTCAGCACCTTGACGAAGCCGCGATCATTGCCGTCGGCAATCGCACGGTCGAGGTCATCAATGCCGTAGCGGGTGACTTCGACCTCGATCTGCTGCCGGCTTGCCTCGTCCTCCGACAGGCCAACGCGCGCGACCTCCGGCTCGGTGAACGTGGCCCACGGGATCACCCGGTAGTCGACGTCGAACGACCACAACGGCGCGATCAATGCGTTGACGGCCGCGTACCAGGCCTGATGCGATGCGACGTGGGTGAACTGGAACGGACCGGTCACGTCACCGCAGACATGGATGTTGGGGAAGTTGGTCCGCAACAACGCATCGGCCTCGATGGTGCGGCGCGCGGTCAGCTGCACTCCGAGTTCCTCCAGCCCGAAGCCCTCGACATTGGCGGTGCGGCCCAGCGCCAGCAGCAGGGTGTCGAATTCCATCCTGACCTCGGCGCCCTCGTGCTCACACACCAGGCAGCCGCCGCTGCCATTGGCTTCCACCCGCAAGGCCTTGTGCGCGGTGGCGACGTGCACGCCGTCGGCGCGCAACTGGTCGGTCACCAATGCCGCTGCATCGGCGTCCTCGCGCGGCAGCAATCGCGGTGCCATCTCCACCTGGGTCACCTGGCTGCCGAAGCGCGCGAACACCTGGGTCAGCTCACACCCCACCGGGCCACCGCCGAGCACCAGCAATTTCCCGGGCAGGCTGCGCAGGCCCCACACGGTATCGCTGGTCAGGTAGTCGACCGTGTCCAATCCCGGCAGCGTCGGCACCAGCGGCCGCGCACCGGTGGCCAGGATCAGGCTGCGGGCGCTGAGCCGGCGACCCTCCACCTCGACTTCCCAGGGCGAGACGATCTTCGCTTCGCCGCGAATCACCTCGACGCCCAGGCCGGTGTAACGCTCGACCGAATCATGCGGCGCGATCTTCGCGATCACCGCCTGCACGCGCTCCATCGCTTCGGCAAAGTCGAAGTCCACCTGCATCGCGCGTACACCATAACGCCGGCTGTCACGCGCTTGCGCCAACAGTCGCGCGGTGCACAGCAAGGCCTTCGACGGCACGCAGCCGGTGTTGAGGCAGTCACCGCCCATCTTGTCCTTCTCGATCAACGCGACTTTTGCCTTGACCGTCGAACCGATATACGCCGACACCAGCCCGGCCGAGCCGGCACCGATCACCAGCAGGTTGTAGTCGAAGCGCGCCGGCCGCTTGAAGCCGCGATACACCCGTCGTGCAGCCAACCACCGGGTCAGCCATCGCGCCAGCAACGGCAGCAGCCCCAACAGCACGAAGGCACCGATCAAGCCCGGCGACAGCACGTCGCCCAACGAGCGTATTTCCGCCAACTGGGTGCCCGCGTAGACATACACGACAGTGCCGGCCAGCATGCCGAGCTGGCTGACCCAGTAGAAGGTGCGCAGCTTGAGCGCGGTCAGCCCGGCCAGCAGGTTGACCACAAAGAACGGAAACACCGGGACCAGCCGCAGCGTGAACAGGTAGAACCCGCCATCGCGCTCAACCCCGGCGTCGATCTTCTTCAGGCGCTCGCCGTAACGACGGCGCACGCTGTCGCGCAGCACGAAGCGCGCCATCAGGAACGCCAGCGACGCGCCGATGGTGCTGGCGAACGACACCAGCAGCGTGCCTCCCAGCAATCCGAACAGCGCACCGGCGGCCACCGTCAGCACCGCCGCGCCCGGGATCGACGCCGCCGCGACCGCGACATAGACCAGGAAGAACAGTCCCGCCGCAAGCCACGCATTGGCCGCCACCCAGCCCAGCAGGCCGGCCTGCCGCGCCTTCAGGTTGTTCAGCGTCAACGCGTCGCCCGCGCCCGCCTGCCAGGCCCACACCAACGCGAAAACCAGTGTCAGCAGCAGTACCCAGCGCCAAACGGCATTGGCAGGCTTTGGGTTCATGGATGGCTCCGGGGGGCAGGAAAAAATACGGGAACGGCGAGAGTTCACGCCGATGACGGGCACAGGCTGACGGAAAGGTTCACGCTGGCAAACCGATGGTTCTGACAACTGGTTCCAGCAACTGGTTCCAACCATTAGCCATGACAACGGCTCCCGACAACGTAGCCCAATTGCCACCGCAGTCGTCACGGGCGTGCGGGGCCATTGTCGAAAATGTGCACCTGGTTGATCCGCAAGCTGATCTTTTACCCGAGATGGAATTATCCGCCGCGCCAGACGTCCAACTCCTAGTCGACACCAATTCGTACGGGCTACATGCCCGCCCCCCGCGCCTGGAGACCGTCCATGAACCGTCGCACCGTCCTGCAAGGCTTGGCCGCGATGGCAGCATTGCCACTGCTGCCTGCCTGTTCGCGAGCCGCCCCGCCCGCACTCCCACCCGGCACAGCGGTCGTGTCGGCCCTGGGCCATCCCGACACGTTCTGGCGCGACAAGGTCAGTCCGGCGGCCTTTGATGTTTTGTTCAAGGCAGATACCGAACGTGCCTTCAGCAGTCCGTTGGACACCGAGAAGCGCCTGGGCACCTTCGTGTGCGCCGCGTGCAACCTGCCGCTTTTCAACAGCGACGACAAATTCGACAGCGGCACCGGCTGGCCGAGCTTCACCCGGCCCATCGCCGGCAAGATGGAGACCAAGCGCGACTTCATCTTGTTGATTCCGCGCACCGAATACCACTGCGCCCGCTGCGGCGGCCATCAGGGCCACATCTTCAACGATGGCCCACCGCCACTGGGCAAGCGCTGGTGCAACAACGGGCTGGCGTTACGCTTTGTGCCGCAAGGCCAGCAACTTCCAGCACTGCGGGGATGACCGCCATGACCAGCTATCCGGGCTCGCAAACCCGACGGGATCCCCGCTGTGGCCGGCAGCCGCGCAAGCCGCGGAAACATCCCTTGCGCCGGGCCGTGTTGGTCGCGCTGTTGCCGCTGCTGACCGCGCTGGCAGCTTGCGCGCAATCGGGCAGTGGTGAGCGCAGTGTCAGTGACGCCCAACAGGCCGCAGCGGCTTCGGCGCCTTCGACCGACATCGCCGTCGCGGTGTTCGCCGGCGGCTGCTTCTGGTGCATGGAGCCGCCGTACGACCAGTTGCCCGGGGTGCTATCGACCACCTCCGGCTATATCGGCGGCACCGTCGCCAACCCGACCTACGAGCAGGTCTCCGCGGGCACCACCGGCCACGCCGAGGCGGTGCAGGTGAAGTACGACCCGCGCCAGGTCAGCTACGAGAAGTTGCTGGAGGTGTTCTGGCACAACATCGATCCGGTCGCGGTCGACCGCCAGTTCTGCGACATCGGCGACCAATACCGCAGTGCGATTTTCACCATCGGCGAGGACGAGCAACGCCTCGCCGAGGCCAGCAAGCGCACGTGGCAGGCCTCCGGTCGCTTCGAGCGTCCGATCGCGACCCAGGTCGTCGTCGCGACCACGTTCTACCCGGCCGAGACCTATCACCAGGACTACTACGAGAAGAACCCGATCCGTTACAGGTACTACCGATTCAGTTGCGGCCGCGACGGGCGCCTTGAGGAGCTTTGGGGGTCTGGCAGCTAGCCCGGCATCAAGGCGGTACGGGGATCGCTTCGCATCCCGACGCGGGCTGGTTCACACTGCGTCCGACCGCCACTCGATGGAAGCCGCCATGAAAGCACCCCGGTACCCCCTCGCACTGAGCGTTATCGCCGTCTTGCTGCTGGCTGTGGCCGGGCCGGGCACCCGGCTGGGACTTTGGGCATTCCCCACCGGCTTCAAACTGATGAGCTGGGCTGCCTATGCCGGCTTGGCCGCCGCGGCGATCGCGCTGGTGATGTTGCTGATCCCGCGCATCCGGCGCACCGGGACCGGCGCGCTGGTGGCCGCGTTGCTGCTGGGTGTCGCGGTTGCATTCGTGCCGTGGAACGGGATGCGGCAGGCCAAAAAAGTGCCGCCAATCCACGACATCAGTACCGACACCGAGCGTCCACCGCCGTTCGTCGCGATCCTGCCGCTGCGGGCTGCCGCAACCAACCCTTCCTCTTATGCCGGACCGGAGGTGGCGCGAGCGCAAGCCAGCGCCTACCCCGACCTGGACACACGCCACCTCGGGGTTACGCCGGCCGACGCATTCCAGCGCGCGCTGTCCACCGCGCGCAGCATGGACTGGGAAATCGTCGCCGCCGATCCGGCCAGCGGCCGCATCGAGGCCACCGCGACCACGTTGTGGTTCGGCTTCAAGGACGATGTGGTGATCCGTATCGAACCGGATGTCACCGGCAGCGGCAGCCAGGTCGACGTGCGCTCGGTATCACGGGTCGGAAAGAGTGACGTGGGCACCAACGCCAAACGCATCCGCGCCTACCTGGAACTGCTGGGAAACTAGTTGCCCCGGCCTTTGTGGTTGCCGTTGTTTCCCTGGTTTTTCTTGCCGCCGTTGTTGCCCTTGCCGTTGTTGCCCTTGTTGCCGTTGTTTCCGTTGCTGCCCTTGTTTGCCTTGTTCCCGTTATTTCCGTTGTTGCCCTTATTCCCCTTGCCCCGATCATTATCGGCATGCAGGCGGGCGGCGCGGGCGCGCTCGGGGTAGTCGCGATACATATCTTCGTCGATCCGGATCGGACGACCCCAACGGTCATAGCTGGAGACGAAGCCGCGCTTGAGCCGGTGGAACTCGGCCGAGCCCGGCTTGATTCCCATCCGCTTGGCAACGTTGCCCCAGCCCTGGCCGTGATCGCGCTCCCACTCATCGACCACGTAACGGCATGGGCGGCCGATGATCTGGGCGATCGCACACGCGTAGTAGATATCACCCGGCGCCCAGTTGCGCTCGGTAAGCAAGCTGCTCACCAGGCTGCGCGGGGCACCGTGGTAACGAACCATTTCATCGACAAACGGCTGCTGATAGCGGGAACCGTAGCGGTTGACGTCGTCCAGCCGGCTGTCGACCCAGACATCACCGCTGCGCGGGTTCCAGCCGAAGCTGAAGTCCTGCGCCGCAACCTGTCCGGCCCCGAACAACGCGGCCACTGCGGCGGCGACGGCAAGCATCCTGGATGTTGATTTGTTCTTCATGGTTCTACTCCCTTCAGGGGGCTCACGATCAACGCGAGATGACAAACTTTCCGAACGCCACGCCGAGATCCCAGCCGGCACCCTTGCCTGCCAGCGCCAGCGAGACCTCGCCCTTGGTCATCACCTGCGCCTTGGCCGACTTGCCCACGCCCGCGTGCGCCTCGGCGGTGACGTAGGTGCCGAGCACGTCCTCGATCCGCGTCACGCCGGAAAACTCGCCGCGCCCATCCTCGATTCTGGTCTTGCCGACGGTGATTCCGCCGCCCTTGGTGCTGATCTTCACCGACATGCGCTGGCCGTTGTCGCAGCTGACCGTGCCATTGCCGGAGCCGGTCTTGTAGAACAGCGACCAGCCCGACATGTCGAAGCGCATTTCGCAATCAACCGGTCCGGCGGCGCTGGCCGGCAACGCAGTGATGGCAAGCAGGCCGGCAGCCACGACGGGGAACACGATCCTGATGAGGCCGGGAGTCTTCATTGACGTACTCGTTTGGATGTTTGCGGGAACGGATCAGCCTACCTTGCCGGCGCTCAATCGTCGTCCCGGTCGCGGTACGACCGGCTGTAATAGCGGCGCGAGTCGCGATCATTGCGCGCACGATAACGGCTGCGGTCCCGGTCGTAGCGCGGATCGTAGTACGTCGCCTTGACCTTGCACTTGCCGTGCTTGTTGCACTTCACGTCACGGGCGTTGTTGCGCGGGCTGGAGCGGTAATAACGGGGGTTGCCACGGTTGTCGCGCACCACGATGAGGCGGTTGTTGTAGCCACGGCGGTTGTTGCGATAGTCGTCTTGATAGTACGCATGACCGTTGCTGAAGATCACATCGGCCGCGTTGACCAGCACCCGGACCAGGTCGTCGCCATCGTTTGCGTGGGCGGGCACAGGAGCCAACGCCGACAGGCCGATACCGGCCACCAGCGCAACCGGAGCGAGCCACCGGAATAGATTGGACATGGGGTTCTCCTTTATCGGCCGGCCGTTCCAGCCACGATCCGACGATGCCGGGACACACCTGAACACGCATCCAATGCCGACCTTGGCCGGCCAATCCCGCTCAGCAGGCGTTCGGCATTGTCGTCAATGCTGCCAGCTCGGCGACCGCACCGGGCAAGCCGGCAGCGGCGTCAACCCGACGCATGCGCGAGGGCACGCTTGGGCTATCGGGAAGCACCGCATTCTCATGCGCCCAGGTGGTGTGGTATGGCACGTGGATGCCCCAGCCACCCAGTGCCAGCACCGGCGCGATGTCGGAGCGCAACGAGTTGCCGATCATCAGGAAGCGGCTTGCGGGCAGCTCGAATTCGGTCAGCAGTCGTCTATAGGTCGGCGGGTCTTTCTCGCTCACGATCTCGATCCGGCGGAACAGGTCGGCCATGCCGGATTGACGCACCTTGGCCTCCTGGTGGAACAGGTCACCCTTGGTGATCAACACGATCGGGTAGTCGCGGGCTATGGCCTCCACCGCGTCGCGGATGTCCGGAAGCAGCTCGACCGGGTGTTGCAGCAGCGCTTTGCCCAGCCCGACGATGCGCTGCAGGTCGGTGGCGCTGATGCGCGCCTGGGTCAGCTCGACGGCGGCTTCCAGCATCGACAGCACCATGCCTTTCACGCCATAGCCGAACACCGCGATGTTGCCGCTTTCCACCTCGTACAGGCGCTGGCGCAACTGGCCTTCGTCCAGATCGACCCATGCCGCGATGATCTGCTCAAACTCCTGCTGCGCCTGGTCGAAATAATCCTGACTGCGCCACAGGGTGTCGTCGGCGTCGAAGGCGACCATCTCGATTCTTTCCATCGCCCCAGTATGACGGACCCGGAAAGCCGAAGGGCGACCCAGTGGGCCGCCCTTCAATACGCATGGGCGTTGAACCCGCCGCTGTTATTGACCCGAGTCGGTGGCTGCCGCGTCGCCGGCCGCTTCGGCACCGGCACCGCCCTGCATCTTGGCAACGTAGGCCTTGTACTCATCGGCGGTGAGCAAGCCATCGGCGTCGACATCCGCCTCGGCGAATACCGCGTCCAGTGCCGGCACCGACGCCGCCTCGGCCTGGCTCAGCGCGCCGTCACCATTGGTGTCGACGTCATTCCAGCTTTTCTTCTCCGAGGGTACCGCCTGCTGCGTCGGTGTTGCCGCTGCGCCCTCTACGGGGTCGGCCGTGGTGGCGTCCTGGGCAAAGGCGAGCGGTGCGGCCAGCGCAGCCACCAAGGCAAGGCTGATGGTCGAAATCTTCATGGATCATGTCTCCTGGACAAGGATGGGAATGGCGCTGCAGGACGGGGGATTCCTGCCGCACGACTCGCACCTTGCGCACGGCGCCATGAACCGTCGCCATGGGTCAATCGTTACGACAACGTTGGTTTAACCATCGGCCCCGAATTTGGCGCTAGGACACCGCGGCGGATGCTCCGCGCAGCCGGAAAACCGTGATGCCCGACATCGCTTCGGCGGCTTCGACCCTTTTGATGTTGCTGAACCCAACACAACCTTCACGCAGCCGCCGAAGCGTTCATTCGTTCTCCGCCGCCGTCCCCACCTGCAGTTCGCCATCCACGATGTCGACCGCGACCCGGATCGGGCGACAGCACACCTGACAGTCCTCGATATAACGCTGTTCCTCGATCGAGTCATCAATCAGCAGTTGGATCGACTCGCCGCAATACGGGCAGTGGACAGTGGCGGTGGGCAACATGGGCAGCTCCTGTGCGTGACGGGCGATCGGCGGCCCACCTGGACAATGCCACGGAAGCCGGGAACACCACGCCAACGCGGTGTTCACCACTGGATCACCGCACCGGGGCGATGCTGGATCGCAACAGTGGAGGAAGCGACTCATGAAGCACCGACACGTATTCAGTACCCCGGACATGCCGGCCGCGATCGCGGCCATCGACGCTGCCCTGGCCGCCGGGGTACCCGATAGCAACATCCTGTTGGTGGCGCGCTCGGACATCGAGATGGACGTGATCCCGCAGGAACGCAAGGAAGCCGACACCGACATGATTCCCGCCGCAATGCGCGGCGCCGGTTATGGCGCCGGGGCCGGCCTGTTGGCGGGTCTGGTTGCGGTCGCCATCCCGGCATTGGGCGTGACCATGATCGGCGCGGCCGCCGCAACGGTGGCCGGTGCTGCGGTGGGCAGCTGGTCGTCTGCACTGGTCGGCTCGTCGATCCCCGACCCGGTGCGACAGAAGTTCCACGACGAGATCGAGGCCGGCAATATCCTGGTGCTGGTCGATGGCGACAAGGAGCTGCTGGCCGCCGCGCACCCTCGCATTATCGCCACCGGCGCGGTAGCGTTACCGTTCGAGGCCACCTCCATCCCATCCTGAGAATCGACCCATGCGCATGCGTTTGATGGCAACCCTGTCAGTGGCATTGCTTTCCGCGTGCCATCCCGCCGATGGCATCAGCACACCGACCGAGCCGCAGGGTGGGGACACGATGACGACGGCCGACGGCGACGCGCTTGCGGTCACCGCCATCGCGCACTTCAACGCCCCCTGGGCCATGACCTTCCTGCCCGACGGGAACCGGTTGCTGGTCACCGAGAAAGGCGGCGCGCTGAAGCTGGTGCAACTGGACAGCGGCGAGGTCGGCCAGATCAGCGGCGTACCCGACGTGGTCGACGAAGGCCAGGGCGGGCTGGGCGACGTGATTCTCGGACCCGATTTCCCCGACAACCAACAGGTCTATCTGAGTTATGCCGAGGCCGGCAAGGGCTATACCAGTGGCGCTGCGGTAGCCCGTGCGACGCTGGTGCTCGACCAGCAAGGTGGCGGCAAGCTGACCGGGCTGGAAGTGATCTGGCGCCAGGTGCCCAAGGTGCAGGGTCACGGTCATTACGGCCATCGGCTGGCGTTCGGGCCCGACGGCTATCTGTGGATCAGCTCGGGCGAGCGCCAGAAATTCGATCCGGCGCAGAACCTGCAATCCAATCTCGGCAAGATCGTCCGTCTCAACGCCGACGGCAGCACCCCGAAAGACAACCCGTTCGCCGACCAGGGCGATGTCGCAGCGCAGGTCTGGTCCCTCGGCCACCGCAACCCACTCGGCATCGCCTTTGATGCGAAGGGCGAGTTGTGGAACATCGAGATGGGCCCGCGCGGCGGTGACGAGCTCAACCAGGTCGTGCGTGGCGGCAACTACGGCTATCCGATCGTCTCCAATGGCGATCACTACGACGGCCGGCCGATCCCCGACCACGACACCCAGCCCGAGTACAACGCACCGCAGACCAGTTGGACCCCGGTCATTTCACCGGGGAGCCTGGTCATCTATTCCGGCGACGCGTTTCCGCAGTGGCAAGGCGACGCGTTCATCGCCGGTCTTTCGTCCGAGGCACTGATCCGGGTCGAGTTGACGCCCGGCGATGTGCACGAGGCGGAGCGGTTCGACATGGGCAAACGCATCCGCGAAGTCGAGCAAGGCCCGGCGGGCAACCTGTGGCTGCTGGAGGATGGCCAGGACGGTCGACTGTTGCGCCTGAGCCCGGCCGTGACCGCTACGGAAACGGCGACTTCGGAGGTCCCGACGTCTTAGCGCGGCAGGCCGGTTGGCGTGGACAGCACCGGCGTGTCCATCAGTTGCAACTGCAGGTCGTACAGGATTTCGGCATCGCCCGGCAGCCACTCGGTGCCGTCGTTGGCACGGAAGTGGCGGTGGAAGGCAGCCAGTGCGGCCGACCGGTCCCGCAGGTCGTAACCCACCAGGCGCAATGCGGCCCATGGATCAAATCCCGGGGGCGGCGCGGCAAGCCGGTCCCGGGGCCACAAGCCAAAGCCTGATTCCGCCAGGCGTTGCCAGGGGAAGAGCCCGCTGGGATCGTCTTTTTTGGTGGGCGCGACGTCGCCATGACCCACCACCAGGTGGCGCTGGATCCCCAGCCGCGTGGTGAGATCCTCCAGCAACACCAGCAATGCATCGATCTGCGACGTGCTGAAAGGCTCATGACCGTTGTTGTCCAGCTCGATGCCGATCGAATAGGAGTTGAGGTCGCTGATCCCGGACCAGCGACTGCCGCCCGCGTGCCAGGCCCGTTGGTCCTCGGCGACCAGCTGGTAGATCCGCCCGTCGTCGCCAATCACATAGTGCGAACTCACCGGGCCACCGGAATTGGCCGTCTGCAACGTCGTTATCGCGCCCCGGGCGCTGTCCATCGCCGTGTGATGCAGCACGATCACCCGGGCCCGGCGTGGCTCGTGGTTCGGCGAGCCCTCCCATTGCGCGAGCGGATTGTGGCTGGGCACGCTGGCACAAGCGCCCAGAAACCCAAGCAGCGCTGCGGCAATGACGATCCGACAAGTCTTCATGAATACCTGCATGGAACTACGGTAAGCCAAACCGGCCGTCGCGACGAGTGACACGCTGCATGGACGCTAGCAGCGCGTTCATGCACTCTTGGGCATCGCCAACCGATGTGGAGAGCGTTTTGCAAAGCACGCCATCAAACCGCTCCACCGCCATACCGCCCGGTCCGGGCGAGCAACCCGAATTGCTGCGCGCCGTAGGCCGCTGGCAGCTGTTCGGGCTGTCGGTCAACGACGTGATCGGCAGCGGCATCTACCTGCTGCCCGCCGCCGCAGCCCTGCTGCTCGGGCCGGCCAGTCTCTGGGCGATCCTGCTGGCCGGGCTGGCAGTGTCGCTGCTGGTGCTTTGCTACGCGCAGGCCTCCAGCTACTTTGACCAGCCCGGCGGCGGCTATCTGTACGCACGTGAAGCGTTCGGACCGTTCGTTGGCTTCGAGATCGGCTGGATGCTGGTGCTGACCCGCATTGCCAGCGCCGCCGCACTCAGCAATGGCCTGGCCGAGGCGGTCACCCACTTCTGGCCCGCCGCGGCAAGTGGTTCGACGCGGATCGGGATCGTGGTCGGCTCCTTGGTGTTCCTGGTGGTCGTCAACGTGGTGGGCGTGCGCACCGCCGCGCGCACCGGGGTGCTGCTGGCGATTGCCAAGCTGCTGCCGCTGCTGATGTTCGTGGCGATCGGTGCGTTCTACGTCGACACCTCGCTGGCCTCGCCAATGGCCGGCCCGATTCCCTTGGCCGACCTGGGCGAGGCCGCACTGCTGCTGCTGTTTGCCTACGCCGGGTTCGAGAACCTGCCTGCGGCCGCTGGCGAGTACCGCAACCCCCGCCGCGACGTGCCATTTGCGCTGCTGGCGATGATCGTCACCGTCACCCTGGTGTATGTCGCGGTGCAGTGGGTCGCGCTGGGCACCCTGCCGGGGCTGGGCGAATCCACGGCCCCGTTGGCCGATGCAGCGGCGCGCTTCGGCGGCGAGCGTCTGGCGTGGCTGCTGACCATCGGCGCGGCGATCTCCATCCTGGGCACCAACAGCAACACGATCATGTTTGGTCCGCGCTACCTGCTGGCACTGGCCGATGACGGCTATGGCCCGAAGGCACTGGGCAGGATCCACCCGCGGTTCCGCACTCCGGCCAACGCTGTGGTGGCGATCGGCGTGGTGTCGCTGGTGCTGGCACTGACCGGCTCGTTCGTGGAGTTGGCACTGCTGTCGGTGGTGGCCCGTCTGGTCACCTACATCGGCACCGCGCTGTCGGTGATCGTGTTGCGCCGCCGTCATGGCAACGAGCCGCAGGCCATGCGATTGCCGGGCGGCGTGTTGATCCCGGTGGCGGCGACGGCACTGTCGGTGGCGTTGCTGGCCAGTGCCAAGCTGGAAAACCTGATCGCCGGCGCCATCGCGATACTGATCGGCGCGGTGATCTATCACTTCCGCCGCAAGCCGGCGCCATAGAGCAGGCGCACCGATCCACCCGCTGCAGCCGGCTTGTCACGGCTGCAGCCAGACCTCGACGGCGTGGGTTTCGCGATCATCGCGCAGTTCGATTACCAACTGGTCCTGTGTCACGCCGTCGACCGTCATCCGCGACGGCTCGCCGGCTTCGGCGCGTCGCACGGTGATCGGGTAGCTGGTCTCGCCGAATCGATAGCGCAACGTGAATTCCGGCCAATCCGATGGCATGCGGGGCTCGATGTGTAACTGCCGCCCTTCCCTGCGTACGCCGAGCAACGACTCCACCATCAACCGGTACATCCAGCCGGCCGAGCCGGTGTACCAGGTCCAGCCGCCACGGCCGACATGCGGGGCGACCGCATACACGTCCGCGGCCATGACGTAGGGCTCCACCTTGTAGACCGCCACATCTTCGGCGGTGCCGGTGTGGCTGAGCGGGCTGATCATCCGCATCAGCTCCCATGCCCGCTGGGTGTCATCCATCTGCGCAAACGCCATCGCCGCCCACACGGCGGAGTGGGTGTATTGGCCGCCGTTTTCACGCACCCCGGGCACATAGCCACGGATGTAGCCGGGATCCTGCACGGTCTTGTCGAACGGTGGATCCAGCAGCTGGATCAGGCCGGCATCGCGACGCACCAGGTAGCGGTCCAGCGAGGCCATGGCTCGACGCGTGCGCTCCGGGTCGCCCGCGCCCGACAGGACCGCCCAGCTTTGCGATATCGAATCGATCCGGCACTCGTCGCTGCTCGCCGAACCCAGCGGCACGCCGTTGTCGAACCATGCGCGCCGGTACCAGTCGCCATCCCAGGCGTGCTTCTCCAGGTTCTCGCGTAACTGCTCCGCGGCCGCGGCGCAGTCGCGGGCGAAACCATCGTCGCGGCGCCCGGCCGCCAGGGCACCAAACTGGACCAGCACGTGGTGCAGGAAGAAGCCCAGCCAAACACTCTCGCCGCGACCGCGCTCGCCCACCCGGTTCATGCCGTCGTTCCAGTCGCCGGTCGCCATCAGCGGCAACCCGCGCTCGCCGGTCAGCTCCAGCCCGCGTTTGATCGCGCGCACGCAATGCCGGTACAGGTCCTGTCGCAACGCCGAGCGCAGCGGCAGGTCGTAGTAGGACTCCTCGTCGATGCCGACCGGGCGGCCCTCGATGTAGGGCACGACCTCGTCGAGTACGTCGGCATCGCCGGTCGCTTCCACGTAGCGGCACACCGCCAACGGCAGCCACAGGTAATCATCCGAGCATCGCGTGCGCACGCCGCGGTCCAGCGGCGGATGCCACCAGTGCAGCACGTCGCCATCGGGAAACTGGTGGGCCGCGCTGCGCAGCAGGTGGCCACGGGCCAGTTCCGGCTCGGCATGCACCATCGCCATGGAATCCTGCAACTGGTCACGGAAACCGAAGGCGCCGCCGGACTGGTAGTAGCCACTGCGCGCCATGAACCGGCAGCCGATGGTCTGGTACAGCAGCCAGCCGTTGGCGAGGACATCGAAGGCCGGGTCCGGCGTCTGCACCTGGATCGTGCCCAGGGTCCGGTTCCAGTACATCCGCACCGCATCCAGTGCATCGTGTGCCGGGTCCGTGCCGCGGGTGCGGGTTGCCAACGCCACCGCAGCGCCCCAACCACTTCCCATGCCCAGCCGGAATACCGTTTCACTGGCTTCGCCGGCGTCCAGCTCAAGGACCACCTGGATCGCCGCGCACGGGTCCAGTCCCGCGCCCAACCGGCCTGACAACCGCTCGCGCTGCAGTGCGGCGGGGCGTTGCAGGGTGCCATTGCGACCCAGGAACTCCAGACGGTCGCCGGTAATGGTCCGCTCGCCGGCCACCGGATCAACATCAAAGAACGCCACCCGGCCTTCGAATTCCGTGTTGTAGGGATTGCGCGCCGTCAGCACCCCGGTATCGCCATCCACCTCGGTCACCACGTGCATCTGGGTCTTGGCGTGGAGGTCGCCGAGGATCCATTCGACGTAGCCGGTAGCGCTCAGCCGGCGTGGCCGGCCGGAGCGGTTGGCGACCCTGAGCACGCTGTACTTGACCGCCTCGTGCAGGTCGACATAGATCCACAGCTCACTGGCGATGCCATCGTTGACGTGCTCGTACACGCTGTAGCCAAAGCCGTGCCGGGTCCGGTACTGGCCGCTGCCGCGACAAGGCAACGGCATCGGGGACCAGACCCGGCCGGTGTCTTCGTCGCGCAGGTAGAACGCCTCGCCCGCAGCGTCGGTGACCGGGTCGTTGTGCCACGGTGTCAGCCGGAACTCGTGCGCGTTCTCGCTCCAGGTGTAGCCCGGAGAACTCTCGCTCACCACGCAACCGAAGTGGGCATTGGCAAGCACGTTCGACCAGGGCGCCGTGGTCGTCTGACCGGGAGCCAGGTCGATGATGTACTCGCTCCCGTCCGGCGAGAAGCCGCCGATGCCATTGTCGAGGATCCGGGTCGACGCCCCGACGTCGAATGGCCAGGGGTCATCGGCCGGTCCGGCTGTCGGGTCGATACCGCCGTCCTCGCCGGGTGGCCAGGCATTTTCGGCGTCCACCAGCTCGTACTGGATCGGTGCCGGCACCAGCAACGGTATCGACGGCACCGGACTCGGACGCCGACCCAGTTGCTCCGACAGACTGCCGCGCGCATCACTGAGGATGACCCGTGCGACGGACTGGAGCAGGATCCGGTCCTCCTGCGATATCTGGTGGGTGGGCCGCACGAAGATGCCGCCCGGGCGATCAATCACGTGCGCCTCCACCCCCGCCGCGACCAGACCCAGGATCTGGTCCTGCAGTTGCTGGCGATAGCCGGCCTGGTCCTCGTTCCAGATCACCAGGTCGACGGCAAGCCCCTTCAAGCGCCAGTACGCATGCGCGTGGACCAACTGGCGGACCAACTCGATGTTGGCCGCCTCGGCGATCTGCAGCAGCACCACCGGGTAGTCGCCGGAGATCGATTGCCCCCACAGCCCGGACTGGCCACGACGGTTCTGCAGCAACACCGCCTGGCCTGCCCGCAGGATCGGGTTCGCATACAGCACCAGACCCGCCAACCGCTCGTACAGTTGGGCATCGGCCTGGCTGGCATTGATCTGGTTGCGGACCACCTGACTGTGGGTCCAGGCGAGGTCGAACACGCGGTCCGCCAGACGCCGGTCGCGGTATTTGCCCACCAGAGCCGCGCAACTCGAGCGCGTGGTCGCCACCCCGGAGACCATATCGATGCTGGCAGTCTGCCCCGGCGCGAGGGTCAACCGGCAGCGGATGGCAACGATCGGATCCAGCACCGAGCCGTCACTGCCCGACAATTCGTCGTGCGCGGTCATCGCCGCCGGAGACTGCAGGCAGTTGCCACGGCCGACGAACTTCGCCCGATCGGTCTCATAGGAAATCGCGTCGATATCGGCATCGTGGACGGCCAGCAGATGGAACATCCACGGTGGGACTTCGTCGTGGGCGCGCGGGCGCCGGGTGCAGACAATGGCCTGCTTTTCGGGCACCAGCTCGGTCTGCACGAACAGGTTGCTGAAGGCGGGGTGCAGCTCGTCGGAAATCGCCGGCGCCAGCACCACTTCGGCGTAGCTGGTGATCTCGACACTGCGGGCCACGCCGGCCCGGTTGGTGATCCGCAAGCGGCGCAACTCGATATCGTCTTCGGGCGAGACGGTGATCTGGGTATGCATCTCGAAGTCGCGCATGCGGCCGCGGTACTCGGCCTTGGCGTCCGAGAAAATCGCCTCGTAACCCTCCACCGGTACCCGACTGGGCTGGAAGGCGGTCGACCAGAAGTGACCATCGGCCACGTCGCGCACGTAGCAAAAGCTGCCCCAGTGGTCGCGGGTGCCATCTTCGCGCCAACGCGTCACGGCCATCTCGCCGGCGCGGCTGTAGCCGCCACCCGCGCTGCTCAGCATCACGTGATAGCGCCCGTTGGACAGTATCTGCACCGCCGGACGCGGCACGTCTGGACTGCGGAACACCCGCAACCGGGTCTCATGGACCTCCGTGCGCAACCCGGCAGTGGCGACCTCGCCCGCGTGGGGATGGAGCATCCCGGTGCGCGGAATCCGCTCCTGCAGCAACAACAAGGTTGCCTGGAACTCCGGGTCGGCCATGAACCGCTTCTGCATCGGCTGCTCACACAGCAAGTACACCAGCGACAACAAGCCCATGCCCTGGTGGTGCGCCATGAACGACTGCACCACCGCATGGTCCTGCCCCGGCGGCAGGCGGGAGGCGGTGTAGTCGATGGCCTCGTAGAGCCCGAACCGGCCAGAAAACCCCTTGCGGGTCAGCCGCTGCAGGTTCTCGCAGGCCGCCTCGGGCGCAACCATCAACGCCATCATGCTGGCGTAGGGAGCGATGACCAGGTCCTGGGCGAGGCCGCGCTTCAGCCCCAGTCCCGGCACGCCAAAGGCGCGGTACTGGTAGTTCATGCGCACGTCGAACAGTTGGTAGCCCGACTCGGAGATACCCCAGGGGACATTGCGCTGGCGACCGTAGCCGATTTGCCGTTCCACGCAATTGCGCGCGGTCTGGTCAAGCAAGGTGCCGCGGTAGCTGGGCATCACCAGTTGCGGCATCAGGTACTCGAACATCGAGCCACTCCACGACAGCAAGGTCGGCTCGCCGTCGACCTCGGTCAGCAAACGCCCCAACGCGAACCACGATTCCTGTGGCAACTGTCCCTGGGCGATGGTGACGAAGTTGCCCAGGCGCGCCTCGGACGCAAGCAGGTCATAGAAGCCGATATCACGCCGATGCTCTTCGACGTTGTAGCCAATCGACAGCAGGCGCCGGGCCGGGTCGTACAGGAAGCCATACTCCTGCTGCGCGCATTGGCCGGCGACGTGGGCTAGCCGCTCCAGCTCGGTGATCCGCAACCTTGCCCTGTCCGCCGCCACCGGCAGGTCGCTGGCGGCCAGCTGGCGCAAGGTCGGGATCCCTTTCACCGCGGCGGCATCGCTTTGGTCGGTGCCTGCCGTTGCCGCCAGCCACGGCGCCAGCCAGACCAGGTCGTCGGACACCATCCGGCACTGGTCCATCAATGCCTGGACCCAGTCGCCGGACTCGCCAAACCCGGCGGCCTGGTCGCGCCGGATGTCATCGCCAAGCTGGTGCAAGCGATCAAACAACCGGGCCGCTTCGGCCAGCTCCACCGGCGGGGACACCAACGCGGACTGCAGCACGCGCTCGAGGTTGTTGACCGTCTCGCCGCCGGGGATGTCGCCCTCGGACTCGCGCAACACGTCCAGGGTATCGGCCAGTCCCTGCAATGCCATCGGCGACACCAGCGGCGCGTCCGCCAGCGCGAGCAAGCCCTGACGCAAGGTCAACAGGTGTCCGGCCAGGTTGCCGCTGTCTACGCTGGATACGTAGTGCGGCGGCAACGGCTGCAATGTCTGGGTGTCGTACCAGTTGTAGAAGTGCCCGCGGTAGCGCGGTATCGATTCCAGCGTGCCCAGGGTGTTGGCACTGCGATCCATCACCACCCCGACCGGCACATAACCAAGATCAAAGGCTCCCAGGTTGGCCAGCAGCGACAGGCCGATGTTGGTCGGCGAGGTCCGTCGCGCCACCAGCAACGAAGGATGCTCTTGCACGTTGTCCGGTGGCAGCCAGTGGTCGTCGGCGGTGACATGGGTGGAGAAGAACGCCCAGGTCCGCCGTGCCAGGCGGCGCAGGAAGCGCGTCTGCTCCTGCGACAACACGGCCACCTCGTCGCGTCGCGGCCGCCCCAGCCACCACATCAGCATCGGCGACAGCAACCACAAGCCCAGTACCAGCGATGCCACCGGCAAAGCCGCCGGTTGCAGCACCAGCACCGCCAGCGCAACGGCGACCGCGAACACCGGGGCGAACCACATCATGCGCACGGTGGTTACCCAGCCATCGCCCAGCGAGCGATCCACCTCGGCGGACGGACTCCATTGCAACAACCGGCGTCGCGACAACCCGGTGCGCCATAGCGTGCGGGCAATCGCATCCAGGCTGAAGAATGCCTCGTAGGGCAAGCAGGCCACTGTCAGTGGCGCATGGGCGAAGTTGCGCAAGCCATTGCCGGCCACGTGACGCAAGTGCGCAAACCACGGCAGGTCGGGCGCCCGGCTGGCCAGCTCGATAAGCGAGGCCAGCAGCGGCGGCACCACGACGATCAGCAACACCCACAATGTCCACGCCACCGCGTTGGGTCCCAACAGCCAACCCAGTACCAGCAACGCCGTCATCGCCGCTGGCACCAGGCTGCGTCGCAGGTTGTCGACCAGTTTTCCGCGCGACAGCATCGACAGCGGATTGCGCCCGATGCGCCCGTCACCCCGACGCATCCAGGGACAGATCCAGGGCAGCAGCTGCCAGTCGCCGCGGATCCAGCGATGCCGCCGCTTCACATCGGCCGCATAGCGCGCGGGATAGTCCTCGTAAAGCTGCACATCGCTGACCAGGCCGGCACGCGAGTAACAGCCCTCCAGCAGGTCATGACTCAGGACCCGGTTGTCCGGGATCCGGCCGGCCAGCGCCGTATCGAACGCGTCGATGTCGTAGATGCCCTTGCCGACAAACGAGCCTTCACTGAAAAGATCCTGGTAGACGTCCGACACCGCCCGCGTATACGGATCGATGCCCGGCTCGCTGCCAAACAATCGCGCGTACCAGGACCGCGCCTGCCCACTCATGCTGATGCCCACGCGTGGCTGCAGGATGCCGTAGCCGCGGGTCACCACGCCGCGCTTGCCGTCGAACTGGGCGCGGTTGAGCGGGTGGGCCAGGGTCCCGACCAGCTTGCGCGCGGCGTCACGCGGCAAGCCGGTGTCGGTGTCCAGGGTAATCACGTAGCGCACGTTGCCCAACGCCGCGGTGTTGCCCACCACGCTGATGAAGCACTCGCGCGCGCCGCCGCGCAGGTAGGCATTCAGGGCCGCCAGCTTGCCGCGCTTGCGCTCATGGCCCATCCACCGACGTTCGCGCGGATTCCACTGCCGCGGCCGGTGGAACAGGAAGAAGATGTCGTCGTCACCATCGGCGTAACGCTCATTGAGCGATGCGATTTCATCGCGCGCGGCCTGCAGCAAGGCGGCGTCCTGTGGCAGCGTCTGCTGGTCGGCGTCGAAGAAGTCGGTCAACAACGCAAAGTGCAAATTGGGGTCGCGATTGGCGAGGAAACGCACTTCCAGTGCCTCGGCAAGATCCGCCAGCTGGGCCAGGTTGCCAAACATCGTCGGCACCGCCACCAGGGTTCGTGCCGAAGTCGGAATGCCCCGCGAGTAATCCAGCCGCGGCAGCATGGTCGGGGTCGCCAGCAAGGTGGAGGCCCAGTTGACCAGGGCGACGCCCAGCTCGCTGAAGGCAATCACGCACAACACACCGACCAGCCACGCAAAGCCGATGCCCGGCAATGCCGACTGCGCCTCCAGCACCAGCCCGTTGGTGAAGAATGCAACGATCAGAGCAATCGGCAAGGTGTACGCCAACAGCGGTACCCGGCGGGCCGTCTTGCGCATCGAACCGCGCACGCCGTAGCGAGCAGACAGCGCCGCCTCCAGTGACGGACGCCCGTCATCGACCAGGTAATAGCCGACATGGGCCTGGATGTCGTCGGCATCGGTTTGTGCCGCCTGGGCGCGGGCAAGTTGCAACGCTTTTTGGGCCACGTCGATCTCATCCAGCCCGCCGCGTCGCGCGATCTGCTCGGTGATGTGCCGATAGCGGTCGCGGGTGGCAAAGTCCATCAGCCCATAGGTGCCGTTGGGATCCTTGCGCAAGGTGCGCTCCACCACGCTCATCGTCTCGACGAACTCCTGCCAGTCCAGTCGTGACAGGAATCGCAGGCTGCCAATGGCGTTGCTCACCGACACCTGGTCGGCGGCCTGGTTCTGGTTCTCCACCTGCACCATCTGCTCGATGGTCTGGTCACTGTCGGCCGCCCACTGCTCCACCCAGGTCAGTGCGAGTGCCAACGCGGAGCTGCGCCCCTGCAGACGACGGGCGAGCTCGGCCACGAAGGGCGTGGCCAGCGGCGGGTCGGAGCGCGCCATGTCGGCGATCACCAGCATCAGGCTCTTGGGATCGGACGCGGCGATCTCGGTCAGCCGGTCCGCCCACAGATCGGCGAGGTTACGGTCGCTACGGTCGGCCATGATGCCGGCGCTGACCCGCCGCAGGCTTTCAATCAGCGCCAGGCGCAGCATGATGGGGACTGCCCACAACTCGCCCAGCGTGAGCGGGGTTACCGACTGATAGGCCGCCACGAAACGGCTCAGGCTCTCCGCGTCGATCAGGCCGTCGCTGTGCGAGACCGCATTGAGCGCGATGTCGTACACGCGAGGCAGGCCGGCCGAGGCGCCACTGCCCAGTCGCGGCAATTCACGGCTGTAGCCCCGGGGCAGATGCCGTCGCGCCAACGCGATCTGTTCCTGGATCAGGTAGATGTTGTCGAGCAACCAGTCGCCGGCGGGCGTCAGCCGGCGGCTTGCCTGGGCCGCCTCGGTAAGCGTGTCGCAGGTACGCTCGAGTATCTGCTGGTTGGCGGTCAGCCGCTCCAGCAGCAAGTCGGCGTGGTGCTGCTCACTGAGCTGGTGGCTGGCCGCCAATTCGCGGCCATGACGCTCCATACGTTCGGCACTGAACAACTGCCCGCGCAGCGGTGGCTCGCCAGACGCAACCGGCGCGGCTCGGAAACGGCGCGTGATGACATCCAGCACGCCTCGTCCCTTGCTCGCCAACGGGCGTTGATCCGTCATTGACCTGCATGTCCCGGCAACCCGCGCCAATCACGCGTCCGGTCATGCTGGCACCAGCGGCACCAAGGCTTCGTGAAACGGGCAAGCCGTCATCCCTGTCTCCCGTCTTCCCCTGTCTCCCGTCTTCCCCTGTCTCCCGTCTTCCCCTCTCTCCCGTCATCCCCTCTCCCGTCATCCCCGCGAAAGCGGGGATCCAGCGACCTTGCTGTTCACGCGCCTGACGTCCTTGGGTTCCCGCCTTCGCGGGAACGACGACAGTTGCCTAGACATCCCCCTTCAGGGGCGCAGGGCTTCGCTCAGGATCGCCTTGAGCTGATCACACAAGCGGCCCTTTTTCATCGCGTCGGCTATTGGCTCAGCCGCACTTGGAGTAGCCGCAATTCAAGCAGGTCGCGCAGCCATCCATGATCACCACGGCCTTGGCGCTGCACTTGTGGCACATCGATGCGGTGGGCGGGAATGACACCCCGCCATCGCCGGTGACAGAGACGTCTTCGGCACGCGCCGGGGCGCTGATGCGCGGTTCGGGAAACAGCTCGCCGCTGTGGTCATCGCGTGCCGGGACGTCGTTGAGCGCGTCTGGTCCCGCGTTTGCGCTCAGGTCAGAGTTTTTTTTTGAGTCGAGCGCGGCGTAGGCGGCGCGCTTCTCGGCGATCATCGCGCGTTGCTCGTCACTCATTTCCGGGTCGTGCAGCAGGCCGATCGATTTCAGGTGTTCCTCGACGATGCAACCCAACTCGGCGACCAGTGATGGCATGTAGACGCCGCCGGCCTTGAAGTAGCCGCCCTTGGGATCGAACACCGCCTTCATCTCGTCGACCAGGAAGGTCACGTCGCCGCCCTTGCGGAACACCGCGGACATGATCCGGGTCAGCGCCACGATCCACTGGAAGTGGTCCATGTTCTTGGAGTTGATGAAGATCTCGAACGGGCGGCGTTGCTCGTGCTCGCTGCCGGCGTTGAGGACGATGTCGTTGATGGTCACGTACAACGCGTGCTCGAACAGCGGCGTCTTGAGCTTGTAGGTCGAGCCGATGAGGGTCTCGGGACGCTCGATCTTCTCGTGCATCTGGATGACATTGGTGCCTGGCTTTGCGGCGCTGGCCGCCTCGCGAGCGGCGGCATCGGACTTCACCACCTCCTGCGCCTTCTCATCGGCGGTGACGACGCTGTAACCGGTGATTTTATGTTCGATCTTCATGGCCATCGGCCAACTCCTGGTGCGTTGCTGCCTGATTCGGGTACATCCGGCCCGGCCTCCCGCGAGGAGAGACCGGGCGCGGCTTATCGTTTCTTTGCTGTGGTTCTGGGTGCTGCGGTCTTCTTGCTCGCGACGGCTTTGGTGGCTGGCGCTTTGCTGGCGACGACTTTCCTGGTTGTGGCTTTCTTCGCAGGCGCCTTCTTGGCGACGGACTTCTTGACGACAGCCTTCCTGGTCGCCGACTTCTTTGCGACCGGCTTGCTGGCCGACGATTTCTTTGCGACTGCCTTCTTGACGGTCGCCTTCTTGACGGCGGACTTCTTGACGACAGCCTTCTTGGCCACGGCCTTTTTTGCGACCGGTTTGCTGGTCGTCTTCGCGGTCGCCTTCTTCGCGGTTACCTTCCTGGCTGGCGCCTTTTTTGACGCTGCCTTCTTCGGGGCCGCTTTTTTACCCGCGGTGGACCTGCGTGCCAGCGCCTCCTTCTTTGCCTCGGCGCTGGCCTTGGCCAACTTCTTCTTGGTGTTGTCCACGCCACTGCTGGCGGCCTTGCGTACGCGGCTGGCGCTGCTACGGACCTTCGCCACGGCCGCCTCGGCCGTAGTGGCTACCGTGGCGGCAAGATTGCCGGCGGTTTCCCTTGCGGTGTCGGCTGCCTGGGAAAGGGTTTTCGTCACTCCATTACCGTTGCTCATGTGCCCTCCTGACGGGCGTCTTGCTGGCTTGTCGGGTAACCCAGTGGAACCTCGTGTTGCCACGCGATCGTATACCCGGGACGGGTGCAAGACACCATGAATTCGTGTCGCGTCCCGTCAACCAGCCAGCATCCCTAACAACCCGCTAGAACTTGCCGTAATACCCTTCCTTCAAGGCATCGAACAGGTTGGCGGCGGAGTGCATTTCGCCGTCGTATTCAATTTCCTGGTTGCCCTTGGCCTCCACCACGGTTCCGTCTTCCAGCTCGAAACGGTAGGTCGTGCTCTCCAGGTCGGCCTCCTTGACCAGCACACCCTGGAAGGCGGCCGGGTTGAAGCGGAACGTGGTGCAGCCCTTCAGGCCCTGCGCGTGGGCGTAGGTGTAGATCTCCTTGAAGTCCTCGTACGGATAATCGGTCGGGACGTTGGCGGTCTTGGAGATCGAGCTGTCGACCCACTTCTGCGCGGCGGCCTGGACGTCGACGTGCTGCTTGGGAGTGACGTCGTCGGCAGCGATGAAGTAGTCCGGCAGCCGCGTTTCCGGCTCGTCGGAGAACGGCATCGCGGCCGGGTTCACCAACGCGCGGTAGGCCAGCAGTTCGAACGAGAACACGTCGACCTTCTCCTTGGACTTCTTGCCCTCGCGGATCACGTTGCGGCTGTAGTGATGGGCGAAGCTGGGCTCGATGCCGTTGGAGGCGTTGTTGGCCAGCGACAGCGAGATGGTGCCGGTCGGGGCAATCGAGCTGTGATGGGTGAACCGCGAACCGACCTCGGCCAGCTCGGCCACCAGCTCCGGGGCGACTTCGGCGACGCGCTGCATGTAGCGGCTGTACTTGGCGTGCAGGACCTTGCCGGTGACTTGCTGGCCGATTTTCCAGCCGTCGCCCACCATTTCCGGACGCTTGCGCAACATCTCCGCGTCGACCTTGAAGGTCTCATCCATGATTGGCGCCGGACCCTTCTCCTTCGCCAGCTCCAGGCCCATCTCCCAACCAGCCACCGCCATCTCGCGGGCGATCTGCTCGGTGAATTCGCACGACTGCTGCGAGCCGTATTTCATCTGCAGCATGGTCACCGTCGAGCCCAGGCCAAGGAAGCCCATGCCGTGGCGGCGCTTGCGCAGGATCTCGTTGCGCTGCTGCTCCAGCGGCAGGCCATTGATCTCGACCACGTTGTCGAGCATGCGGGTGAACACGCGCACGACCTCCTTGTACTCGTCCCAGTCGAACACCGCCTGGTCGGTGAACGCGTTGCGCACGAACTTGGTCAGGTTGACCGAGCCCAGCAGGCAGGCACCGTAGGCGGGAAGTGGCTGCTCGCCGCAAGGATTGGTCGCGCGGATGTCCTCGCACCACCAGTTGTTGTTCATCTCGTTGACGCGGTCGATCAGGATGAAGCCCGGCTCGGCGTAGTCATAGGTGGACACCATGATCATGTCCCACAGATGGCGGGCCTTGATGTGGCCGTAGATCTTGCAGGCCACCAGACCGTCGTCGCGGACGACATAGTTGCGGTGGGTCGGCCACTCGCGCCACACCACCTGCGCGGCGTCGTCCAGGTCGACTTCGGTCTTTTCCTTGACATGGACGGGGAACACCAGCGGCCAGTCGGCGTCATCGGCCACCGCTTCCATGAAGCCATCTGTGATCAGCAGCGACAGATTGAACTGGCGCAGCCGACCGTCCTCGCGCTTGGCACGGATGAAGTCCTTCACGTCCGGGTGGGACACGTCGAAGGTGCCCATCTGCGCGCCGCGGCGACCGCCGGCGGACGAAACCGTGAAGCACATCTTGTCGTAGATATCCATGAACGACATCGGCCCCGACGTGTACGCACCGGCACCGGCAACGAACGCGCCACGCGGCCGCAGGGTCGAGAACTCGTATCCGATGCCGCAACCGGCTTTCAGGGTCAGTCCGGCCTCGTGGACCTTCTCCAGGATGCCGTCCATCGAGTCTTCGATCGTACCCGACACGGTGCAGTTGATCGTGCTGGTCGCCGGCTTGTGCTCAAGCGCGCCGGCATTGGAGGTGATGCGGCCAGCCGGGATCGCCCCGCGGCGCAGCGCCCAGGTGAACCGCTCGTTCCAGTAGTGCTGCAACTCGGCGGTCGGCTCGGTCCCGGCCAGGGCCTTGGCCACGCGCCGGTAGGTGGCGTCGATGTCGGCATCGACCGCCACGCCATCCTTGGTCATCAGCCGGTATTTCTTGTCCCAGATATCCAGGGACGCCGGCTGCATCGGAATGTCCTTTCTGGCCACGTCCCTGCCTGCCTGGTCGTTGTTGGGGGTATCGATATTCACTGCCTCGAGGCGCACCGTACTCATGCTTGCCTTGTCTCCTGGTGATGGTCGCCGTTGCGGGCGCTCGCACTTGCGATCGTGGGCCCGACAGGCAACGCCACCGAGCCCGCGGCAACCCTGCCAGCGGTGCATATTGATGGAATTTCCTGTCGGGTGCTGAACATGGCTAACCCCTAATGCTTGGGTTGCTGGCGCTGGGTAAACCACAACATGTTGTGTCCCAGGCGGAGGTTCAAGCTACCTCTGGACTGGCGCCAAGTCAACGCTTCTCCTGCGCCGCCGAACCCTGTAATGGGCCACTGGCAAGCCGGGCCTGTCACCCCCGGGAGCCGGACTTTATCGAAGATTCAATGCGATTGCGTCACACTTGTCCGCTTGCTGCCGATATCGTGTTTGAGGGAACCTGCATGCGGACCATGGCGACTTCGACAAAGACCCTGCTCGCGCTCGCCCTGGCGGCGTGTTTCGGCGGGTTTGTGGCCACCGCGGTCATGCTTGGCGCGCGTGCCCCGGCGCTTGCGTCACCCGTGGCGCCGGCGCCGATGGCAACGCCAACGGTCGCAGCGTTGCCAACCGCGGTCGCCGGCCAGCCCCTGCCTTCGCTGGCACCGATGCTGGCACAGGTGACCCCGGCCGTGGTCAGCGTGCAGACCAAACACCGGGTTCGCATCCGCAGTCCGTTTGCGAACGACCCGCTGTTCCAGCGGATGTTCCCGCATGTCCCGCGTGAGCGGATCGAGCGGTCGCTGGGTTCCGGGGTCATCGTCGATGCGGCGCGCGGACTGGTGCTGACCAATCACCATGTGATCGAGGGTGCCGAACAGGTCACCGTAACGCTCGCCGACGGCCGCACCTTGGAGGCGGAGTTCGTCGGCTCCGACCCGGATACCGACGTGGCGGTGATGAAGATCCCCGCACAAGACCTGCAGCAGGTCGCGCTGGCCGATTCGGCCGACTTGCGGGTCGGCGATTTCGTGGTCGCGGTTGGCAACCCGTTTGGTATCGGCCAGACCGTCACCTCCGGGATCGTCTCCGCGGTCGGGCGCAGTGGCTTGCGGGGCCTGGGCTACCAGAACTTCATCCAGACCGATGCCTCCATCAATCCGGGCAACTCCGGCGGCGCACTGGTCAACCTGCGCGGCGAGCTGGTCGGCATCAACACCGCCAGTTTCAACCCGCGCGGCAGCATGGCCGGCAACATCGGCCTCGGGTTTGCGATCCCGGCCAACCTGGCCCGCAACGTGATGAACCAGCTGGTCACCACCGGTGAGGTGCGCCGCGGCACTTTCGGCGTGGACGCGCAGGACGTCGACGCGCGGCTGGCCAAGGCGCTGCACCTGGAGGACGCGCGTGGCGCGCTGGTGACGCGGGTGTTCGAGGACTCGGCGGCGGCGACGGCAGGGCTGCAACCCGGCGACGTGATCGTGTCCGCCAACGACGAGCGAATCGACAGCCGCGATGCGCTGCGCAATTTCGAGGGCTTGCAGGCAATCGGCAGCCAGGTGGTGCTGGGCATCCATCGCGACGGCAAGCCGTTGCAGGTGACCGCGACCCTGCGTGAACAGCCGACCACGTTGACCGGACTGGACCTGGACCCGCGCTTGGGCGGCGCGGTATTCAGCGAACTGCCCGAGCGACTGCGTCAGTCGGGCATATCCGGAGTGCGGGTCGAGTCGGTGGCCGGTGGCAGTCGGGCGGCAAGCAACGGCCTGCGCGTGGGCGACGTCGTGGTCGCCAGCGGCGGCGGAGAATTCGACAACCTGTCCGGCTTCCGCGCGGGCTTCACACCGACTCCGGCACAGTTGGTGCTGCAGATCGTGCGCGGCAATCGACGCGGCGTCCTGCCGATGCAGTGACCCGACACCACCCCAACCCTGGAGCACCCGAATGAGCACCACCGACACCACACCGAACCCCGGCCTGTCATCGCAGAACCTCAAGAGCCATCTGGGCGAAGCCGGAAGCCACCTGAAGCAGGCAGCGCGCGACAGCGGCGAAGCCATCAAGGGTGCCGCGAGTGCTGCGGGCGACGAGCTCAAGCTCGGCCGGGCCCAGATCAAGTCGGAAATGGCCGATAGCGCCCTGGCGGGTATCGCCGCCGCGGAACAGGCGGGCGACGCGATGCGCGAGCAGGCCGACGTGCTGATGGACAAGGGACGTGACCTGATCGACAGCGCCGCGGAGTTGATCCGCGAACGCCCGATCGCCTCATTTGGTGCTGCCTTTGCCGCCGGCTGGATTATCTCCAAGCTTGGCCGCAGCAACGACAGGTAGCCCCGGGGCATGTCCGGAACCGCCGCGCCAGACGACCAGCAATCGTCCATTGACGCCGCTACCCGCGAATCGATGCGGGAGCGGCTTCACACGCGCGCCGCCAAGGACGAGGCACGCGCGGACGATGCCGGATCGGACCAGAGCAAGTCGGATCATGTCGACTCCGATCAGGTCGACCCCGACCTGCTGGAGGCGATCCGCCAGCTCGGCCTCACCGGGCGGGCCAGCCTCGACGCTGCCGGCGCTACTGCCAAGTCGCTCCGCTCGCTGGTGGCCGCAGACGTCTCGCTGGCACGCAGCGCGTTGGGCCGGGCGCTGGCATTTACCGGCGTCGCCATCGCCTTTGGCGGCTCGGCGTGGCTGCTGCTGATGACTACGCTGGTGGTCGTGCTCAAGGGGCCGGTGGGCATGTCGTGGGCGGTGGCGCTGTTGATTTCGGCACTATTCAGCGTGGCAGTCACCGCGATCGCCGCGTGGATGGCCATGCGCTATTTCGAACATACCCGGCTGCAGGCGACACGACGGCAGTTGGCACGGCTGGGGATCGGTGAACTGGCCGATTTCGCCCCCGGTCCCGAATCACCAGACTCGGCGCGCGAGGTCGCCCGACAGCGGCTCCACGAGCAACCCGACGGTAAACCGGCAAAAGACGAACAAGGCGTGTCTGTGACGCCGCCATGACCCCGTCGATGGCACCACACTGACGGGATAACCATGCAGGGGATTGCAGCGTCATGAGCTTCAACAAACTCATCACCAAGGTCGCCCAGGCCGAGAACGCCCTGGAGGCGAACGAGCGCCGCGTCGGCGCCGACTTGCGCCAGCTGAGGGACAGCTGGAAGTCGGCGTGGACACCCGGACGGATCGTGATTGCCGGACTGGCCGGCGGGTTCCTGGTGGGTCGCGGCGAACCATTTCGCAGTGCCGCCCGCAATGGTGGCGTGGTGCGGATCGTGTCGTTGTTGACCGGCCTGTTCGCCAGCACCACCGCGAGCGCTGCCAGCCAGACGGCCGAGGAAGCCGAACAGACGGCGCAGCGGGCAGTCGGTGTCGCGGCCGGAACCACCCCGGGTCCGGACCCTGCCGCTGCCGCAAGCGAGCGGCTCGCCCACGACTTCCTGGAGCGCGCCGCGGCGGCGGCGCGACAGGCCGGCGGCGCGACCGGGCCATGACCACCCCGACACCGGCGCCAGGTTCGCCGGAGCCAGCCACCGGCTCGACGGTGGTCGGCGCCCAGCCCGATCCGGCCGAACCCTCACTGTCGTCCGTGCGGCCACGCGCATCGGCCGCCCTGATGATCCTGGCCATCCTCGCGGTCGGCTTCACCTTGTGGGCGGCGCAAACGGTGATATTGCCGATCCTGCTGGCGGTATTTTTCGCACTGATCGGCAACCCGATCATTCGCGGCTTGCGCAGGCTCTACATCCCGCGCGCGCTGGGGGCGCTGCTGGTCCTGGTGGGCGGCATGGCCGGCACCGCCGCGCTGGGCGTCCAGTTGGTCGAGCCGGCGTCCGAATGGGCCCGGCAGGTCCCGCGCGAGCTGCGCCAACTGGCACCCAAGCTGCGCGAGATGACCAAGCCGATGCAGGCCGCCAACGAGGCTGCCGCCGATATCGCCCGGGCCGCCGACACCGGTGAGCCGGTGCGCGTGGTCCGCACCGAAGTCAACAATCCCTACAAGGCCCTGACGACGACGCCGTTGATGCTGGCATCGGGGCTGGCGGTGGTGCTGCTGACATTCTTCTTTATGGTCTACGGCGAGAACCTGCAACGCAATGCGATGTCATTGCTGCCCACGCGCCAGCAAAAGCGGGTCAGCGTGGAGATCATGCAATCCATCGAACGGGAAATCTCGCGCTATGTGCTGACCATCAGCTTGATCAACATCGCCGTTGGGCTGGCGCTGGCTGGCGTGTTGTACCTGCTGCAGGTGCCGCTGGCCGAAGCGCTGCTGTGGGGGACAATGGCCACCGTGCTCAACTTCGCCCCCTACGTCGGTCCGCTGATCGGCATCATCATCATGCTGATGATGGGGTTCGTCGCCTTTGACGAGTTGTGGATGTCGTTGCTGCCGGCCGGCATCTACCTGTTCCTGCATACCCTGGAAGGCCAGATCCTGACGCCGGTCGTGCTCGGCCGGCAGATGCGGCTGTCGCCCCTGGTATTGATCCTTGCGCTGATGGTCTTTGGTTCGCTGTGGGGGATCATCGGCTTGCTGCTGGCGGTACCGCTGCTGGTATGCGTGAAGATCGTGCTGGCGCGGATCGATGGCCTGGAAGGCTGGGCGAAGTTGCTTGAATAGCTTCCCGGTCCACGCCATTACCCTTGATCTCGACGACACGATCTGGCCGGTCATGCCGGCAATCGTCGGTGCCGAACTCGCGCTCGACGCGTGGCTGGTGGAGCACGCACCACGCGCCGCCCGCATGTGGCCGCTGGACGAGCGCCAACGACTGCGCCAGGTCGCCAACACCGAACGGCCGCACCTGACCCATGACATGACTGCCCAGCGCCAGTGGATGCTGGAAAGAATGCTGGTGCTGGCAGGCGAGGATGTCGACCTGGCCACCGATGCGTATACCGCCTACTTTGCCGCGCGTTGCGACGTCGACCACTATGCCGACAGCGTGCCGGCGCTGGAGCGACTGGCGGCCAAACTGCCCCTGGCCGCGCTCAGCAACGGCAATGCCTGTTTGCACACGATCGGGCTGATGCACCTGTTCGCGTTCCAGCTGGGCGCAAGCGAGCACGGCGCGGCCAAGCCGGCAGCGAGCATCTTCCACGCCGCCTGCGACCAGCTTGGCGTCGCGGCACAATACGTATTGCATGTCGGTGACGATCCCCGGATGGACGTCGTTGGCGCCCACCGCGCCGGTCTGCGTACCTGCTGGATCAATCGCCCCGATGCCTCCGGCAAGACCCGGTCCTGGCAGCGCAGCGACATCCGGCCCGACCTCGAATTTTCCACCCTTGCCGCATTGGCCGACTGGCTCGACGCGACGCACCACCAGGACCCCATTTCCCCATGAGCACAACCACCGGTTTCATCAACGCCGACACGGCCATCGACACCCTCCCGCTGCATGTCATCGACCGCAGTCAGCTGACCGGTTGGCTGTCGACGCAATCGGCGCCGACCGGTAGCTGGGTGGCGGCCAAGGGTTTCGACGCAGCACCCGGCACGGTGCTGGTGTTGCCGGGGACCGATGGCACGATCGTCGGGGCGGTGGCGGGCATCGGCGACCCACTGGATCCGGCCAGCTATGGCCACCTGCCACTCGGGTTGCCGATACGCACGTTCCACCTTGCCGGGGAGCATGAGCCCGCCGTGCTGGCCGCATTGCAGCTGGGCTGGGGGCTGGGCGCCTACCGTTTCAACCGCTACAAGCAGCCCCTGCGCCAACCGGCGCTGTTGCAGGTCGACGGCGATGCCCAGGTGCATGACGCACTGGCCGCCTGCGTGCGGGTGCGCGACCTGGTCAACACGCCGTCCGAGCACATGGGCCCGGACCAGCTGGAGCAGGTCGCCTGCGAGATCGCCGAGCGCCACGGCGCGGCCATCGAGGTGGTCAGCGGCGAGGATTTGCTGGAGCAGAACTTCCCCGCGATCCACGCCGTCGGCCGCGCCAGCCACCGCGCGCCACGGTTGATCGCGCTGCGCTGGGGCGACCAGTCGCATCCGCACGTGGCCCTGGTCGGCAAGGGCGTGTGCTTCGACACCGGCGGGCTGGACCTGAAGGCTTCCGCCGGCATGCGCAACATGAAGAAAGACATGGGCGGCGCGGCGCATGCCATTGCACTGGCCGAATGGATCATGGTGCGCAAGCTGCCCCTGCGGATCACCCTGCTGGTGGCGGCGGTGGAAAACGCCATTGGCCCCGATGCCTTCCGCCCCGGCGAGGTGATCAGCACCCGCACCGGCATCAACGTGGAAATCGACAACACCGATGCCGAAGGCCGGCTGATCCTCGGCGACGCGCTCGCTTACGCCGGCGAGCAATCGCCGGAGTTGCTGATCGACTTCGCGACCCTCACCGGTGCCGCCCGCGTGGCGCTTGGGCCCGACCTGCCGGCGCTGTACAGCAACGATGACGAGCTCGCCAACGCCTGGCTGCAGGCCGGCCAGCAGCAACGTGACCCGCTGTGGCGGATGCCGTTGTGGCGCCCGTACTGGCGCTACCTGACCAGTGACATCGCCGACATCGCCAACGCCGGCCCGTCCAGAATGGCCGGCAGCGTGACCGCCGCGCTGTACCTGGAGCGCTTCGTCCCCGCCGGGCAGAAGTGGGCCCACCTGGACGTCTACAGCTGGAACGACGCCGACCGTCCCGGCCACCCGCCGGGTGGTGAGGCCCAGGGTCTGCGTGCCGCGTTCGCGATGTTGCAGGCGCGCGCCGGGCACTGATCGGCCGGGCGTTATAGCCAGCCCTTCTGCCGCGCCGACCGGTATGCCTCGATGCGGTTGCCGGCGCCGAGTTTGCCGATCGCCTCGGACAGATAGTTGCGCACGGTGCCGTGCGAGAGCTGCAGTTGCGCGGCGATGTCGGTGGCCGGCATGCCCTCGCCGGCCAACCGCAGCACCTGGCGCTCACGATCGTTGAGCGGGTCGGCGTCGGTCCACGCATCCAGCGCCAGTTGCGGGTCGATCGCGCGGCCGCCGCGATGCACCGTGCGCAGCGCCTGGGCCAGGTCCTCGGCCGGCGCGTCCTTCAGCAGATATCCCGCCACGCCGGCGTCCAGCGCCCGACGCAGGAATCCGGCACGGCCAAACGTGGTCACGATCACCACCCTCACCGGCAGCCCGTGGCGCTGGATGCGCTGGGCCAGCTCCAGCCCGGTCAGGCCCGGCATCTCGATATCGGTGACCAGCACGTCCGGCTGCAGTCGCTGCAACTCGCGCCAGGCGCTCTCGCCATCGGCGGCCGCACCGAGCACCTCGATGTCGGGCTCCAGCCCGAGCAGGGCCGACAACGCGCCGCGCACCATCGCCTGGTCCTCGGCCAGCAGAATGCGGATCATGGGTTGGGCCCGCGGTGGGGCATCGTGGCTTTCATGGCCGTGGCATCTCCTTTCCTGTCGCGGCCAGTCATGTCGTGCCTGGTCATGTTGCGCCCAGACCCACCGCCGCGCGGAACGTATCGGCCGTATCGGACGGGGCGATGCCGTCGTCGCCGTGCGGTCCCGCAACGCTGGTATGCACCGGCTTCATCGGAACGCGGATCCGCAGGCGCGTGCCGTGGCCCTTGGATGATTCCACGTCCAGCGTGCCACCCAGCGCCGAGGCCCGCTCGCGCATGCCGCTCAATCCGTTGCCTTCACGCACGACGCCACCGCGGCCGTTGTCGGTGATGTCCAGCTGCACACTGCCATCGACCAGCGCAAACCGGACCTGCGCCTGGCTGGCATGGGCGTGGCGGGCAATGTTGGTGACCGCCTCGCGCAGCACCAGCGACAGCCCGCGCTCGATCTCCAGCGGCAGGCCGGGCGGCGCGTCGTAGTCCAGATGCACCGCCGAGGATTCCAGCAGCAGGCGCGCCGAAGCCAGCTCCGCGGCCAGGTCGGTGGCGCGGATGCCGGTGACCGCGCTGCGCACTTCGGCCAGCGCATGGCGGGCAATGCGTTCGGCTTCCTCCACCTCACGCCGCGAGGCCGCGCTGTCGCGGTCGGCCAGCTTGCGCGACAGCTCCAGCTTCAGGGTGATCAGCGACAAAGTGTGGCCGAGCAGGTCGTGCAGATCGCGGCCGATGCGCTCGCGCTCGGCGGTCGCGGCCAGCCGGCGCACCTCGTCGTGCGACAGCTTCAGTGCGGCGTCCTTCTCCTGGCTGATGTGTTCAACGTTGACGATGACACCGATGATGACGGTCAGTACCGGGATCCAGACCATCACCCCCAGCGGATAACCGATCCACCACGCCAGCGCCCAGAACGCGGCATTCAGCAGCAGCAACTGACCCAGGTAGCCCAGCATCGTCCGGGTGCTGCCGTGCAGCATCACGCAGCCGAAGATGAAGTAGCTCAGCCCCGACGGATACACCGGTAACAACACCATGCTCAGCGCGATCATGCCCAGCGCCGGGCGGTACGCGGTGCGCCGTGGCATCAGCAGAGCCAGCGCGAACAGCAGCAGGAACAGCGGGTACGAGGCCAGCGTCAGCGCCGCCCACTGCCAGCTGAAACCGCCACCAAAAAGCGGCGTCAGGAACACCCACACCGACCACAGCAGGTGGACCGCATGCAGCCACGGCGATCTGCAGCGCCGCAACGCGGTTGCCACCTGCGAATCCGGCGCGGGCGACAGCCAGTTGGGCAGAGCTTTCCACATCACGAAGGCTTCCGGTTGATCACGGCCCATGATCCCGCATCAGCCGATCCGCCGCAGCCGGCGCTGTGCAAGCCCGAAGAACACCGTGGTCACGCCCGCCAGTACCGCCACATGCAGCAGCAATCCGCTACCTGAGTCCATGCCAATCACCTTCAGCGCGACCTGGGCCAGATGCCAGGACGGCCACACCGGCGCGATGACGCCCATCACCGGCGGCAGCATCGACAGCGGCATCCATAATCCGGACATGAACGCCATGGGCAGGTAGATCAGATTGAGCACGGCCGGCGAACCCTGCCCGCCCACCGTGCCTATGTACAGGCCCAGCGCGCAGAACGGCAGCACGCCGATCACGTTGACGATAAACAACAACAACCACTGTGACGCCGCCAGCGACACCTTGCCCAGCGTCGCCGCGAGTACGGCCAGCAGCAGCGAAACCATCACCGAGAACAGCATCGCCATCACCATCTTGGCGAACAGGTACGCGCCCGGCGGCATCGGCAACGCGCGTTTGTAGGCGATGAAACCTCGATCGCGCTCCATCGCCACCGTCACCCCGAAGCCGAACAGTCCGGTGCCCATGACACCGAACACGCCGTAGGTAGCGAGTAGATACCGCGTCGCCTGTCCGCCGTCGCTGCGGTTGAGCACCACCCCGAACAGCAGGTAGAACAGCGCCGGGAACAGCAGCAGCGGCAGCACGAACGACGGCGTGCGCAGCATGCGGCGGAACTCGCAGTGCGCTTCCAGCAGGTAGCTGCGCCAGGGTGGATGCGGGAGCTCGGCGAACGGCGTGGTGGATGCAGGGGGGTTCATCATGCGGCCTCGGCAGTGGATAACGACGCGGCGTGACCCGCGTCGCGGGTGAGATGGATGAAGGCTTCGGCAAGTCCGGCGCGCTGGACTTCCAGCCCGCCCAGCGCCGGGTCATCGGCCAGCAGCCGGCGCACCACGGCCTCGGCGTCATCGGTGACAATCTCGATGTGCGCGTCCCGGCGTTGCGCGCTGCGTACCTGCGGCCAGCCGGCAATGCGCGCGGCGTCCAGCGCCGACAGGCAGCGGATGCGCCGTTGCGCGACATGCGTGCGGATCTCGTCCATGCCGCCGGTGGCGATCACCCTGCCGCGATGCAGCACCGCCACGCGATCGGCCAGGGCCTCGGCTTCTTCCAGATAGTGGGTGGTCAGCAATACGGCGCAGCCACTTTCGACCATCGTGCGGATCGCCTGCCACAGCATCTGCCTCGCCTCGATGTCCAGCCCGGTGGTGGGTTCGTCGAGAAACAGCAACTGCGGATTGCCGCACACCGCCAGCGCAAACTGGACCCGGCGTTGCTGGCCGCCGGACAAGCGCCCGTAACGTCGCTTCAGCAGGCCATCCAGTCCAGCCAGCGCCACGCACTCGGCGACGCTGCGCGGCTGCGGGTAATAGCTGCGGGTGAGGTCAAGCAGTTCACGGACCGTGCTGGTGTCGGGAATGCCGGCCGACTGCAGCATCACCCCGATGTGCCGGCGCGCGGCGAGCCGGTGCGGCGACTGCCCGAACAGCGCGACCTCGCCGGCATCGGCCGACAACAACCCCAGCAGCAGGGCGATCGCGGTGGTCTTGCCGGCGCCGTTCGCCCCCAGCAGGGCCAGCACCTGGCCGCCGTGCAAGGTCAGGTCGACACCATCGAGTGCGAGCACCTTGCCGTAGTGCTTGCGCACGCCACGCAGGCTGGCGAGTTCCATCCGGGGATCATCCATCGTGTGCATCTCGGTTGCGGAATGCAGCCACGATAGGCAGCGCGCGGCGGCACCGGCAGTCCCGACCATCACCGGTTTCACATGACAACCGTCACGTGACGCTGTGCCGGTGGGCGTTTAGGCTGTTCCTGATGAATACCAACGCCGAACTGCTGAAGGAACTCCGCATCGACCGCCAAGCCGCACCGCCGCCATCACGGCGCGGCTTGTGGGTGGCGCTGGCGATCATTGCGCTGGCGGCATTGGCCATCGGCGCATGGCTGCTGAGCCGCGACAGCGGGATCGAAGTACAGACTGCGCCGGTGGTGGCGATAGGCAGCGGCGGTGCCTCCAGCTCGGTGCTCGATGCCAGCGGCTACGTGGTCGCCCGGCGCATGGCGACGGTATCGTCCAAGATCACCGGCAAAGTGCGTGAGGTGTTGATCGAGGAAGGCCAGCATGTCGAGGCCGGTGAGGTGCTGGCGACGCTGGATCCGGTCGATGCCGCTGCCCAGCGCGAGCTCGCCACCGCCCAGCTTGGCGCGGCGCGCAGCCAGATTGCTGGCGCCCGGGCCCGTCTGCGCGAAGCCGAAGCCAGTGCAACGCGCCTGGGTCCGCTGGTCAAACAGCAGTTGGTATCGCAAGCGCAGTACGACCAGGCGGTGGCCGAGCGCGATGCCTTGCGCGCGCAACTGCTGACCGCCCAGCGCCAGGCGCAGGTTGCCGTCGACCAGCTCGCCATCGCCGACAACGGCGTCGACAACACCGTGGTGCGCGCGCCGTTTGCCGGGGTGGTGATCGCCAAGGCGGCCCAGCCCGGCGAGATGATCTCTCCGCTGTCAGCCGGTGGCGGCTTCACCCGTACCGGCATCGGCACGATCGTGGACATGGATTCGCTGGAGGTCGAGGTCGACGTCGGCGAGGCCTACATCGGCCGGGTCAAGCCGGGGATGCCGGTCGAGGCGACGCTGAATGCGTACTCGGACTGGAAGATTCCCGGCGAGGTGATCGCAATCGTGCCCACCGCCGACCGCGGCAAGGCTACGGTGAAAGTGCGGGTCGCCCTGCACGAGCAGGACGAACGGATCGTGCCGGAGATGGGCGTGCGGGTGAGCTTCCTGGAGGCGCCCGACCCCGCTTCGGAGCAACCGGAAGGCGTACGCGTGCCGGCGGCGGCGATTGTGGAACGCGACGGCCAGGACGTGGCGTTCGTGCTCGACCCCGACGACACGGTTGTGCAGCGCAGATTGGAAACCGGGCGGGCGATGGGCGACGACCGCCAGGTGATATCGGGCCTGAGTGCCGGAGAGACCGTCGTGCTTGACCCGCCGGAGGCGTTGCAGGACGGCGCGAAAGTACGCATGGCCGAACAAGACAACTAGAACCAAGACAGCTACATCGGCGATACCCGCCGACAACCCATCGAGGAAAACGCAATGTCACCCCTGGTCAGCATTCGCAACCTCACCAAGACCTACCAGCGTGGTCCCGAGAAGATCCAGGTGCTGCACGGCCTCGACCTGGACATCCCGAAAGGCGATTTCGTCGCCTTGATGGGTCCATCGGGATCGGGCAAGACCACCTTGCTCAACCTGATCGGCGGGCTCGACAACCCCAGTTCGGGCGAGATCGAGATCGAAGGCGAGCGCATCGACCGGATGAGCGCCGGGCAGCTGTCCAACTGGCGCAGCCGCCACGTCGGTTTCGTGTTCCAGTTCTACAACCTGATGCCGATGCTGACCGCGCAGAAGAACGTCGAGCTGCCACTGTTGCTGACCCACCTGGGCAGCGCTCAACGCAAGCGCAACGCCGATATCGCGCTGCAGCTGGTCGGTCTGGCCGATCGCAAGACGCACAAGCCAAACGAGTTGTCCGGCGGCCAGCAGCAGCGCGTGGCGATTGCACGGGCCATTGTCTCCGACCCGACCTTCCTGATCTGCGACGAGCCGACCGGCGACCTGGACCGCCATTCAGCCGAGGAGATCCTGCAGCTGCTGCAGATGCTCAACCGCGAGCACGGCAAGACCATCATCATGGTCACCCACGACCCCAAGGCCGCCGAGTACGCCAGCCACACGATCCACCTGGACAAGGGTGAGCTGGTCGACGCACCGGCGATGGCGCACTGAGGCGGCCATGAAATACCTCTCGCTGATCTGGGCCCAGTTGTTCCGCAGCAAGACCCGCACCTTGTTGACGCTGCTATCGGTGATCGCCGCCTTCATGCTGTTCGGGATGCTCGATTCGGTGCGCGTGGCATTCAACTCCGGCGGCAGCGTGGACGGTGCCAACCGGCTGATCGTCGCCTCGCGCCTGTCGATCACCCAGACCCTGCCGACCCGCCTGCTGCCGCAGATCGAGGCGGTGCCGGGCGTGCAGGAGGTGACCTACGCGATGTGGTTTGGAGGCATCTACCGCGACCCGAAGAACTTCTTCCCGAACTTCTCGGTGGCCGACAACTACTTCGATGTCTACAGCGACTTCGAGGTGCCGCCGGAGCAGCTGAAGGCGTTCCGCGCCAACCGCACCGGGGCCGCCGTGGGCGAGGCGCTGGCCAACAGGTTCGACTGGAAGCTGGGCGATACCATCCCGTTGCAGGCGACGATCTTTCCGCGTGATGGCAGCAATGACTGGCCATTGCAGGTCAGCGCGATCTACCGCGCCAGGGACCGCGAGAACACGGGGGCCGAAAACCAGTTGATGATGCACTGGAAGTATTTCGACGAGGCCAACGACTACATCAAGAGCCAGGTGAGTTTTTTCACCGTGCAGATCGGCAACCCCGCGCAGTCCTCGCGGATCGCACAGGCGATCGATGCGCTGTCGGCCAACTCCGACCATGAGACCAAGAGCCAGACCGAGTCCGCGTTCCAGCAGGCGTTCGCGAAACAGTTCGCCGACATCGGCCTGATCGTCAGCGCGATCATGGGCGCGGTGTTCTTCACCTTGTTGCTGCTGACCGGCAACACCATGGCCCAGGCGGTACGCGAGCGCGTACCGGAGCTGGCCACGCTGAAAACCCTGGGCTTCACCGATGGCACCGTGCTGACCCTGGTGATGGTGGAGTCGGTGCTGCTGGTGGTATTGGGCGGCTTGATCGGGCTGGGGCTGGCGTCGGCAATCATGCCCGGTCTCGCCGCCGCCAGCGGCGGCATGATCTCGCTGCCGCAGGTACCCGCGCAGACCTGGTTGGTCGGCTTGGGATTGATGGTCGCGATCGGCATCGTCGTCGGCCTGTTGCCGGCATTGCGGGCGAAGCGGCTGAAGATCGTCGACGCGCTCGCGGGACGCTGACATGGCTCGGACCGGCCTGCCCACTCCAATGAACAACGCCTCGGGGATCGGACCATGAACAAGCAATGGCTGTGGAATCTGTTGTCGATCCTGTTGCTGCTGGTCGGGCTGGCCGTGTGGACCATGCTGCCCTGGTACGCCGTGCTCGCGGTAGCGGTGCTGCTGGGGCTGTGGCTGTCGTTCACCCATGCCGGCCGGCTCGCACTGGCGGCGGCGCGGATCGGCATCGCCAGCCTGCCGCAGCGCTGGGGGGCCTCCTCGGTGATCATCATCGGCATCGCCGGCGTGGTCGGCGTGCTGGTCGCGATGCTGGCGATGGGCGAGGGCTTCAAGGCCACTCTGGATGCGACCGGCAGCGACAACACCGCGATCATCCTGCGCGGCGGCTCGCAAGCGGAAACCAACTCGATTATCCTGCGCGAGCAGGTGCCACTGGTCGCCAACCTGCCCGGCATCCAGCAGGGCGCCGACGGCAAGCCGCTGTTGTCGGCGGAACTGTCACAGGTGGTGGCGTTGCCGTCACGCGCCGATGGCAGCGATGCCAACGCGCAGTTCCGCGGAGTCGGCGAAGAGGCCTGGGAGGTGCGCGACGGCATCCGCATCATCGAGGGCCGCAAGTTCGGCGCCGGCCTGCATGAGCTGATGGTCGGCCAGGGCGCGCAGTCGCAGTTCGCCGGCCTGGAGGTCGGCAACACGCTGGATTTCGCCAACCAGGAGTGGACCATCGTCGGCACGTTCGCCTCCGGCGATGCCCACGACTCGGAGCTGTGGGGCGATGCGGAAACCATCGCCACGGCCTACCGGCGCAACGCGTTCCAGTCGATCACCGTGCGCACCGAAGGCAAGGCCGGTTTCGAGCAGCTCAAGGCCGCAATGGATGCCGACCCACGGCTGAAGCTGGACGTCGAAACCACCCACGATTACTACGCCAAGCAATCCGGACAGCTGACCAAGCTGATCAGCATCCTGGGCACCGCGATCGGCGCGATCATGGCCATTGGCGCGGTCTTCGGCGCCCTCAACACCATGTACGCGGCCGTCGCCGGACGCGCGCGCGAGATCGCGACCATGCGCGCGATCGGCTTCCGCAGCCTGCCGGTGGTGATGGCGGTGATGCTGGAGACCATGCTGCTCGCCCTGCTGGGCGGGGTGTTGGGCGGCCTGATCGCCTGGCTGGTGTTCAACGGCTACACGGTGTCAACGCTGGGCAACAACTTCAGCCAGGTGGTGTTCCAGTTCAAGGTCTCTCCGGAACTGCTGTGGACCGGCTTGAAGTGGGCGCTGGGCATCGGCCTGGTGGGCGGGCTGTTCCCGGCATTGCGGGCGGCGCGGTTGCCGGTGACGGAGGCTCTGCGGGGAGCCTGAAGCAAACGCACTGTCGAAGCCCACTTGACCCAAAACAACACGGGCACCCGACGGCGCCCGTGTTGTCTGGTGACTTGCGCTATCACGTCGGCTCGTTTTCAGTCGGCCCAGCTGCCAACAACGGTCGACTGCGGCAGCACCACGCTGGACAGCTGCGCGTCGTTGCCCAGCAGGTAGATCGCGTCGGCAAGGATCGCCGCGGACTCCTGCAGCAGCGGGTCGGGACGATCTTCGGCCGCCTTCTCGCGCGCGGTGTCCTTGATGATGTCGCGCTCGTTGGCGGTCAGGCCGTCGTCAGCGGAAGCCAGCGCCAGCGGATCCAGCGCCAGGCCCAGCTCCTTGCGGGTGTCCTGGCGTTGCTGTCGTCGCGCCTCGTTGGCATCACGCTCGGTCCGACGCTCCTGCTCGTTCAAGGAGATCGAGGTCTTGTCGGCTTCCTTGCGGAACCTGGCGACATCCTCGTTCCACCACGTGAACTCCAGGCTCTCGACAATCCGTTCGGCATGCAGGGTCTCAAGCTTCGGCAACAAGGGCTGGAAGTTGCCGTAGCTGACGTGCGGCACGCCGGCGATCCGGGTCCAGGGCAACGCGTTGTCGTAGGTGCTCTCGCCGTATTCGCTGGCATCGACCGAGGCGGGGAAGTTGATGTCCGGCACCACGCCCTTGTTCTGGGTCGAGCTGCCATCGGGCAGGAAGAACTGGGCGACGGTCAGCTTGACCTGGCCGAAGCGCTCTTCCTCGGTCGCCGGCCAGCGGTCCAGGTCGACCAGGTTCTGCACGGTGCCCTTGCCGAAGGTGGTCTCACCGATCACCAGGCCGCGGCCGTAGTCCTGGATCGCACCGGCGAAGATCTCCGAGGCCGATGCGGAACCCCGATTGACCAGCACCGCAAACGGGCCATCCCACGCCACGCCGCGATCCTCGTCACCATTGACACTGACCCGACCGCCGGACTCGCGCACCTGCACCACCGGTCCTTGATCGATGAACAAACCGGTCAACTCGATCGCCTCGTTCAATGACCCGCCACCGTTGTTGCGCAGGTCCAGAACCACACCATCCACGCCATCGGCCTCCAGTTCGGCCAGCAGCTTGGCAACGTCGCGCGTGGCGGAGGCATAGTCGTCCTTGTTCAGCCGGCGACCTTCAAAGTCCTGGTAGAAACCGGGCAGCTCGATGACGCCGATCCGCTGGTCCGGGACGTCGCCCTCGCCTTCGATTTCCAACACTTTCGACTTCGCCGCCTGGTCCTCCAGCCGCACCTTGTCGCGGGTGATCAGCACCCGTACCGGCTTGCTGTCCAGCCCGGCCTCGGCCGGGATGATGTCCAGGCGCACCTGGGAGTCCTTGGGCCCACGAATCAGCTCGACCACGTTGTCGATGCGCCAGCCGATCACGTCTTCCATCGGACCCTCTTCGTCCTGGCCGACACCAACCACGCGGTCACCAGGCGCCAGGATGGCGGATTTGTCGGCCGGCCCACCGGGCACGATCTCGCGGATTGCAACGATGTCGTCCTGCTTTTGCAGCACCGCGCCGATGCCTTCCAGCGACAGTGACATCGACAGGTTGAAGTTCTCCGCCGAGCGCGGCGTGAAGTAACTGGTGTGCGGGTCAATCGCACTGGTATAGCTGTTGAGGAAGGTCTGGAACACGTCCTGACCCTCCAACTGGGTGATGTTCTCGGCCAGGTTGCCGTAACGCTTGTCCAGCGTCTCGCGGATCTTGTCGGCCTCCTTTCCTGCCAGCTTCAAGCGCAGCCAGTCGTTGCGAACCGATTGCTTCCACAGTTGATCCAGCTCGGCCGCGTCGGCCGCCCAAGGCGCATCCTCACGGTCGTAATGGAAACGGTCATCGCCGGAGAAATCGAACATGTCCTGCTTCAACAATGCGCGGGCATAGGCGACCCGTTCCATCACGCGCTTGCCATAGAGATCAAAGATCTCGTATGCCGGCTGCATCTGGCCACTCTTGATGGCGTCGTCAAGCTCGGTGCGGTACTGGTCAAAACTGGAAATATCGGCCTGGGTGAAAAACTGCTTGCCGCCGTCGAGCGCTTCCAGGTAGCGCGTGTACATGTCGGCCGACAACGCATCGTCAAGCGGCTGTGGCCGATAGGCGTAACGGCTGTCGGACAACAAGCCGTAGACCAGCTTGGCCGCCGTGGCCTGGTCGGGGGTCACGTTGTCTGGCAGGTCCATGCTCAGGCTGGGTTTTTCCGCGGCGACCTGGGTCACTGGCGGCGCTACCGGCATGGGCGCGACGGATGGGGAAGTGGTGTCGGCATGCCCCAACATCGCCAGGGGCGCGGTCAGCAGCAACGCAAGCAGGGGAGTGTTGATCATGGAATAGGGCTGGGCGGCCAATAGTGAAGGGGGGATAGGCCTGGCGCGGGGCCATGGAACTCAGGTTGCAAATATCTTGGACAAGTCGACAGTGCCTAAAGTTGCTGCCGCTGTCACGACATCGGCCCGGGAAAACCCCGAAACAGGCGCAATCAACCCCTTCAATGATGGTTTTGGTTCAGTTTGATCGCGTTTGGCTGCCCGGCAGGTGCGCCGGGTGGGAACCCGATACCGCCATCAGGCCACACCGGCCTCCGCCGCCGAACGGTCCGCATGGTAGGACGAGCGCACCAGCGGGCCGGAGGCGACGTGACTGAAGCCCAGTTCCATGCCGAATACTTCCAGTTGCTTGAATTCATCCGGCGTCCAGTAGCGCATCACCGGGTGGTGATGGGCGCTGGGCTGCAGGTACTGGCCGATGGTGATCATGTCGACGTCGTGCGCACGCAGATCACGCAAGGTCTCCTGCACCTGCTCCATGGTCTCGCCCAGGCCGAGCATGATCCCGGACTTGGTCGCGACGTCGGGATGTTGTGCCTTGAACTTCTTCAGCAGTGTCAACGACCACTGGTAGTCGGCGCCCGGACGGACGTTGCGATACAGATGCGGCACCGTTTCCAGATTGTGGTTGAACACATCGGGCGGGTGACTGGCCAGGATCTCCAAAGCACGGTCCATCCGGCCCTTGCCGCGGAAGTCCGGGGTCAGGATCTCGATCTTGGTGCGCGGACTGAACTCGCGGATGGCCACGATGCAGTCAACAAAATGGCTGGCGCCACCGTCACGCAGGTCGTCGCGGTCGACCGAAGTCACCACGACGTATTTCAGGCCCATGTCCTTGACCGTCTGCGCCAGGTGCAGCGGCTCGGCCGGGTCCGGGGGCTGGGGGCGGCCGTGGGCGACGTCGCAGAAGCTGCAGCGACGGGTGCAGACCTCGCCCAGGATCATGAAGGTTGCGGTGCCATGGCTGAAGCACTCGTGGATATTGGGGCAGCTGGCTTCCTCGCAGACCGTGATCAAGCGGTTCTCGCGCAACTTCTCCTTGAGCTTGGCGACCGCATTTCCGGACGGAATCCGGACCCTGATCCAGGATGGCTTGCGCAATACCGGCGCGTCGGCAAACTGCACCGGTGAGCGGCCGATCTTGTCGCCGGCCACTTGCTTCACGCCGGGTTGCAGCGGTGTGAGCTGCGGCGGCGCCGGGGCGTCATTGGCAACAACGGCCAGCGGAATGGATTTTGCGGCGCCTGTGCTGGCGGAGTCGGTCATGGCGATACAGTGCTCTTGATGTTGGCCGCCGGCGCCATCTCCACCGGGGGACTGGATGAAGGCGGGAGAAACTCATTCGCGGCGGCTTCGACCGCCAGTCCAAACTGGCTCGCCAGGTGTCCGACCAGCGCCGGCTTGACCGCTTCAAGTCCCGAAGGACCGCCAAAGTCTACCATCGAGGCCACCTGCAACCCCGCGTAACCACAGGGGTTTATGCGCTGGAATGGCGACAGGTCCATGTCGACATTGAGCGCCAGCCCGTGGAAGGTGCAGCCGCGTCGCACCCGGATACCCAGTGCGGCGATCTTGGCGCCGGCCACATAGACCCCGGGCGCGCCTGCGCGGCGAACCGCGGTGATGTTCCAATCGGCCAGGGTGTCGATGACCGACTGCTCGATCCGGCACACGTACTCGCGCACCCCGATCTTCAGCCGGCGCAGGTCCAGCAGCGGATACAACACCAACTGCCCGGGACCGTGGTAGGTCACCTGGCCGCCGCGGTCGACATGGATCACCGGGATGTCGCCCGCGGCCAGCACGTGCTCGGGCTTGCCGGCCTGGCCGAGGGTGAATACCGGCTCATGTTCGACCAGCCACAGCTCATCGGCGGTGTCGCCATCGCGCGCGTCGGTAAAGGCCTGCATCGCGCGCCAGACCGGCTCGTAGGGTTGGCGGCCCGCCAGGTCACGCAGCTTGGCGGCAGGCCGCAGGAGCGGCGGATCCTGCGTGGCAACTACAGCGTCCACTTTACTTCCGGGTGGTCGCGCAGCACCTGATGGGCGAGATCGTATTGCGCGCGGCTGTCCGCCAGAAACACGATCCGCACCGAGACGTACTTGCCGTTGGACGAGTGTTTCCAGTCGATGCGTTCGCTGCGCACTTCGATACCGGCATCGAGCAAGCGTTGCGGCAGTTCCTGCTCCAGTCCGATATCGGCCGCGCCCATGGCGCTGAGCTGGAATTCACCGGGAAACTGGAACCCGTGTTCGGGATTGTCAGAGGTTATGTCCATCGGTCAATTATGGGTACGGCCCGCCGCCAACCCAAGCTGTCAGCGGGAACGCTGTGTCATGAGCGCCTACTCAGACCGATTCCCACCACATCAGCAGCTCGTGCCACAGGCGCTTGAAGAAGCCGCCTTCTTCGATCGCGGCCAGCGCGACCAGCGGCCGCTCGGCAATGACCTTCCCGTCCAGCGTGACCTTCACGCTGCCGATCGCCTGGCCCTTGGCAATCGGCGCGACCAGGGTCTTGGGTACATCCATGGTCGGCTTGAGCTGCTCGTACTTGCCCCGCGGCAAGGTGACCAGCAACGGCTCGGCCACCCCAAGCTGGACCTCGTCGGCGGTGCCCTTCCAGACCTTCTGGGTCGCAATCGAGGTGTCCGCGTCATACAGCTTGTGCGTCTCGTAGAAGCGGAATCCCCAGTTGAGCAGGGCCTGGCTGTCATCGGCGCGCTGCTTTTCCGAGCTTGAGCCAAGCACCACCGAAACCAGCCGCTGGTCACCGCGCTTGGCCGAGGCCATCAGGCAGTAGCCGGCGGCCGAGGTGTGCCCGGTCTTGATGCCATCCACGCTCTTGTCGCGCCACAACAGCACGTTGCGGTTGGGCTGGGTGATCGGACCGACAGTGAATTCCTTGATCTTGTTGTAGGCGTAGGTCTCCGGGAAATTCAACGCCAGCGCCCGGCCCAGCAACGCCAGGTCGCGGGCCGTGGACACGTGGCCTTCGTCGGTCAGACCGGTGGCATTGACGAAACGGGTGTTTTTCATGCCGATGCGCTCGGCGTACTGGTTCATCAGCGCGGCAAACGCATCTTCACTGCCGGCGACATGCTCGGCCAGCGCAATCGCGGCATCGTTGCCCGACTGCACCACCATGCCCTTCTCCATCTCCAGCAGCGGCGCCGACTGGTTGACCTGGAAACCCGAGTAACTGCCATCGGTGCCCGCACCACCCTTGCGCCAGGCGTTCTCGGTCATCCTCACCTGATCGTCGGCCTTGACCTTGCCGCCGGCCATTTCGGCGGCGATCACATAGCTGGTCATGACCTTGGTGATGCTGGCCGGCGGCAACGGGACGTCGATATTTTCTCCCGCCAACACATTGCCGCTGGCCGCGTCCATCACGATCCATGCCTCTCCCACCACCTCGGGCGGCGGCGGCACCGGCAGCGATTCGCTGGCCGGCGCGAGCGCCGCCGGCTTTGGCAGCGCGGGCGTCTGGGCAAAGGCCAGACCGACGGCAAAGGTGGCCAGTGCGGCAAGACTGATCGATCGAAAGACGGTTGGGGACTTCATCGTTGAACTGCTCCGGGTCGACGCGCGGCCGATGTGTATCGGGATATCTTTATCGGGACATCTGGAAGGAAGGGGTAATCATTCGATGACGCGTTGCGGTGCGCCAAAGCCCAGGCCGGCAATGCGGCTGGCCAACGCCGGTGCGGCATCGGCGTGCAGCGGGCCGACGCGCAGGCGCCAGACACGCTGACCATTGGCCTTGGCGTCCTGAAGGCTGGCATCGGCGATACCGGCCCCGCGCAACATTGCCAACGCGCGATCGGCATTGTCACGCCCGGCAAAACTTGCGACCTGCAAGGTCACGCTCTCGTCAGACACGCGCGCATCGGACGCGGTAGCGCCAGCGGCCACGGCATTGGCCACCTCCGCGGCGGCCTGGGCCGGACTGGCAGGGTGGTCGGTCACCGGGCTGGCTGTGGTGGCGGCGCGATCGGGCTTTCCCGGCCGTCCGGTGGCGACGCGTACCCGGCGCTGCTGCATCCAGGTATCGAATTCCTCGGCCGTCATGGTCCTGCCGTCCTGGTTCATGTCGAAACGCCATTGCTGCGCCGTCGAACCAGGCGCCGCGACGGTGCCGGCGGTAGAGGCAGCGGCCACCGCCGGAGCTGTCGCCGGGCTTTCCGCCGCACCGGCAGCGGGGCTCGGTTTACCGGTGGCAATCCTCACCCCCGGTGGCAGCTTGACCGCACCGGCGGCCGCAACCGGCAACGACGCCACCAGCTTGTCCATCGAACTGGCCGGCGCCGCTGGCGTGGCCGCGGCAACGGCGGCTGTGTCATTGGTGGCGGGGGCGTCGCCGGCGTAGGTCGAGCCACCCTCGCCGGGCTGCAGCGCGCGCACTTCCACTCGCCCGGTGCCGGCCTGGGTGATGCCCAGCTTGAGCGCGGCGGCATAGCTCAGGTCGATCACCCGGCCTTCGTGGAACGGTCCGCGGTCATTGACCCGCACCACCACCGTCTTGCCGTTGTCCAGGTTGGTGACCTGGGCAAAGCTGGGCAGCGGCAGGGTCTTGTGGGCAGCGGTGAAGGCGTACATGTCGTACACCTCCATGTTGGAAGTGCGCCGGCCATGGAACTTGTTGCCGTAGTAGGAGGCCTTGCCACGCTCGACATAGCCCTCGCTGTCGTCCATGACGTGGTATTTCTTGCCCAGCACGCTGTAGGTCGACCGGTTGCCGTAACGCGACCGGTCCACGGCCACCACTGTGGGCTCGGGGATCAACGAGACGTCGATATCCACATCGGGTGCGGAATCGGCGATGTGCGGCGCGTAAAGGCCGCCGGCGGTGTAATCGCCGCGCTTGCTCAGGTCCTCCTTGGCAGCAGGGTAGGGAGACTTTCGCTTGCTGCTGGTGCCGCGGTCCTGGTCGGCGGCCGCACCGGGCGCGGTGGCCGGCTTTTCAGGGGCACTGGCGCAGGACGCCAGACCGATGACCAGGATCGCGACCAGCAGCCGCTTCATGCGCCCGGCTGGCCCGTGCCGGCGACCGGGATCTCACGTCCGGCAATGGCCTCCGACAGCTGATAAACGGCCATCGCGTAATGCTTGGAGATGTTGTAGCGGGTGATCGCGTAGAAGTTCTGGAACCCGAACCAGTACTCCCTGCCATCCACGCCATCCAGGTTCAGCAGGGTCGCAGTGTCCGCCCCCGCCCCGGTCACCGGAACCGCCGGCGTGTACCCGCGCGCGGCCAGCTGGTCCAGCGTATAGCGCGGCTCCAGCCCTTCGGGTTCGAAGTCCTGCGCATCGCCGGCACGGATCGCACGCACGGTGATCGGCTCCCCGCGCTGCCAGCCGCCCTTTTCCACGAAGTAATTGGCGACCGATGCAAACACGTCGTCCAGGTCATTGAACAGGTCGATCTTGCCATCGCCGTTGCCATCAACGGCGTAGTCGCGGTAGCTGGACGGCATGAACTGGCCCCAGCCCATCGCCCCGGCATAGCTGCCTTTCTTGGTGGTGATGTCGAAACCCGCCTCCTTGCCCAGCGCGAACAGCTGCGCCAGCTCGTCGCGGAAGAACGCCTCGCGGGTATTCTCACGCTCGATCTTGCCGGGCAGGTTGGTGCGGGGGTAGGCGAATCCCAGCGTGTACAGCGCATCGATCACCGGGTAGCTGCCGGCATTGCCGCCATAGCTGGTTTCCACGCCCAGGATGGCCACGATGATCTCGGGCGGGACGCCGTACTCGGCCTCGACCTTTGCCAGCGCATCACGGTGCTTGGCCAGGAACGCCCGACCCTGGTCGATCCGGCCCTGGGTGATGAAGATCGGCCGATAGCCGCTCCATGGCTTGGCCTCTGCCGGGCGCGTCATCGCGGTGATGATGCTGTCGCGGATCTCCGCCTGGCCCAGCACCGTGGTGATGTAATCGGCATCAACGTCGTACTTGGCCGCTGCGGTGCGCACGAAGACCGGCACCGCCTGTTCGATCGGCTGCGCATTGGACACCACCGGCGTCGATGTCGGTGGCGTCGGCGCCACCGGCTCGGCCATCTGGGGCGGCTCAGATTGAGGAGTCGGCGGCGGCGTCTGCGTGGCGCAGGCCACCAGCACGAGCGGGAGCGCACATAGCAGGGCGCGACTGGCGAGTTGGCGTGTCATCGCGGCGAGATTACCACGCACGCGAAAGTCCCAGAACCGTTGAAGACGTATCACGACGCCATGAGTCAGGTGGGGTTGTCTCAACGCCCGTGCACCGGTCGATGCGCGCGCACTGCCATCACCACGCCCATGCCCGCCAGCAAGGACACCGCCGAGGTGCCGCCGTAACTCAGCAGCGGCATCGGCACCCCCACCACCGGCATCAACCCGGCCACCATGCCGCCGTTGACCACCACATAGACGCAGAATGCCAGGCCAAGCGATCCGGCCAGCAGTCGCGAATACCCATCGCGCGCCTGGGCGGCAATCCACAGGCAGCGCCCCACCACGAACATGTACAACGTCAACGTCACTGCCACGCCGATCCAGCCGAATTCCTCGCTGAGCACGGCGAAAATGAAGTCGGTGGTGTGCTCGGGAATATAGTTGAGGTGGGCCTGGGTACCCTCACCCCAGCCCTTTCCGGTGAAGCCACCGCCGCCGATCGCGATCTTGCTCTGGATGATGTTCCAGCCGGCGCCCAGCGGGTCGCTCTCGGGATCGAGAAACACCAGGATGCGGTCTTTCTGGTAAGGCTTGAGCAACCAGAACCACGCCGCCGGCGCGCTGGCGGCAACCGCACCAAAGCCGGCACCGAACCACCACCACGACAGTCCTGCCAGGTACAGCACGAACGCACCGCTGATGCCCACCAGCATGGCGGTGCCGAAGTCCGGCTGCAGCAGTATCAGTCCGGTCGGCACGATGATGATCGCGGCCGCGACCAGCACCACGGAGAACCGCGGCGGCAGCGGCTGACGGTTGAGATACCACGCCACCATCATCGGCAATGCCAGCTTCAGCAGCTCGGCGGGCTGGAAGTAGAACAGCCCCAGGTTGATCCAGTGAGCCCCGTGGCGGCCCTGACCGATAAACAGCACCACTAGCAGCGGCACCAATGCGATGCCATAGGCCAACGGGGTCCAGTTGCGCAGCTGGATGGGCGGCAACCGGGAAAGCAGCCACAGCGCACCCAGCCCCACCGCAAACCGTGAACCCTGCGCCACCACCAGAGCAGTCGACTGGCCACCGGCGCTGTAGAGCACCGCCAGACCAATCGCCATCAGCGCCAGCAACGCCCCCAGCAATAGCCAGTCGAGCGTGCGCACGCCGCGCCGCAGCAGGTCGAACAACCAGCGCAGGATCACGCTCATGGCGTAGCTGGCTCCTCGGCGGTGGCGGTCGCTGATGGATCCAGCGGCGCATCGGTTGCCGGCTCGGTCGCGCTGTCGTCCAGCGGCGCCAGGCCATCCGGCATCTTGCCCAACAACCAGGCATCAAAGCCGGCACGCGCGATCGGCGCAGCGGCGCTGCCACCGTAGCCGCCGTGCTCGACCACCACCGCGATCGCGATCGTCGGCTCTTCCGCCGGTGCGTATCCAATGAACAACGCGGTATGACGCAGGTGGTAAGGCAGCGAGTGCGGATCACGGCTGATGTTGCCCTTGCGGCTGGAGCGCTGGGCGGTGCCGGTCTTGCCGGCGATGGTGTACGGCGCGCCGCGGCCGGTCGCGCGGGCCGTGCCGCGGGGTCCGTTGACGGTGGCCACCATCCCTTCCTGTACCGCACGCAGATGCCCGGGGTTGTCGGTGATCGGTGAGCTGGGTGTCTCCGCCAGCGGCTGCCAGGGGGCGCCGTAGCGGTCGCGCCGGGCCTGCAGCAGTCGCAGCTCGTGCAGGTCGCCGCCGTTCGCAATCGCCGCGGTGGCACGCACCAGTTGCAGCGCACTGGCAATCCAGTAGCCCTGGCCGATGCCGGAGATCACCGTCTCGCCGGGGTACCACGGCTCGGTACTGATTGATCGCTTGTAATCGCGCGACGGCACCACCCCGTCGGTCTCTCCCGCCAGGTCGATACCGGTCTTCTCGCCGAACCCGTAGCGATGCATGTATTGGGCGAACATATCGATGCCCATGTCCAGGGCAAGCTTGTAGTAGTAGGTGTTGACCGATTGCGAGATCGAATCGCGCAGATCGACCCAACCGTGGCCGCCGCGGTGCGAATCGCGATAACCACGGCTCTGTCCCGGAATGTGGAACTCGCCGCTGGAAAAGGTCTTGTCGTCGGGGGTGCGAAGACCGCTGTCGACCCCGGCCAGCGCCACCATCGGCTTGACCGTCGATCCCGGCGGGCCACCACCCAGCACGTTGCGGTTGAACAGTGGCCGCGACGGATTGTTGATCAGCCCGTTGTAGTCGGTATGGGAGATGCCGTTGACAAACAGATTGCTGTCGTACGACGGCAGGCTGACCATTGCCAGCACCTGGCCGGTCCTGGGATCGATCGCCACCGCCGAGCCGTCGGCATCGCCAAATGCCGCCACGATGGCCCGTTGCAGGTCCACGTCGATCGACAGCTGCAAGTCCGCCCCAGGGGTCGCCGCCACCCGCCCGACCACCCGCATCGGTCGACCATCGACATTGGTCTCGACCTTCTCGTACCCCACCTTGCCGCGCAACGCCTGCTCGTAGAAACGCTCCACCCCGGTCTTGCCGGTATGGCTGAACAACATGCCCGCCTCGCCCATGGTCTGCCGGTCCTCGACATCGACCCGGCCGACATAACCGATCACGTGGGCCAGCAACTCGCCGTACAGGTAACGGCGATTGAGGTATGACACCACCTCGATTCCCGGATAACGCCAGCGGTCGACCGCGAACCGGGCGACCTCTTCCGGCGTGACGCGCAGTTTCAGGGGGATCGCCTTGAACCCACGGGTGACCTTGCGCGCCTGCAGGAACTCCTCGATGTCCTGCGGCGACAGCTCGACGATGCCCGCCAACTCCGGTAGCCACTTGTCGGGGTCGCCGGCCTCGCCGGGAGTGACCTCCAGGCGGAATGCCGGCACGTTGTCGGCCAGGATCCGGCCGTCGCGGTCGTAGATCAGGCCACGCCCGGGCACCACCGGCTGCAGCTTGATCCGGTTCTGCTCCGAGCGTGTCGCGTAGTCTTCGTACTGCCAGACCTGCAGGCTGAAATACCCCAGTGCCAACCCGCCCAGCGCCAGCACCACGCCGGCGAACGCAACCCCGGCGCGCCGGCGGAACTGCCCGGATTCCGCCGCCGGATTCTTGACCACCTTGCGCAAACGGCGCATGCCCTAGCTCCTGCGCCAGCTGCCCAGGCGCAGCGCGTCCAGCAGCAGGAACACCGGGCCCCACAACAACATCCCGGTCAACGAGGCGAGCCAGAACATCATCGGCAATGGCTGGATGCCGAGTGCTACGTGGATGCCGGCGGCAACCACGCGGTCGTTCAGCAACAACCCGCCGATCGCCAACGCCTGCTGCCACAACGGGAAGAACCGTATCCGGGCGCGGAAGCGTTGCAGGATGAACGCAATCACCACCAGACGCAGGGCGTGCTCGCCCAGCAGGCTGCCAAAACTGATATCGGCCAGCAGCCCTACGACAAAGGCAAAGCCCAGTCCCAGCCGCTCGGGGTCTTCGATGACCCAGTAAGCGACCACCAGCGCCAGCCAGAAGGGTCGTAGCGGCAGCAGCGAAGGCGGCAACGGAAGCAGGCCCGCCAGCAAGCCGGCCACCACGCTGAGCGGCAGCAACCAGGCCGGACGCGAGCGCCTCACGGCAGCACCTGCGCAGGTGTTTCAGACGGCTCGGGTGCGTCGGCCGCGTCCGTCGCGTCGGTCGAATCGCCGTTGCCAGTCACCGGGATGTCAGTCGTCGGGATGTCAGTCACCGGTGCCGGTACCAGGCGCAACAGCAGCACGTCGCGCCCGCGATCAAGCTGGGCCGCCGGGCGTATCTCACCCAGCAGGAATGCCCGGCTGTGATCCGGGTGCAGCGACAGGATGGTCCCCACCGGGAAGCCCGGAGGAAACCGTCCGCCCAGTCCGGAGGTCACCAACTGGTCGCCGACCCGGATATCGCTGGACAGGGGAATGCTCGGCACCCGCAGCAGGTCGCTGCGGCCATCGCCGTAGGCCACCAGCCGCACGCCGTTACGCGCCACCGCCACCGGCACCGCATGGGACGGATCGGTCAGCAGCAACACGGTCGAATGGATCGGCGTGACCGCGATGACCTGTCCCACCAGGCCGCCGGCATCGATCACGCTCTGGCCAACGTGGATGCCGTCGTTGCTGCCGGCATCCAGTACCAGCCGCTGCCGGGTCGGATCCAGGTCGACATCCAGGATCGGCGCCAGCTGCACATCCAGGCTCCCACTATCGGCCGCATCCAGCAGGCCACGCAGGCGATGGTTGTCGGATGCGAGCGTCTGCAGGCGCGCGATCCGGGCGCTGTTGACCAGCAGTTGATTGCGCAGACGCTGATTCTCGGAGCCCAACTGGGCCAGCGTGCCGGCGTCATCGTAGAGCTTCCTCACCATCCGTCCCGGCCAGCCGGCCACGGCCCACAAGGGCTGCGCCAACGCCGACGCCTGGTAGCGCGCCTGGTGCAGCCAGCCGCCACGGTGGTCCAGCACGATCAACGCCACCGCCAGGGTCAGATACGCCAGCAACCACAGCGTGCCGGCGACTTCACCAGGACGGTTGGGGGTGGTGGGGCTGGCGTAGGAAGGCACTGATGCTTAATCGGGAACCGTCTTGCTCGTGAAGGGGTCAGTCGGGTGCGAAGAACTCGTTGCCGTGCATGTCGACCAACTCCAGGGCCCGTCCACCACCGCGGGCGACACAGGTCAGTGGATCATCGGCGACCTGCACGTGCAGGCCGGTTTCCTCGCTGACCATGCGGTCGAAGCCGGCCAGCAACGCGCCACCGCCGGTCAGCACGATGCCGCGTTCGGCGACATCCGCGCCCAACTCCGGCGGGGTCTGCTCCAGCGCCAGCTTGATCGCGGTGACGATGCCGGCCAGCGGCTCGCGCAGCGCATCGAGCACCTCGTTGGAGGTGATGGTGATCATCTTCGGCACGCCCTCGGCCAGGTTGCGGCCGGTGATCTCCATGCTGGCGTTCTCTTCCTGCGGGTACGCGCAACCCAGGGTTTCCTTGACCCGCTCGGCGGTCGCCTCACCGATCAAGGTGCCGTAGGTGCGGCGCACGTAGGCGATGATCGACTCGTCGAAACGGTCACCACCAATGCGCACCGACGCCGCGTAGACGACGCCGTTGAGTGCGATCACCGCGACCTCGGTGGTACCGCCGCCGATGTCCACCACCATCGAGCCGCGCGCCTCGGTCACCGGCATGCCGGCGCCGATCGCCGCCGCCATCGGCTCTTCGATCAGGTACACCTCGCGTGCACCGGCCTCCTCGGCCGATTCCTTGATCGCGCGGCGCTCGACCTGGGTCGAGCCGCACGGCACGCACACCAGCACCCGCGGGCTGGGCCGCAGGAAGCGCGACTTGTGCACCTTGCGGATGAAATGCTTGAGCATTTCCTCGGTATAGGTGAAGTCGGCGATGACGCCGTCCTTCATCGGCCGGATTGTGGTGATGTGCCCGGGCGTCCGGCCCAGCATCATCTTGGCCTCGGTACCCACGGCCACCACGGTGCGGTTACCGCCAACAATCCGGTCCTGGCGCACCGCGACCACCGATGGTTCGTTGAGGACGATGCCCTGCCCACGTACGTAGATCAGGGTGTTGGCCGTGCCCAGATCGATGGACAGGTCGTTGGAGAACATGCCGCGAAACTTCTTGAACATCGTCGATTGGGCCGTGAAATGGGGTGCCGGGGCGGTCGGCTAGCGTAGCAACCGCCCCCTTGCCGGGCAAGGAGAAATGGCGCTCTCCGGCGCTTTGTACCTGTTTTGGTCATTCCGCCCGAAGCCACCCCGGCCACCGCCGATGGCTCGTTTGACTGGTCGACGGCCGTAGCAGCCGCTACGCTATCGGGCGGCGTGGCCTCCGTCGGGCCCGCCAACCCCCATTTTCATCCTGCCTGGCCACGACGGCCGGCAATTGCGGAGTGTGATTATCGATGTCTGCCCTGATCTGCGGCTCGCTGGCCTACGACACCATCATGGTGTTCCCCGATCAGTTCAAGAACCACATCCTGCCGGACAAGGTGCACATCCTGAACGTCTCGTTCCTGGTGCCGCGGATGCGCCGCGAGTTCGGTGGTTGCGCCGGCAACATCGCCTACAACCTCAAGCTGCTCGGTGGCGACCCGATCCCGATGGCCACCGTCGGCCAGGATTTCGGGCCCTATCGCGGCTGGTTCGAGCAGCAGCAGATCCGGCTTGACCAGGTCAAGGTGATCGACGAGCTGTTCACCCCGCAGGCGTTCATCACCACCGATCTGGACAACAACCAGATCACCGCATTCCACCCCGGCGCGATGATGCGCTCGCACGAGAACCACGTGCGCGACGTGGCCGGCGTGACCATCGGCATCGTCAGTCCCGATGGCTACGACGGCATGATCCAGAACGCGCGGGAATTCGCCGAGGGCGGCATTCCCTTCATCTTCGATCCCGGCCAGGCGATGCCGCTGTTCAATGGCGAGGAGTTGCGCAACTTCATCGAGCTGGCCGACTACGTCACCGTCAACGACTACGAATCCAACCTGCTGCAGGAGCGCACCGGATGGAGCGAGCAGCAGATCGCCGGCAAGGTGAAGGCCTACATCGCCACCCGTGGGCCGAAGGGCGCGGTGATCCACGCCGACGGCGCCAGCATGGATATCCCACCCGCGCATGAGCGCCGCATCACCGACCCGACCGGCTGTGGCGACGCGTTCCGCGCCGGGCTGATCTTCGGTATCGAGAAGGGTTATGACTGGGAGACCATCGGCCGGATCGGCAACCTGATGGGCGCACTCAAGGTCGAGCACCCCGGCACCCAGAACCAGCGCTTCGACGCGGCCGGATTCGCCGGGCAGTTCCGCCAGCAATTTGGCTACGCGTTCTGATCGATTACGTTCTGATCGAGCACGCTCTGATCGAGCACGTTCTGATCGAGCGCGTGCCGGTCAGTTCCAGTCCGGCAGCCGGGCCGGATCCAGGCCGCCGACTTCGAACACGGCAGTCCGCGTCCCGCCGGCCTTGACCGGGAACTCGATCGAGATCACTTCGGCGGTTTTCGCCAGCTTCCACAGTGCGGCCTCGTCCTCGATGAACATCGCAATCGCGTCATCGGTGTCGGGCCGGCTGGCGGCCATGCGTCGCGGTTCGTCATCATCGACCGTGACCGTGACCCGGCAACCCCCGTAGCAATCGAAATCACCCGCCTCCAGCACCATATAGCTGCTGTCGCCCCACTCGGGGTGATCGCGGAAGATCAGTCGCACCGGCCGTGCCGTCGCCCCATCGGTCTCGACGTTGTCCTTGGCATAGATCGCCGCTGACAGTTGCTGCTTGGCGCCGACCAGTTGGCTCTGGTATGCCCACAGCGCCTCGGTGCGTCGTGCCTCGCGTGCCGCATGCGCCTTCTCCGCCGCCTCGGCATGCTGGGCCTTGATCCGCGCCGCCGCCGCGCTATCGGGATACTCGGCAAACAGCACGTCGCCATGGGCCTTGGCCAGATCCCAATTGCCGGCGACGAACTGCTCGTCGAACTGCGCCGCCATGGCTTCGGCCTGCTGCTCTGCCGCGGCGGCTTGCTGGGCGCGCACGGCTTCCGGATCAGGCGCGGGCTGGCACGCCGACAGCGCGATGGTCGCTGCCAGCAACAACGCCGATGTGATCTTGCTCATTGCGCGACTCCTTGGTGTTCATTGGGACCAGATTGCCGTAAGCCGCCGCCACCTGGCCAGTGGTCCGGACGGCCCAGACAACACGACCGCCTCGGAGGCGGTCGTGTTGTTCTTGATGGACTATGCCGCGCGCATCAATCGACCGGCGTCTCCACCGTGTCATCGCCCTTGGCTTCGGCAATCACCGCATCCACCGAGCCGGTGGTGATCGGGTGGTAGCCCGGCCGCGCCTCGGCCAGAATCTGTTCAGCCATCGCCAGGCCTTCGGGCGTTTTCACCAGCGCCGCGTAGGTCGGCATGATCAGCTTGCGGCGGCCGACCCGGGCCAGGAACTCGGCAATCGCCTCATTGGCTTCCGGATAGCCGCTACGCACGGTCAACGGATACCAGCGCATCGCGATCTCGCCGTTGGCGGTGCCGGTGAACTCGTAGGCCTCGTCCAGCGCCACCAGTTGCTCGTGGTCCAGCGTTTCCGGCAGGCCCTCGATGAAGTGCAGCCATTCCTGGGTGCTCCACTTTGCGGTCGCGTCGGTGGCCGGCAGCTCGCCGCTGTCCAGCCAGGCCTTGCGTGCCTCGTCCACGGCGTCGAACTGCGGTGACTCGGTCACCGGCGCCGACTCGGGAATGCCCTGACCGTAGATCCACTCGTCCAGCTCGGCCTCGGTGACCTTGCCGGGGTGCTTGGCCAGCAGGTTGTCCTTGGCGTACTGGATGAAGGTGGTGGTCGGGATCGACTGGAACGCGAAGTGGTCGAAGTACCCGCGCAGGAACGGATCGAAATCCTCGCGGCCGAAGCGGTGCTCCAGGAACATCATGAACCACGCGCCCTTGTCGTACGCCACGGCGGTCAGCGTATCGCCGGCCTTGACGTGCACGTCGGGACGGATCGCCAGCGACTGCGCCTGCGGTTCCATGTGGCCGATGGTCTTGCGCAACTCGTTCTGCGCGATCGCCGCTTCCATGTTGGCGAAGTCCTTGCCGTACAACGACTCGATGATGCGGTTCTCGACGTAACTGGTGATGCCCTCGTTCATCCACTGGTCTTTCGGGCTGGAGAAGGTGACCAGGTTGCCCGCCCAGCTGTGGGCCAGCTCATGCGCGATCAGCGACACCAGCGACTTGTCGCCGACGATCACGGTCGGGGTGGCGAAGGTCAGGCGCGGGTTCTCCATGCCGCCATACGGGAATGACGGCGGCAGCACGAGGATGTCGTAGCGGCCCCAGCGGTACGGGCCATACAGCGCCTCGGTCGCCTCGATCATCTTCTCGGTATCGGCGAACTCGGCCGAGGCCTTGTCGACCATTGCCGGCTCGGCCCACACGCCGCTGCGCTCGGAGATCGGCTTGAACACCAGGTCACCTGCGGCGATCGCGAGCAGGTAGGACGGGATCGCTTGCGGCATCGCGAACGTGTAGTCGCCGTCACGCTCGGCGTCGGGATCGTTGTCGGCGCTCATCAGCACCATCACGTCCTCCGGGCTGGTCACGTGCGCGGTATAGGTGAAGCGCACCCGCGGGGTGTCCTGCAGCGGCACCCAGGAGCGCGCGTGGATCTGCTGCGACTGGCTGAACATGAACGGCTGCTCGCCGCCCTCGGTCATCGCCGGGGTCAGCCACTGCAGGCCCGAAGCCTGCGGCGCGGTGTGATAGGTGACGCGGATGCGCTCGCTGCGATCCGGGGCCTGGATGGTCAACTTGCTGCCCAGGCGCTTGTCGGCGTCGGCCAGCTCGAACTTCAGGTCGACCCATTTGTCGTCACTGCGCTCGCCGACCACTTTCTCGATGGTCAGGTCGCGGGTATCGAGCACCAGCTCGGTCGCGTCCGGATCCACCCAGTCCAACTGATAGGTCGCGCTGCCACTGATCTGCTTGTCGTTGAAGTCGACATCCAGGGCCAGCGCGAGGTCCTTGATCCGGACCTTGTCAGGCTCGGCATAGGACAGCGAGTCGTACTCGGCACCCGGCGCGGTCACCGCGTCGGCATCGGGTTGGGCGGCGGTATCGGCGCCCGGCGCGGCGTCGCGCGAGCAACCAGCCATTACCACGGCGGCAGCAAAACACAGGGTCAGGATCGAGGAACGCATTGGCGGGCCCACGGTTACAAATAAGTCCCCGAGTGTAGCGTCGACCGATAGCCGGTGCGAAGTGCCGGTTTGGCTAGACCTTGTAGCCGGTATGCACCGCGACGATGCCCGCCGACAGGTTGCGGTAGTCGCATCGCGCAAAACCGGCTGCGGCCATCATCGCCTTCAACTCGTCCTGCGGCGGGTGCTTGCGGATGCTCTCGGCCAGGTACCGGTAACTGTCCGCATCGTTGGCAAACAACTTGCCCAGCCGCGGCAATACCTTGAACGAGTGGAAGTCGTAGATCGGCTTGAACCAGTCGAACTTCACTTCAGAGAACTCCAGCACCCGCGCCTGCCCGCCGACCTTCAGCACCCGGTGCATCTCGGCCAGCGCCGCATCCTTGTTGGTGACGTTGCGCAGGCCGAACGCGATCGTGACCAGATCGAAACTGGCATCGGGAAACGGCAGCTTCTCGGCGTTCATCTGCACGTATTCGAAACCGGCGACCTTGCCCTTGTCGGTCATGCGGTCGCGGCCGACGCGCAGCATCTCGCCGTTGATGTCGCCCAGCACGATCGAACCGGCATCGCCGACGCGATCCTTCAACAGCAACGCGATATCGCCGGTGCCGCCGGCCAGGTCAAGCACCCGGTCGCCACGGCGAACCTGCGCGGTGGCAACGAAGTAGCGCTTCCAGACCCGGTGGATACCCATCGACATCAGGTCGTTCATCAGGTCGTAGTTGCCGGCGACCGAGGAAAACACCTCCCCGACCAGCTTCTGCTTGTCCCCGGTGGGGACGTCGCGGAAACCAAAGTGGGTGGTGCCGGGAGCGCTGTCTGGCGGCGTTGCGGAGCCTGGGTCGTGCCGGGTCGGATCGTTCATGCGCCGATTATCGCACCGCCCACCGGCAGTGTCGCCGGCCACCCAATACCGGCGCCACGACGCCCTCACCCCTGCACGGACGCGCACTCACTTCAGCCGACCGTCCTCGACATCCGGCGCCACCACGACGACGATCAACCCGTCCACTCCTTACGGCCCATCCGAATGATCGCCACCCCCGACTACCACGCCCTGCTCGCCACCGCCGTCGCCGAAGCCCGCCAGGGACTGGCCGAAGGCGGCATCCCGATCGGCGCCGCGCTGTACCACGCCGACGGCCGCCTGCTCGGCTGCGGCCACAACCGCCGCGTCCAGGAAAACGACCCCTCGATCCACGGCGAGACCGACGCCTTCCGCAAGGCCGGCCGCCAGCGCAGCTACCGCGACACCATCATGGTCACCACCCTCGCCCCGTGCTGGTACTGCAGCGGCCTGGTGCGGCAATTCAACATTGGCACCGTGGTAGTCGGCGAATCGGAGACGTTCAGCGGCGGCATCGACTGGCTGCGCGAAGCCGGCGTCAAGGTCATCGACCTCGCCGACCGGGAATGCATCGAGATGATGCAGGGGTATATCGCGGAAAATCCGGAGGTGTGGAACGAGGATATTGGGGAGGGGTGATTGTTGAATGGCTGCTTCCGACCAGAAAAGGGCCTTGGAGAACGGCGAGATGAGCGCATGGCCTCTCCAGCCGTGTTGAATCACAGGCATTGGGTAGTGATCTGTGGCGAGGCAGCTATTCAGGCGCACGGGAAGCGATTCGGATGTTGGCACAAGGCTGACGGCGCTATATAGGGAACCCTAAAGCGTCGGGCGGTCTCGAAGCAGCGAATCGTTGCTGGTTCTGCGCGTTATGTAATCGAGCACGCCGAGCCACGGTCTCGACGCCGCGGGGTCCGACCAACCCCTCGAGTTGCGTGCGGCCGACCTCGGTCAGCGCAATCGCCGCACCCTCGCCATACAGGCAGTCACCGTGCGTTTGCCCATCCGGACCACCGTCTCTCCAGCAATACGCAGTCGCCACCAACTGCCCATTGGCATCGAACCATCGCGATGTACCGTCCGTTACAGCCTGCCACCCTAATCGATTGGCTAGGCCCGGATCGAGCGTCAGCTCAAAGCGCGGCAGTGACGCAAGGCCTGGCCGAGTAACAGCACGGACCGGAAAACCAGAGTGGGGCAGGCGCTCGAACAGCGACACCGGGTCCGCATCGGGAGGGAGCCTAGTCCCAAGAAGGCGCATTCGACTCCACTCGTAGGCCGTGAAACTGGATCGCCCCTGGAAGTAGGTCAGCTCCGCCAGGATGGTTTCGGTACCTCCTGCAGCAGTAATATCTTCCTCCACCTGAGCTAACCAAGGCTCTTCCTCCGCGGTGAAGCCGCGCGGCAGTGCTGGTCGGACCACAAAATTCGGCCTTCGATCGATAGCACTCCGCATCCACTCCAGAGAAATCGCGAAGTCGCCGAGCAGCGAATCGACTTCCTCGGTGTCAATTCGGCCGGCGCCGTCCAATTCACCGGCCACACGTCGCAACGCGCGCAATCCAACAACGAAATGTGGGGTGAAGTATTGCAGCTGCAAACCAAGGTTCTGAAGGGTTCCCCGGAGCTCAGCAGCGCCTGCCGAACCAAATGCCTGGACACCACCCCAGCCATCTATCAATTGCTGAACTCGATGGCGAATGTGATCCTCGGTTACCTCGGCGATTGACGCGATCTTCTCGATCAGGTCGGTGAAAGGTGCGCACCACGCCGCAGCGTCCGATACGAGAGGCGCACCGAAAGGTTGTTCGCGAAGCGTTTCAACGCGTTCGGTCACCTCTAGCGGAGGAAGAGCAAGTCCATAAAACGCCGGCACTGCGCTGCGTCTAACGCGGAGTTCCAACCTCCAATGCTCGGCTAGCTTACTCGCGAGAATGCGCACTCCGAAGTCGTCATGATTTGCCAGGTCGCCAATTCGCGAGGCAAATTCTTCCTGAAGCCTAGGGCTGTCTGTAGACCGAAGCAGTTGAAGCCCTTTGATGATCGAATCGCCAGAACCGCTCAGCAAAGAATTGATCAGGATCCCAAAGGCGGCCGGGTCAGAAGCCGAGAGAGATAGCGCCCCGCGCCCCGCTTGCCACTGAAGTTCCGAAACGGGCAGCGAGATGACCTTATGAAAAAGCTTGGCGATCAGTGCCGCATCCGACAATCCATCTTCATGATCGACATCCCGGCCTAGAGCGTAATCACGAGTGTGTGGCAGCTGGTCTTGTACTGACGCCCACATGGCAGACCAATTTGGAGCAGGCTCGAGAAGTGGCCAGATGTCATCGAGGTCCCAAAGTAGCGAGTTGGTCGCCTCGTCTCCGGCGGCCAGGCTCGAGGCCAGATTTGCATAAGCCAACTCGTAGACGCTCTCCCCCTCTAATTGCAGACGGGCATGGAAGTAGCGTTGTCGTCCGCCACCCATCATCCACGACCAACTGAAACTGCGGTCGGCATCGGGCTGGTATTCATTCGTCAAACGAATGGCGACCTCTCGCTGCCCTTCCGCCAAGGCTCGGTCGACGAGAGCGAATCTGGCTCGATTGTCCTCCTGAACCTTTGGATGGCGATCAAATACTTCCAGTGCAAGGTTGAAATCTGAGCCAGGCACCAGTCGTCGAAACGCCGATCCGGCTTCGAAGCTGACGGCGCCCGAAGCTGCATCAGCGTCCACCTTATCCGCCAGTCCCCGCATGTCTAGCGCGTCGTCGTATGGCATGGGGGAGTTGCCGTCACTTCTGGGCAACGGCGTGTCGCCGGCAGTACGGACTCTCGCGGCTTCGACGATGGTCAGGTCTGCGCCGCGCAGGGAAAGCGCGGACTTCAACGAATCAACGAGCGTCGGCCGAACATCAACCTGAGCGTGAACCGCGATACTGTCGAGCAGCAATCTCCCGGTATCGTCCAGAATCTTAGGGCCCGCGGTCTGAATTGCCTCGTGAATGAAGTTGCCCTCCTCGGATGCCCGGTAGAAGGCAGCCCGGTGGAATGGCATGCAAAGCGAAAGCCATGTCTCAACGCACGGAATGACGAGCCGTGGATCGCGCCGGATCATGCCCGTCATCAACGCGTCCACGATTTCAGGCATTTCGATCAGATCTGCGCCGAGCAACGCGTCGGCGACACTCGAGCCGAGTTGCGCGCTGTCCATGGCAGCCTCGAGAATCAGGCCATGCGCGATCCGGCCCGCCGCATCGCGTCCCTCCGTCGAGGCCATGCCAATCGCCTGTCGCGCAAGCACGCGGACTCGCTCAGAGCGTCGACCTGGGTCCGCCTGGTTGGCCTTCCCCAGTAAACTCATCCAGAACGCGTACTGCGGGTCTTTTTTTGCACGCAGCGCATATCCCAAGGTATGCGCTCGCTGCTCCGCCAGAAGGGCTTGGCCGCGTGCCTGACGGCCTACGCATGCAAAGGCCTCGGCGAGACGCGCGGTGCTCTCCAAGAATTGACCGGGCGTCCCTTGGTCGCGGCGCTCGAGCAAACCATCCAGTCGCCGCTCCGCGTCATCCGCGTTCTGGCCCAGATTCGCGACGGCCTTAGCGATCATCATCTCGAGAGAGAAAGTTCGATCCCGGACCATCGGGCGATCCTCGAGAATCCGGTCTACTGCTTCTATGGCTCGCGCGAATTCGTCGCGGTTGATACGTGCTGCAGTCTTCAGAAGTGAGTTCAGTACTTCGGGTGCCGCCCTGTCCAGTTGGCCGATCACGAAATACTCGCCACCCCCGCCCGGAACTGTGCGACAAACGTAGCGCATGAAAGCTGCACATTCCTGCGCAACTTCACCAGCCTGCATGCCTTGCGGATCGCGCCTGCTTCGGGCGGCCAGGATGCCCGCGTGCTCCGCAAATTGCTGAAGCGGAACGAGCTGAGGCTTGCTCGATGGGGAAGATGTGGGTACAGCCTCATTGAGTAGGGTTACCAGTTCCGCATGCTCAATGACCGCCCGGGGGATGTCCCTGGAAAGTCCATAGTCTGTTGAGTCGTCCATTTCGGCGATGGCTGGAACCGCCAACCCGGCCGCCAAGGATTGCGCACTCCCCACGGCACCGCTGCGCGCAGCCATTAGTGACACGCCGCGTCTCAATCCGCGAGGTAACTCGGCCAACTCAGCAGCATCTGTTGCGACGTCATCAATCTCGGCAATCGCAGAAGTCGCACGCTCTTGCGCGCACCTGACCGCTAGCAGCCGCATAGTCGGGCGAACAGATGGATCCAACTCATAGGCTTCGATCACCACGTCAATATCCGCCGAGGGATCTACGGTGACCGTTGCAAGCGCTGCCTCCCAACGGATCGACCAGCCCAAGTCGTCTGGACCATTGAACTGATCGCGTTCGCGCCGAACCATCTCAACAATTCGGTTGATACCAGCCATGATCTCGCTGGGGCTGCGAAAATCGACAGCCCGTGCAGCCCACCTCTGCAGCTCAGGCTGCCGGTTCATCGGACTGCTCATCGAAGAATCCGAGCCTAGATCGTGCAATGGCTCGATGCGCTCGAACAACGTCCTTGCGCGCTCAATGTTTCCTTGGTCCTGCCAAGCATCCACGACATCGTAGCCGTCGCCCCCGGTCTCGTCTAAGAGCTCTTCTGCCTCATCGACCTGACCCAACGCGATTAGGGCTTTGATGGTCTCGTGGTCGTCTTCGAACGCAAAAGCCCTCCGAGAGATTTCGTCGGACGCAAGAATCAGGTTGAAGGCAGCCGTTGCGTCCCTTACGTCCTTGAGGGAACTGAAGGCCAACCTGATATCGTCTCGAATGTCGGACGCCGACCGACCAGCCAGATACTGCTCGCGAAAGAATGCGGGGGTCGCAGCCGCGAGCACTTCCGCGTGTTCGCCTACCCTCATCAGATAGCGCAATCTCAGGAAGCGTTGCGGCGAATCAGGACCCGCTCGCTCGACAACCTCGACAAGCCGACGGTAGAGGCGCGAAGAAGATCCGGTATCCGGCTCGCCGAACCTGAATCGAGGGACGCGAGCGACATACAACCGAAAGCTGTTATGGAAAATCGACCAGTCACCTTGAGAACGCTTCAGAAGGTGGCGCGCGGCGCGCCATACCCTTTCAAGCGCCGCCCGTGAGTAGAGGTGCTCGAGGAGGCTCAAGTCCAGCGGCGCCTCGGAAAGTGCAACGAGACCCAAGATGTCCATGACCTCATCATCGTCAGTGAGCCCGCGCAGAGCAGACGCGTAGTACGCTTCGATATCCCCCGCATACTCGAACCCATCCCTCAGGATGGAGTTTCTGGCTTGCTCGCTTTCCGCCGAAAGCAAAGCCTGAATCAGGTAGTGCGTGGCGAGCGGATGACCGTGGGCGAGCTCGCGAAGGCGCGATCTCGGCATCGACTCCGGCAATCCCATGGCGTCTGCCATTGACGAAATCGCGGCCTGCGAAAGCTGGGCCATGTCCACGCGTCTTGCCGCCGTATCGGCCTGGTCCCGGACCGCAGGCAGGATCCCGGGAAGATCTAGACGCTGGGTGCCGAGCAGAAAGATGACCCCCTGCGGAACCGAGGCTGGCAGCGGGAGTTCGGAAAGAAACGATCGCTCAGGACGCTCTTCGCGCGGGACGTGATCCAGGCCGTCTACCACGACGAGGGTTCGAACACCCGTCTCCTGAAATCGCTGACCGGCCGCCGCCAGCAGGGCTTCGAATTCCTCCCGACGGTCCTGCGGCGACTCTCGCCGAAACCGCACGCCCGGTAAGCCAGTCCGCCTCAATCCAACGATCAGATCCTCATGAAAGTCGGCCGCTTCGGCGCGTCCGATTCCTTGAGCAGCTCCGGGCACGAATGCGAGGTAGCGGACAACAGTCAGTTGCGGCTCGGATTCCAGCGCGATCTGGAGCAGAGTCGATTTTCCCGAACCCGGGGGACCGACGAGCGACAGGTAGCCCGAGGGGCTTGCGGCCAGCGCTTGTCTCAATTGGATTTCCGAGGCCGGATTGCGCTGCACGGCAATGCCGATCGGGAACTGATGGCGATGACGCGTCTCAGTGTCGCGCCAGCCTATCTCCCTGAGGAATTCCTCCCGCGTCCATCGGTCCTGCTCGGGAACGCGTGCGACCAGCTTCGGCAATCGTTGCGCGATCAAGTCTACCTGTGGTCGCGACTGGGCCGTAATGCCGTAGCGCGTTGCAAAGTCTGCCTGATTGCCGTGAATCAGCTCCAATCGGCGAAAGAATTCTTCGAATTCGGGCTCTGCAAGACTGGATGCCGTCCAGAGGTGTTCGACAATCGGCCACCATGGCGAGGTCCGCCACTCGGCCATGCTCCAAGACGGATTCAACTGCCAGTGCGAGACAAACTGCCGCGTTGATCCAGCCCCACCTCCTACGTCGTCATTGTCCGCTGCCACATCTGACACCACCACCCTGATGCGAACGTTCTGTCCCGGGCAACTGCCTCTGAGTTCGTCCCATGCGACCACCAAACCGGGGAGCAGTCCGCTCGCACCCGTAAGTAGGGTGCGGATGCGAAAGGTTCGAGGGTCTCGTGAGGTCTTGAACTGATGACCCACAACGTCACCGTCATACCCCAACACAACGTCATCAGCGATTCCCGCACAACGATCTGCAAGGCCAACCCAGCGTAGGTCTCCGCGGTCCAGTCCGTGATAGATGGCGGCGGCCGCGGCGTCGTACTGCCGCGTATAGCCACGCTGTGCGCGTCTTTCGCCTTCCCCCGGCGGTGTCGGCGAACGTTGGGGCCCCGGATAAGCGCCGGGCAGGTCAGGGTCCGTCGGGTTGAGCGTACTCATGGCCATGATAGTAATCGAGGTTCCGGGCCGCACTCGAGGCCTCGGTTGTGTGCCCGCATCTTGACCCCATCAACGGCTACCATTTGGGGATGCGAGAACAGAAGCCGTTTGCTTGCCTCCAGGCTGTGATTGACGACTCGGGTAGCGACAAGGGCGACCGGAGGTTGTTCATGGCCGGCTTTGTTTCTACCGCCGAGAACTGGGCATTGTTTTCCGACGCATGGGCGGCCGAGCTGCGGGCCGGGAAGCCCATTAGCTACTTTAAGATGCGTGAGGCAAACAGCAGGAATGGGGAGTTCGATGGTTGGACACACGCTGAGGTCAGCGAAAAGCTAGCTAGCCTGAAGGCGGTCATCGACTACTTTGAGCCCATGTCGTTTCATAATTCAATGAGTCGTTCGACTGATTGGGAAGCATTCAGGGCGATCGCTCCGCGCGGCTTAGGAAATGCACATTTTTCCTGCACTTTCGGCATTGTTTCCTCCGTATCCCGCTTCTTCGCTACCCAGATGCATCCGAACAAGATTGAGTTCATCTTCGACACTCAGGCAGAAATCGAAGATGAGGTTGATCTGTTTTTTGAGTACATGGCGGAGAGCATTCCCAACAAAGCACGCGCACTGATCGCGCGCAAACCGAGATACGAGGACGACAAAACATTCGCTCCGCTTCAAGCTGCTGACATGCTCGCCTGGCACCTCCGCAGAAGCCATGAGGATCACGGCTCTTGGATGAAAGAGTCTGACGATCTCACTCCCATTAGCAGTAGTGCTCACCTCGACTGCGGTGATCTCGACATGGTTCTCCCGAGTACTCACAAAGGAGTGGCAGAGCAGATGGACGGAGTAGATGGCCTGAAATCGAAAGGGGAGTGGCAGCGGATGAAGAAGGACGTGCGGAGATTGCAGGCGACGGGCTACGTACCGCCGGCGAACTCGTCTCGCGACGTTCACTTCCGCGCTTTTATGCGTTGGCAGCGAGCTCGTGCGTTCAAGAACTGGTTGCGCCGATTCTTTGGACGCTAGGTCGAGGTTTGGTCTTCTCCTCAAGCCGAGCCAAGCCCGTGACCGAACTTCGTCGAGCGTCCGCCTGGGGTCGGGAGCAGCCACTTAACCAACGTCGGCTCCCGGCAAGAAGCCGTCACCAGCCACGCGCGGTGTCCTCTCGCTCACGACATCGGTTCGGGTTCACGCAACTCGCCGATCTTCGGCGGCAGCGGGATGAACTCATCGTTGTCGAGGTCGGGCAGCTTCATGCGCCCGGCTTTCCAGTCCTCACGCGCCTGGTCGATACGCTCCTTCGACGAGGACACGAAATTCCAGTCGATGTAGCGCGGCCCCACCGGCTCGCCGCCCAGGGCCATGACCACGGCGTCGTCGAGGGCGGCAATGGTGACGGCCTTGCCGGGGGTGAGCACTGCCATGGCGCCGGGCTCGATCCGCTGGCCGTCCACTTCAACCTCGCCTCTGGCGACGTAGACCGCTCGCTCGGGATATTCGGCGGGCAGCGACACGCGCGAGCCCGCACGCAGCTGCCAGTGCACGTAAAACTGCGGTGAGTCGATCCGAACCGGCGACACCACGCCGGCAAGTTGGCCCGCGATCAGGCGCCCGACCACGCCCTCGCCGTCGAACACCGGCAGCGCGTCACTGGCGTAGTGCCAGAAGCCCGGGTCCATCTCCTCGCGTTCGTCCGGCAGCGCCACCCACGCCTGGATGCCATCGATCGGCCCGCCCTCGCGGCGCAGCCGCTCGAAGCGTTCGGAGTGGGTGATGCCGCTGCCGGCGGTCATCCAGTTGACCTCGCCCGGGCGCACCGCCTGCTCCGAGCCGACGCTGTCGCGGTGCATGATCTCGCCGTCGAACAGATAGGTGATGGTCGACAGGCCGATGTGCGGATGCGGGCGCACGTCGGCCTCGCGCGGCAGGCCCGGCGGCAGGTCCTTCGGGCCCATGCGGTCGAAGAAGATGTAGGGGCCGACCATGCGGCGTTTGGCGAACGGCAGTACGCGGCCGACCTCGAAGCTGCCGAGGTCGCGGCGGCGCTGCTGGATGACGAGTTCGATCATCGAAAGACTCCGGTCTGGGACCGCACGGGTCCACGATGGCCCAACTATCGCACCGACTGCACGCAGGCGGCCTCAGGCACCGCGCGGCAACACCGTCAGGACATGCGCGACGAACTCGTGGAACGCCTTGAGGTAGTTGCCCAGGAACTCCGCCGTCGACGCGTCGGCAATCTCGCCGGCATCGTTGATCATCCCGTCCCTGAACTGGATGTAGGCCTCGGGCGAGTTCATCTGCGGCGAGTTGAGGAAGCCAAGGATGCTGCGCAGATGTTGCTGGCCCACCGCGGTGCCGATCGCGCCTGGCGAGGTGCCGATCACACCCGACGGGATATTGGCAAAGGAGTTGGTGCCCCACGGCCGGCTGGCCCAGTCGATGGCGTTCTTGAGTCCGCCGGGGATGGAGCGGTTGTACTCCGGCGTCACGATCAGGATCGCGTCGGAGCCCTCGATCGCCTGCTTGAACTTGCGGCCGGGCTCGGGATAGTCGGCGTCGTAGTCGTAACTGTAGATCGGCAGATCCCTGTAGGAGATCTCCTCAAACCTGAGTTGCTCCGGCGCCAGCTTGATCAACGCGTTGGCGAGCTTCCGGTTGATCGACTCTGTGGCGATGCTGCCAATCAGGTATCCCACCTTGTAGGTTTTCATCATCTGCTCCCGGGTCAAAGGTCAACGTCGCGAGGATGACCCTGTGCGGTTAAGGGAGCATGAAACCGACAGGCAAGTCGTCAATCGGCATCGAGCGCATTCTGCAAGGCTTGCAGGCGCTGTAGTCGCTTCCTGCCGCGACCGCACCACCACCATGCAAACGTGGCGAAGCCCAGCGTGACCGGGGCGTTGACCAGCAACGACGCCATCGCCTGTCGCAGTGACATGCCGGAACCGCCGTCGTCGGCAGGGACCACTAAACCCTGCATCAACACGCCGAACAGCACGCACCAGAGCGCGACCGCCAGCCAGACGTTGACTCGCCAGTAGAGCCGCGAGGTCCGGATGCGGTCGCGCTCCAGCGCAAGCAACGCGCGCACGTTCAGGCCGCTGTCACGGACCTGGCGCCGACGAATCCACAGCGACCAGCCTTGGACACCGAGCACACATGCGATCACCACCAACGATCCGGTCGGCGAGAACAGCGGTCGTTCCACCAACAACGTCGCCCAGACACACATGCCGATTACAACGGTCGTCAGCAGCACTTCCGCGCCCATCATCCAGCGCAGGCGGCGCCCTCGCCGCACGACCTCCCGGCGCAGTCCCTCGACATCGATCTTCGCCGTCGCCTGCGCGCGCCAATCGGCAGCCAGGACGTTCCATCCGTCGCTCACCGGCGCGGTCACGCCGGATCCGTCGCGGCTGTCGGCACCGGTACTCATGCACTGTCTCCCAGCCACTCGGCCAGTTGTTTGCGGGCGCGACCGAGGCGCTGGGCCACGGTGTTTTCCTCCAGTCCAAGCGACTGGCCGATCTCACGTTGCGAGAAGCCCTCCAATGCCAACACGACGACCTGCCGCTGGCCCAGCGCAAGTCGTCGCACTGCGGCCAGCAAGGCGTCGCGGCGTTGCTGCACTTCAGTGTGTTGCTGGGGGTTGGCGGCGGGGTCGGGATGGTGTTCGTCGAGCTCGTTCTCGTTCAACCGGCAATACTTGCCCAGGTGATCCACCGCGCGGTTGTGCGCGACCCTGGCCGCGAACGTGCGCAGTGATGCTTCGCCGCGCCAGCGTGGCAGTGCCCGCCACAATGCCAGGCTGATTTCCTGCAGCAGGTCCTCACGGCGCGCGGGTTCGAACTCGTAGCTGGCGGCGATGCGCGACAGCATGGGACCGTGCTGACGGAGCACCTCGTCGATATCGGTCGCCGCCGGCGCGGAGTCAATCAAGTTGGGGACGGTCGAATACATCGCGATAGCTCGTGTAGCCGACCAACGTGGCAAAGGGCAGCAGGACCAGCAGCAACAGTGGTAGCCACAGAACTGCACCAATCAGCGCAGCCACCAGCAAGGTCAGCAGCGCCACCGGTCGCCAGTAACGCGCCACGCAGCGCAGACTTTCACCCAACGCCCGGCCGACCCCAATGCCATCGAGCAACACCCGCGGCATCAGGAACATCAGCAGCGCGGACGGGAGCGTTCCCGACGCAAAGATGCAACCGAGTTCAGCGCGGTCGAAGTGCAGGTTGGCGATGTCGCCCGCGGCCAGCGCGAGTGACTGATCGACGCCACCCAATGTTGCTGCGACCAGCAACTGGAAGGCGAACACTGCCGCCGACAGCAGCGCCACCCACAGCATCGGCGCCAACCGCGACAGCCACACCCCGCTTGCCGCCACGGGCGCAAAGTGTCCGCCCCGCGCCTTGTGATGTATCAACGCGAACACCCAGGCGCTGGCCAACGGCGTCAGCAGCTTGGACGCCACGATGCCGACGCCCGGCGCCAACTGGATCAGCCCTTCCACCGCAATGGGCAGCAACGACAGCAGGAACATCCGGACCGGCGCCCGACGGAACAGACGCCAGGCGTCGGCAAGCCAAGTCATCAGGATCCGAAATGCGGGGCGGGTGCGGGCAGCTGCGAACGGGACAGTGGCATCCATGTGGCGTTTCCGTTTGGGTCTGGATGGTTAGTCGCCCACCGCTCGGAAAACCTGACAGCTAAAGAATGTACCGACTCAAATCCGGATCCTGCACCAGCTCGCCCAGGTGCTCGTCAACATACGCACTATCGATGGTGACGGCCTGTCCATCGCGGTCGGGGGCTTCGTAGCTGAGGGTGTCGAGCAGGCGTTCGAGCACGGTGTGCAGGCGGCGGGCGCCGATGTTTTCCTGGCGGTCGTTGACGGTCGCGGCGATCTCGGCGATGCGCTCCACCGCATCGTCGGTGAACACGACGCTGACGCCTTCGGTCTTCATCAGCTCGACGTACTGGACGGTCAGCGCAGCCTTGGGTTCGGTCAGGATGCGGATGAAGTCGGCCTTGGTCAGCGCCGACAGTTCGACCCGGATCGGGAACCGGCCCTGCAGCTCGGGGATCAGGTCGGACGGCTTGGCCATGTGGAACGCGCCCGACGCGATGAACAAGATGTGGTCGGTCTTCACCGAGCCGTACTTGGTGCTGACCGTGGAGCCTTCCACCAGCGGCAGCAGGTCGCGCTGCACGCCTTCGCGGGAGACGTCACCGCCACCGACGTTCTCGCCGCGCTTGGCGACCTTGTCGATCTCGTCGATGAACACGATGCCGTGCTGCTCGCAGGCCTCGATCGCGGCCTCGCGGACTTCGTCCTCATTGACCAGCTTGCCGGCCTCTTCCTCGATCAGCTGCGGACGGGCGGCCTTGATGGTCAGGGTTTTCTTGTTGGTCTTGCCGCCCGACACCTGCGAAAACATCTGCCGCAGTTGCTGACCCATCTCCTCCATGCCCGGCGGGGCGAGGATGTCGACGCCGACATTCATCGCGGTCTCGATGTCGATCTCGCGCTCGTCCAATTCACCGGCACGCAGCTGGCGACGCAGCTTGATCCGGGTCTCCGATTCCTGCGCCGACGGTTCGGCGGCGGCGACCTGCGGATCGAAACCGATGCCACCACCCAGACCCTTGGTGCGCTTGGGCAGCAAGGCATCCAGGATGCGATCCTCGGCGCGTTCTTCGGCCTTGGTGCGGACCTTGTGCTTGGCCTGCTCGCGGTACAGCTTGACCGCGGTGTCGGCGAGGTCGCGGATGATCTGTTCGACGTCCTTGCCGACGTAACCGACCTCGGTGAAGCGGGTCGCCTCGACCTTCACGAACGGCGCGTTGGCGAGCGTCGCCAGCCGCCGCGCGATCTCGGTCTTGCCGACGCCGGTGGGGCCGATCATCAGGATGTTCTTGGGCATGACCTCGTTGCGCAGCTCCTCGTCGAGCTGGCTGCGGCGCCAGCGGTTGCGCAGCGCGATGGCAACCGCACGCTTGGCGTCCTGCTGACCGACGATGTGGGTGTCCAGCGCCTGCACGATCTCGCGCGGGGTCATGGTGGCGTTGGTATTGTCCAGTTTCATGCTCACAGTTCCTCCACCACGACGTTGCGGTTGGTGTAGATGCACACGCCGCCGGCGATGTTGATCGCCTCGACCGCGATTGTCCTGGCATCCATTTCGGTATGCGCCATCAACGCGCGCGCGGCCGACAACGCGTACATGCCACCGGAGCCGATGGCGACGATGCCGTCGTCCGGCTCGATGACGTCACCGGTGCCGCTGATGACCAGCGAGGCCTCCTTGTCGGCGACCGTCAGCAGCGCTTCGAGCTTGCCGAAGCGGCGTTCGGTGCGCCAATCCTTGGCCATCTCGACCGCGGCGCGGGTCAGCTGGCCGTGCTTTTCGAGTTTCGCCTCGAAGACTTCGAACAATGTGAACGCGTCGGCAGCGGCGCCGGCAAAACCGGCAATGACCTGGCCGTCGCGGCCGAGCCGTCGGACCTTGCGGGCGTTGGATTTCATCACCGTGTTGCCAAGCGTCACCTGGCCGTCGCCGGCAATCGCGACGCGGCCGTTGCGGCGCACCGAGATGATGGTGGTGGCGTGGAACACATTGGGGTTCTGGCTGGGGTCCATACAGGCCTCCGTGGGTGTCAACCAGAGGTGGGGATGGGTCCGGCGGGAGGCAAGGGTGAAGGCGACGAGAGCGGCGGTTCCGGTTGCGGTTGGCGCAATCACGGCTTTCGTTTTGCGCGGGGGTGGGCGGAATCGTAGACCTTGGCCAGGTGCTGGAAATCCAGGTGGGTGTAGATCTGGGTGGTGGCTATGTCGGCGTGGCCGAGCAGTTCCTGCACGCCACGCAGGTCCCCGGATGACTCCAGGATGTGGCTGGCGAAGCTGTGCCGCAGCATGTGCGGGTGGACACGCTTGAACACACCCTGGCGCTGGGCCAGTTGCCGCAGCCGGTATTGCACCGCGCGCGGGGTGATCGGGCCATTGCGTCCGGGAAACACCGGGCTGTCGCTGCCGGCGCCGGTGGAGCCGTGCCATTCGGCCAGCGCCGCACGGGCGTAGGAGCCCAACGGCACGCTGCGCTGCTTGCTGCCCTTGCCCAGCACGGTGACCAGTCCGTCGTCCAGGTCGAGGTCACGCCAGCGCAACGCGCACAACTCGCTCAGACGCAGGCCGGACGAATAGAACAACTCCAGCATGGCCCGGTCGCGCAGTCCCAGCGGCACATCGGTCGGCACTTCGACCAGAACTTTTACCTCGTCGGCATCGAGCACTTCGGGCAGCTTCCGTGGGGCCTTCGGTGCGCGGATTGCGGCGGCGGGGTTGGCCTCGACACGGCCATGCTTGAGCAACCAGGCATAGAAGCTCCGACACGCCGACAAGCGACGCTGCAGGCTTTTGGGCGACAGCCCACGGCGATGCTCGGCGGCGATGAAGCCGCGCAACGGCTCGGTGCGCACATCCAACACCGCCAGCCCCTGCGCGTCCGCCCATTGCGTCAATGCGGTCAAGTCGCGTCGGTAGGCATCCAGGGTGTGCGGCGACATCCGCCGTTCAACCGCCAGATGGGACAGGAAGTCGTCGATTGGAGAGGTTATGGGCATGGAGCGAACGTCACTGGATCCCCGCCTTCGCGGGGATGACGGTGGGTGGTGGGCGGCGGGCGAATGGAAGGGTTATGACCACGGCGCGAACGTCCATGGATCCCCGCCTTCGCGGGGATGACGGTTGGGAGCGGGGATGACGGTGGGTAGAGGAATGGCGGTGGGTAGAGGAATGACAGTGGGTAGAGGAATGACGGTGGGCGACGGAGGGGGCAGCGCTACGGAGCGAACGTCACTGGGTCCCCGCTTTCGCGGGGATGACGGGAGGGGTGGAGGGGATGACGGTGGACGGTGGGCAGCCACCCCGTCAATGAAGCAGCGACGCGGCGTCCTGTCGGGGGTTTGCGGAAAGCAGGCCAGGGATGGCCTGCGGCGGCGAGTCAGGCCATGGATGGCCTGACCGAGCCGAGTAGCAAACCCCCGGCAGGGCGCCGCCCCTACCGGAGCCGAGAGACCGCTTTTGCGGCCGCTCTTGCAAGCGCGGATGCGGGCGCAATTACTCTCCCGATCGCAGCCATTGTCCCCGTCCCCGTCCCCGTTGCGGTTGCGGTTGCGGTTGCGGGCAGGGTCGCCGTCACCGGCGTGGTTGACGTTGTAGTGACTACCGCGCATACCTCGCCAGCGCCGTTTCCAGCGCCTCGCCCATCATTCGCAGGAACAAGGTACCCATCCCCGGGAAGAACCGGTTCGGGTCGCGGCTGCCCACGGCGACCAGCCCCAGGTTGGGCAGCGGCAGCAACGCGGTGGAATGCACCTGTTCGGCCTGCGCGCCGTACAACAACGCGTGTTTGTCCGGCTGCAGCCGCCCGCACAACGGCTCGCCGTCGTCCAGGCAATCGCGGAACGCCTGCAGACGGGCATCATCGCGCGGCACCACTTGCAGCCACTCGTCCTCGTCCAGCCCCTCAACGGGCTCGAACAACACCAGCCGCACCAGATCGCCGTTGAAGTCCTCGGCCAGGCTGGCGGCCATCGCGCGCACTGTGTCGGCGGCGCTGTCCTGGCGCATCAGCGCCAACGCCAACTGGTGGGTCCGCACTGCCAGCCGCTCGTTCTCCTGCGCGTTGCCAAACAGCTCACGCAGCCGCTTGGACAACTCCCGGTTCTTGTCGCGCAGCACCTCCAGCTGGTAACTGGCCAACGATGCGGCGGAGCCTTCCTCGCGCGGCACCACCAAGGTCAGCGACAAGTCGGGAAACTGCTGCAGGAAGGTGGGATGACGACGCAGCCAAGCGGCAACATCGTGGGCACCCAGTTTCTCGGTGGTCTCGCTCATGCGGTCCATTCTCCTTCAAATACGAATTTTGCCGGGCCGGCCAGCAGCATCGGCGCGTCATCTTCCGGCCATGCAACGCGCAACTCGCCACCGGGCAGGACCACCCGGACGTCACGGTCGACCCGGCCCCGGCGGACCAGGATCGCCACCGCCGCACAGGCGCCGCTGCCACATGCCAGCGTCTCGCCGACGCCGCGCTCGTACACGCGCAGCCGGATATGGTCACGCGCGACCACCTGGACAAAGCCGACGTTGACCGACTCCGGGAAAGCGGCGCTTTGCTGCAGGTTGCGACCCATGGCCTCAAGCGGCGCGGCGTCGATCTGCTCGACCTCGATCAAGGCATGCGGGTTGCCCAGCGATACCGCGCCTACCTCGATGATCGAGCCGCGCACCGGCAGCACGTAAGCATCGCGCGCCGCGCTGAAGCCATGCAGCGGGATCCGGACCGGATCGAACTGCGGCACTCCCATTGCGACCCGGAAACCGCCGTCGTCCAATCGCTCGGCCACATGCGTGCCGGCCGGGCTGTCCATCGCGAAGTCGGCACCCGCCGACGCCGCGCCGTCACGCACCAGCCAGGCCGCGATGCAGCGCGCACCGTTACCGCATTGCTGCGACGTCGAGCCGTCGGCATTCCAGATCCGGTAGCTGGCCACCGAACCCGGTTCGCGGGCCGGCTCGACGGTCAGGACCTGGTCGCAGCCGACACCCGTGTGGCGGTCGGCCAGTGCGCGACACAACGACGGGCTGGGCGCAGAAACTTCACCACGCAGGTCCAACACGACGAAATCATTGCCGGCGCCGTGCATCTTGCTGAAACGCAAGGCCGGTGCCGCCACCGATGTCGCCGGCTCAGCCATTCCCGTCGTCATTGGCGTCATCGGCGGCGTCCACGTCGGCGGAAGGGGCGTCGGTTGATTCGGTGTCGGTGTCGGTGTCGGTATCGATGTCGGTCGAGGAATCGGGAACCGTGGCCGGGTCGATCGGCACCGGATCGACGGGCATGTCATCCACTGGCGAACCAACGTCCACCGGCGGGGTGTCGGTCTGCAGCGGGTCGGCATCGGTGTCCGCAGGCTCGGCCGGAACCGCATCGGGCATCACCAGCGGGCCCTTGTTGCCACAGCCGCTCAGCACCAACAGCGACACCGTCAGCGCGCCAGCAAGCCACATCATTTTTTGTGTGTTCATCGGCGCAGTGTAGCGGTGGGGGCCGTGGCTGCGAAGCTCATCGGATTGGCGGTTCAGGCCGCAACCACAACCAACCCGCCACCAGCGCCATGACCCCGGTGCCGGTGCCGGCCATCCACCACTGCGGCGCGGTCAGGAACATCACCACCGCACACACCGCCATCGACAGGCTCGCCCACCACTTCGCCCGGCGCGCGACGGTCCCGCCGCGTTGCCAGTCCACGATCATGGGCCCAAACAGGGCATGGGCCAGCAACCAGCGGTACAGGCGGGCAGACCCGCGGGCGGCCGCATAAGCCGACAGCAGCACAAACGGGACCGTGGGCAGACCGGGCACGACCACCCCGACCAGACCCAGGCCCAGGCTGAGGTAGGCGACCAGCCACCAGGCCCAACGCAGCCGGCTGGCTACCGGGGCGGAAGGGGCAAGCGGGAGTGCCGGGGCGGGCGGGTCCGGGATTGGCGCACGGTCAGGCATGGCCCATTGTCGGCGAATCGACGCCCCGGTGCCGATCCTCGACCCGGTCTTCTACCCCGGCCCTCGACCACGCTGGCGCAGCCACGCCAGCAGCGGCTCAGGAAGCCGGCGCGGCAACCTCCAACTGGTCCAGCGCGAACGCGTACATCTCGGCCAGCTCCCGATAGCGCCGGAACCGTCCCGACTTGCCGCCGTGGCCGGCATCCATGTTGGTCCGGAACAGCACCGGAGCGTCACCGGTCGCCAGGTCGCGCAGCCGGGCGACGTACTTCGCCGGCTCCCAATACTGCACCTGCGAGTCCCACAGCCCGGTACCGATGAACATCGCCGGATAGTCCTGGTCGACCAGGTTGTCGTAAGGCGAGTAGGCCAGGATGTAATCGTAAAAAACCTTGTCTTCCGGGTTGCCCCACTGGTCGTACTCGTTGGTGGTCAGCGGGATGCTCGGGTCCAGCATGGTGGTGACGACGTCGACAAACGGTACCTGCGACAGGATCACCTTGTAGCTGTCGGGCGCCTGGTTGGCGATCGCGCCCATCAGCAAGCCGCCGGCGCTGCCGCCGTACGCGGCCACCCGGTCGCTGGCCGCATAGCCCTGCTCGACCAGGTACCGGGTCACGTCGATGAAGTCGTTGAAGGTGTTTTGCTTGTTCAGCAGCTTGCCGTCGTCGTACCACTTGCGGCCCAGCTCCTGACCGCCGCGGACGTGGGCGATCGCGTAGACCATGCCGCGGTCCAGCAGGCTCACCACCGGCAGGTTGAAGGCCGGGTCCATCGAGTAGCCGTAGCTGCCATACGCGTACTGCAGCAGCGCCGCCTCACCGTTTTTCTGGAAGCCCTTTTTGTAGACCAGCGATACCGGTACTTTCACGCCATCGTGGGCCGGTGCCCAGACGCGCTCGGTCACGTACTGGTCCGGGTCGTAGCCGATCACCGGCTGGCGCTTGAGCAGCTTGCGCTCGCCGGTGCGGGTGTTGAGCTCGTAGGTGGTCGCCGGCGTGGTCAGCGAGGTGTAGCTGTAGCGCAACCAGTCGGTGTCGGGTTCGGAATTGACCGCCAGGCCCATCGAGTAGGCCGGTTCATCGGCCTGGACATACTCCGCGTCGGCATTCGACTGGCCGGCCTCGCCGCGCAGCAGCCGGACCCGCTCCAGGCCACCGGAGCGCTCGGCCACCGCAGTGAACCCGTCGAACAGCTCGAAGCCCTCGATGAATACGTCTTCGTCGTGGCCGATCCACTCCTGCCACTGGGCACGCGAGCTGGCATGGCTGGGTGCGGTCATCAGCTTGAAGTTGTCGGCCACCTGCCCGTCCGCATCCGGCGCGTTGGTGCGGATTACCCAGCGCCCACCGTGGTGGTCGGCGTCGTACTCGACATCGCGCTGGCGTGGCGCCAGCACCACGAACTCGCGCGGGTCGCTGGCCGGCGCGCAACGCGACTCGCTGGACACCGTGCTTTCCACGCCGATGCAGATGTACTGATCGTCGCGGGTGCGGCCGATGCCCATGTAGAAGGTGTCATCGGACTCCTCGTACACCAGCACGTCGTCGCTGACCGGGGTGCCGAGCACGTGTTTCCGGACCCGCACCGTGAGCAGGGTGTCCGGGTCGTTCTCGACGTAGAACAGGGTCTGGTTGTCGTCGGCCCAGACAATGTTCGCCGCCACCCCCGCGATGACATCATCGAAGACCTTGCCGGTCTCCAGGTCCTTGATCCGGATCACGTACTGGCGGCGTCCGATGTCGTCCTCGGCCCAGGCCAGCAGGCGGTTGTCCTGGCTGACCTCCCAGTCGCCGACACTGAAATAGTCCTTGCCGGCGGCCATCGCGTTGACGTCCAGCAAGACCTCTTCGGCGGCGTCCATCGAACCGTGGCGGCGCGCATGCACCGGATAGTCCTGTCCGGTCTCGTACCGGGTGTAATACCACCAGCCACGCTCGCGATACGGCACCGAGCTGTCGTCCTGCTTGATGCGCCCGACGATCTCCTCGTACAGGGTGTCCTGGACGCCCTGCAGCGGCGCCATCACCGTGTCGACGTAGCTGTTCTCGGCGTTGAGGTAGGCCAGCATCTCCGGGTTGCTGCGGCTGTCATCACGCAACCAGTAGTACTCGTCCTGGCGCTCGGCACCATGCGGCGCGGTGACGACGTGGGCTTTGGCGGCGACGTCGGGAGGTGTCGGCAGGGTCTGGGCGAGGGTCGGGCTGGAGAGGGTCATCAAGGCGGCAAGCAGCAAAGTGGGATTCATGGGATGGGGGCCGGAGGTGGGAAGTACAACGGGCTACGGGGCGTCGCTCCTGAAAAAAAGGCCGGGCATGCCCGGCCTTTGCGCATTCAGTCCGCCAACTGGTTCCAAAGGAACGTATACGCCAGCGCGCTCATGTGCGCGGCCTGCTTGTTGTTGGCCGAGCCGCCATGACCGCCTTCGATGTTCTCGTAATAGCGCACGTCCTTGTCGGCCTCCAGCATCCTGGCCATCATCTTGCGCGCGTGGCCGGGGTGGACGCGGTCGTCGCGGGTCGAGGTGGTGAACAGGGTTGGCGGGTAGTCCTTGTCGGCATCAAACAAGTGGTATGGCGAGAAGGTCTTGATGAACGCCCACTCCTCCGGCTTGTCCGGATCGCCGTACTCGGCCATCCACGACGCCCCGGCCAGCAGCTTGTGGTAACGCTTCATGTCCAGCAGCGGCACCTGCACCACGATGGCGCCAAACAGCTCCGGATACTGGGTCAGCATGTTGCCCACCAGCAGGCCGCCGTTGCTGCCGCCCTGGGTACCGAGCTTGTCGGGCGAGGTGATCTTGCGTGCGACCAGGTCCTGGGCGACTGCGGCAAAGTCTTCATAGGCCTTGTGCCGGTTGGCCTTGAGCGCGGCCTGGTGCCACTGCGGGCCGTACTCGCCGCCGCCACGGATGTTCGCGACCGCGTACACGCCGCCCTTCTCCAGCCACGCCGTGCCAACGCTGCCCGAATAACCGGGCAGCATCGATATCTCGAAGCCGCCATAGCCATACAGCAGGGTCGGTGTGGTGCCATCGAGCACCAGATCCTTCGGCTTGACGATGAAGTACGGGACCTGTGTGCCGTCCTTGCTGGTGGCAAAGAACTGCTCGACCTGGTGGCTGGAAGCATCGAAGAACGCCGGCATGGTCTTCAGCACCTGCGGCGCCTGGCCGACCTCGGCGATGGCAAGCGTCTCCGGGCTGAGGTAGCCGTCGGCGGTGATCCAGACCTTGTCGTTGTCGTCGGGGTCGACTGCCCACACGTTGACGCTGCCCTCGGGCTGGCCGACGAAGGCGCTGCGGGTCCATTCGCCCTGGCCGTCTTCCGGCGGGGTCAACACGCTGAGCTGGTTGCGCACGTCATCGAGCACGTTCAACACCAGATGGTTGGCGGTCACGGCCGAGCCGGCCAGCGACGTGGTCTCGCTGGGCTCGAACAGCGCGGTGAAGTCGCGTCCACCGGCCATGAAGTCGTCGAAATTGGCCGCAATCAGGCTACCGGCCGGCCAGGTCTTGCCACCGGCCTCGTACGGCTTGCGCAACTCCAGCACCAGCCAGTCCTTGTGGACCGACTTGTTGGCCGAGTTGGGTGCATCAATTTTGGTCAGCTCGCCGTCTTCACGCAGGTACAACTCGTCGTTGTAGAACGCCAGGGTGCGGCTGACGAAATCGCGCTCGAAACCCGGGGTGTCGTCGTGGGCGGCGGCGATGTACATGTCGTCGGCCTTGCCCTCGTAGACCACGACTGCCTCGGACATCGGGGTACCGCGGGCCCACTGCTTGACCACGCGCGGGTAGCCGGACTCGGTCACCGTGGGCGCGCCATCCGCGTCGGGGCCAAAGTCGGTAAACACGTAGACATGGTCGCGGTCGATCCAGCCCAGTCCGCCCTTGGCCTCGTCGCGGAAGAAGCCGTCGGTGACCCAGGACTGGGTGGACAGGTCGAACTCGCGGGTGACATCGGCGTCGGCGCCGCCGCGCGACAGCGCAATCAGGCAGCGCTCATAGGCCGGCTTCAGGCAGTCTGCGCCGTGCCAGACCCAGTTCTCGCCCTCGGCCTTGTTCAGCGCGTCCAGGTCGATGACGGTTTCCCACTGCGGCGCGTCCTTGCGGTATTCGTCCAGCGTGGTGCGACGCCAGATGCCGCGCTCGTGCCCGGCGTCCTTCCAGAAGTTGTAGTAATAGTCGCCAATCTTGCTGACGAACGGGATCTTCGCCTCCGAGTCGAGGATCGCGAGGATCTTCGCCTCCAGTTGCTTGAATTCCGGCGTGCTGGCGAGCTCGGCTTCGGTCACGGCGTTGCGGGCCTTGACCCAATCAAGCGCCTTCTCCCCTTCGACGTTCTCAAGCCAGAGATAGGGATCGGACACGGCGGACTCCTGGGCGTGGGCAGCACCCGCGGCAACGGTCAGGCCGGCAACGAGGATGACGGCCTGGCAGGCCTGCGACAGCGTGGACATGGGCGCTCCATTATCTGGGACGAAAAATGAAAACACGAAGCCCGCACGCTAGCACGGCGGCGCGATGCCGGCCGCGTGCACCAAGTCACCCGTGCCGTACCCTCGCAGCGAGTCGCGGGCGGCGGACCTGGCGCACCAACCACCACCCGCTCAGCGGCATCACCAGCAACCACAACGGCAGCCAGCCGATCATCTCGCTGGAACCGCGCGCCGCCGGCAGCAACACCAGCAAGGTCGCGCCGATCGCGCTGGCGTAGCGCAGCACGTCCTCGATACGTGGATCAATCGGATGGATGGAAACTCGGTCGGAACGGTTCATGGCGCGGCTCCTGATGGGTGGAGCCACAGCATTGCGCCGCACGTTCTCACCGGCTGCGACCGCATGGATGACGTTGCCGCCGCACGCCTGGACAAGGCTCAGTAGCCGGCGGCGTCAAGCACCTTGTCGGCTTCGGCGCGACCGATCTCGATAAGCTCGCGCGCACGCCAGAACTCGTAGAACTCACAGGCATCGCGCGGTATCCGTATCACCAGTTCGGGCGGGTCCAGCGCCATCTGCACACGCGCGATCTGTGCCTGCGTGGTGTCCAGCGAGCGCGCCATCAGCTCGATGAAGCCGTACTGGGATCCGGTGTCCATGGACGCGCCGGCATCGTTGCCGTTGCGGTGGAAACGACGCTCGATCCAGTCGAGCAGGCCCCCGTGCGCAGGGCTCTCATCGCCGATGCGCGGTTCGGGTGCGTCCGGCTCCGCAGGTCTGCCGGGCGGGTTGCTCGGCCAGCTGTTCATGTCAACCGCGATCAATCGGTGCGCACCCGACAGGCGGGTCGCCGCGATCGGCAGTGGTGCCAGCAGGCCACCATCGACCAACTCGCGGCCGTCTACACGGTGCGGGGTGAACACGCCGGGGATCGCGATCGAGGCGCGCACCGCATCCCACAGGTCACCGTCACGCAGCCAGACTTCGCGCTGGCGCGGCAAGTCGACCGCAACCGCGGTGAAGTCGATCGGCAGGTCCTCGATCCGGATGTCGCCGGTGCGTTTCCGCAACGCCGCCATCAAGCGCGTGCCTTCAAACAGCGCCGGCTGGCCAAACACCGGATCGAGCAGGCGCAACATGTCGGTCCGGCTCATCGACAGCACCCATTCGCGGAACACGTCGAGCTGCCCGGCGGCAAACAAACCACCAACCAACGCACCGCTGGATGAGCCGGCCACCGCGACGATGTTGAGACCGCGCTTTTGCAGTGACTCGATCACGCCGATCTGCGCGAACCCGCGCGCGCCACCGGCACCGAGCACCAGGGCGACCGGTTCGTCGCGCCCGATCCGGGGGGCGTCTGCGCCGGCCATCAGCAACCCGCAACCGGATCGAGCGAGAGTCTTGAAGGTCGAATGGCTGGGAGATCTTCGATACAGGCCATGACAAGGGGCGCGGTGGCGGATCGAGGTGACCCTGGGTCAAGGATGCCACGGACCCGACGATGGCCGGCCGCTGCGAACCCGACGCATCGCCAGCCGTTCTCACCCGCGGCCGCTCGCGTATCCGCCGTGCGGCCGGCACACTTGTCACCGGCGAACAGGAGGACACGTCATGAACACGCGGCTGTACATCGGTTACCTGTGTATCGCGCTCGGCTTCGCCTTCATCATGCTGCTCGGCTACGGCGTCATCGATCCGATCGGCATGGATATGGAAGCGGGTACCGGATCGATTGGCGCGCTACTGCGGGGACTACTGCCCAGCGCGCTGGTGGCGGCGGTCGCCGTCGTGCTCGGCCTGTACCTGGTGAGGAGCGCGCGCAAACCGTAACCCGGCACGCAGTGGGTTGGCATGCATTGGCGTGCATGGATAATGCCCGTGCGGCCGGTGATCTCCGGCCGTTTTCCATTGCCAAACCGGAGTTCCAGATGCGTTCCTTGATCCTGACCGCGGCGTTTGCTGCGGTCATTGCCGCCCCCACCGCCGCTGCCGCCGACCAGACCACCGAGGACTACGGCTGGCGTGGCACGGGTGAGTTGGGCCTGGCCCTTTCCAGCGGCAACACCGACACCCAGACCCTGACCGGCAAGCTCGGCCTGACCCGCGAGAATGCCTTGTGGGAGCACGAGATTGGATTGGCGCTGTTGTATGGCGAGCAGGACGACATCGAAAGCGCGTCCCGCTACGAGGCGTTCAGCAAGACCGGCCGCCGCGTTGGCGAGCGCAGCCAGTGGTTTGGCTCGGCGCGTACCGAACGCGACCACTTCGCCGCCTACGAGTACCAATCGGCCGCCGCGATCAGCTACAGCCACGAGGTGATCAAGGAGGAGGGATCGCAACTGAGCTTCGAAGTCGGCCCGGGCTACCGCTGGTCCAAGCTCCAGGGGGTGCGCGTTCACGAGAACGGCGCCATCGTGCGCGGCTATATGGACTTCAAGCACCAGTTCAATCCATCGACCTCGATCTACGACACCCTGTTGATCGAGGCCGGGCAGAACAATACCTTCGCCCGCAACGACGTGGGGGTGTTGGTCAAGATGAACGCTTCGCTGGCCCTGAAGGCCGGGTTGGAAGTACGCCACAACACCGATGTGCTGCCGGGCATCAAGAAAACCGACACCCTGACCACGGTCAATATCGTCTACGGGTTCTGACCGGGCACACGGAAATCAGCGGGGGTCGCGCTCGTAGTTGCCCATCGCGAGCGACAACAAGGCGCGCGCCTGCTCCCGCAACACCGGTGGCTCAATGATCTCGGCGTCGCTGCCGTAATGCAGCACATCCATCAGCAGCTCGCGCCCGGAACTGAAGGGCACCTTCAGTTCATAGCGTCCGTCATTGAGGAACCGGCCCTGCTGCTGCGAGTGCCAATGCTCATCGGCCACCCAGCGCGCGGCCTTGGCGCTGAACACGATCGTCGCCCAGCCTTTCGGGGTGCCGGAGAAAATGCCGTAGCTGGAGGCCAACTGGCGATCGAGCTCCTCGTCCGGAACGTCATGCACCGCGCCGTCGAGCTGGCGGGCGTTGCTGATGCGGTCGACCGCGAAGCTGCGCAATGCATCGCGGTCGTGGTCCCAGGCATCCAGGTACCAGTTGTCGCGATAGTGGGTCATGCGTTGCGGGGACACCGTGCGCCGGGTGGCCTGGTCGGTGGAGCGGGCGCGGTACTCGAAGGCCAGCTGCTTGCGGTCCAGCACCGCAGTGGCGACGTGGCGGAACGCGGTTTCGTCCAGTCGCCGGGTGCGGTGCGGGATCACGCGGATGCGCTCGATCGGCACCCGCCGGCCGCCGGCATGGTCGTCGAGCAACTTCTCGATACGGTGTTGCAACGGCGCCAGTGCGTTCGACAACACCCCGCCGCCGCTGCGCAGCATCAACTGCTGGGCCGCCAACAACGAGTGAAGCTCGTCGGAGTTCAGCCACAGGCCGGGCAACTCGAAACGATCACCCTCGTCGGGGTCGTAACGGAACCCGGCCTCGCCGTTGCCGATCACCGGCGCCATCAACTGGTCGCGCAGGTAGGCGAGGTCGCGATAGACCGTCGCCCGTGAACATTCCAGCTCCTCCTGCAGACGCTGCACCGTCACCGGATAGCGCGCGGAAGTCAGGATCCGGTGCAGGGCGTGAATGCGTTCGATACGTTCCATGGCGCAAGCATCGCACCGGGCCAGAGCGACCGCCACTATTGCCCCCGCGGCAGCGGCACGTAGGTCGGGCTTCAGCCCGACACCGCCAACCCCACATCACCCCCAATGTCGGGTTAAAACCCGACCTACAGGCAAAACAAACGACACACACGGCCGTAGGTCGGGCTTCAGCCCGACACCGCCAACTCCCGCATCACCCCCAATGTCGGGTTAAAACCCGACCTACAGGCAAAAACAAACGACACACACGGCCGTAGGTCGGGCTTCAGCCCGACACCGCCAACTCCCGCATCACCCCCAATGTCGGGTTAAAACCCGACCTACGGGCAAAAACAAACGACACACACGGCCGTAGGTCGGGCTTCAGCCCGACACCGCCAACTCTCGTATCACCGTCGATGTCGGGTTGAAACCCGACCTACGACCACCGCGTAGAAGAAGCCCGCACCCCGCGCGAACCGATCCGCACCGAGCCCATCCCCGACCGCAACGCCTATTGCCAGCTGAACCGACGTAGTTGGGTCGGTAGGTGATCATTGCCATAATGGGCGTTCCTCCCCGATCCATGGCCGACCATGCTTGGCACCTTGGGGCTGGTCCTGCTCACCGGCCCATTCATCACCCTGCCCACAGCGGCGGTTGCCGACCCGGCGCTGATGGCGCTTGGCAGCGACCCGGCGCAGCTGCGGCTGTTCTGCTATTCGACCCGCTGTGGCGATGAAGAATGGCAGCGCGCGGCCGCCCGGCTTGGCGATCACCTGACATTCGACAGCAAGCGCGGCGGGCAGCTGAGCTTGCCCGGCAGTGGCCCGTGGATCGGGCTGAGCGCACCGGCACGCCCGCGTGATGCCAAGGCGAGCTACGCCAATGACTGGCGCATCGGCACCCGCTACCACCTGCAGGCGCTGCGCAACGGCCCGACCCAACTGGGCGTGCAGCTGGGCGCCGCCTACCGGCTTGCGCCGCTCCACGACGATGGCATCAACCTGTCCGGCCCGGTGCTGCGTGGCGAGCTCGACCTCGGCTACCAGATCACCGAGCGCGCGCGATGGAACCAGACCATCCAGTTTGAAACCGGGCAAGGGGTGACGTTCGTCAAGCAGTCGGTTGGCCTGGATGTCGCCTTGTGGCCGTTCTGGACCCTGGAAGGCGACTTCCAGATCCGCCATAACGATGCCGGTGTCACCGGCACCGAATCGGCGGAGTCGTCGCTGCAGTTGCGGCGACGGTTCTAGTCAGCCCCGCGTTTAGTCAACCCCGCTAGTCAGCCACGCTAGTCAGCCCCGCGTCGCGGGCGATGACAAGGCTTGCGCCAGCAATTCGCCGGCGCCCTGATCGAGCAACGCCCTGGCGACCTTCGCCCCCAGCGCCTCGGGCGCATCGGCGCTGCCTTCCGCATCGGCACGCACCGCGCCGCCACTGGCTGCAGAGCCGACCAGCCCGTGCAATCGCAAACGCTCCCCGTCAAGCGTGGCCAGACCGGCGACGGGCACGTGGCAGCTGCCGTCCAGGGCGCGGTTCATCGCCCGCTCGGCCTCCACGCAGGTGCGGGTGTGGGCGTGGTCCAGTGCCGCGCAAAGCGCCGCTGTTGCGGCATCGTCGTCGCGGCATTCGATCGCGATCGCCCCCTGCGCCGGTGCCGGCAGCCAGTCCGGCGCCTGCAACCGCGACCGGATCCGGGCATCGAAGCCGAGCCGTTGCAGGCCGGCGCAAGCGAGCACGATCGCGTCGTAATCACCGCCATCGAGCTTGGCCAGCCGGGTGTTGACGTTGCCGCGCAGGTCGCGCAGCTGCAGGTCCGGGCGCAGCGCGCGCAACTGCGCCTGCCGCCGCAACGACGAGGTGCCAACCACTGCGCCCTCGGGCAGGCCGGCAATGTCGTCGAAACGGTTGCTGATGAAGGCGTCGGCGTAGTCGGCGCGCGGCAGGATCGCCGGCAACGCAAAGCCCGGCTCCAGCGCCATCGGCACATCCTTCAGCGAATGCACCGCGCAGTCGGCTTCGCCGCGCTGCATCGCAATTTCAAGCTCCTTCAGGAACAGCCCCTTGCCACCGATCGCGGCCAGCGAGCGGTCCAGCACCTCGTCGCCGCGGGTACTCATCGGCACCAGTTGGACGCGGATTCCGGGATGCGCCGCGCGCAGGGCGTCGGCGACGTGTTCGCTCTGCCACAGGGCGAGGGGGCTCTTGCGGGTGGCGATACGCAGGGTAGTCATGCGGTCATTATCGCCGTTAAAGCTGCTTCAGCACTTCGCGCACCGCGCTCGCGCAGCGCCGACTGACTTCCAGCGGCTCGGCCACCTTCCCGAGCAGTACCGTTACCTGTCCGTCCGGGCTGCGGCGCAACTCGGTGACCAGGTGACGGGAAACCAGGCAATTGCGATGGATGCGCAGGAAGCGCTCACCGAACTCATCCTCCAGCGACTTCAACGACGCCTCGATCAGGTCTTCGCCACGCGCGTGGTGGACCACGACGTACTTCTCGTCGGCGTACAGGTAACGCACGTCCTCGACCGGGATCAACCGCAGGCTGCCGCGCAGGCGCGCACAAAGATGACTGCGCGGGCCACCGGGATGATCACCGCTACGCTCGCGTCCGGCGGCAAAGGTACGCACCCTCTCCAGCGCGGCGGCCAGGCGCTCGGCGCGGACCGGCTTGACCAGGTAGTCGATCGCCTCGGCCTCGAATGCCGACAGCGCGTGGATGTCGTAGGCGGTACAGAACACGACCGCCGGACGCGGCTCGAAGGCCGCCAGGTGACGCGCCACTTCCAGTCCGTCGATGCCGGGCATGGCGATATCCAGCAACACCAGATCGGGGGAATGCCCGGCGCAGGCGTGCAGGGCCTCGGCGCCGTCACAGGCTACGGCGACCACCTCGATGCCGTCCATGTCCTTCAGCAGTCCGCGCAAGCGATCGCGCGCCAGTGGTTCGTCGTCGACGATGACTACTTTCATCGGCCTGTCCCTGTATCCGTATGGTCGTGTGAGCTTCGCCGCGTCGCCGTTCTAGCTGGCGGCAAAGCGCGCCGCCAGCCAGTCGCCAAGGTCGCGGATCTGCTCGGCGCAAACCTGATGGGCCATCGGGTAGGCGTGCCAATCGACCTTGAACCCCAGCGCGCGCAGCCGTGCGGCACTGGCTTGGCCTGCCGCGAACGGCACCACCGGGTCGAACTGGCCGTGGGCCATGAACAGCGGTTGGGTGGGCGCTGCGGCGGGCACCGACTGTTCCAGGCCGGCCAGCGCCGCAGTCGACAACGGCAGGTAGGTCGACAACGCGACCAGCCCGGCCAGCGGCTCGCTGCGCCGCAGCCCCGCGGCCAGCGCGACCGCGCCGCCCTGCGAGAACCCGGCCAGCACGACCCGGTCGGGCGCGATGCCACGCTCGAGCTCGCGGGCGATCAAGGCCTCGACCTGCGCCACCGACTGGGTGACCCCGGTCTCGTCGGCGCGGTCGGTCATCTTGTCGGCGTCGAGGCTGACGATGTCGTACCAGGCCCGCATCGACATGCCGTTGTTGATCGTGACCGCGCGCACCGGCGCGTGCGGAAACACGAAGCGCAGCCCCGGCCAGTCCTTGCGGACCAGCTCGGGAACGATCGGCGCGAAGTCGTTGCCGTCCGCGCCCAGGCCATGCAGCCAGATGACGGCCCAGCTCGGGTCGGGGGCGGTTTCAAGCTCGACGGTCTCGAGCAGCGTCGCGGTGCCGTTTGCCGGGGGGTTGTTTGTCGCTGTGTCGTTCATCCCGGCATTGTCGCCGTTGTGTACTGGCGGGGCCAGCGGCAGTGAAGAAGGAGGCTCAGGGCGCGTGGGAGAACCGGACGCGGGTGGAAATGGCGACCTCGTCCGGGATGATGCCGGTGTCAGCCCAGTCACCGCCGCCGACCCCGAACGCCAGGCGCTCGACCTTCGCGCTGCCCGACAGCACCGGCGCCTCGCCCGGCGCCCAGGTGAACGTGAGCGTGACCGGTTTGCCCACGCCGCGCAGGCTGAGCGTGCCATCGGCGGCGTACTCGTTGCCACCCAGGCTACGGAAACCCTCGGCGGTGTAGCGCGCCTGCGCAAACTTCGCGACGTTGAAAAAATCCGTGCTCCGCAACGTGTCGTTGCGCTCGGGGTTCTGGGTGTCCGCCCCGGCCAGTGGAATCAGCACGTCGAGCCGTGCGTCCTGTGGCGCGGCCGGGTCGAAGCTGAGGGTGGTACGGAAGCCGGGGAACTGGCCGGTGAAGATCTCGCCCTGGTACTCGCTGGCGAAGGTCAGCGCACCCGAAGACTGGACATAGTCCGCGGCGTTGGCGGAACCGGCAGCGAGGCCGGCAGTGGCGAGGGAAAGGAGCAACAGGGAATGCTTGAAGGTCATGTCAGTGGTCCAGGTCAGTTGTTCAAAACAGAGGTAGAAGCAGGAAGGGTCTGCTTGCCGCCCGGGGTGCGCGGCAACATGCGCAACAACGTGTCATCGCGTTGCACGAAGTGGTGGTACAGGGCCGCGCCGGCGTGCAGGGCCACCAGCAGCACCAGCAGCCAGAATCCCCACTGGTGCACGTTGCCGGCCAACTCGGCCAACCCGGTATCGCGTCCGGCGATCGGGGGCAGATTGAATTGCTTGAACCACTGCAACGGGTAACCGGAGGCGGAGTTGAACAGCCATCCGCTCAGCGGCATCGCGAACAGCAGCACGTAGAGCCCGACATGGGTCAGCGATGCGATCCGCTCCTGCCAGGCCGGCGTGCCAGTCACCGGCCTGGGCGCACGGGCCAACAGGCGCCATGCCAGTCGCACTACCATCAGCGCCAGCAGGGTGAGTCCCAGCGATTTGTGCAGCGCATAGGCGTTGATCTTCGCCGGCGTGTTGGGCATGTCGACCATCGACAGCCCCCGCCACGCCAGCCAGACGATCAGCACCAGCGTGGTCCAGTGCAGCAGTTGGCTCACCGGCGACCAGCGGTGGGGACGGCGCTTGCCGGTACTGTCCTTGAGGCTCATCCCGGCCGGCCTCATTGCAACGGCGGCAGGTCGAAGACGAGGATCTCGGCACCCTCGCCGCGCTCGATCAGCACCTGCGACTCGTCGGCGTACAGCAACGCATCACCGGCGGAGACGTCGTGGCCATTCACCACCGCACTGCCGCGGGCCATGTGCACGTAGCCCAGGCGGCCCGGTGCCAGCTCCAGTACGGCCGCTTCGCCGGCATCGAACAGACCCGAATACATCCGCGCGTCCTGGTGGATCAGCACCGAACCGTCGGCGCTGTCCGGGCTGGCCAACAGCCGCAGGCGGCCGCGCTTCTCGGCCTCCGGGAACGTCTTCTGCTCATAGCCGGGCTGAATGCCGCGCACGGAGGGGATGATCCAGATCTGCAGGAAGTGCGTGGTCTTGCCCTGCTCGTGGTTGTACTCGGAGTGGGTGACGCCGGTGCCGGCGCTCATCCGCTGCACCTCGCCCGGCACGATGGTGGCGCCGGTGCCCATGGAGTCACGGTGGGCCAGCGTGCCATCAAGGACGTAACTGATGATCTCCATGTCCTGGTGCGGATGGGTGCCGAAGCCCTTGCCACCCTGCACCCGGTCTTCGTTGATGACCCGCAGCGGGCCCCAGTGCATGTGGTTCGGGTCGTGGTAACCGGCGAACGAGAAGCTGTGGTGGGAGTCAAGCCAGCCGTGGTTGGCGTGGCCGCGTTCCGAAGCGGGGCGCAAGGTGATCATGTCGGCGGTCTCCGTGTTCAAGGGGCGACGATGCGTCGCCGGATGGAAACAGCTTGATTGATATCAAGATCAGGATAAATTACAAGTTTCATATCTGTACGTTCTATATTTGGCACAATTCCAGAACGACCGCCGCCCCGCGAGTTGCACTGACGGGTATCGTTGCGGGCTCGCCAATCGCAGCCCGCCCACCGAATGTCTCTTCCTCCGCAGCTATCCGCCAACACCTCCGCCGACGCTCCCACCGCCGGCGAGCCGCGGCTTCAACATGCCTTGAAGCCCCGCCAGCTGATCATGATGGGCCTGGGCACCGCGATCGGCGCGGGCCTGTTCCTCGGGTCGGGCGTGGGTGTGCAGGCAGCAGGGCCGGCGGTGCTGGTCTCCTATCTGATCGCCGGCGCGCTGGTGATCATCGTGATGCACGCGCTGGGCGAGATGGCCGCCGCGCGTCCGTCCAGCGGCGCGTTCTCGGTCTATGCCGCCGACGCGATGGGGCCGACCGCGGGAGCCACCGTCGGCTGGTTGTGGTGGCTGCAGATCGTGGTCGTGGTCGCGGCCGAATCGGTCGGCGCCGCCGGACTGCTGGCCACGGTCTGGCCGTCGTTGCCGGTGCCGTGGCTGTCGCTGTTGTTCATGGCGATATTCACCGCGATCAACCTGCTGGGCGTGCGCAACTTCGGCGAGTTCGAGTTCTGGTTCGCGATCATCAAGGTGATCGCGATCCTCGCCTTCATCGCCATCGGCGCGGCACTGCTGCTCGGACTCCTGCCAGCGGCACCCTCGCCGGGGCTATCCAACTTCACCGCTCACGGCGGCTTCGCGCCCAAGGGTCTGGCCGGGATTGGCGCGGCCTTGCTGGTCGTGGTGTTCGCGTTCGGCGGCACCGAGATCGTCGCCATCGCGGCGGCGGAATCCGAGCAGCCAGGACGCAGCCTCGCCCGCGCAATCCGCACCGTCGCATGGCGCATCCTGGTGTTCTACATCGGCTCAATCGCGGTGATCATCGCGGTGGTGCCGTGGACCAGCGACGCATTGAAGTCGCCGTTCGCGGCGGTGCTGCAGGTCGCCGCGATCCCGGGCGCCGCCACCGCGATCACCCTGGTCGCGGTGATCGCGCTGCTGTCGGCGCTCAACGCCAACCTCTATGGCGCCTCGCGGATGATCTTCTCGCTGGCCGAGCGCGGCGAGGCGCCTCGCGGCCTGGCCCGGGTGAACCGGCGCATGGTGCCGCTGATCGCGGTGCTGGCGAGCGTCACATTCGGGTTCTTCGCCACCCTGCTGGAGCTGTGGTTTCCCGAGCGGGTGCTGCCTGCGCTGCTCAACCTGGTCGGTTCGACCTGCCTGATGGTGTGGACGATCACCCTGGTCTCGCAGCTGATCCTGCGCCGTCGCGCGGACCGGGCCGGCGCACCGTTGCCGTTCCGCATGCGCGGCTTCCCGTACGTGACCTGGCTGGGTCTGGCGATCCTTGCATTGATCTTCGCGCTGACGCTGCTGTCGCCCGACTCGCGGCTGCAACTGCTATCCACGATCGTGCTGACGCTGGCCATCGCCGCGGCCTGCAAGGTCGCGCGGCGGGCGCGAAGAATCAGAACGCGTTGATACCGGTCAGCTCGCGGCCGATCACCAGCTGGTGGATGGTCTCGGTGCCCTCGTAGGTGATCACCGATTCCAGGTTCAGCGCGTGCCGGATTGCCGCGTGCTCGGTGGTGATCCCCGCCGCACCCAGCAGGTCACGGCACTCGCGGGCGATGTCGATCGCCATCCGGCAGTTGTTCCATTTGGCCAGGCTCACCTGCGCCGGCGCCATGCTGCCGGCATCCTTCAACCGACCCAGCTGCACCACCATCAATTGCGCCATGGTGATCCGGCGCGCCATGTCAGCCAGCTTCAGCTGGGCCGATTGCGTCGCCGCCACCGGGCGGTCGAACAGGATGCGTTCCCTGGAGTAGTTCAGCGCCTCGTCCAGGCACGCGATCGCCGCGCCGATCGGACCCCAGGTGATCCCGTAACGGGCCTGGGTCAGGCAGCCCAGCGGACCGCGCAGGCCTTTCACGTTCGGCAATCGATTGGCCTCGGGCACACGCACGTTGTCGAAGAACAGCGAGCTGGTCACCGACGCGCGCAGGCTCATCTTGTGCTTGATCTCCTGGGCGGCAAAACCGGCCATGCCCTTCTCGACCACGAAGCCCTGGATGCCGTCGTCGGTCTGCGCCCAGACGATTGCGATGTCGGCCAGGTTGCCGTTGGTGATCCACATCTTGGCGCCGTTGAGCACCCAGTCGCCGCCGTCTTTTCTGGCGTGGGTCTTCATGCTGGCCGGGTCGGAGCCGCCGTGCGGCTCGGTCAGGCCGAAGCAGCCGATGACCTTGCCGGCGGCCATGTCGGGCAGCCAGCGCAGGCGCTGCTCCTCGCTGCCGTAAGCGTAGATCGGGTACATGCACAGCGAGCTCTGCACCGACACGAAACTGCGGATGCCGCTGTCGCCGCGCTCCAGCTCCTGGCAGATCAGGCCGTAACTGACCGCGTTCAGGCCACCGCCGCCGTATTGTTCCGGCAACGTCGCGCCCAGCAGGCCGAGTTCGGCGATCTCCGGCAGCAGCTCTTTCGGGAAACGGCCTTCATCGAACGCATCGCCGATGATCGGCAGCACCCGCTCATCGGTGAACCGCGCCACCGTGTCCTGCACGGCACGCTCCTCATCGGTCAACAGCGAGCGGACGTCGTACAGGTCGTAGGGATGCAATGCCATGGTTGGTCTGGTCTCTTGGAAGATCGGAAGGAATTTCAGGCAAGCAGGGCCGCTGCGGCACGCTCGCCCGAGGTGATTGCAGCTTCCATGCCGGGCTGGTCGAGCACGGTCTGCTCGCCGGCGAAATGGATGCGGCCAATCGGCTGTGCATGCCAGCGCATCGTGTCGGCAAACCGCCCCGGCGCGATCTCGGCAAACGCGCCCATCGCCAGCGGATCATTACCCCAGCTGCGGCTCGCCAGCGGTTCGAGCGCACCGGCACTGGCCGGTCGCAACCGCTCTATGCCGGCAATGGCCCAAGCCATCCGCGCCTGCGGGTCGAGCAGGTCGGCCTGTTCGGCGGCGCCGCCGTTGAGCCAGACGATCAGGCGTTCGATGCCGCCCGCGCCGGCACCGCCGGGACCAGGAACCGCGAACATCCGCTGCAACGGGCCGTCGCCCCACATCGTCAGCGGAAATCCGTCGTCGTCCCAGAACGCGCGCGTAGGTTGCAAATGGATGGTGGTGACCGCGTTGCTGCGGCGCGCGGCCCAGACTGCCGATTGCGCTTCGGGCGGCGCGGGGTTGATACGGATCCCGCCGAGCGTCCCGCTGGGCAGTGCCAGCACGACCCCTCCGGCCTGGAAGCGTCGCCCATCGGACGCGGTCACCTCCACTGCGCCACGCGCGGAATCGATTGCCACCACCCGGGTGCGGAGCCTCACCTCCCTGCCCAGCGCCGCCGCCATCGCTTCGGGCAGCGCCTGGCTGCCGCCCGCTATCCAACCGGTGCCGCGCTGGCCATGCCGGCGCAGCGCGTCACGACGCAACGCATCCAGCGCGCTGATGGTGGCCAGCGAGCTGTAACTGTCGCCCACTTCCATCCATTCAATCGCCTGGGCGGACCAGCCCTGGGCGGCGAGGTATGCCGACAAGGGCACGTCCAGGGACAGCCGGGCCGGGTCACGCCATGCGTCGACAGCGGGCAATGCCGCGCCGCCCATCGCCGCGCCCAGCAATGCCGGCGGCGCAAGCTCCCGCTCACGCCCCCGAAGCGTATTGAAGCGGCTGTCGGCCCATCCGGACACGTCCAGCACGTCGTCACCGAACGCCAGCGCGACCCCGCCCGCACCGGGCGGACCCATCGACGGCGGCACGATTTCGACCCCGACCCGCCGCGCATGTGCACGCACGCGCCCATAACCGGTCCCGACCTCGACGCCACCGACTTCAAACCTCAGCCCATTGCGCGTCACCGTGTGCAGCCGGCCACCGATGCGGTCGCCGGCCTCCAGCACGGTGACGGTGGCACCGCCGCGTTCCAGCGCGTGCGCGGCCGCCAGCCCGGCAAGGCCGGCGCCGACCACGATCACGTCGGTGCGACGCGCCAACCTCACTCCAGCGCCACCGCACCCGGACAGGCCGAGCGCGGCGGCCCCGGCCAGGCCCTTTATGAAGTCCCGCCTGATCATCCGGTCAGAACCGATAGCTCACTTCCACGCCATACATGCGTGGCAGCGACGGGGTGATACCGAAGTCGACCGCGTGGTTGAAACCGGTTCCCGTCAATGGCGCCACGTTCGGTGTGTACCAGATCACCTCCTGGTCGATAGTCCGCTGGACGTCTTCCGGCGCGCGGTCGTTGAAGGCGTTGGTCACGTAGGCGGCGACCTGCAGCTTCTCGCTCAGGTCCAGGGCAAAGCGCATGTTGGTGCGCACCGACGGCGCGATGCTGGCCAGGTTGTCCACCTGCACGTAGCGGCGGCCCTCGTAGGTACTGTCGATGTTGGCGGTCCAGCCCCAGCCATTGGCCAGCGCACCTTCGTACAGGAAGCCGAGCGTTGCCTTGTGCTTGGGCACGCGCGGCAACTGGTTGCCGGCGGCGTTGGCGGCAGGATCGTCCAGGGTTGGGGCCGGGCTGTCACTGAACAGGTCGGCCTGGTTCTGGCTGATGAAGTTGATGATCTCGGCGTCGGTATAGGAGTAGTTGAACGAGGCCAGCCAACCGGGGGCGAACGCCCACTGGCCTTCCAGCTCCAGCCCGCGGATGCGGGATTCCCCGATGTTGGTGGTGAAGCTGGTGGCGAGCATGCTGTCATTGAGGCGCGGCACCACCTGGGTTTCGGTCAACTGCTGGTTGGTCCAGTCAATCCAGTAGACGTTCGCGTTCAGGCGCAGGGTATTGTCGAGCCAGTCGCTTTTCAGCCCCAGCTCGTAGTTCCAGGCCTCTTCCTCGTCGAAGGTTTCCAGCCCGCGGGCGATCAGGGTGTCGCGACCCGCTTCGGCCAGGTCGGCGCGCTGCACGTCGACGTTGAACCCGCCTGGTTTGGTGCCCTTGGACACCAGACCGTAGACGTTGACGTTGTCTGCTGCCTGGTAGCCCAGCGTGGCGCGTGGGGTGAAGCTCTCGAAGGTCTCGCTCAATGCATAGGGCCGGGAGTACACGATGTCGACCGGGGTGTAGCTCGGCGGCGGATAGCCGGTGAGCACGCGGGTGTCCACGCCGCCCTGGCTGATCTCGTCCGACGCATAGCGGCCTTCCAGCGACGCGGTCCAGCGCTCGTCGATGCGCCAGTTGAGCATGCCGTAGACGGCCTTGTTGATCGTCTCGTCGCTGGGGTTGGTAGAGACCGGGGATACCGACACCGGGCCTCCGATGGTGAATCCGGTCAGGTCGCCCAACCAGCCCGGCCGGCCCTGCTGGGCGTAGTAGTACACGCCGAACAGGCCCGACACCGGCAGGCTCTCGTCGCTGCTGAGGCGGAAGTCCTGGGACCAGTCGGAGTTGCGGGTGTTGGTGAAGCTCTCGAATGCACCGCCGTAGCCACGGTCCGCGCTGTAGTCCTGGTCGAAGCCTTCGTAGATATCGGACTCGTTGTAGGCGCTGGTGGAGGTGAATTTCCACCCGTTGTCGAAGTGGTAATCGGCGACCAGGCTGGTGCGCAGCAGGTCGCCCTTGCGGCCGGCGAAGTACCCGGCGGCCTGCAGCTCCGGCGTGTTGATCCCGTAGCTGTCCGGCGCCGGCATGTCGCCGCAGTAGTAGCCGCGGCGGCGGCTTTCCAGGACCGGGTAGACCCCGAACATCAGGTCGCCGCTGAACTCGGGAAGGAAGCAGTTGAGGTTCTCGCTGCCGATGCGGGCGATCGCGAAATGCTGGTCACGCGTCTCCTGCTTGCTGACGCGCGCGGTGATGTCCAGCTTGTCGGTTGGCGACCAGGCGATGGCACCCATCACGCTCAGCGATTCGGTGCCGCCCAGGTCCTTGTCGCCGGACACCTCGTTGAAATAGATACCGTCGTTGCCGCGCTTGTTGACGCTGATGTCATAGCCGAAAGAGCCGTCGTCGTTGCCGCCCGAATAGAACAGGCCCATCTTCTCCTGGCCGTGGTTTCCGGCGCCCAGGGTGACCTTTCCGCCGCGCACGGTGCCGGGCCGGGCGGTGATGAAGTTGACCGCGCCGGAGAAGGTCCGGCGCCCGAAGGCGGCGGACTGCGGCCCGCGGATCACCTCCACACGCTGGATGTTCTCCAGCCCGTAGCTGGAGATATCGCCCTCGACGTAGACACCGTCGATGAAGAACGACGCGTTGGGCTCACCCTGGATGTTCGACATGCCACGGATCACCGGGCGGTCGAACCCGCGCCCGTAGCCGGAGCGGAAGGAAAAGCTGGGGGTCAGTGCGGCGATGTCGGTGACGTCGTCCAGGCCTTTCTTCTCGATGGTGTCGCTGGAGATCGCGGTGATTGGCAGCGGCATTTTCTGCAACGGTTCGGCGATCCCCCGGGCGGTGACGGTCACCGACTCCAGGGTCATCGGAGCATCCTGCTCCTCTGCCGCGGGGACGGCGACATCCTGCGCCGACGCGTAGGAAGTGGCCATCATCAGCAACACCGAGGCGATGCAGGAGCTGAGCAGATGCGTGGTGGGTCTAATCATCGGAATACCTTGTGGTGTCGGGGCCGTGTCGTACGGCGAAAGTAGTGGCGTGCCTGCGTTGGGGGAGGCTTGCTTTACTCGCCGACCCGGGAATCCGGGCCGCCGTCCTTCGTTTGGTGCAGTTGCCGGGCGCCACCTTCGGCACTTCCCAGGTCAAGCCCGCGCACCCCAATCTGGGCTGGCCAGCAGCGAACACATTTTCGAAGCATCGGATCACCTGCTGATTGTTTCCCGGGGTGTCGAACATCTCGTTCCCGCCATGCATTGCTTGACCCTCACAGCTGGATGACATATAGCTATATCATTAGTTCATGATTGTCCAGTCATTTGCATCGTATCCCATATCCGGTGGAGCTTTGCGAATCGGAATAGTCGTCCTGGCCCCGGAGTTTTCCGGCGGTTCTGATGCCGATTGATCGGCTACCGTTGAACCCTCACGTGATCGTGGAGAGCAGCACTGATGAGCCAACAACCGCCCCCGAGCTGGCACCACGTCGGCCGCCACGCGGTATTCCCGCAGGCCGGCCACGACGACACCGCCCGCTTTGACTTCCTGGCCAACATGAACGGCTATCTCGCCACCCGGCTGAGCCCGAAAGTGCGGGTCGCCTACGACAAACGGGTCAAGCCAGCTTTCGAGAAAAGCCACGACCGCCCACCCGCCACCCGGCATGAAGTGCGCAAGGCGATGTCGAGCGACAGCACCTACCAGACCTGGAGCGCGCTGCGCCGCAACACCATGGAGATGCGTCAGCAGGCCGGCCGTGGCCTGGTGTTGCGCCAACTCCGCCCGCTGGTCGAGAAGGCACGCGAACTCAACCAGGGCTCGGCCAACCTGCAACTGGACCCGACCGTCAAAGTGCCCCGCTACGCCAGCGCGGTGGACATCCACTGCATGCCCGGCGGTTATCACACCGAGGTGGTCGCCGACGACATCTCGGCCGGCGCGAACTACGACGCCGGCATCTTCGCCACCACCGGCGGCATGCTCGGGCGATACAACGACGGCGGCGGCCAGGCATTGGCGCAATGGCTGAAGGAAGAACACCCGGACTTCAAGCCGCGTCGGATCCTCGACCTGGGATGCACCGTCGGCCACAACGTCGTGCCGTTGGCGCAGGCGTTTCCCGAGGCCGAGGTGATCGCCGTCGACGTGGCCGCGCCGATGCTGCGTTACGCCCACGCCCGCGCACGCTCGATGGGCGTGGACAACCTCGTATTCCGCCAGGCCGACGCCGAATCGCTGGACTACCCGGACGGCCACTTCGACCTGATCAGCACCGCCATGTTCTTCCACGAGAGCTCGGCCAAGGCGATGCCGCGCAAGCTGCGCGAGATCCACCGCCTGCTTGCCGACGGCGGCCTCACCGCCAACCTCGAGCAGCCGCAGTACCACGGCATGGATCCCTACGAGCAGTTCGTCCGCGACTGGGACACCTACAACAACAACGAGCCGTTCTGGGGCGTCATGCACGAATACGACCTGCGCGCGATGATGGCTGCCGCCGGCTTCGATGACAGCCGTTATCTCGAGACCAGCGTGCGCGGCGTGGTCGACCACAGCATCTTTCCGGAAGCCGCCAGCGACGGCGAGGACTACGGGCGCGCCGCGTTGTGGACGATGTTCGGAGCGTGGAAATGAGCGACATCGACGCCATCGACCCGATCGCCCTGGCCGGCTCCCGCGCCAGGGGCAAACGGCCGTACTTCTTCAAGGATCCCGACGTGGAGCGTGTGCTGTCGATCGCGATGGTGATCGCGATGGAGCACGCGGTGACCCATCAGCGGCTGGACGCGCTGGAGCGGCTGATAGAAGCCAAGGGCCTGCTGACCCGCGCGGAGATCGACGCCTTCGTCCCCGACGCGAAGGCCGAGGATGAGCGCGGCACATGGATGCAGGAATATATCGCCCGGGTACTGCGGATCGTGCAGCAGGAGACCGAGGCGCTGGAAAGCGGTGCTATGGACGTGCCGATGGAAGAAGTAATGGACGAGCTCCGCTAGAGGCGGCACCGACTGGCGCCTTCAATACACCACGCTCAAAGGAAAGCACCCCATGCCCGACATGCAACGTCACATGCCCTCCCTCGCACGCCACGAAGGCGTCTGGGACGGTGTTTACCGCTACTACGACGCCGAAGGCAACAAGTACGACGAGCACCGCTCGCGCCTGATCTGCCGTTTCACCGGCGATGAAAAGATCCCCTACCACCAGACCAACCAGTACAGCTGGGCCGACGGCAAGACCGAGGTCCGCGATTTCCCGACCCGCTACCAGTTCGGCCGCATCATCTTTGACAACGAGCTGATCTACGGCTGGTGCGCGGAACTGCCCGAGGACGACCACCACCGCAGCCTGATGCTGTATTGGGAGCGCGTGAGCGATCCGGGCGTGTGGCTGTACGAGATGATCCAGCTCTCCGACTGCGGCCGCTACCGCAACCGCGTTTGGCACTGGTTCCGCGATGGAAAGCTGTTCCAGCGCACCCTGATCGACGAGGAATTCGTCACCCGGGACTGGCGCAAGATTACCGGCCACTCTTTCGCCGGCGAGGCCGTGGACGCCTGACCGATACGTAGCGGCACCACCCTGTCCCTGGCACCACGACGATGGCGTGGTGCCCCTGAGTAGAGATCAAACATGACACCTGGAATGATCAAGTTGAAATCCCTGGCCCCTGCGCCGTTGAAACTCCTGACGCTGGCCCTTCTCTTTTCCACCGCGGGTACGCATGCCGCAACGCTGGTCGAAAAAGATGGCAGCTACGATCAAGTGCCATTGGAAAAAGACAAGGTTGTGATCAAGGTTGTGCAGAACCTGACGCGCAACCTGCAGGACTTCCCCACTGTAAGTGAAGGCCTTGCAAACAACCTGGAGCAGATGACGGCTCTGACGCAGCGGGCTTGTACCGTGGGCAAGAAACCGGATTTCATCCTGTTCAATGAATTTCCGTTGACCGGTTATTCAGATGGGATACGGGAAGAGAAACTAAAATTCACCATCAAGATCCCGGGCCCGGAAACCGCCGCATTGGGCAAGCTCGCCAAGGAATGCGACACCTACATCATCTTCGGCAGTTACGCCCGGGACGATGCGTGGCCGGGTCATATCCTGAGCTTGAATACGGTGATTGGCCGCGACGGCGAGGTGGCGGAAAAGTTCTGGAAAACACGCAACGTCAAGAACTTCATGCCGGACATAGAGATCCCCACCACCACCATTGAGAACGTCTACGACAGGTATGTCGCGATGTACGGTGAAGAAGCACTGTTTCCGGTGCTGCGGACCGAATACGGCAACATTGCCGTGAGCACGGTACAGCGGGACACGATGGTGTACTCGGCTTTTGCCATGCGTGGGGTCGAGATCATGTTTCGGACATCCACGCTGTTCTCCAAGCTGGATGTCATGGCCACCGCGAATTTCAACAACTTCTATTCCGCCATGTCGAACATCACTTTCCCGGCAGACAGCGAATGGGCAAAACACGGTGGTGGCTCTGTCATCGTGAGCCCGGCTGGCGAAGTACTGGCGGAAGATCCGAGCAATGATGAAGCAATCATTGAAGCTGAGATTGATATCGCCGCGCTGCGCAAAGGCCGCAGGATTCCTCACTATCCGATGGATGTGACGCGGCCGGTATTGGAGCAGTACCAGCAGGCATACCCGCTGAACCATCTGGACGTGCCGGTTGATCAACTGCCTGACGACGGCCCGGCAATGAAAGTCCTCCTGGACAAGGTAAGTCGCTGGAAGGCGGAATAACGGGATCCCGGTGGCCTACGTGGGGTTCCCCGACGTAGGCCACGGTTTCGCACCGCCGGAAGACCGCAAGGCGTTCAACGCCGTGACGACTTCATCGGCTGCTCCAGCGAGCGTGGAGCCCCAGCTCGGCCAACACCTCGGCAGTCGATCCGCCCAGCTCGTCCAGACGCGGATCGATCCGGCCCGGCTCGTTGGCAAAGCGGATCGGGATGCCCAGGTGCTTGCCGCCGTCGGGTGCGGTCCAGATCATTTCGCGCGCCTGGGTGTGCGGGTCGTTGAAGGCTTCGGTGAGGGTTTTCGCCGGGGCCCAGCAAACGTCCAGCGGCTCCAGGAATTCGCTCCACTGCGCCAGCGTGCGGGTGGCGAAAATTTCGCCAAGGAACGCCTTGACCGGGTCCTGGCCCGGTCCGGGTGGCAGGCGGCACAGCGGGGCGAGATCGGGCCGACCGAGCGCACCCAGCAGGTTGTCGGCAAACTTGTGCTCCGCGCCGCCCAGCGCCAGCCAGCGGTCGTCGCTGCAGCGGTACAGCCGGTACATCGCGTTGCCGCCCCAGCTGCGTTCGTCCTTGACCACCGGGTCGCGATCCTCGGCGAACGGAGGACCGAGCACGTTCGGCAGCCACGCCATCAGCGCGTCCTGCATCGACAGGTCGATGTGGTCGCCCTCACCGGTTTTCTCGCGGCGGTACAGGGCCATCAGAATGCCGCTCAGCGCCATCAACGAGCCGGCCATGTCGGCCACCGGCATGTGTGGCGAGGCGGGCTGGCCGTCCTGGCCGAGGTTGAGGCTGACCACGCCGCTGTCGGCCTGCATCGCCAGGTCGTGCGCCGGGCGCTGTACCTTGGGCCCGGTCTGGCCATAAGCGCTGATCGAGCAATAGACGATGCGCGGATTGAGCGCGTGGCAGCGCTGGTAATCGATCCCCAGCCGCTTGGCGACGCCGGGGCGGAACGCCTCGACCACGACGTCGGCGCGTTCGACCAGCTTCGCAAATGCCTGTTGGCCGGCCTCGCTCTTGAGGTCGAGCACGATGCAGCGCTTGCCGCGATGGGTGTTGCGGAACCAGGTCGATGCGCCGGCCTGTTTCAGCCCCACTTCGCGCACCGGTTCGCCACTGGGCGGCTCGACCTTGATCACGTCCGCGCCATGGTCCGCCATCATCATGGTCAGATGCGGGCCGGGCAGGAACAGCGACAGGTCGAGCACGCGCACGCCTTCGAGTTTCATCTTGCGACTCCGGTGGAAACGGTAGATCACGCGGCTCGGGGGGCTCTGGGAAACTTGGATTTTTCCCCGTCATTCCCGCGAAAGCGGGAACCCAGCGTGGTTGCTTTCAATTACTTGAAGTCGCTGGATCTTACGATCCCCGGCCCGCGCGCATAGCGCTTGGGCGTTCGATCGGACGCGAGCCAGTGGCTCGCAAACGTCCGACCTCACCCCCGCTTTCGCGGGGACGACGGCAGTTATTCAGACCTTCCCTTGCGGGCCCATCAAACCACGCCTTGCGCTGCCAGCCGCGCACGCTGGCCGGCGCTGTAGCCCAACTCGGTCAGCAGCTCGGACGCGTCGGCGCTCAGTGGCGGGCAGGCGGCGCCTTCCAGCCTCTGGCCGTTCAACTTGATCGGACTGCGGAGCATGCGTTGCGCGCCCTGCGGGTGATCGACGGACTGCAGCATGCCGATGCGTTCGACGTAGGGATTGTCGAGCGCCTTGGCGACGTCGAGCACCGGCGCGATCGGAATCTGGCCGGCAAAACGCCTGACCCAGTACGCGGTGTCGTGCTGCATCAACGCCTCGTCCACCAGCGACGTCAGCGCCTCGCGGTGCTCGCGCCGCGCCGGGAAACCGGCAAAACGCGGATCGATGCCCAGTTGCGGACGCTCGATGCCGGCGATGAAGGTCTGCCAGAACTTCTCCAGCATGCACATCACCATCACCCAGCCGTCGGCAGTCCGGTACACCTGACACGGCACGGTGGACGGGTGCGCGCTGCGCTCCAGCCGGGTCGTCTCGTGGCCCTCGTTGAGGTACCAGGTGGCCGGGTAGCTGAGCTGGTGCAGGGCGACATCGAACAGGCTGACATCGACATCCCGACCTTCGCCGGTGCGCATCGCGCCGACCAGCGCGGCCAGCAGACCCATCGCCATCGTGGTGCCGGTCATGAAGTCGACCATCGATAAACCGAACCGCGACGGCGGCTGGCCGGGCTCGCCGGTCAGCGCCATGAAGCCGGCCTCGGCCTGCATCAGGTAGTCGTAACCCGGCCACGCCGCGCGCTCGTTGTCACGCCCGTAAGCCGACAGGTGGGCACAGACGATCTTCGGGTTGAGCTTGCCCAGGGTGGCGTAGTCCAGGCCGAGCTTGGCCGGCTGGTCGCCACGCAGGTTGTTGAGCACGGCGTCGGCGGTGCCGACCAGCTTCCCGAACACTTCGCGGCCTTCAGCGCTTTTCAGGTCCAGCCGCAACGAACGCTTGTTGAGGTTGAAGGTCTGGAAAAACTGGCTGTCACCGTCGCCGAGGAAGTAAGGCCCGGTCGCCCGCGACACGTCGCCACCCGGCGGCGACTCGATCTTGATCACTTCCGCGCCCAGATCGGCCAGGTGCATCGAACCATACGGTCCGGCGCCGTACTGCTCCACGGCGAGGATGCGAACGCCCTTCAGGGGAAGCTCACTCATGCTGCTGACTCCGGACTAGATGGCGTTGCGTGCGACAAGCTGTTTGGAAATGATGATCTTCTGCATCTCGTTGGTGCCCTCGCCGATGCACATCAACATCGCATCGCGGTGGAAGCGCTCGATCTCGTACTCGGTGGAGTAGCTGTAGCCGCCGAAGATGCGCATGCCTTCCTGCGCGCAGTACGCGCCGGTCTCGGTGGCGAACAGCTTCGCCATGCCGGCTTCCATGTCGCAGCGCTGGCCGCTGTCGTAGGCACGCGCGGCGCTTTGGATCAACAGCTTGGAGGCTTCCACGCGCGTGGCCATCTCGCCCAGCTTGAGCTGGATCGCCTGGTGCTCGCAGATTGGCTTGCCAAAGGTCTTCCGTTCCTGGGCGTAACGCACCGACAGGCGCAGTGCGCCCTCGGCGATGCCGGCACCGCGCGCGGCAATATTGATGCGGCCCAGCTCCAGCCCGCCGACGGTCTGCTTGAAGCCGTGACCTTCCTCGCCACCGAGCAGGCGATCGACCGGCACCTTGTAGTCCTCGAACACCAGCTCGCAGGTGTCGATGGCGCGGTAGCCGGACTTCTTCATCTTGTTGGCGACGATGAAGCCATCGCCCTTCTCGGCGATCAGCATGCTCATGCCGCGATGGCGCGGCTGCGCGTCCGGGTCGGTCTTGACCAGCAGCAGGATCATGTCGCCGTGCAGCGAGTTGGTGATCCAGGTCTTCGCGCCGTTGACGACGTAATGGTCGCCGTCACGCTTGGCGACGGTGCGGATCGCCTGCAGATCGGTACCGGCGTTGGGCTCGGTCAGACCGAGGCCGCCGCGCAGCTCACCGGTCGCCATCAGCGGCAGGTAGTGGCGCTTCTGCGCCTCTGTGCCGCAACGCTCGATCGCCGAGGCCATGATCAGGTGCGAGTTGAAGATGCCGGTCGGCGCCATCCACACCGAGGCGATTCGGGTGACGATCTTGGCGTAGATGCCCGCCGGCAGGCCGAGGCCGCCATACTCCTGGGAGATGGTCGCGCCGAACAGGCCGAGATCCTTCATCTCTTCCACGAGCGCATGCGGGTACTTGTCTTCCTGGTCGTATTCCATCGCGATCGGGGCGACGGACTTCTCCACCCAGGTATCGATGGTGTCGAGCAGGGTGCGCTCATCCTCGGCGCTCCACTCGGGCACATCGGCGACGGTATTGGCTTCTGCATTCATGGCATGGGACTCAGTAGTTGACCTTGTCTTCGACCGAATGGCCTTCGCGCGCGATCAGCATCGTGCGGCTGAAGGTGCAGACCAGAACGCCGTCCTGGTTCAGCCCATCGGTCTTGCAAGTGACGATGCCGGCGCCGGGCCGCGACTTGGACTCGCGTTTCTCCAGCACGGTCGATTCGGCGTACAGGGTGTCGCCGACGAACAGCGGGTGGGTCAGCTTGATCTCCGACCAGCCCAGGTTGGCCACCGCCTTCTGGCTGACGTCGGTGACACTCATGCCGACCATCAAGGCGACGGTGAACGGCGAGCAGACGATGATCTTTCCGAACTCCGACGCCTTCGCATACTCCTTGTCGAAGTGCATCGGATGGGTGTTCATCGTCAGCAGCGTGAACCAGGTGTTGTCGGTCTCGGTGATCGTGCGACCCGGACGGTGCTCGTAGGTATCACCGATCCGGAACTCCTCGAAGAAGCGTCCGAAGGTTTCGCGGTAGCGGTTTTCACCGACTTTCTTGGCTGTCTGGACCATGGGGGTGTTCCTTGTTTTTGGAATTGTTGAAGTGGTGATGACGGCATGCCGGTCGGCGGCGCTCGTCCATGAAGGTGGAGCGCGGTGATGCCCCGGGCGCAATAACGGGTCAGCCCGGGCGCGCGCCGTGCACACCCAGCGCGATTGCACGCTCGGCGGCGATCTCGATCGGGCGATCGACCAGCTTGCCGTCGAGCTGGATCGCCTCGCCGCGGTTGGCCTGCAGGGCGGCCACCACGCGCCTGGCACGTTCCAGTTCAGCGACGGTCGGCAGGTAGCGCTGCTGGATCGGGTCTACCTGGGCGGGGTGGATCGCGGCCTTGGCGGTGAAGCCCAGCGCGATCACGCGATCGGTCTCGGCCACCAGCGCGGGCTCGTCCTTGATGTCCAGGAACGGCACGTCGATGCAGCCGATGCCGGCCTCGGCGGCGATCACCGCGAGCTGCACGCGGGGGTGGAAGAAGCTCTCCCAGCTCGCGCGGCCGCGCAGGGCGACGATGAAATCAAAGCCGCCGAACATCAGTGACTGCAGGCGCGGCGTGGCGGCGGCGATCTCGCGTGCATCCAGCAGCCCGCGCGGGGTTTCGATCTGCGCGATCAACGCGGTGGCGCGACCGGCCAGCGCGGCATCGGCCTGCAGCAGTTCGGCGGCGCTTTCGACCTTGGGCAACATCACGAACGCCGGCGTGAGGCCCGAGGCCTGCAGCGCGCCCAGATCCTTCTGCCCCAGTTCGGTGGATAGCGGATTCAGGCGCAGGCCGATTTCGCTGTACGACGCCGGGACATCAGCAAGGAACGCAAACGCCGAGGCACGCGCTCTGTCCTTGTCGCCCGGTGCGACCGCGTCCTCCAGATCGATACAGACCTGATCGGCACCGGTGGCAATCGCCTTGGCATAGCGCTCCGGGCGCGAACCAGGAACGAACATCAGGCAACGGCGCGGATTGGCGGCCAGGGTCGCGACCTCGCTCATTTCGCGGCGACCTCGCTGACAAAATGCTCGGCGATACCGCGCCGGGTCGCGTACCAGACGCCCTGTTTCTCGCCGACGTACTTGAAGAATTTCTGCAACGCGCCGATCCGTCCCGGTCGGCCGATGATCCGCAGGTGCAGGCCCAGCGACATCATCCGCGGCGCATCACCGCCCTCTTCGTACAGGGTGTCGAAGCTGTCGATCGCGTAGTCCAGCCAGTGCTTGGGCAGGTAGGACGGCGCCAGCCACATCTTCATGTCGTTGGTGTCCAACTGGTAGGGCACGATCACCATCGGCGTGTCGGAGCCGTCCACCGGCGCCCAGAACGGCGCGTCGGCCGAGTAGTCGTCCATGTGGTAGAGGAAGCCTTCCTCCTGCAGCAGCCGGCGGGTATCGGCGGTGTGCAGGTAGCGCGACAGCCAGCCGACCGGACGGGTGCCGGTGGTCTTCTCGATGCTGTCGGCGGCCTTGCGGATGAACTCGCGCTCGGCGGCCTCGTCAAGGCGGAACTGGTGGATCCAGCGCCAGCCGTGCGAGCAGGTCTCGTGGCGGCTGCCGTGCAGGTAGGCGGCGATCTCCGGCGCTCGCTCCAACGACAGCGCGGCGGCGGTGTAGGTCGCGGTGACGTCGTACTTGTCCAGCAGCGCGGCGATGCGCGCATGGCCCTCTTTCACGCCGTAGCGATAGTTGGACTCGTTGCCGTAGTTGCGGATCGGCTTGGTCAGCGAGACCGACAGCTCGTCCACCGGTTCGGTGATCTTGTCGCCTTCACCGACGTTGTACTCGGAGCCTTCCTCGACGTTGACCACCACCGACAGCGCCAGTCGCGCATCGTTGGGCCAGGCATAAGTTGTTGCGGACATCGAACCCTCCGGTTCTGCGGTGCGGGAATCTCGGCCCGCACGAAATGAAAATGCGTTTCCGGTGAAACTTTGTGGTCAGTGGGTCTCTTCACCGCCGGAGACGTTCATCGCCTCGCCGGTGACGTAGGCGCCGTCGTCGGAGCACAGGAACGCGCAGGCCGCCGCGGTATCGCCCGGCAGCCCTGGACGCCCCAGCGGGATGCGCGCGCGCATCTGGGCCAGGTACTCATCGACACTTTGGCCGCGCAGCTTGGCGAAGTACTCGTTCTGCCACGCGCCCAGGCCGGTGGTGACGTGGTTGGGGCAGATCGCGTTGGCGGTGATGCCGTGCTCGCCCAGTTCGATCGCGCTGACCCGGGTCAGCCCGACCACGCCGTGCTTGGATGCGCAGTACGCGCCGGCATGCGGAACGCCGGACTTGGCGGCCTGTGAGGCAATGTTGACGATCCGGCCGCCGCGGCCCTTGGCGATCATCGCGCGCGCCGCGTGCTTGGTGCACAGGAAAGTACCGCGCAGGTTGACCCCGAGTACCGCGTCCCATTCGTCCGCCTCGACATCGACCAGCGACTTCATCAGGTAGCCGATGCCCGCGTTGTTGACCAGGATATCGATGCCGCCGAAACGCTCGACGGTCCTGGCGATTACCGCCTCGACCTGGCTCTCCTCCAGCACGTCCAGCGCCATCGCGACGCAATCGCCGCCGGCCTCCCGGATCGCCGCCGCGGTGCGCGCCATCTCTTCGTCGGTGCCGACCGCATCGACCGGCATCTGCTCGCCGCGGCCCTTGCCGATATCGGTGATCACCACCGTGCAACCCTCCGCGGCGAGGCGTCGGGCGATGCCCTCGCCGAGGCCGCCGGCACGGCCGGCACCGGTGATCAGGGCGACCTTGCCCTTGAGTTCGCTGTAGCGCGGTGGCGCCAACGGGGAGGATTCAACGGTCATGACGGCCTCAGATCGATTCGGTGAGGATGAACATCGGGTTGTCGGCAAACTGCTGGAACCGCGCCGCGCCCGCCTGCACCGCCGGCGCGGACAGATCGGCGGCGAACGCCGCCATGTCGGGTACCCGCATGACCTCAATGTATTCGTACGGCGGCTTGCCGTCGCCGATCAGCAGACCCTTGGCCCGCAACGTCTCGAAGCTGTCCACCGACGCCAGGGCGTTGACCGTTGGCAGGTCGTGCTCGCGCGCCCACTGCTCGAAGTCCGCGGCGCTGGCGCCGGGCTTGAGGTTGAAAAGAACGATCACGGTATTCATGGCTTCCTCCAAGGCAATCGACTGTGGCACACTTTGTCCGGACAAAGTGTAGGCATGCCCTCCGTCGGCGGTCAACGCCAACGATCGACATTCGTCCCACCGGGCATCCCTGTTCCCCATGAACCAACCTGCAGAGGTACACCAATGAAGCGCTACTACCCGTGGCTGATGGCGGTAATGGGGATGCTGGTCCTGCTGACGTCCAACGGCCTGGTCGTGACCGGCCTGACCGCATTCGACGAGTCGCTGCTGGACGAGTTCGGCTGGTCCCGCAGCCAGTTGAAGTTGCGCGACGTGATCACCCTGGTGATGGCTGGCTGGCTGGGGCCGTTCATCGGCGCGATCATCGACAAGGCCGGGCCGCGCCGCCTGATCCTGGCCGGCATCGCGTTGCTGGGTGCCATGTACCTCGCCTACAGCTTCGTGCAGTCGCTGACCCACCTGTACATGATCCACGTGGGCATGGGCGTGGTGCTGGTGGCCGCCGGGTTGAACGTAGCGGTGATCTATGTGTCGCAGTGGTTCAGCGTCCAGCGGGGCACCGCCATCGGCATTGCATTGGTCGGCACCAGCCTGGGCGGGATGATCTTCCCGCCGCTGGCCGTGCAACTGCTGAAGACCATGGACTGGCGTACCGCCTTCATGTGGGAAATGGCGATCCCGGCCACCTTCCTGGTCATCGCCTACTTCCTGGTGCACAGCCCGAAAGAGCTCGACATCAAGCCCTGGGGCGCCGACAAGGTGGCCGCAAAAGCCGCCTCGGACGCCGCCGCAAACATCGTCACCCTGCCTGACCTGACCTACGGGCAGGCGTTGCGCACGCGTACGTTCTGGGCGTTGGCGACCGTCGCGATGACCACGTTCTTCTCGATCATGGCCGTGTCACAGAACCTGTTCCTGCACATGCGCGATCTCGAGTTCACGCCGGTCCAGGCGGGCTCGGCGCTGAGCCTGATGTTCGGCCTGGCGATGGTCGGCAAGTTCCTGTTCGGCATGTTGGCTGACATCCTGTCGGCCAAAGTCGTTTTCATGGTGAACCTGGTGATCATGGCCGCGGGCGCGGCATTGCTTGCCACCATGCGGCCCGATCTGATCTGGTACTCGCTGATGCTGTTCGGACTCGGCTGGGGCGGCCTGTACACCATGATCCAGCTGCTGGCGGTCAATGCTTTCGGGCTGACCGCGGCCGGCAAGATCCTCGGCACCGTGACCCTGCTGGATGCCTCCACCGCGGGACTGGGTATCTGGATGGCCGCCAAGATCTTCGACGTTACCGGCAGCTACAAGCCGGCCTTCCAACTGGTGTTTATCCTCATCGCCGTGGCCCTGGTCATGTCCACTCTGGTGCGCGACGAGCGCGCCCGCCTGGCTCGCCTCGCCTCGTGACCCGTTGATCCAGGGAGAACTCCGATGCCTGTAATGGAAACCTCCGACCTCACCGCGCGCCAATACTGGGCGCAGGTCAAGGCCAACCGCAACCGCGCCAGGTTCGGCTTCGGCCAGCGTCCGGCGATCGTCAACATCGACGTGCAGCGTGCCTACACCGACATGGACGCGTTCAAGACCGCGTACCAGACCGATCCACGCCAGATCGAACACATCAACACGTTGTCGTCCCTGTGTCGCGAGCGCGGCCTGCCGGTCATCTGGACCTATGTCGCCTATGCCGGGAACGGCGAGGACGCCGGGGTCTGGGGCACGCGCACCAACACGCCGGACTCGCTGCAGAACATCAAGCACGGCTCCGAGCGCGCCCAGCTCGATCCGCGCGCCGACGTGCAGCCAGGCGACATCGTCATGCACAAGCTGATGGCCAGCCCATTCTTCGAGACCAACCTGTGGTCGCTGCTGACCTTCCACCGCATCGACACCCTGATCATCACCGGCGGCTCGACGTCGGGCTGCGTGCGCGCCTGCTCGGTGGACAGCCTCTCGCGCGGTTTCCGCACCATCGTGGTCGAGGAGTGCGTGGCCGACAAGCACGAGATCCCGCACTTCGCCAACCTTGCCGACATCATGCTCAAGTACGCCGATGTGGAGCCGGTGGCCGAGGTGGAGGCCCAGCTGCGCAAGGTCGCGCCATGAGTACCCGCGATCCGGCCCACAAGGCCGACCCCGGTCTGTACGACTACTGGCCCTACGACAGCCGGCCGAAGATCCAGTGGCCGGGTGACGCGAAGGTCGCACTGTGGATCGCGCCCAACATCGAGTTCTACGAGCTGGCGCCGCCGCCCAATCCGCAGCGCAAGCCATGGCCGCGGCCGCAGCCGGACGTGCTGGGCTACGCGACGCGCGACTACGGCAACCGGGTCGGCCACCAGCGCATGATGCGGGTGATGGACAAGTACGGCCTGCGCGGCTCGGTGTCGCTGTCGGCGGCAACCCTGATCCATCACCCCGAGGTGATCGAGCTGGCCGCCGAGCGCGACTGGGAGTTCTTCAGCCACGGCATCTACAACACCCGCTACACCTACGGCCTGGACGAGGCGCAGGAGCGGGCGATGATCGAGGAGTCGATGGCGCTGATCGCCAAACACACCGGCCAGCACTGCGACGGTTACCTGGCCCCGGCGCTGTCGCACTCCAACGCCACCATCGACCTGTTCGCCGAGGCCGGCGGCCAGTACACCTGCGATCTGTTCCATGACGACCAGCCGACCCCGGTACGCACCCGCAGCGGCAAGCGGTTTGTCTCGGTGCCGTACTCGCTGGAGCTCAACGACACCATCACTTACGTGGTCAACAAGATCGAGCCACGCCGCTACGGGCAAATGATCAAGGACGCCTTCGACCGCCTGTATGAAGAGGGCGCGCAGAGTGGCACCGTGATGTGCGTACCGCTGCACGCCTACCAGGTCAGCCACCCGCACCGGCTGCGCGCCTTCGAGGAGGCGATGGACTACATCAGCAAGCACACCGGGGTATGGAAGGCGACCGGCCGCGAGATCGCCGCACACTATCTCGAGCATCACTACGACGAGGCGCTGGCATCGATCGACGCGGTGGCGCAGGAGCAGACGGAATGAGCCTTGGCCCGGAATACCTGGAGTACCCGCGCCGCCGTCACGGCATGGACCACGACCGCTACGCATGGTCGATGCTGGCCCAGCGCGCGCCGGTCGCGTGGCCGGACGGGAAGCCGCTGGCGCTGTGGGTGAACCTGAGCCTGGAGCACTTTCCGCTGAACCCGACCGGCGAAGGCTTCAAGGCGCCCGGCAGCATGACCATGCCCTACCCGGACCTGCGCCATTACACCCTGCGCGACTACGGCAACCGGGTCGGCGTGTTCCGGGTACTGCACGCGCTGAAGTCCCATGGCCTGGCCGCCAGTGTCGCGGTCAATGGCGAGTTGGCCGAGCGCTACCCGGCGCTGCTGCGCCGCGTACAGGCGACCGGAGCCGAGCTGCTCGGCCACGGCTGGAACATGGACTGCGTGCATTACGGCGGCCTGGATGAGGCGCGCGAGCGCGAGTGGATCCAGCGCAGCCTGGCCGCACTGACGCCCTACGCCGCCGGGCCGATCCGCGGCTGGCTGTCGCCGGCCCGCTCGCAATCCGGACGCACACCGGAGCTGCTGCGCGCAGCCGGCATCGAGTGGTGCGCGGACTGGGTCAACGACGAGCTGCCCTATGCCTTCAACACCGATCACGGCCCGCTGTCGATCCTGCCGCTGTCGCTGGAGCTTGAGGACCGCTTCATCGTCGGCGACAACCTGCATGCCGAGTCCGGGTACGCCGACCAGATCATCGACGCCTGCGAGTTCCTGCTGGCCGAAGCCCGCGAGACCGGCCACGGCCGGATGCTGGCGCTCAACATCCATCCGTGGGTGATGGGCCAGCCGCACCGGATCAAGCACCTGGAGCGCGTGTTTGCACACCTGGCAGCGCAGGCCGGATCAATCTGGAACGCGCCGCCCTCGGCCATCCTCGCAGCGGCGTCACCACAAGCAATGGAACCGTCATGACCCCGGAAGACCTGCTCGCCGCCTACGGCCCCCGCGAATCGATGGAGTACGACATCGTCGTGGTCGGCGCCGGCCCGGCCGGGCTGGCCACTGCGATCCACCTGCGCCAGCTCGCCGCCAGCAAGGGCAGTGAGGTGTCGGTGTGCGTTCTGGAGAAAGGCTCCGAACCCGGCGCGCACATCCTGTCGGGCGCGATCATGGATACCCGCGCGCTGGATGAATTGTTCCCGGACTGGAAGCAGCGCGGCGCGCCGCTGCGCCAGCCGGTGACCCGCGATGAGTTCCTGTTCCTGAGCGAGACCGGAGCGCAGGCGACGCCCGGCTTCCTGCTGCCGGATTGCTTCGACAACCACGGCAACTACATCATCAGCCTCGGTGAGTTCACCCGCTGGCTGGCCGCCCAGGCCGAGGCGCTCGGGGTGGAGATCTTCCCCGGCTTCGCCGCCGCCGAAGTGCTCTACAACGACGCCGGCGCGGTGCTCGGCGTGGCCACCGGCGACATGGGCCTGGACAAGGACCGCGAGCCCGGCCCCCAGTTCCAGCGCGGCATGGAGCTGCACGCCAGGTACACGATCTTCGCCGAGGGATCGCGCGGCCATCTGGGGCGCGAGCTGATCGCCCGTTTCAAGCTGGACAAGGACTGCGACCCGCAGAGCTTCGGCCTGGGCATCAAGGAGCTGTGGCAGGTCGATCCGTCCCGGCACGAGCCCGGTCTGGTGGTACACACCGCCGGCTGGCCACTGGACTCGGATACCTACGGCGGCTCGTTCGTGTACCACGCGGACGACAACAAGGTCGTGGTCGGCTTCGTGGTCGGGCTGGACTACACCAACCCGTGGTTGAGCCCGTTCCAGGAGTTCCAGCGCTTCAAGACCCATCCCTCGATCCGCAAGCACCTGGAAGGCGGCAAGCGCATTTCCTACGGCGCACGCACCATCACCGCGGGCGGCCTGATGTCGCTGCCCAAAACCATATTCCCCGGTGGCGCGCTGGTCGGTTGCGAGGCCGGCTACCTCAACGCCAGCCGGATCAAGGGCAGCCACGCCGCGCTCAAGACCGGCATGCTCGTCGCCCAGGCCGCGTTCGACGCGCTCGCTGCAGGCCGCGCGCAGGACGAACTGGTCGCCTACCCGGCCGCGTTCGAAGCCAGCTGGCTGCACGACGAACTCAAGCAATCGAAAAACTTCAAACAGTGGTTCAAGAAGGGCCGCCTGATCGCCACCCTGATGACCGGCATCGAGCAGTGGTTGCTACCCAGGCTGGGCGTCCGCAACCCGCCGTGGACCCTGCGCCATTCCAGGGCCGACCACGACTGCCTGGACCCGGCCGACCAGCGCGGGAAGATCGATTATCCCAAGCCCGACGGCGTGCTGACTTTCGACCGCCTCAGCTCGGTGTTCCTGAGCAGCACCCACCACGACGAGAGCCAGCCGGCGCACCTGACGCTGAAGGATCCGGCCGTGCCGGTGACCGTCAACCTGGCCAAGTACGCCGGCCCGGAAGCGCGCTACTGCCCGGCGGGCGTGTATGAGTTCGTTGGCGAGCCCGGCGAGGAACGCCTGCAGATCAACTTCGCCAACTGTGTGCACTGCAAGACCTGCGACATCAAGGACCCGAGCCAGAACATCGTCTGGGTTGCGCCGCTCGGCGGCGACGGTCCCAACTACGCCCAGATGTGACCGACGCGGCCGTCACCGGCTCGCGCGATCGTCCCCTTCACCCCACACCGAGAGCCCCATGACCTCAATCACCAGCCCCGGCGCGCGTTTCCGCCGCGCCCTGACCGAAGAGAAGCCGCTGCAGATCGTCGGCACCATCAACGCCAACCACGCCCTGCTGGCCCAACGTGCCGGTTACCGCGCGATCTACCTGTCCGGTGGTGGTGTCGCCGCCGGCTCGCTGGGCATGCCGGACCTGGGCATCAACACCCTGGACGACGTGCTCACCGACGTGCGCCGGATCACCGACGTGTGCGAGCTGCCGTTGCTGGTCGACATCGACACCGGCTTTGGCTCCAGCGCGTTCAACATCGCGCGCACCATCAAGTCTCTGATCAAGGCAGGCGGCGCCGCCTGCCATATCGAAGACCAGGTCGGCGCGAAACGTTGCGGCCACCGTCCGGGCAAGGAGATCGTCTCCAAGGGCGAGATGGTTGACCGCGTCAAGGCCGCGGTCGATGCGAAAACCGACCCGGATTTCTTCCTGATCGCACGCACCGACGCCATCGCGTCGCACGGCGTGGATGACGCGATCGAGCGCGCGATTGCTTTCGTGGAAGCCGGCGCCGACGGCATCTTCGCCGAGGCGGCCTACGACCTGCCGACCTACCAGCGATTCGTCGATGCGGTGAAGGTGCCGGTGCTGGCCAACCTGACCGAGTTCGGCCAGACCCCGCTGTTCACCCGCGACGAGCTGGCCTCGGTCGGCGTGGCGATGCAGCTGTACCCGCTGTCCGCGTTCCGCGCCATGAACAAGGCCGCCGAAGCGGTGTACACCGCAATCCGCCGCGACGGCCACCAGAAGAACGTGGTCGAGCTCATGCAGACCCGCGAGGAGTTGTACGAGCGCATCGGTTACCACGAGTTCGAGCGCCGCCTGGACAAGGTGTTCAGCGACGCCAGGTAACCCCGTCAGGGGTCGATGACAGACAGCAAGGCCGTGCTCCCGCGAGCACGGCCTTTTTTTGTTGCCCGATGCCAGCCGCGGCCTAGGGGTTGAACCACCATGGCGAGCTGTCGCCGTCGTGGATCAGCAATGCGCGGGCACGCACGAACCGGCGGATGGATGCCGTACCCATGCGCGAGCCGCCCATCCCCGACAGCTTGAAACTCTGCTTCTCGGCGGTCTGCACCATCCCGGTCAGGCAGGCGTCGTTGATGCTGACGCCGCCGGCCTGGAGCCGCCTGGCCACCCGTTCGGCCCGCTCCAGGTCGCCGCTGAACACGGCCGCGGAAAGCCCGAACTCGGTCGCGTTTGCACGGGCAATCGCCTCTTCCTCGTCAGCCACCACCATCACCGGCAGGATCGCGGCGAAGGATTCCTCACGCAGCACCTTCATCTCGTCGGTGACGTCCGTCAGCACCGTTGGCGGGCACCACATGCCGCCGTGGTCGACGAGCTCGCCCCCGGTCAGTGCCCGTGCGCCCCTTTCCTTCGCGTCGGCCAGTTGCTCACGCACGATCGCCACCTGGCTCTCGGAGATGATCGGGCCGATCTCGCCGTCCCTGGGGTCCGGGTACGCCAGCCGCAAGCGACCGGCCTGCTCGACCAGTGCCGCGATGAACGCCTCGGCCACCGGCTGCTCGACGTAGACCCGCTCGATCGACATGCAGCTCTGGCCGCCGTTGACGAAGCTGCCCCACGCCAGCGAACGGGCCGCGCGTACCGGGTCCGCGTCCGACAGCACCAGTGCCGCATCCTTGCCGCCCAGTTCCAGCGAGGCCGGGATGAAGCGGCGCGCGCACGCTTCGCCAACTTTGCGTCCGGTGGCCACGCTGCCGGTAAAGCAAATCTGGTCGACCGCGTCGATCACCGCCTGGCCGACGTGCCCCGGCCCGGTCACCAGGCCGAACACGCCGGCGAGCTCGGGCACGTCGTCCAGCGCCGCCTGCAACACCGGCACGAAGCGCGAGGTGACTTCGCTGGGCTTGGCCAGGATCGCGCAGCCGGCGACCAGCGCAGGCACCGCATCGATCAGGGTCAGCATCAGCGGGAAGTTCCACGGGCTGATCACGCCGGCCAGCTCGAAAGGTACCCACGTCTGGCGCGAGCGGATAAACCCGATCGCCTCGCGTACCGGCTCCGGCTCGGCCAGGCACGACGGTCCCTGCACGCTCCAGCGGCGCATCGCCGCCACGGTGCCGTCGACCTCGATCAGCGATTCGTGCCAGCGGCCGGTGTCGGCCAGCAAGGCCTCGATCATCGGCTCGCGGCGTCGCTCGATCGCATCGGCCAGGCGGGCCAGCGCGTCGCAGCGCGATTGCACGGATCGTGCGGCCCAGTCCTGCTGCGCCCGGCGCAGAGCGACGGCGAGCGCGGCAACGGCGGCGACCGGAGTTACCGGCAAGTGCGCGTCGATCTGGCCCGTACGCGGGTTGCGCAGCGGCAACAGGGTGGTCGAATCAATCATCCCCGAGCACTCCGGCGTCTTTAAGGTGGTCGATGACCGCAACCTGCCGACGGGCGAAGTCGGCGCGCTCCGGGATCACCGGCTGGCCGGCATCGAGCAATGCGTTGGGCGCCAGCGGTGCCAGGGCCAGCCCTTGGGCGATCACCTCGCGCGGCAATCGCGACAGGGTGTGACCCATGCCGGGGCGCTGCCTGCGCCGGCGCAACGCGGTGATGTCCAGTTCCGTATTGGCGGCCATCGACTCGCCGGGGCCGGCCGCGGCCAGCACCCGGCCCTGGTCGTCGACGATCTTGGACATCCCGTCCGCACTGCCCATCGGTATGTCCACGCCGCTGATGCCGGCGGTGTTGGCCGAGACCACATAGGCCAGGTTCTCCACCGCCCGTGCGCGCTTGGCAATGTCCTTGGGAGTGAGCTCCGGGCTGCCGACCTCGCTGGTGGAATGCAGGAATACTTCGGCTCCGCGCAGCGCCAGTGCCCGCGCAATCTCCGGATAGAGAATCTCCTCCGAGGCCACGCAGGCCAGCCGGCCGATCGCGGTGCGCGCGACCGGGAACACACCGTCGATGCCGTAGATGTCCAGGTACCTGTCCCACACGTCGTACGGCGATGGCGCGTACAGCGAGACCAGCCGACGGTAGCGCAGCACCTGGTTGCCCGCGTCGTCGATCACCACGCTGGACTGGAAGTACAGGCCGGGGAAGTTGGGATCCTGCTCGTAGGCGTTACCGGCCAGGTAGACGCCGTTGTCCTGCGCGATCCTGGCCAGTTGCCCGTACTCGGCGCCGTGCATCTCGAAACCGGCCTTGGCCACCCAGCCGGGAATGGTGTCCCCGAGCGGGTAGCTGGTGGCGAAGTACTCCGGCAGGACCACCAGCTTCAGGTCGGGACCGATGAAGGCCTTGCTGGCGCGGACCTGGCGGCCGATGCGCTCGATGTTGGCGGCGATCAGGCCGCGTGCATCGTCGACCGACGCGGCGGCATTGATCGCATGGCAGGTGCTCTGCAGGGCCAGCGCGCGATAGGCGATGTTGGCGGCGGTACTCATCGTGTTCCTCCTTCGAATCGGGGTGCCCGCCGGTCCAGGAAGGCGCGGGCGCCTTCCACGAAATCCTCGCTGGCGAACGCCGCCTGGAATGCATCCTCGGCGTGGTCGGCGGTGATGCTGGCGTCGCCGCCCAGATGACCCAGCACCTGTTTGATGCCGCGACGGGCCTGGCCGGACGTGGCCCGCAGCGCCTCAAGGCACGACGCCACCACGGCGTCCAACTCGCTGTCGGCGACGGTTTCGTTCAGCAACCCCCACTGCAGCGCGGTCGCTGCGTCCAGCAGCCGCCCGGTCAGGAGCAGCGCGCGCGCGCGCGCCATCCCGACCGCGTTGACCAGCCGCCGCGTGTCATCGGCGCTGTAGACCAGGCCGAGCTTGGCGGGGGTGATCGCGAAACGGCTCCGGTCGCTGGCCAGCCGCAGGTCGCAGGCCAGCGCAAGCCCGAGTCCGCCGCCGATGCAGACGCCATCGATCACGGCAATGGTGGTCTGCGGCAGGCGCTGCAATTTCAGCTGGGTGCGCTGGACCTGGGCATTGTTGGCGGCAAACGCGGCCGGCTCGGCGAGCAGGCGTCCGAGCTCTTCGATGTCCGCGCCGGCACTGAACGCGCCAGGCACCCCCGAAAGCACCAACAGGTGCGCCGGGCTTTCGGCGACCCGGTCGAGAGCGGCTTCAAGTGAAGCCCAGTGCCGGGTCGCCAGCGCGTTGCGCTTGTCCGCACGGTGGATCCCGATCCGGGCGACGCCTGCTTCGATCCTGACAGCGACCGCATCATCCATCTCCGCATCCCCGTGCGGGGTCGTTGTATCGTCGCCAGTATTGTTCATCGCACCACCCATTTTGATCTATTGTTATAGCATTCCTACCTGGACCGGTGAAGCCACATGCCGAGCGACGCGTTAGCGCAACTGCTGGATGCAAGTGCGCGCAAGTTGTTGCGCAGCGACATCCCTGCCCCGCTGTACCACCAGATCTTCGTGCTGTTGCGCGACCGGATCCTCAACGGCGAAGTGCCGACCGGGGCGCGGATCCCGACCGAATTCGAGTTGGCCGAAGCGTTCGGGGTGTCCCGGATCACGGTCAAACGGGCGCTGGACGAACTGGCGTCCGACGGTCTGGTCGAACGCCGGCGCGGCCGTGGTACCCACGTCGTCCACCGTTCCCAGCCCAAGCCATTGCACAGCCCGCTCAATGGCCTGCTGGAAAGCCTGGAAGACCTGGTGGAGCAGACCCGGGTGAAGGTCCTGCAATTCAGGCGCACGGTTCCATCGGCGCCGATCCGCAGCGAGTTCGGGCTGGCATCCGATGACCTGCTCGCCTACGCCATTCGCCTGCGGTTGCGCGGCGACACCCCGTTCGGCCACTACACCAGCTGGACCCGCACCGACCACCCCGATTACAACGCCGCCAGCCTGGCCAACACCTCGCGCCTGAAGCTGTACGGCCAGATCGGCATCCGGATCCGGCGCGTCGACCAGGTGTTGTCGGCCGTCAATGCCGATGCGGTCACCGCGATGCACCTGAAGGTCGCACCCGCCACCGCCCTGTTGTCGCTGGATCGCCGGTCCTATGACGGTGACGGACAGCTTATCGACCTGCTCAACATCCTGTACCGCCCCGACCAGTTCTCCTACCAGATGACCCTCGACGTGGACGGGGAAAAACCGGCGTACTGAACAGGGCTTTGCCGTACTTACCTCCCATATTGTCCGGACAAATATTGACTCCCATCTCCTATTGATATATCGATAGAGCTAATCGAGATGTTCAACGTCAATTAGCGGTATGGAGGTGTTGGTGAACGATCAAATCTACCTGCGTGCACTGGTGGTGGCAGTCGCGGCGGCCCTGAGCATGCCCGTCCAGGCCCAGCAGGCAGCGGAGGAGGCGGCGAGCCAGGCCGTCCAGCTCGACAACGTCACCGTCACCGCCCAGCGCCGCGAAGAACAGGTCCAGGACACCCCGGTGGTGATCAGCGTGTTCAACGCCGAAGACCTGAAGCGCAAGCAGGTCTCCCGGGTGGACGACCTGAAGTTCCACGTTCCCAACATCACCATTGACCAGAACACCTCGACCAGCTCGGGCGCGAAGATCTTCCTGCGCGGCGTCGGTCAGGACGAGTCGATGTTCACCGCCGACCCCGCGGTGGCGATCTACATCGACGACGTCTACATCCCGCGCCAGAACGGTTCGATGTTCGACCTCTACGACGTGGAACGCATCGAGGTCCTGCGCGGGCCGCAAGGGACCCTGTACGGCCGCAACGCCACCGGCGGCGCGATCCGCTACATCACCCGCAAGCCCAAGGGCGATGAGCGGCTCGAGGTGGACGGCACGCTCGGCAATTTCGGCCGGGCCGACATGCGGTTCATGTACAACACCCGCCTCGGCGAGACCATCGACTTCTCCGCTGCGGCCCTGACCCGCAATCGCGACGGCTTCATCCACGAGCAGGTCAGCGGCAAGGACGTCAACGACAGCAAGGTCACCGCCGGACGCGTCGGCTTCTCGATGCCGGTGGCGGAAAACTCCTACGCATCGCTCAACATCGATCGCCTGCGCGAGCGCTCCTCACCCACCTACGCGGTGCCGGTGGCCTTGGTGGATGGCCAGACCGTGCCCCGGCTGGAGAACCTGTACACCACCCGCAGCGACCTGGTGGGCGGCATCAACGATCTGGACCAGTTCGGGGCCGCCTTTACCTTCGAGACCTACTACGACAAGTTCCTGTGGCGCCATATCGCCCACTACCGGAGCATGGACAGCACCATCCATGTCGACGTCGACGGCACCGACCAGCTGCTTTACCACCTGTTCCAGGACCAGGAACAGAGCCAGTACGGCTATGAAAGCCAGCTGATCTCCCAAGGCGACGGTCCGCTCACCTGGGTGGCTGGCGTGTTCGGTTTCCGGGAGCAGAACGAGCAGCCGACCCGCAACGACATCTTCGGCATCGGCGGCGTCTATGACATCGCCCAGGACACCACGGCGCTGGCGGCCTACGCCCAGGCGACCTACGCGGTCAGCGACCGCTTGAACCTGACTGCCGGCGGCCGCTTCAGCAACGAGAAGAAGGACCTCTCGGTACTGGCACGCGACCCCGCAGGCAACGAGACCTTCCGCGTGACCCGCAACGGCCGCTGGTCCAAGCCGGACTGGAAGCTGATGGCCGACTACGACCTCGGCGCCAACGTCATGGCCTTTGCCACGGTATCCACCGGCTTCAAGAGCGGCGGCTTCAATGGACGCGGCACCACGCCGGAGACGATCACCCCGTTCGACGAGGAGACCGTCCGCTCCTACGAAACGGGTATCAAGAGCACCCTGCTCGACAACCGGGTGCGCCTGAACGCCACCTACTACCGCAACGACTACGGCGGCCTGCAGTTGTCGGCAATCGATCCCAACGGCATCTACGTCACCACCAACGCCACCGGCGCGCTCATCCAGGGTGTCGAAGTGGAGGTGCAGGCCCAGCTGACCGACAACTGGAACGTCAACGCCAACATCGGCACGATCGACGCCGAGTACCGGGACTACGCCGAGATCAACCGGGAGACCTTCGAGGGCCGCGACCTGAAGCAGGCGCCGGAGATGCAGTGGCAGATCGGCACCACGTACGTCCAGCCGATCGCCGATGCGCAGCTGATATTCAACGTTCAGGTCGTGCGCACCGACATGTTCTACCAGAACCAGGATTTGTCGGAGCTGGTGAAGACCCCGGCCAATACCCAGGCAAACGCGCGCATCGCCTACGAGCCGGACCATGGAAACTGGTCGGTCGCCGCGTGGGGCCGCAACCTCACCGACCAGCAGATTTCGGCCGGCGGCTTCGATATCCCCGGACTGGGCGTGGCGGTGATCTATCCCACCCTTCCCCGCACCTATGGCGTCGATTTCAAGTACCGCTTCTGGTAACTCGCGCGCGTCTTCCACCAAGGGGCCTGCCAATGCAGGCCTTTTTGGTATATAGATATATCATTAGGGCCTAATCAACGGAGTGGATACGCGTGTCAGCAACTTTGGCCGAAAAGATCATCGCCCGCGCCTGTCATCGCGACAGCGTGCATCCCGGGGAAATCGTCACCGCGTCGATCGACCTGTTGATGATGCATGACTCCGGCGGGCCCCGCCGGGTCGCCTCGCGGCTGGAGTCGCTGGGGGCGAAGGTCTGGGACGCCGACAAAGTGGTGGTGGTCAGCGACCACTTCGTGCCCGCCACCGACCTGGAAAGCGCGGAGATCCTGGCCCTGACCCGGCGTTGGGCGCAGCAGCAGGGCGTGCGCCACTACGACATGGTCGGCATCTGCCACGTGGTGCTGCAGGAAGGCGGCCACGTGCAGCCGGGCATGTTCTGCGTCGGCGGCGATTCGCACTCGCCCAGCGGCGGCGCCTACGGCGCGTTCATGGTGGGCGTCGGCGCGACCGACATCACCGGCGCGCTGGTCACCGGCGAGTTATGGGTGAAGGTCCCGCAGACCGTGCGGGTGAACTGGGATGGCGCCCTGTCCAGCGGCGTCAGCGCCAAGGACATCATGCTGTTCCTGTGCGCCACGCTGGGCATGGGCAACGAGAACCAGGTGTTCGAATACGGCGGCGCGGCGGTGCGGGCGATGTCGATGTCCGAGCGCATGGTGTTGTGCAACATGTCCGCCGAGCTGGGCGCGGAGACCGGCATCATCGCTGCCGATGCGACCACGATGGCCGCGCTCGTCGAAGCCGGCCAGCCGTTTGATGGCGACATCACACAATGGCAGGGCGACGCCGACGCCACCTGTCTGGCCGAGCATCACTATGACGCCGCCTCGCTCGCGCCGCAGATTGCCGCCCCGCACAGCCCGGCCAACAGCCGTGCAGTCACCGAGTACGACACCACCCGCATCGACCAGGCCTATATTGGCGCCTGCACCGGCGCGAAACTGTCCGACCTGCGGATGGCCGCCGAAGTGCTGAAAGGCCGCAAGGTTGCCCGCGGCACCCGTCTGCTGATCGCGCCCGCCTCGGTCGCGATGACCGCCCAGGCCGCCGCCGACGGCACCCTGGCTACCCTGACCGAAGCCGGCGCGATCCTGCTGCCGACCGGCTGCGGCGCGTGCGCCGGCATGGGCGCGGGGATGCTTGCCGCCGGCGAGGTCTGCCTGTCCACCACCGCGCGCAACTTCAAGGGCCGCATGGGCTCGGCGCAGGCGCAGGTCTACCTGGGCTCGCCCTACAGCGTCGCCGCCGGCGCGGTGAAGGGTGTGATCTGCGACCCGCGTGAACTGCTGATGGAGCCCGCATGATCAACCACCCTACTCGCGGCGCCGGCGGCACCCCGACCAGCAACATGGTCCGGCGTGGCCGCACGTTCGTGTTCGGCGACAACATCGACACCGACCTGCTCGCGCCCGGCCCGTACATGCGCGAATCGGTCGCCGTGCTCGCCCGCCACTGCCTGGAAGCGATCGACCCGGATTTCGCCCGCGAGGTGCAGCCCGGCGACATCGTGGTTGGCGGCGACTCCTTCGGCATCGGCTCCTCGCGCGAGCAGGCCGTGCAATCGCTGGTCCACCTGGGCGTAGGCGCGATCATCGCCAAGTCCTTCGCGCGAATCTTCTACCGCAATGCACTCAACCTCGGCCTGCCCGCGCTGGCGTGTCCCGACCTGCAGGCCGGACGCGGCGACGAGCTGGAAGTGCGGCCGGTCGAAGGGCTGGTGATCAACCACACCAGCGGCCAGCAGTACGCTTGCGAGAAGATCCCGCCGGAGCTGATGGACATCGTCAGCGTGGGCGGCCTGATGCCGTGGCTGCAACGCAAGCTCGCAGCCGAAGCCAGACCTGTGGATGACACCGCGGCACCAACGCGAGCCCCCCGCGCATGACCAACAACCACCTGCGCCAAGGCATCCTGCACGCGACCCTGATCACCCCCGACCTGCATGCCACCTGCGCCGCCTACGCCGAGCAGCTCGGCCTGGCGGTCGGCAAGCGCGACACGCTGGACGCCGCCACCGCCGACGTCCTCGGCCTGCCCGACCTGCGCGACCAACCACTCACATGGCTGGCCAACGATGCCGGCGAAGCGATCCTGCGCGTGATCGAAGACACGACATCAATCGTCGGCGAACCGATGTTCCGCCACGGCTGGCTGTCGCTGGAAGTGCTGGTCGGCGACATCGACGCCCTCGCCGGCGGCCTGCGCGCACCGTTCCGCGTGCTCGGCGCCCCGGCCGACCTGGAACTGAGCCCCGCTATCCGCGCCAGCCAGGTCATCGGCCCCTGCGGCGAGATGCTCTACCTCACCCAGATCAAGGCCCCGGTGCCACCGTTCGACCTGCCGATGACCGACGACCGTATCGCCCGTCCCTTCATCGGCGTCATGTCCACCCCGGACCGCACCGCCTCCCAGGCCGCCTGGGCCGCATTGGCGGGAGCAAACGGCTGGGCATTCGACACCAGGATCACCGTCCTCAACCGCGCCTTCGGCCGCGAGCTGGAAGGCCGCTACCCCGTCGCCGTCGTCCCGCTGACCGGGCAATGCCTGGTCGAGATCGACCAGGTCGATCTGCCGCAAGCGCCCACCCGGTCAACGAACGAACGCAGCGCCGGGTTGCACAGCGTCGCGTTGCGGTTGCCGGGGTTGGGCGGCGACAACGTGCCAGCGGGTTGGGAGCTGGTGGGCGAAATCCAAAACTCCACTGGCAACCGCCACCTCGGCCTGCGCGGCCCGGCGGGCGAGCATATCGAGCTGACAGAATTCTCTGGATCCTGAATTCAACGGGTCCGCAAACCAACTTCGGTCAAATTAATTATCAGACACTGCCTTCAGTCTCGATGACGAGAATGCGGGCTTGGCCGATCGGATGTGCAACGTGCTCGGTACCCACCGACGCATAGAAAATATCGCCTGTTTCGAGGACCGTTGACTGCTCGATGCCATTCTCGCGGTAATGCATTTCAACACGGCCATCCAGAACAGCAAAAACCTCTTGCCCGTCATTGATGTGCCATTTGTAGGGTTGGTCGGTCCAATGAAGGCGTGTCGTGACCCCATTCATATTGGCGATATCAAGAGAACCCCAAGGCCGACTGGCGATGAACTCCCTGCTGCGGATGATCTTCATGTTCTATTGCTAGAGGCCAGCGGCCAATTCACGGGTGAGTTGCGCGGCTGGTATCTCCCTGCATCCACTCGCATTCTGACCAGACCACAGAGGTGAGAAATCACCGGAGCCTCGGCTTTCGGCCTTGGCGCGCAAAGGAGCAATGGCGGCGGTAGCCAAAGGGAAATCGGGTGTAGTGACACTGTTAGGACCAAGCTCGTTTATGACGCGGTTCACGATGCCTCGGGCGGGTCGACCGGAGAAAAGGTTGGTGACCGCCGTATTCCATATTCCTTGTAATAAAGCGAAAGCGTAGCTCGCCACGCTGCTTCGCGCTCGGCACTGGGTCTGGGCGGCGTGTGGCAGAAAAAATTCACGTTAAAAGGCTTGTCTGTTTGGATCTTGATTGCTGCCAGCTCATCGCGCATGGCATCAAGACTGAGCATGGCACAGGGCAGCGAGCCCAGCCCACCAGCGTTAGACACGGCCACTGCCAGTGCACTACCTTGCACGCCCGCCATAGGTGCTTGAATGATCGGTAGCTCTATACCCAGGAGTTGTTGAAGGGTCATTGTTGGAACTCCAGTTTCTGAACAGCGTCCCTTGGAGTGCTAATTCACCCGACAATGCGCTGTGAGTTACAAATCACGACAAACCGCCTCGATGTTGTTGCCATCCGGGTCCAGTACGAAAGCTGCGTAGTAACCGGGCGGGTAGCCTTGGTTGGTTTCTCGAAGCGCCGGAGGCCCGTTGTCTTTGCCGCCGGCGCTGAGCGCCGCCGTATAAAAGGCATCGACGGCGTCACGGCTTTCCCCAATGAACGCCGTGTGCTGTTTGGTACTGTGAGGATGGAATCGGTCGATCCAGAACACCGGGTACTCAACACCGTAACCTACAGCGTCGGCACCTGTTGCTTGGGGAAGCTGCACGACTCTGCGAAGGCCGAGAGCGGCAAGAGCAGCATCATAGAAGACAGCGGAGCGACTGACCTCAGCAACTCCAATTCCGGTGTGGTCAATCATGCCAAAAACCTCCTTTGCAGCCTGACGTCTGAACTAAGCCGTAGGAACTATCGGTTCGGCTTGAACGACTTGAGCCGCAGATATTCCCGGTCACGCCCAATCACCCGGATTTCGGGTCAGCGGTACTGCGTCCGGGGCAGGTGTGCGAAAACCGTATCATCTATCGCTTCTCGACGGACAAGGGCGGGAAGGATCACTGATCGGACCTGGGCTTTTCATGTCAGCTGTTCGTCTTGATGAAGTCGATGAACGCACGAAGCGGCGCCGGCACCAGCCGCCGCCCGGGGTAATAGAGGAAGGGCCCAGGGAAGGCCAGCCACCACGGCTCCAGCACGGGTTCCAGCGCGCCGCTGTCCAGGTGCGGGCGGATCCAGTCCTCGAACAGCGCGACGATGCCGGTGCCGGCGATCGCGGCGTCGACGGCCAGGTCGGATGCGCCGCCCATGCGCACCACCAGCGGTCCGGTGGGTTCCACCCGCACGGTTTCGCCATCCTTCTCGAACTCCCACGCGGGCATGTTGCCGCTGGCGAAACGGCCACGCAGGCAGGCGTGGGCCAGCAGGTCGCGCGGATGTGTCGGGCGCCCACGGCGATCGAGATACGCCGGCGCGGCCGCAGCGGCGAAGCGCTGTACGCGCGGCCCGATCGGCACCGCGATCATGTCCTGCTCCAGCCGCTCGTCGTAGCGGATGCCCGCGTCGCAACCGGCCGCCAGCACATCGACGAAGCTCTCGTCGGTAAGCACTTCCAGGCGGATGTCGGGATAAGCGGCGAGAAACGGCGGCACGATCGCGGGCAGCACCAGGCGCGAGGCGCTCATCGGCACGTTGAGGCGCAGCGTGCCGGCCGGGCGTTCGCGAAAGTTGTTGACCACGTCCAGTGCGTCCGCCACCTCGGCCAAGGCGGGCCGCAGCCGTTCCAGCAAATTTTTGCCGGCTTCGGTGGGTGCCACGCTGCGCGTGGTGCGATGGAGCAGGCGCACGCCGAGCTGCGCTTCGAGCCGGCGCACCGCCTCGCTCAGGGCGGAGGCGCTGCCGCCGCTCAGTCGCGCGCCCTCGCGAAAGCCGCCAGCGCTTGCCACGGTCACGAACGCGTTCAGGTCGGCCAGCTCCGCTTTCACAACTTTCTCTGCTGCAGCTTTTGGTTGTGCGGAAATCAGCACAAGTCGTGCGGATTGTGCCCTCTTATCGGACGATCCGACAGGTCCTACGCTGGAACTCCACCTCGACAGGAGTTTCCCCATGTCCGCCATCCAGCAATCCGGCACGTTCACGCTTGGCGATCGTCGCGTCCACCGAATGGGCTACGGCACCATGCAACTGGCGGGCCCCGGCGTGTTCGGCCCGCCGCGGGATCGTGATGCGGCGCTCGCCGTGCTGCGCGCCGCCGTCGAAAGCGGCGTGAACCACATCGACACCAGCGACTTCTACGGTCCGCACATTACCAATCAGCTGATCCGCGAAGCCTTGCACCCGTATCGCGACGACGCGGTCATCGTCACCAAGATCGGGGCACGCCGCGACGACGGGGGCGGCTGGTTACCTGCCTTTTCGCGCGAGGAGTTGACCGCGGCGGTACACGAGAATCTGCGCAACCTGGGGCTGGATGTGCTCGATGTGGTCAACCTGCGCATCATGTTCGATACGCACGGGCCAGCGGAGGGCTCGATCGCGCCGATGCTCGAGATTCTGGCGGATCTGCAGCGCCAGGGACTGGTGCGTCACATCGGCCTGAGCAATGTAACGCCGACGCAGATCGCCGAAGGCCGCGGCATATGCCGCATAGCCTGTGTGCAGAACCAGTACAACCTGGTGCACCGCGACGACGACACGCTGATCGACGATCTCGCGGGCGATGGCGTGGCGTACGTGCCGTTTTTCCCGCTCGGCGGGTTCAGCCCACTGCAGTCGACCACGCTGTCGGAGATCGCCGCGCGCCTGGGCGCCACACCAATGCAGGTGGCGCTGGCGTGGTTGCTGCGGCGCTCGCCGAACATCCTGCTGATTCCCGGCACGTCGTCGGTGGCGCATCTGCACGAAAACATCGCCGCGGCAGACATCGTGTTGTTCGATGATGTACTGCGTGAGCTGGATGGCGTGGCAACGGCCGTCTGATCCCGCCGAAACAGTACCAGATGCGATGCTTTTGGATGCCGCCGAAGGACGAGAGTGAAGACGCCAGGAACTGGAAGCGAGGCAACCCACCGAAGCCGCGCCAACCGGGCGAACGCACCCGAAACCGCCCCACCGCAGAACTATCAACAGCAACCGCCTAACGTTTGAGATGAGAGGCATGACCCGGCTTGCCGGGGCATGTCCTCTCGATTGAAGGGTTAGGCATCAGGTGCTTCGTGGCCTGATTTGGAGTACGCGCGCTCGACCCTGGCAATTCGAAGCGCATAGTGCGCATACCAATCTCGTTTGCCTGTTTCTTGTGCGATCTTGTGTTCCGCGTGAGCCTTCCACCTCGATATTGATTCGAGAGTCTGCCAGTAAGAGACTGTGATACCGAACCCTGAGCTCGCGCGCGCACTCTCAGCACCGAGGAAGCCGGACTGTTGTGCGGCCAGTTCAACCATTCGATCAGCCATTGCATCGTAGCCTCTGTCGCCCATGGTTCTGAGCGACGAAAAGATTACGGAATAATAAGGTGGTTTCGGTAACTTCGCAAAGTCTTGATACACGAGGACCCCTATTGAATGAGGATGTATTCTGGAGGAGGTGATACGCGGAGGAAACGCCTGAATTAAGCCGCCCCGCAACGCGCTGGCCGTGAGCTGACAGTGCAACACAGCAACAGAAGAAGTTGGTCGCCCGCAGCGGCGTCTTCCAGGCTGAATCGGCGACGAAACTCCGAGTCACTGTTGGCAATGCACCTGGCGATGCTTTAATTTGCTGATTCCGCATCAGGCAGCTCAAAGAGCGGCTCAGATTGTTCATGATCAATACCTACCAGTTGGAACATGGTCATTGGCCATTTCTCAGCGAAGGTGGACGATCACTCTCACACGATCAGTCAGCAATTACTCGCCAGATTCGGACATTGCAACTCCGGGCGCTAACGCCTGAGTCAAGCCCAACACCCAAGTTAAGCCGACCCGCGTAGTGGAGCGGAACAAATGACCGGGGAAACGCTATGGCTTCCAGACCCCCGCCGACCGCATGCACAAACTCTCAGGGGTGTTGCATTTGGAGTGTTAATTCACCCCTCAGCCAACGGTGGAAACTCCGCATGACGGGGCAAGGTGTCCGCGAACTCCGCCCAAGCAAGATGCTCGGCATGCCAATAGTGAAACTGCGGGGTGAGTGAGGCCGGATCGTCAAGGCTGCCGATGGTGATGTCCACCAGGCCTGGGATGTAAGTTGCGGCAAAAGAGATCTGCGTACCGCAGGTCTCGCAGAAGCCCCGCTTCCCTTCTTGCGAGGAGGCATAGAGCTTGGGCTGGCCTTGAGCGAAGACTACTTGCGGCTCCTCAAACATGGCCCACGCGACGGCGGGCGCTGCATTGGCCCGCCTGCACATGGAGCAATGACAGATTGCCGTCATAACGGGCTCACCGGTGATCCGGTACCGGATGGTGCCGCACTGACAGCCACCTTCAAACTTTGTGTCCGACATGTTGATTGCTCCGTATGAGGGCTAACGCTCAAGTTAAGCCGAATTGCAGCGCGTAGCCAACGACATGGCAAGCTCTATCGGGCATGTTGTTGGCGTAGCGATGCAATTGCGGCTTGAACGCATTGTCAGGCGGCATTTGCTGCAGTCTTTGGCCAGGTCCACGCGTACCAGACTACAAGAGCTGTCAGAAGCGCCTCTAGTGCGGCGAAGAACTTGTAAAAGTACCAGTCTGCCTGGAGTGCAAGTAGAGCCATCATTAGCGTGTAGATAACTCCAAATGTGACGTTCAAAACTTGACTAGTTCTTGGGTTGAGCACGGAAGACAAGAACACAAGCAGGCACGGGATGGCTAAAAGCACCGAAGTGGCTACTAAGGCGCCCTGAGTGACGGTGCCGAAGAGTCCATTTCCTTGCAGCATTCCCTCGAGTTTTCCGGGAACGTAGAGTTCGAAGTAGTCGCAGTAGAGATAGCAAAAGACAGTCGACGCCCATAGCAGGCTCAGCTTAAGCTTCGTGTGGAGCTTGAAATCGGTGAGCTGTGACAAGGCGGTCTCCGAGTAAAAGGTCTGTGAGGTGCCTATCGGCTTCACGACTCTCGCCACTGCAATAGACAACAACGAGTGTCTCGCGTCCCCGTGACGATTGGGATGACGCCTAACGCCTATTCGACCCCTAAACGGGGCGTTGCAAGCAGTATGCCCGAATATTCCTGGGGGTCTACAGGACACAATCAGCGTCAGATCAACGAGTTACGCCCCACCCCACCACCTCCCTCATATCGCCGGACATTGTGCTATCCGTCATAGCGCCGACCTTTACCCTGTTACACCAAAGACAACACGGTGTGACCGTTGCGCTCGCTACAGGGAAATATCCCGATCCCTCGTTGCCGGCATCGGCCACCACGCGAACATTCCGCACAGCACGGCCATCACGGTGGGGTAATACAGGCCCGCGGGAATGACGAATGAAAGCGGGGGGAAGACGAACGAAAGCGGGGAAGACGACAAGCGTTCAGACATTCCTCACGAGGACGGTTTCGGTGGCAATGCCACCACGCCAGCCGCCGCCAGTGCGGTCAACTCGGCGGCATCCAGGCCGAGCAGGTCGCCAAGCACGTCGTTGGTGTGTTCGCCCAGTCCGGGCGCGGCGTGACCGTATTGCACCGGGGTGGCCGAAAACCGCACCGGATTGGCGACGCCGGGAACGTGGCCGGCGGTCGGGTGCGGCAGGTCGATGCGCAGGCCGCGCGCGCGCACTTGCGGGTCGTCGAACACCTGGTCAATGCGGTTGACCGGCGCGCACGGCACGGTGGCGCGTTCCAGTTCCGCCAGCCATTGCGCACTGGGCCGGGTGGCGAGGCGTTGTTCGAGGTACGGCACCAGCCGGTCGCGGTTGGCGACGCGGGCGGCGTTGGTGGCGTAGCGCGGGTCGGCCGCCAGTTCGGGGTCGCCGAGCACCGCGCAGAAGCGCGCGAACTGGCCGTCGTTGCCGACCGCGAGCATGAAGTAGCCGTCCGCGCTGGGCATGACCTGGTACGGGACGATGTTCGGGTGCGCGCTGCCCTGCCGCTGCGGCACCTCGCCGCCGACCAGGTAGTTCATGGCCTGGTTGGCCAGCCACGCGACCTGGGTGTCGAGCAGCGCGAGGTCGATGTGCTGGCCTGCGCCGTGACGCTCGGCGTGGCGCAACGCGGCGAGGATCGCCGACACCGCGTACATGCCGGTCATCAGGTCGGTAGCGGCGACGCCGACTTTCTGCGGTACGCCGCCGGGCTTGCCTTCGGGTTCGCCGGTGATGCTCATCAGGCCGCCGATCGCCTGGATCGCGGCGTCGTAGCCGGCCCGTTGCGCGTAGGGGCCGGTCTGGCCGAAGCCGGTGATCGAGCAGTACACCAGCTTCGGATTGATCGCCTTCAGGCTGGCGTAGTCCAGCCCGTATTTGGCCAGCCCGCCAACTTTGTAGTTCTCCACCAGCACGTCGCAGTGGCGGGCGAGTTCGCGGATCAGCGCCTGCCCGCGCTCGCCGGTGAAGTCGATCGCGACCGAGCGCTTGCCGCGGTTCGCACACAGGTAGTACGCGGATTCGGCGGTCGCCGCGCCGTCGACATCGTGCAACCACGGCGGGCCCCAGCCTCTGGTGTCGTCACCGCCCTGGGGACGCTCGACCTTGATCACCTCGGCACCGAAATCGGCCAGCACCTGGGTCGCCCACGGGCCGGCGAGGATGCGCGACAGGTCCAGTACCCGCACGCCATCCAGCGGCCTCATCGCGGCCACCAGTCACGGCAGGCCGTCGGCAACGAGGGCTGCCAGCCAATCGCCTGCTGGAACTGTTCGGCCAGCGCGATCAGGCGGAACTCGTCGCCGATGTTGCCGACCAGCTGCAAGCCCAACGGCAGTTCTCCGTCGGCCACGGCCAGCGGCACCGACAGGGCCGGGTTGCCGGCGAAGTTGGCGTAGGCAGTCAGGTCGGCCTGGTTCGCCGGAGCCGGCGTGCCGAACGCGAACGCGCGCTGCAGCGTGGTCGGCATCACCAGCACGTCGCACTGCGCCAGCCATTGCTGCAATTGCACCTGGGCCTGGTCGAGCACGAGCGACGCGGCGACCAGATCGCTGGCGGACTTGCCTTCGGCGTAGGCCATCAGCTTTTGCAGCAGGGGGGAGAACCGCTCGCGGTGATGCTGCCAGTCGTGTTCATGTTCGATCAGCATTTCCGCCTCACAGACCAGCAGGCCGGCGCGGCGCGAGTGGCCGGGTGCGAGGGTCGGCGCGGGCAGCTCGATGTGCTGGTGACCCAGTGCAAGCAGGGTGTCGAGGCCGGCGGCGAAGGCCTCGGCGATGCCGGCCTCGCACTCGATGGTGTCGCCGAAATCGATCACGCCCAGCCGCAGCGGGCCGGTCGATGCGGGCGCGAACGCAATCGCCCGCGACTGCGCGCTGGCCGGATCAAACCCGGCCAGCACCGGCAGCAGCCGGCGCAGGTCGCGGGCCGAGCGGGCCAGCGGGCCGACGTGGTCGAGCCGACGGCTAAGGGCCACGCTGCCACGGGTGCTGACCGCGCCCCAGCTCGGCTTCAGGCCGACCACGCCGCAGTAGCTGGCAGGGATTCGCACCGAGCCCATGCTGTCGGTGCCCAACGCCGCGCTGCACAGCCCGGCCGCCACCGCCGCGCCGCTGCCGCCGCTGGAACCGCCCGGGGTGAAGCCGGGACGGTGGGGGTTGTGGCAGGCGCCGTAGTGCGGGTTGTCGTTGTCCGCGCCCAGCGCCGCTTCGTGCATGTTGAGCTTGCCGACGATCACCGCGCCGGCCGCGCGCAGGCGGGCGACGGCGGGGCTGTCTTCGCTGGCGGGCGCGTTGTCGCGGCGCGTGGCCATGCCGGCGGTGGTGGTGAACCCGGCCACGTCGAGGTTGTCCTTGATCGCGATCGGCACGCCTTCCAGCGCGCGCGCGGTGCCGGCCTTGCGGCGCGCGTCCGACGCCGCTGCCGCTGCCCGCGCCGCTTCGGCATCGACGGCGAGGTAGCTGTTCAACACCGCCTGGCTGGCGGCAATCGCATCCAACTGCTGCTCCAGCAGGTCGGTGCAGGACAGCTCGCCACGATCCAGTCGCGCCAGCTGCGAACTCATGTCTTCGCCCAGCAGGCCCGGGTCGGCGTGGCTCATGTCGGCTGGCTCATGCGGGAGGATTTCATCGGGGCTCCGATGATCTCAAAGTCACTGGATTCCCGCCTTCGCGGGAATGACGAGCGAGGGCGCGGGAATGACGAACGAGGGTGCGGGAATGACTAACCGGGATATTCATGGGCGGGTTACGCGAAACGCTTGTCGATCAGACGCACCGGCTTCTGGCGGGTTTCCATGCCGGTCAACGGTGCCAGCGCGCCCGGCTCGGCCAGCACGATGCTGACGTCCACGCCCAGCCGCATGCGCAGCAACGCGGCAAACGCGGCGGCCAGTTTGGCATCGTTGCAGTCGCCCTTGACCTCGACATGCACGGCCAGGTCGTCGCGGCCGGTCGCGTCGCGGGTGGTGACGCAGATGAACTCGCCGGCGAACCCGGCGTGCTCTTCCAGGATCGGCGCCATCGCCTGCGGGAACACGTTGATGCCGCGGATCTTGACCATGTTGTCACTGCGCCCGAGGAAGCCCTCGATCCGGCGCAGGTTGATGCCCAGCGACGACGGCGTGGTCAGCACGCGGGTCACGTCGTGGGTGTTGAAGCGGATGATCGGGTAGATGTCGTCCTTGTACAGGCAGGTAACCACCATGTCGCCGGGCTCGCCATCGGCGACCACCGCGCCGTCGTCGACGCCGAGGATCTCGACGTACTGCGCGTCCTCCATCAGGTACAGGCCGTCCTGGTCCGGGCCCTGGCCGGCGATCGCACCGGTGTCGCCAACGCCGTACCAGTCGTACAGCTGCGCGCCGCCCCAGGCCGCCGACAGCGACTCGCGCGACTCGCGGCCCAGATGGCCGCAAATCATCCGCACCGGGATATCGCGGCCTGGCTCCAGGCCCTGCTCGCGGGCGACGTCGGCGAGCTTCTTGATGTAGTCGGCAAAGCCGACGATGACGGTCGCGCCCATGTCGCGCATCAGGTTGACCTGCTGGGCGGAGCGCATCTCGATACCGGTACCGGCCGAGCAGAACAGCGCCTGGGTGAAGTGGTTGACCGCCTCGCGCACGTAATGACCACCGTTGATCATGCCGTGGCCGTACACCGAGTGGACGACGTCGCCGGCCTTCATGCCCTGCCAGCGGTACAGACGCGCCAGCAGCAGGTTCTGGATCTCCCGGCTTTTCGGGCTGAACATCAGCGGCTGCGGCCGGCCGGTGGTGCCGCTGGTGGTGTGGAACACCATCGGCGTGTCACCGGCGGCGGTGCCGTCACGCCAGCCGTGGAAGTCGCCCAGCGGCGGGCAGGCTTCCACCGACGCCATGATCTCGTGCTTGCCGAATACCGGCAGCTTGCCGATGTCGGCCAGTCCCTTGATGTCGCCGGCCTGGATGCCCTGCGCGCCCCACAGGCGCTGGTAGAACGGGATCTGCCAGGCACGCGCGACGCAGCGCTGGAACATCGTGTCCTGCTGCGCGAACAGCTCGTCGCGGCTGAGGCTCTGGAAGCGTTCGGCAAACGCCTGGTCCAGCGGGAACTGCGAGAGCAGTTCGCGGACGTCAAAGGTCTCGAAATAGGTCGGGGTCGTGGTCATGGCATCTCAACAATCGGAAAAGGGGCGATCAGTGCGGTGGCGGCCGGACAGCGGTCAACCGGGCGCGATCAGGCAATCGACCAGACGGCGCACGTCGTCGAGCGCCTCCAACCGGTCGAGCAGGGACAGCAGCTCGGCGCGACGTGCGGCGTCGAACGGCCGCGCGGCGTGGTCGAGGCAATGGTGGAACTTGGCCAGTTGCTGCTCGCGCGACAACGGCCGCTGCGGCGAGCCAAGCGCGGCATCGCGGTGGTTGTGCAACTGCGCGCCGGTGCGGAGTGTGACGACCAGGCTCTGTGGTACCAGCGCGTTGGGGTCGTCGCAGGCGTTGGGCACCACCTGCAGCTTGCCGGCAAATGCGGCGCGACGCGGATCGCCCAGCTTGGCGGCGGCGTAGGTGTCCAGACCAACCCGCCCATCGATCATCAGGCTCGCCACGAGGTAAGGCAGGCACAGGCGTGCATAGCTCGGCGTCAGCCCGTCCACGTAAGGGCGGGCGACCAGTCGCCGGACCAGCGGTGGCGCTTGCAGCTGGATACTTTCGATGTCGTCGAGTTCAAGACCTTCGCGCTCGCGCAGTTCGCCCAGCATGTCCAGGCAGGCATGCGCGGCGCCGCCGGTCGGGAACACCTTGTGGCTGATCTGCTCGACCTGCGATTGTCCGGCGGCCAATGCCGCCAGCGCGGGCGCGGTGTCGTAGGCGCCTTCGATCAAGGGCAGGTAGCCGAACGGGCCTTCGAGCCAGTCGCGCGGCGCGGGGAAGCCGTGGCTCGCCAGCGCCCATGCGGTGCTCGCGGCACGCCCGTTGAGGCCGATCTGCAGGGCCAACGTCGGCGAGCCTTCGACATGCGCCTGCATGGTGCCCGACAGGTGGCTGTAGGTCAGTCCCAGCGCCCGCTGCAACGTTTCCGCATCGGCCTGGTGGAGGTGGGCGATGCCGGCCGCCGCGCCCAACGCACCGCACATCGCGGGACGGAAGAAGCGCATCGGCGCGCGGCCGCTGATGCCGATCAGGGTGGCGACATCGACCGCAATCGCGACCGCGGTGATCAGGCGCTTGCCGTCGATCCCGCCGTGCTGTTCGGCGGCCGCCACCAGGGTCGACAGGATCACCGCCATCGGATGCACGACTGCGGGCATGTGCACGCAGTCGAACTCCTGGTTGTGGATCTGGAAGCCGTTGACCAGCGCGGCGCTGGCGGTGGGCAGTGGCTCACCGGTCACCCAGACCCGCGCTTCGTTGCCGCTGCCCAACGCGGCGGCAGCCGCACGCACGTCGGTGGTCAGCGGCACCTGCGGACCGGAGCCGGCAATGCCGACGGCGACCGAGTCCATGATGAACTTCTTCGTCGCGGCGATCGCGGCAGGCGACAGGTCCTTATAACGCAGCGTGGCGGCGTGGGCAATCAGCGGTTCGGTCAGCCGTGGCATCGGGTTAGGTGCTGTCGTGGTCATCGTTTCACTCCGGCCAGCGCGACGCGCAGGGGCTCCAGCGACGCGGCGGTTGGCAGCGCGCGCACGGCATCAAACAACGCAGCCGCCACCTCAGGCGATACCCCACCCCATTCGGCCAACGCCAGCGCCTTGGCGCCGATCGCGGCGTCCTTCATCGGGCACTCCGGGTCGCCCCAGGCATCGGTGCGGGCTGCATGCAGGCGTCGGCCATCGGTCAGCAACACGGTTGCGGTAGCGCCGTAATGATCGGGGAAGCGGGCACTGCAGGCGGGGTCCTCGCTTACCGATACGCGCTCGCGCATGGCGCCGATGGCCGGGTCGTTGAAGGTATGCGGAAGGTAATGCGACAACTGCGGCCGGCCCAGGCAGGCGATGGCGGCGACCGCATGCTGCAGGCTGAACTTGGCCTCCAGCTCGGTGGCCGGATGCGGCCGATCGCAGAACCGCAAGGCCTCGGCGTAGGTGGTGATCTGGATGCTCGCAAACGCCTCCACGGGCAAATCGCCGGCCTGGCGCAGGGCATCGAGCATCGCATCGACGGCGGGGTGCGCGTGCCGGCAGGCGGGCCAGGGTTTCAGGCTGGTGGTGTGGATCAGCCAGTCCGGCTCGGCGGCCAGCACCAGTTCCGGCCGTGCGTCGGGTGCGGTGGCGGCGAACAGGCCCTGCTCGCCTTCGAGGATCGCGCGCGGTCCACGCAAGCCGGCTGCCGCAAGTTGCGCAGCCAGCCAACCGCTGCGCGCGGCCTCGGCGTTGTGGATCGATTTGGTCGGCACCGGTTCGTGGCGCATCTGCCACAACCCGCCGGTGCGGCTGCCGGCAGTGCCCAGTGCGTCGGCGGTCGCTTCTGCGTCCAGGCCCAGCACCGATGCCGCCGCCGCGGCCGCGCCGAACGCGCCAGCAGTGGAGGTCGGATGCCAGTAGCGGTAATGCCCGCGCCCCAGTGCGCGGCCTATGCGGATGGTGGCCTCGTAGCCGCGTACCACTGCGTCGAGGAACTGTTGCGGCGAAGCGTCGCTGGCCTGGCTGGCCGCCAACGCGACCGGGATCACCACCGGGCCGGGGTGCAGGATCGCGCCTCGGTGCACGTCGTCCATTTCCAGCACGTTGCCCAGTGCGGCATTGATCAGCAGCGCGGAGGCCGGATCATGCTGGCCGGCCGAGATCGCGGTCGCATCGCCCATAGGCAAGGTGTCGACCAGCCCGGCCAGTTGCCCTGCCAGTGGCGAGCGCAGCGCGCCCAGGCTGCAGCCCAGCCAATCGAGCACCAGCGCGGCGGCACGATGGCGCGCGGCGGGGTCGACCGGCCGCAGCAGGTGCACGGCCAGTGCGGCGGTCAAGCTGGAAGCCTGCCGGGTCATCGCGCGTCAACCAACACGGGCACCTCACTGCATGGGATGGGGCTGGATGGGCTTGCACCGCAGCAACGCCGGTTTTGGTCGTCGCTGCATGGCAGGCCGTTATCAGCAGGGTATCGGACTTTGTCCGGACATATCATATGATCACGATTCCGCAGACCGCAAACGCCATGTGGCTGTCTCGCAACCCACCCCCACGATAAAGCTTGAACAACCCCGTGCCCGAACTGCTCAATGCCAGCACCATCTTCGACTATCTGCGCCCCGGCGCGGAGGTGTACACGCCCGGTTGCGCTGGCCATTCGCTGTTGTTCGAGTCCTGGTTGCGGCAGGCCCCGGAGCGCTGTGCGCAATTGCGCTTCACCGGCGTGCACATCCCCACCGTCAACCGGTTCGACTTCGCCGGACTGCACCCGCAGGCACGCCAGCGCACGATCTTCCTGAGCAGCGAACTGCGCGAATCCTGGCTGGCGGGCCGGGTCGATTACCTGCCGATGAGCTATTCGGCCACCTGGCAATGGCTGGCCGAGGACGCGCGCTTCGATGTCGCCCTGATCCAGGTCGCGCCGCCGGACGACGACGGTCAGTGCTCGCTCGGGATCGCCTGCGACTTCACTCCCGCCGCCTGGCCGCGCGCGACGAAGGTGTTGGCCCATATCAATCCGCGCATGCCGCGCACGCACGGGCCATCGATTCCATGGTCGCGCATCGATGCGGCGATCGAGCACGACAGCCCGTTGCTGGAAGTCCCCGACTCGCCGGCCGACCCGGTGATGGACGCGGTGGCCGAGCGGGTTGCGGAACGGGTGCCGGACCGCGCGTGCCTGCAGCTCGGCCTGGGCCGCCTGCAGTCGGCGGTACTGCGCGCGCTGCGCGGCCGTCGGGGCCTGCGACTGCATACCGGGATGGTCTCTGATGGACTGCTCGGATTGATCGAGGCCGATGCACTAGCACCCGCGCCCGACGCGGTGGTCGCCGGCGTCGCGCTGGGCAGCCAGGCGTTGTATGACGCGGTGGCCGGACGGGTTCAGTTCCGCGACGTCGGCCACACCCATGACCACGGCGTGTTGCGCGCCATCCCGCGGATGACGGCGATCAACGGCGCGCTGTCGGTCGACCTGCTGGGACAGGTCAACGGCGACTGCCTCAACGGCCGCCAGATCAGCGGTGTCGGCGGCCTGCCGGACTTCCTGCGCGGCGCGCGGCAGGCACCCGACGGACGCGGCATCATCGCGCTGCCGGCAGCCACGCCCAAGGGCCAAAGCCGGATTGTGTCAATGTTGCCTGCGGGTCCGGCCAGCGTGGCGCGGATCGACGCCGACTGCATCGTGACCGAGCATGGGGTAGCGGACGTGCGGCACCTGGACATGCACGCCCGCGCCCGCGCCATCATCGCGATCGCGGATCCTGCTCACCGCGAATCGCTGGAACGCGACTGGCACGACATCGCACAACGACTTTGACACGTACCTCTGCAGCCCGAACACCTGAAGGACTTTCCGGAATGACCGCAAACGCGAAGCAACGCAGCAAGCCCCGTTATGCCGAACTCGGTGATCTGCTGCAGGCGGGCATCGAACGTGGCGACTACCCGGTGGGCAGCCTGCTGCCTACCGAGCTGGAGTTGTGCGAGCGCTTCCAGGTCAGCCGGCATACCGCACGCGCCGCATTGACGCAGTTGATCACCGCCAAGCTGGTGCAGCGTCGACCGGGTTCGGGCACCCGCGTCATCGCTCAACGCGAGGCGATGCGTTACGAGCACGAGATCGACACCGTCGACTTGCTGATGCAGTACGGCAACACGACCCGGCTCAAGGTACTCACCGGCATCCGCGAGATTGCCGACGCGGCGATGGCGGCGCGGCTGGAGATCAGCAAGGGCAAGGAGTATCTGCACCTGGTGGGCCTGCGACTGGAGGAACCCAACCGCGAGCCGATTGCCGTCACCGAAATGCTCGTCCCCGTGCGCACCGGGGTGCCGGCCGACAAGCTGCTCGACCCGGCCACCGCAGCGCGCGCCGTGGCCAGCTTCCTGGACCCCGCGCGTCTGTCGCGGGTGGAGCAGGTGTTCGATGCGGCCTCATTCAGTGCCGACGAGGCCAAGTTGCTCGGGGTCAAACGCAGCGAGCCGGCGATGCGCGTGCAACGCCATTACCGCGACCCCACCGGACGACTGCTGATGCTGGCCATCAGCAAACATCCGCCGGGTCGCTTCGCCTACTCGATGGTGCTGTCGCGCAACCACCGCTGAGCGATTACCGCAGTTGTCTACTTGCGGAACAACAGCTTCAACACCGCCGGGCGCAATGCCATGCGCATCAGCTGGCGAAACTCGGCCGGGCTCAGACTGGTCGTGCACGGCAGCATTCCGGCGACGCCCTTCATCACCAGCAGGCCGTCCTGTGCATCGACCTCGTTGATGCGCACGTCCAGCTTCATCGCCGGGGTGACCACCTTCATGCCGGCACCTGCGCGCTTTGGTTTGCCGCCTCGCTCGCAGCCTGCCAGGACGTAAGCGCGACGATGCCGCGCCCCGCCGCGCGACCGGAGATCATCGCCTCGGTCAGGTAGGAGCCGTTCTGGTACAGGTCGGAGAACATCGAGCCCAGCTCGCCGGCCTCGTACAAACGCGGGATCGGTTTGCGGTCGTGGCCGAGCACCTCGGAATGGATATTGCGACGTGCGCCACCGCCGGTGCAGACGATCACCGGATCGACCTTGACCGCGTAGAACGGGCCTTGCGCGATCGGGTACAGCGTGTCCGGATTGCGGCTGAAATCGTTATCGCGTTGCTGCTCACAGGCGGCGTTGTAGCGCTCCACTGTCTGCTTCAACTTGGCCGGGTCGCGACCGATCTTCGCTGCCAGTTCCTCGATGGTGTCGGCCTGCTCGATCCAGCCCTTGGCGATCTCGGCGCTGTTGTCGTCGCTCCAACGGTAACCGCCGACCACCGGGTTCCAGCTCATCACCTCGACCACCAGCTTGTTGTGCTGGCAGGTCACGGCGTCAAAAATCATGTGCACCGGCTGGGCGCGGTAATGCGGGGTATCAACCCAGTGACCGTGCTTCTTTTCCTTGTAGTGGGTGAGCTGCAGTTCGGCGGTCTCGTTGTAGAACCGCACGGTCTCCGCGTCGATCTCGATCCAGCTGAAGCTCTGCCAGAAGAACGTGCGCAGGAACGCGCTGTCGAAACCCGGCGGCTTGAAGCCCGGCCAGATGCCACCGGACTGGCCCTGGTTGCGCAGGTGCCACAGGTCGGCGCCGGCCTTCTGCAGGATCTTGATGCCGTCGCCAGTGTTGTGCGGCGTGCCCAGCGGATGCGCCTCGGCCAGGCCGAAATAATTGCGTTGCATGTCCGCGTTGGCCTCGAAACCGCCGACCGCCATCACCACGCCGCGGTTGGCGCGGATCGCCTGGCGCTGGCCGTCAATCTCGACGATGACGCCGAAGACTTCCAGCGTGTCGGGATCCTGCACCAGGTCCTTGAGCGGGGTTTCGTAGGCGATCTGGATGCGCGGACGCAAACGGACGTTCTCGCGGAACGCCAGATACACGCCCGAAGGGATCGGCAGGATGGTGGCGGTGCAGTGCACGGCCTCGCGCGCGCCGAACTCGGGGAACTCCAGCACCGCATCGCGCTCGCTGAAACCGGTGCCGTGGATGTACTGGGCACCGGCCTGGGCGGCCCGCTCCTGGATCCACGGTTCCAGCGCGACCATCGCTTCCGACCACGGCACCAGCATGTCCTCCGGGATCGGGTTGGCGGTGCTCATCTTGCGCTGGTATTCGGCCAGCACCTCGGCGTTTTTCGAGATCAGCAGCGACTGGCCGGCCACCCGGCTGTTGCCGCCGGACTCGGCTTCCGGCGCCTTTTCAATGATCAGGATGCTCAGCGCCGGGTCGAGGTCATGCGCCTCGATCGCCGCGCACATCCCGGCCAGGCCGGAGCCGGCGATCACCAGATCGAATGTCTGGTCCCACTGCGTAACGGAAGACAGGCTGGCCATGGGATTCCTCATTGAATGGAGGGTCCGACTATCGCCAGCCGCCACCGCGAGCGCCAACCAATTCGCGGGCCATCCACAACCATGAGTTGTAATGTATTAGCCTTGGGCGATGGACCTTCGCCAGCTTCGTTACTTCCTCGCCGTCGTCGAACACGGCAGCTTCACCCGCGCCGCGGCGATGACCGGACGTACCCAGCAGGCCCTCAGCAAGGGCATCCAGGCGCTGGAGCAGCAACTCGGCGCGCGCCTGTTCGAGCGCGGCGCGCGCGAGGCGCGGCCAACCTCGGTAGGCCGCCTGTTGCTGGACCACGCGCGCGCTGCGGATGAAGCCGTGCGCAGTTTCGAGGACCGCCTGCAGGAGCTGCAGACCGGTGCCGAGGGCGAAGTCCGGATCGGCACCGGGCCGACCGCGGCGGGTTCGCTGGTGGCACCGGCAGTGCTGGCGCTACGCCAGCAGTGGCCGAAGATCGGCGTGCGGGTCAGCGGCGGGGTGCTGCCCGAACTGCTGCCGGCCCTGCTGGCACGCGAGATCGACGTGGTGATCGCGCTGGACACCATGAACCAGACCGACCCGCGCCTGCACCGCGACCTGCTGGTCCAGGACGAGTACCGGATCATGGCCAGCGCGCGGCATCCGCTCGCCGGCCGCACCGGCATCGTTGCCGCGGAACTGCTCGAACACCCGTGGGTGATGGGCCGACGGCTGGGCGCGGTGGAAGTCGAATTCCGCCAGCGTTTCGCCGATGCCGGCCTCGCCCCGCCGCCGCAGCCGGTGGAGTCCGCGTCGCTGGATTTTCTGCGTGGGCTGGTGCGCGAAGGCGGCTATCTCACCCTGCTGCCCGCACGCCTGGTCCACGCCGAGCTGGTATCGGGCGAATGGGTCTGCTTGAAAGCCCCCGGATTCCGCTGGCAGCGCCCGCTGATGATCTACACCCGCGACGGAGAACCGCAGTCAGCACCCCTCGCGCGACTGCTGCAGGCACTGCGCAACGCCGCCACGGACGTGCGCGCGTTGGACGAATAGGCCGCCTACCCCAGCACACCCGGATTCATCAGGCCCTTCGGATCGAGCTGGGCCTTGATCGCGTCCAGCATCGCCAGTGCGGCCGGGTCGCGGCCTTCGCGGTAGGTGTAGAACTTGCCGATCTGGAAGTTCGCGGCACCATGCGCGCGCATGGTGTCGGCGATCTTGCGCTTGAGCGCGTCGGCCGCGGCGCGGGCTTCCAGGTGCTCGCCGGGGCAGCCGATCTTGGCGCGATGGTCGGCATCGACGGTGCGCACGTGGAAGGCGTTGTGCGAGTCGGGCCAGTAAATGCACGGCTCGATCAAGGTGGCCTGCGCGCCGACGGTGGTCATCAGCGTGCCGATGAACAGCCCGTGCTTGTCCATCCCGGCCTTCTCGGCGGCGAACAGGTCCTGCAGCGCATCAAACAGTTCGGTGCTGCGCGAGTGCGGGACGATGGCGTGGATCGGTGCCCAGCGCTCGCCGGCGGAACCGAGCATCGAGTTCTTCGCCGCGAACGGGTTGGCCGCCATCACCTTCGGCACGCTGTTCTCCACCTCGTGGCCGAACGCCGCCACCGCCTTGCGGGCGGCCTCCACGCGCGCGGCGATCTCACCGGCCGAGTCGGCTTCCAACGTGATGTGCAACGTAAACAGTTCCGGATCGAGGAAGTCGCGGCCCTTGGTGACCAGCTTCAGGCCCTGCATCAGCCCGCCCTTGCGGATCACGTTGCCCAGCGTCTTGACGTCGGAGCCGAGGCTGGCCCGGCGCATGCGGATCTGCGACAGGCTGGGATCGAACGCGGCGACTTCCGACGCCAGGCCGGCGCGGGCCAGCGCGCCCATCGCACCCATCAGGCCGGCGGCGTCCTGGAACTGCCAGGACAGGTAGTCGATGTGTTTGTGCTTTGGCAGCAGCCGCAGGCTCGCGCGCACCTTGATGCCGAGCAGGCCGCAGTCACCGAGGAACACGCCGGTCAGGTCCGGGCCGTGCCAGCGGAAGAACGGCGCGGCATTGCCGGACGCGGCCGAGCCGGTGCGCAGGAGGTCGCCGTTGGCTGTGACCACCTCCACACCCAGCACCGCGTCGGCCGATGAGCCATAACGGCCCGAGCCATGGAACACGCTGCCCTGCGACAACGCCCCGCCGACGGTGGCGTGCGAGCCGGACATCGGGCCGAAGTACGGCGTGCGCACGCCCTTCGCATCCAGCGCCTGCCGCAGCGCTTCCCAGGTGACGCCGGCCTCGACCACCACATAGGCGTCCTCGACGTTGATCTCCACCACCTGGTTCAGGCCGGTGGTGTCAACCAGCACCGTCGGTTGCCGGGTGGCCAGATAGCCGCCGGTGTAGCTCATGCCGCCACCGCGGGCGATCAGCGTAACCCCGGCCGCTGTCAGCTCCGCCACCGCGACGGCAAGTTGCTGCGCGTCGGTGGGGCGCAGTACGGCCAACAGGGGCTCGCCCTGCGAATAGACATCGGTGCCGAAGTATTCCAGCTCGACCGGGTCGGTGATGACACCGTCACCCCAGCGGGATTGCAACTGGGCGATGACGTTTTCGGGGGAGAGTGTGGTGCTCATGGGGGTGCCCTCGGATGTGAAGCCGGCCAACGCACTGTGCGCTCGCGGCGGCAGTGGTCAGGAATTAATCAGGGCAGCTGCACGGCCCATATAGTCGTCAGAGGCTGCGGAAGTCCCCGCTCCCAGCGGGACTCCCAGCGCGGCCAGTCTGGTCGCCAGTCCGGGCCAGGTGGCCTCGCGGAACATCGGCTCGCAACGCGCCCCCAACCGCAACAACTCGACCACGTTGTCGTTGACCTGGCTCGAGACCGGCGCGGCGACCAGGCGCCGGGCAGCCGCCGACGGGACCAGCCACGGCCACAGCAGATGCCGTTCGCGCTCCCACTGCCAGGCTTCATCCAGATGGCCGCCCGCACGCAGCACCCGCGGATCGGGCAGCTGCGCCAACAGGGTCACGGCTTCGTCCGCCTCCAGCAGCCACGGCCGGTGCAGCACGATCCGCTGCAGGCGCGCACCCAACTTGACCGCCAATGCCGGCACGTAGCCGGCCGCCGCGCCGTGGCTTTCGATCGTGATCGGCAATCCGCCATCCGCAGCTTCCAGCGCCACCAGGATCGCGGTGACCATGGTCTCCACGCCAAGGTGCGCATCCACCTCCGATGAGGCGCCGTGGCCGGGCAGTTCCGGCGCCACCACGGCCGCCGTGCCCGCGTCCAGCGCACGCGGCGACAACGGCCGCTCGCCCGGCGAGTGCAGCACCAGCCTCAACGATTCAACCCCGGTGCGCGACCACACGGCGACGTCGCCCACCGCGCAGGTAACGATGCGGCGCGACCAGTCGGTGCCGCCAGGTACGCCGACGTCGCTGCGCGTCAGGTCGGCCGCCGCTTCACCGGCCAGAACGCCGGCAAACAGCGTGTCCATGCGCGTATGCATGCCTGCGATGCCATTCTCCTCGACCTCCACCTGCACGTTGTCCGGCAGCACCGGCAGGCGCGGCAGGTGGGCGAGCAGTGGATCGCCGTGGCGGAACACCAGCAAGGAGGGCGGCTGCAGCTTGGACAGAAAGCCGTGCTCGACATGCCGGAACGCCGCGCCGTAACCGGCGCGGTACGCATCGCCGACCTCGAGCACATCCATCACCGCCTCGTGGGTACTGGCAGTGGTGTGCGGATCGATCGCCATCCCCGCCTGGGCGCTGCCGTCGTACCAGGGGAAAAAGTACTTCTGCTCACGCATCCGCGACCACAGCCAGCGCAGGTGCGAGCCGTCCCACGCCGGCTCGAACGGCGGCAGGTAGCGGTCACCATAGATCGCGCCTTCCTCCTGCGTGAAGGCCGCATAGCCATCCACCACCAGCGCGCTGACCCGGTCCGGATATGCCGCCGCAACCTGGGCGGCTACCAGGCCGCCGGTGTGCATGCCGAACACGGCGAAACGCGCGATCCCCAGCGCGTCCAGCACCTCCACCGTGGCCTGTCCGAGATCGGCGATGGACGGTTTCGCAACCGCGAGCGGATCAGAGTAGCCAAACCCCGGGGTGTCCGGCGCGATCACCGTGTAGCGGCCGGCGAAGCGCACGATCATGTCCAGCCACATCCGCGAGTTCTGCGGTGATTGGTGCAGCAGCACCAGCGCCGGGCCGCTGCCGGCATGGCGCAGGTGTACGTGGCGCTCGCCGATGCGGACGAAGCGGCGCTGTACTGGCGTACTCATGGCGCCACCCGCACCAGCGCCACAACCTGCCGTATCTGCTCATGATCTGGGGGGGTAGCCATGCACCACTTCCTGGTCGTTACGGGACGATCACGCAATCGCGTCCGTTCCCGCAGCGCGCTCCCTACCGCTGCCGAAAGAGGAATCAGTGCGGTAAAAAGCCGGCGTTAATTGTCCGGACATTTGTCAATGTACCCGGATTATCTTCGCTCGCCAACGGTGACGTCTCGATGGCCCAGCAGTCTGGCTGATCGGTGGGATCCGGACGCCAATCCTTTCCAGCAGGTCGGTGGACACGGGCAAGGGCGCGAGCAACCAAGACATTTCCGAACGGCACCAAGCCGCGTTGGATCAATCACACGGGCTTGGCAGTTCAGTTGGTGGGCCCACCAGGACTCGAACCTGGAACCAACGAATTATGAGTTCGCTGCTCTAACCATTGAGCTATAGGCCCGCATCGCGGAGTGCAATTGTAGCCTGCGGAAAAGCGAAGCCCCGCACTTGGCGGGGCTTCGGGTAGCACGGGGACCGAGTTACGTTTTGGCGCGGCTTACTCGATGTCGAGGAAGCTGCGCAGTTGCTCGGAGCGGGTCGGATGACGCAACTTGCGCAACGCCTTCGCCTCGATCTGGCGGATCCGCTCGCGGGTGACATCGAACTGCTTGCCGACTTCCTCGAGGGTGTGGTCGGTGTTCATGTCGATGCCGAAGCGCATGCGCAGCACCTTGGCCTCACGCGGGGTCAGGCCGGACAGCACGTCGCGGACGGTTTCGGTCAAGTTGATGTTGACCGTCGCCTCCACCGGGGACTCCACGTTGGTGTCCTCGATGAAATCGCCCAGATGGGAGTCCTCGTCGTCGCCGATCGGGGTTTCCATGGAGATCGGTTCCTTGGCGATCTTCATCACCTTGCGAACCTTGTCCTCGGGCATCTCCATTTCTGCGGCCAACTCTTCCGGCGTCGCCTCGCGGCCGTACTGCTGGAGCATCTGGCGCGAGATCCGGTTGAGCTTGTTGATCGTCTCGATCATGTGCACCGGGATGCGGATGGTGCGTGCCTGGTCGGCAATCGAGCGCGTGATCGCCTGGCGGATCCACCAGGTGGCGTAGGTCGAGAACTTGAAGCCGCGACGATGCTCGAACTTGTCCACTGCCTTCATCAGGCCGATGTTGCCTTCCTGGATCAGGTCAAGGAACTGCAGGCCGCGGTTGGTGTACTTCTTGGCGATCGAGATCACCAGGCGCAGGTTGGCCTCGACCATCTCGCGCTTGGCCTTGCGGGCCCGGGTCTCGCCATAGGCCATGGTGCGGCTGATGTCGCGCAGGTCGCCCAGGGTCATGCGCATCGCCAGCTCGGTGGCAATGGTGGCCTCCTGCTCGGCGATGATCTGGTCCTTGACGTCACGCAGGCCGGAGGCCCACTTCTGCTTGCGCTTGAGCAGCTCGTCGACCCACTCCAGGTTGGTCTGGTTGCCATCCCAGGAGCGGATGAAGTCCTTGCGCGGCATCTTGGCGACGCGGGTCGACAAGTCCAGGATCCGGCGCTCGTGGCGCTTGATCTCGGCCTGGGTGTCGCGCATGTTCTGCACCAGCGCATCGATCAGCGGCAACGGCAGCTTGAGGGTGACGAACACTTCGGCCATGTCCTCGCGCAGCTTGGTCACGGACTTGTGGCTCGGGCCGTGCTTGGCGTAGGCCTTCTCGAACTTGGCGTACAGCCCGCTCAGGTACTCGAAGCGACTGGTGACCTCGGCCGGATTCGGGCCGGTCGGGCCGTCATCGGCGACGTCCTCGTCATCCTCGTCCTCGTCGTCATCTTCGTCGGCATCGTCATCACTGCCCTTTTCGGCCTGCCTGGCCGCTTCCCTTGCTTCCTTGGCGGCCTGCTTTGCGGCCCGCGCCTCTTCCCTTGCGGCCCTGGCGTCCAGCTCCTCTTGCCGTTCTTCCGGGCTGATCGACATCGCCTCACGCGGCGGCGGGGCCACGGTCGGGTCGTTGAGCTGATCCAGGAAGCCAACCAGCAGCTCGGCCAGGCGCTTCTTGCCCGCCTTGTGCAGCTCGTAATCCTGCAGGATCAACTCGATCGTGCCCGGGAACAGGCCGGCCGAAGCCTGGACCTGGTTCAGGCCATCTTCGATGCGTTTGGCGATCTCGATCTCGCCCTCGCGGGTCAGCAGGTCGACCGTGCCCATCTCGCGCATGTACATGCGCACCGGGTCGGTGGTGCGACCACCTTCGGCGTCGAGACTGGTCAATGCGGCCGCAGCTTCCTCGGCGGTGCTTTCGTCCACCTCGCGGGCACTGGCGCTGCTGTCGCCAATCGACAGCGTGTCGGCATCGGGTGCAACTTCGTGCACTTCGATGCCCATACCGTTGATCATCGCGATGACGTCTTCGATCTGCTCTGCATCGACGATATCGTCGGGCAGGTGGTCGTTGACCTCCGCGTAGGTCAGGTAGCCTTGTTCCAGGCCCTTGCTGATCAGCGATTTGATATCGGACTGGGGAGCCTGACGTTCGTTTGCCATACGGCTGCGCCACCATGTAATGGGGAGGAAGGAACCTTCTATTATACCAGTGTCTGCCGCCACCGCCTGAAAGCAAGCTGTGGCAGGGGATGGCGCCGGGGATCAGGCCCGAAGGAGGAAGCTGACCGGGCCATCATTGACCAGACCTATCACCATATGGGCACCGAAGCGGCCGGTTTCCACCCCTGCAGGGTGCCCGGCCCGGCAGGTTTGCAGCAATTGGTTGAACACCGGTTCAGCCAGATCGGGCGCTGCGGCGGTGCTGAAGCCCGGCCGCATGCCACTGGAGGTATCCGCGGCCAGGGTGAACTGGCTGACCAGCAACAATCCACCCCCGGTATTGCCCAGGCTCAGGTTCATGCGGCCCTGCTGGTCGGCAAACACCCGGTAGCCAAGCAGCCGCTCCGCCATCCGCGCGACCTGCGCGCCGCCGTCCCCGGGTTCAATGCCGACCAGCGCCAGCAAGCCCGGGCCGATGGCCCCGATCAACTCACCGTCGACGTGGACGCTGGCCTGGGTGACGCGCTGGATGAGGGCAAGCATCGGCACACGATACCGACCGTGACGTGGCCGGGGTAGCTACACTGCCGCCGATGACGACTTTTGTTGCCCACTTGCTTTACCTGATGGCCGCCGCGCTGACCCGGCTGCCATGGCGGTGGCTGTATCGGCTGGGTGACGCGTTGGCGGCGCGAAGCCTGCGCGCCAACAGCTGCGCAGCGCGGGTGACCGCATGCAACCTGGCCTTGGCCTACCCCGAGTTGCTACCCGCTCAGCGCGACCAGCTGCGTCAATCGATCCTGCGCAATACGGCACGGCAACTGGTCGAGACGCTGCGGCTGTGGACCCGCCCGCATGCGGAGAACCTCGCCCTGATCAGAGAGATACACGGGGCGGAACACCTGGATGCCGCACTCGCGACCGGCAAGGGCGTCATCATCGCCGCGCCGCATCACGGCAACTGGGAGCTGTTGAACCAGTGGCTCGCCTCGCGCACGCCGTTGGCGATCCTGTACGCGCCGCCGGACTCGGCGATTGGCGAGGCGTTCCTGCAACGGGTGCGCGCCGATGACGGGGCTGCCGCGCGGGTTACCCAGGTCCGCGCCGAAGGGGCGGGGGTGCGCCAGTTGTTCAAGCGGCTGGCCCGTGGCGGCGTGGTCGGCATCCTGCCCGACCAGCAGCCCAAGCTGGGCGACGGTGAGTTCGGCCCGTTCTTCGGCGTCGAGGCCCTGACCATGACCCTGCTCGGCCGGCTCGCCGCACGCAGCGGCGCCACGGTGGTGGTCGCCTGGTGCGAACGGATCGACGGTGGCACCGGCAACGAGGGGCCCCGGTTCGCCCTGCATATCGTGCCGGCGCCCGCCGCAGTGGCCGACCCCGACCCCAAAGTCAGTGTCACTGCGCTCAACGCCGCCATCGAGCGCGTTGCACGGCGCGACCCGGCGCAGTACCAATGGACCTACAAACGTTTCTCGCGGCAGCCATCCGGTAGCGGCGAGGAGAATCCGTACTGGCCGGAGTGCTACCGGCGCTAGCGTAGGCCGGCGCCACCACGGCCAACCAGGGGAATCCCGATGCACAGGCACTCACGATGAGCCACGACCCGGCGACCGGACCGGTCGAACCCGTTGATTCTCCTGATCGGCCCGGGCGACCGGACGTGTCCGCGTGGCAGCCATTACCGCCGCGCTCGCGGGCGTTGTTCCTGCTCGGCACGGTGCCCGCGCTCGCGCTGGCGGGATTGGCCCCCTTCGCGGTGATCGCCGCCGTTATCGAGTTGTCCTTGGCTGCGACGATCGCCACCGCGGCGCTGGGGGCCGCCCTGGGCGGCGGATTCGGCCTGTGGCTGGGCTTGAAGCAGTACCGCCACACGTTCTGGCGACTCGATGAAAACGGCTTGGCGCTGCGCCGTGGAAGACTGTGGCAACACGAGACCCGGGTGCCGGCGAGCCGGGTCCAGCACCTGGACATCAAGCGCGGTCCGCTGCAACGCCGCCGCCAGCTGGCGACACTGGTCGTCCACACCGCCGGGACCCGCCACAGCGCGATGACCGTGCCCAACCTGGACGCGGACGATGCCGAACGGCTGCGTGACCGTCTCGGCCATCAGATCGACGACGGCGACGATGACTGACGCCGAGCCAGGCCACGCCCCGGCGGAGACCTCGCTGGACAACGCCAGCGACGTCGAGCACCGGCTGCACCCGATGTCGTGGTTGTTCGTGCTGCTGGCACAGCTCAGGCAATTCATCGTGCCGCTGCTGGCCCTGCTGGTATTCGGCGGTGGCGGCTCCAGCGGCTACGGCGACAGCGCGTGGTGGCCATTGATCGGCGTCGGCGCGCTGGCGCTGGTGTCGCTGTGGCACTACTTCACCTACCGCTACCGCGTCGGCGAGGATGCGTTGGTGGTGCGCAGTGGCCTGCTCGAGCGCAGCCTGCGGGTGATCCCGTTTTCCCGCATCCACAATGTCGCCTTGCAGCAATCACTGCTGCATCGGTTTTTCGGCGTCGCCGAGGTACGGCTTGAATCGGCCGGCGGCACCAAGCCCGAGGCCGAGATGCGTGTGCTCAAGCTCGACGATGCGTTGGCGCTTGAGGCACTGGTGCGCCGCCGTGCCCGCTCCGGCGCCGGCACAATCGCGCCCACAGCTACAACGGCCCGCGCCACGTTGCTGGAGCTGCCAATGGGTGAGGTGTTGCGGCTGGGACTGGTGTCCAACCGCGGGCTGATCCTGCTGGCGGCGGCATTCGGCGGTATCACCCAGTTCAACGGTGAGCTGGTGCCACGCGTGTTCGAGCAATGGGGCGAGACGTTGTTTGGCTGGGCCGGCGAGCGCCATTTTGGCGCGGCCGAGTTTGCACTCGCCGCGGTCAGTCTGGTGCTGCTGGTGGTGCTGCTGTTGCGGCTGCTGTCGGTCGCCCTGGCGTTGCTGCAGTACTACGGCTTCCGGCTCAGCGAGCAGGATCGCCGGCTGACCGTCGAACGCGGCCTGCTGGGCCGCTGGCGCACCAGCGCATCACGCCGCCGGATCCAGGCGGGAATCCTGCACGAGGGGTTGATGCACCGCTGGCTGGGGCGGCAATCGTTGAAGGTCGACACCGCCGTGGCCGAGCAGCAAAACCGGTCGCGTGCGTTGCGCGATATCGCGCCCATTGCCACACCGCGACAATGCGCCGACCTGATCCACAACCTGCTGCCGCGCGGGCAGTGGGACCAGCTCGACTGGCAGCCGGTGCCGGTGATCAGCTGGCTGCGTCGATGGCTGCCGTCATTGCCGCTGACATTGCTGGCCGCTGCGCTGCTGGGATGGGAATTTGGCCTCTGGGGCCTGCTCGCGCTGGCGTGGCTGCCGTGGGCCGCCTTCAAGGCACGAAGGCGTGCGGCGTGGGCCGCCTGGGCGCTGGGCGACGAGCTGGTCGCGGTGCGCGAGGGTTGGCTGGACCGGCATTGGCGGTTTGCCGAGATCGACAAACTGCAGGCGCTGCTGTTGTCGCGCAATCCGCTGGACCGCTATTGCGGTACCGCTTCGGTGTGGCTGGACACCGCCGGTGCCGGCGCGACGTCGCTGCCATTGCGGATCCGGTTCGTGCCCGAAGCGCAGGCGGTGGCGATTTACCAGCGACTGTCCGGCGAGTTGGCGCATCGACGACTGCGCTGGTGACACTGAGGTTGTGACTCAGCCGCCACGCAAACGCGCCAGCCCTCACCAACTGCGGTTGTGATTCAGCCGCCGCGCAAGCGCGCCAGCCCATCACGGTAGAACGCTTCAACCTGCGCCAGCTTGGCCTCGATCCGGAACTTATCCATCGGGTAATCGATCCGCTGCTGGCCCTGCGCGCACATTCGTTGCAGGCTGCCGGCCAATGCGCCTGCATCGTCAATCGGCACCAGCGCGGACCGCAGTTGCGCGGACAGGTGCTGGGCACCCTGGCTGGCCGTCGCGACGATCGGCAGGCCCGCTTCCATCGCTTCCAGCAACACCAGTCCGAAGGGTTCACGCCGGGCGGCACTGACGAAACCGTCAAACGCGGACAGCCAGTCTTCCGGCCGCTCCGCGAAGCCGGGCATCAACACCTCGGCGCCCGCCTGTTTGCGCACCGCATCCCAGGCGCTGCCCTGGCCGACGATGGCCAGGCGCGCGTTCGGCAAACCAGCGCACTGGAACGCCTCCACCAGCACATCCAACCCCTTGCCCGGCTCGACCCGACCCAAGGCGCCAATCAGGAAAGTGTCGTCGCTGATGCCGTGCTCGGCGCGCAACCGGGCGCGTGCGCCGGCGGCAGGCGGGCGCGGCAGGGTCCAGTTGTCGACCTGGACCGTGCGCTCCCGCAGCCCATCGGGGATATCGGCCAGTTGCCACGGCGCGATCGCAATCAGGCCATCCAGCGGCGCGTGTTGGCGCGTTTTGTAGCGGATGTGCAGGGTCGCGACGCGCAGGCAGCCGCCGACGTCCAGGCCATGCAGCGCGCGCGATCCCGCGCTCAGGTGGGCGTGGGCGACGTCGGGCCGCAAGCGCCGCAGCAGCCGCCGCGCCTGCAGTGACGGCAACAGGTTCCCGACCACTTCGACCTTGACCCGCGGGTCCACCCGATGGGCGATGGCATCGGCGCGCCCGTCGGCACCATCGCGACGCAGGACCAGCGTCACCTCGTGCTGCGCGGACTGCGCGGCGGCCAGCTCCAGCGCGTGGCGCTCGCTGCCGGCAAAGCGGCTGGTCAGCAGCAGGTGGACGATGCGCATTATTGCGGCCCCCAGTACTTCAGGCGACGACGGATCTTGGTCTTTCGCCACAGGTTCAGCGGCTTGCGGCGCAGGCGGGCAACGCCGCCCTGGGCCAGGAAGTCGTCGACCGCGTCCAGTGTGCGTTCGCTGGAGCACCCATCCGGGTAAGGATGGAGGCGCTCGGCAAAGGCGCGGATCGCCGCCAGCAGCTCCGGCGGTCGTGACAATGCCCGTTCGATCGCCGGCTCGAACTGCGCCGGGTCGTTGATATCGATCAGCTGCGGCCCCGGCCGACGGTTGCGGAAGGTCACCACCGGCTTGCCGGTCAGCAGGAACTCGCTGAGCGCCGAGGAGGTGTCCGAGCACATCATGTCGACCTGCGGAAACAGCTCGAGGATGTTGTCGTTGTCGGCGAAACGCAGGTTCTCGTTCTCCAGCGCCCGGTACTTCGCGATGACCTGCGGGTCGGTCTTGGGATGCAGGCTGACAATCCAGCGCCAACGCCCGTCGCGCGACAGCCGCCGGACCTGGTCGTAAAGGATCGGCGCTGCACTCCAGGACGGCGAAAAGGTGGAGTGGTAGAGGATCACCGGAGGCTCGCGCACGGGTGGCAGCGGTCCCTCGATGGCCTTCAGGAACGGGTCGAGCTTCGGCCAGCCGGTCTCGGTGACCTTGAAGTAGCCCAGCTTGTCGGCGAGCGCCTGGAACGCCCGCGTGTCATCCGGGCCGGTCGTGCAGTACAGGTCGAAGAACGCGCGGATGTAGATGTGTCGCGGCTTGCCGGCATCGAAGCCGTGGAAGGTCTGGACCTTCACCCCGGGGAAGAAGTGCGGCAGGGCGTTGCTCGAAGTGAATATGGCGATCGGGTTCCAGTCGCGCACCTCGGCAACGCTGCTGAGCAGGCGCTCGCCTTCCACCAGCTCGTCGGCGCCGGTGCCGTCACTGTCGAAGAACCACGCCGCCTCGCCGCCACGGGCACGGATGGCGTCCTGCAAGGGGCGCAGGATGGCCAGGGCGTAGCGGACGGACCCGTACAGCAGATAGCGTTTCGACATCAGGACTCCCTTGCCTCTTCCACCAGACGCTGCCGGAACGCCAGATCCATCGCTTGGAATCGAGAACGCGCGCGTGCGCCCATCGCCTCGCGCTCACTGGCGGGCAGCGCCAACAGACGGTCTACCGCCGTGTCCACGCCCTCGACGTCCACGTAGTAGCGCTTCGCCAAGCCCAGTTGACCGACCCGGGCCGGCGCGATCAACAGGCCATGGCCGGGCTCGATCAGCTCGTTCATCGGCTCGCCGTCAACCGTCAACGTCACCGCACCCACGCTCATCGCCTCGGCCAGGCAGTGCCCGAACCCTTCGGCCTCCGACGGAGAGATATGGAATGGATAGGTATTTTGCAGGCGCCGCAGCTCGCCGTCTTCGATGTGGCCGATGCGGTGCTCGATATTGTCGGCAGCCGGGCCGGGGCGGGCGGTTTTCCTGCCTTGCACCACGACCAGTTTCGGCCAGTCCGGACGCCGCCTCCATGCCTCGAGGAGCACCTCGGTGCCTTTGACCGGGCTGCGACCGGCCAGATGGAAGAACCCGGGTTGGCGCTGCACCGTGGCGTCCATGCGGTCATCGCAGGTGAAGCCGATGAAGGCGGTCTGGCTGCCGAGGTCCGCGAAGATCCGTTGGGCGTGGCGGGTCTTGCACAGGACCTGGTCAAAGCGCGGCAACACCGGCAACCACCGGTCCCGGAACCATTCCGGATTGGGAATCAGCCAGTTGCGTTTCGCCAACCCCAGCGACAACGGATAGACATGCTCCAGCGAGATCTGCAGGTCGGCGCGACCTTGCCAGCTGCGTGCGACCCACATACCCGCCTGGCGCAGGGTGCGGATGCCTTTTTCATTGCCAAAACCCACCACCTCGACGGTATTGCCGGCCCGGGCGAGCAAGCCGGCGACCAAGGTCAAGTCGCGACTTAGACCGGCGCCGTTGTCACGGCCGAGGATGCGTACCAATGGCATGACGGGCTGTCCTCAGGCCTTGCGCAAACGCGCGTAAAAGAACCCATCCATGCCGCCCTCGCCCGGCAGGCGTTGGCGGCCCGGTCCGCTGGTATGGCCGAAACGATCGTCAAGCGGCTCGTCGCTGGCGTCCGGGGTGCGGGCGAGGAATGCCGCCACCTGCGCCTCGTTCTCACTTTTGAGGATCGAGCAGGTGGCATACAACAGCACGCCGCCGGGCGCGAGCGTTCGCCACAGTGCGTCGAGCAATGTCGCCTGAAGGGCCGTCAATGCCACCAGGTCGGATTCGCGCCGGTGTATCAGCACGTCGGGCTGGCGCCGGACGATGCCGGTCGCCGAACACGGCGCATCCAGCAGCACCGCATCGAACGGCACGCCATCCCACCAGGTCGACAACGCCGTGGCATCGGCGGCGACCAGGCGTCCGCGTCCGGCAAGGCCGAGCCGCGCGAAACCGGTACGCATGCGGCGCAGGCGCGCCGCGTTGATCTCGACCGCCACCAGTGACAACGCCGGGTCGCGTTCGAGCAGGTGCGCGGCCTTGCCGCCCGGCGCCGCACAGGCGTCCAGCACCCGCGCACCCGATGCCAGCGCGAGTGCATCGGCCACCTGTTGCGCCGACCCGTCCTGCACCGAGACCGCCCCAAGGTCGAAGTCCGGCAATGCCGCCACCGGCACGCCGACCTCCAGTCGCAGCGCATCGGGCAATGACGGATCGATGGCCACGTCCACCCCGGTTGCCCGCAAGCGCTCGGCGTAGGCGTCACGACTACCGCGCAGCGCGTTGACCCGCAGCCACATCGGCGCCGGCTTGGCGCTGGCTTCCAGTATTGCCGGGGTCTTGTCACCCCAGTCCTGCTGCAACCGGTCGCGCAACCACGGCGGCCAATGCGCGCCGGGATCGACGGCCGGCAAACCCTCACGCTGGGCGCGGCGCAACAGCGCATTGACCAGCCCGGCGTGATGCTCGTGTCCCAGCATCCGTGCCGCCTCGACCGTGGCGGCAACCGCCGCATGGGCGGGCAAGCCGAGCGGATCGAGCTGGGCGAAACCGGCGTACAACAAGGTGCGTACCTTGGCATCGCGCTTGGGCAGCGGACGCGAGAGGAACCTCGCCAACGCGGTCTCATACCGTTGCGGTTGGCGCAGCACGGCGAAACAGATGGCCTCGACCAGGGCACGGTCACGCGGATCCACCAGCGGTGGCAGGGCGACCGCCAGCTCGGCCTTCAGCGAGCGCCCGCGATGGAGCACCGCATCAAGCACGGTGGCGGCGATGGCGCGGGGTGCGGCGCCGTGACTCACGCCGGCTGCGCCACGGCGGCGGTCGCGGGGATCATCCGGTTCTCAGCTCGGCGCGGCCGTTGAGGTAATCGGCCGCGGTCATCGCCTTGCCGCCGTCGCGTTGCAACACCCGGATGCGCAGGGCGCCTTCACCGCAAGCGATATCCAGGCCATCGCGGCCGGCGGCCAGCAACGTGCCCGGCACCGCGTCGTGCGCCAACGGCAACGCGATCGCACCATGCAGGCGCAATCGTTCGCCGGCCACCTGCGCCTCGGCCATCGGCCACGGATTGAAGGCGCGCACCTTGTGGGCCAGCTCGACGGCCGGGCGCGACCAGTCCAGCCGGGCCTCGGCCTTGTCCAGCTTGTGCGCGTAGGTCACGCCGGTATCGGCCTGCGGCTGCGGTATCGGACGGATGCCGGCACGCAACAGGCCAAGGCCGTCAGCCAACACCTGCGCGCCCAGCTCCGCCAGGCGGTCGTGCAGCTGGCCACCGGTTTCGTCGCTACCGATATCCAGCGTCAGCGACAGCACCACCGGACCGGTGTCCAGGCCTTTGTCCATCTTCATCAGGCACACGCCGGTGCGCGTGTCATCGGCCTGGATGGCGCGCTGGATCGGTGCCGCCCCGCGCCAACGCGGCAACAGGGACGCATGCACGTTCCAGCAACCCTGGGTGGGGATGTCCAGCACCGCCTGCGGCAGGATCAGGCCGTAGGCCACCACCACCAGCAAGTCGGGCTTGAACGCGGCCAGCGCCTCGCGCGAGGCCGGCGACTTGAAGTTTTCCGGCTGCACCACCTCGATCCCGCTTGCCAACGCCTCGCGCTTGACCGGCGACGGCGCCAACCCGCGGCCACGTCCGGCAGGGCGGTCGGGCTGGGTATACACGGCGACCACTTCATTGCGCTGCGCGGCGGCGCGCAAGCTGGGCACAGCAAAATCCGGGGTACCGGCGAAGACGATTCTCATCGGGTCATCTTATCAGCCGACACGTTATCAGCCGGCACGGGAACGCCAGACGGTTTGGGCCTGGAACCATGCACTCCACCGGATCGTTCCATCGAGCGGCCTGCAATACCTACGCGGCGTTGCGGCGGGCCTTGGCGAGCTTCTTGCGCACCATCTCACGCTTGAGCGGTGACAGATAATCGACGAACAACTTGCCCAGCAGGTGATCCATCTCATGCTGCACGCAAACCGCCAGCAGGCCGTCGGTCTGCAACTCGAACGGCACTCCGTCGCGACCGATCGCCTCGACCGTGATCGCTTCGGCCCGGGTGACGTCGGCAAAGATGCCCGGCACCGACAGGCACCCTTCCTGATGGACCTGTTCCCCGTCGCGCGCGGTGATCTTCGGATTGATGAACACCATCGGCGTGTCACCTTCGTCGGACACGTCAATCACCATGAACCGCTGGTGGACGTCGACCTGACTGGCGGCCAGGCCGATGCCGGGGGCGTCATACATGGTCTCGAACATGTCATCGAGCAATTGCTGGAATTGCGCGGAGACGATGCGGGCAGGATCGACATCGACAGCGACGGTGCGCAGTCGGGAATCGGGAAACTCCAGGATGGGTAGCTGGGCCATGGCTCTGAAAATGGGGGCGTGGGTCACATCCACAAGGTGTGGACCCATTATAACGTCTCAAATACACGCCGGACGCTTGCATTGGCGCGGTTCTTCTAGGCTATAGTGCCCCGTCCGCGTCGCTTTGTGACGTCAGGACGCACCTGCACGGGGAATCAGGTAAACCAATTATGTTGAAACCAATCCGCACGGCAATGGCCGTGGCGTTGCTGACGATTGCCACCTTTGCGATGGCCGCCGAAATTCGTGGCGACCACCCAGACACGTATGTCGTGCAAAAGGGTGACACCTTGTGGGATATCGCCGGGACTTTCCTGGACAAGCCATGGCTGTGGCCGGAGATCTGGCAGGCCAATCCACAGGTTGCCAATCCGCATCTGATTTATCCGGGCGATGTGCTGTCGCTGGCATATCTGAACCGCGTCACCGTCGCCGAGCCGGGGCCGCGCGCCGCCGCGCCGGTAACCGGGGTACCGCTGGCGCAGGTCGAGCCGTTCCTGAAAAACCTGCGCGTGGTCGATGAGATCGACAGCCTGCCCTATGTGGTCGGACTGGAAGAAGACCGGCTGCGCAGCGCGAAGGGCCAGGTCATCTACGTCAAGGGCCTTGCCCAGGCAACACCGGGCCAGCGTTATGCGGTCGTGCGGCCGACCCAGCGTTATACGCATCTGGACCGCGTCGCCTGCTGCGACCTGTTTGACGGCCAGGAGCTGGATAGCCGCGGTCGCCGCTCCGCCGATTTCGAGGGCTACTGGACCAATGCAGTGGTCCCCGACCAAGGTCAGGAAGTGCTCGGTTTCGAGCTGATGCAGCAGGCCACCGGCACGGTCACTCGCGGCGAAGTTGGCGGCATCGAGGCATCGACCGTGTTGCTGGACACCAGCGCCCGCGAGGTTCGCATCGGCGACCGGTTGATTCCGGTGGAAGCGCAGCCGTACGACCTGCAGTTCTTCCCGCATCCGCCGCGCCAGCAACTTGACTATGGGCGCGCGCAGGTGATGGCCGTGGCTGACCAGTTGCGTACCGGCGGCCCGCAGAGCGTGGTAGCGCTATCTGTCGGCGCCCGTGAAGGCATCGACAACGGCACCGTGTTCTCCAGTTGGCGGGTTGGCACCGAAGTGGCCGACCGGGTCACCACCAATGGCGATTGGGATCGCAGCGAGGACACCTTCGGTCGTAACGACCGGGTCCGGCTGCCCGATGAATTCGCCGGCCACCTGATGGTGTTCCGGACCTTCGACAAGGTCAGCTATGCACTGGTGATGGACGGTATCCGCCCGATCAAGGTCGGCTACGAGCTCAAGCATCCGGATGCACCATACTGACCAACGCGCTGACCCCACGCGCTGATCCATCGCGCGGGGTTTTCCTACAGCGATACACGACGGCGCCCGAGGGCGCCGTCGTTGTTTGGGCCGGATGCTGGACCGATGCATGCCAGCCAACCCGACCCCTTCAGCATCAGTCGCGCCGATCCAGGCAGCGCCAATCCAACCAGTCCAGCACGTAGCGAAGCCCTGCTGCGGCTGGTCGCCTGCGGCGGGCCGTGCGAGCCGCGCCGGCGCCTGGTTGAACAAGTCCCGCCTGCCCGTGCGCTGGACGCAGGCGCGCCGCTGTGGCGGGCCTGCGGGCTGAACACCGCCCAAGTCACCGCGCTACGTGGCCCCGCACCGGCAACCCTCGAGCGCGCCCGCGCCTGGCTTGCCGAGCCCGGGCATCACCTGCTGGGCTGGGATGACCCCGACTATCCGCCCTTGCTGCGAAACATTCCGAGCCCGCCTTTGGTGCTGTTCATCGATGGCGACCCCAGCCTGCTGTGGCGGCCGGGGATCGCGCTGGTCGGCAGCCGCTCACCCACGCCGGGCGGACGCGACAATGCCGCCGAGTTTGGTCGCCGCTTCGCCGCTGCGGGCCTGGCGGTGGCCAGTGGCATGGCGGCTGGGATCGACACCGCCGCCCACCATGCCGTGTTGGCGGTCGGAGGGGTCACGTTGGCGGTGCTGGGCACGGGTGCCGACGTTGCCTACCCGCGCAGCAACGTCGCTCTTCGTGCCCGTATCGCCACCGATGGCGCTGTCATCAGCGAGCATCTTCCCGGAACCGGTCCGCGCAAGGAGCACTTCCCCAGCCGCAACCGGATCCTCGCCGGACTGAGCCTCGGCACCCTGGTGATTGAAGCCGCCCATCGCTCCGGGGCGCTGATCACCGCGCGCCTGGCCGGTGAGTACGGCCGCGAGGTGATGGCGTTGCCCGGCTCGATCCACAATCCGCTGGCCCGTGGCTGCCATCGCCTGATCCGCGACGGCGCCTGCCTGGTGGAACGCCCACAAGAGGTCATCGACCTGGTGGCAGTGGCGGCCGGTGATCTGGCCGACGACTTGCGCCAGCGGTTGTCCGCCCCCACGTCAGGGAGTCAAGCCACCACCGAGACCGATCCCATCCTCGCCGCCCCTGCCATTGGCGCCGAACAGCAAGAACTGTGGCAAGCGCTGGGCCACGATCCCTGTGACATGGACCAACTGGTAGAGCGCACCGGTTTGACGGCTGCGCAGCTGTCATCCATGCTCCTGCCGATGGAGCTAGAGGGTCGCGTGGTCACGCAGCACGGCCGGTACTACCGCAGCCGCTGAAACCGTCCTCCGGACGCGCCCGGCGGTCCCAACAACTCCTGACCCACCGCGCCAACAGCGGCGCAGGCCGAGGGGAAATGAAAGAAAGCATCCTGGACGTCCTGCTGTACCTGTTTGAACACTACTTCACCGAAGACGCGGATCTGGTTCGCGACCGTGAAAACCTGCAAAGCGGCCCTCTGTTCGAAGAGTTGGGCCAGGCCGGCTTCAGTCCTGCCGAGATCAACAAGGCGTTCGAGTGGCTTGATGCGCTGGCCAGCCAACGACCCGCAGCCAGCCCGCTGCGCGCCGACGGCCCCACCCGCGTCTACGCCGGCCCCGAGCTGGACCGCCTGGATACCGACTGCCGCGGGTTCCTGTTGTTCCTGGAGCAGCACCGGATCCTCGACGCCGGCCAGCGAGAGCTGGTGGTCGACCGGGCGATGGCGCTGGACCAGCACGAGATCGACCTGGACGACCTCAAATGGGTGGTGCTGATGGTGCTGTTCAACCAGCCCGGCAGCGAAGCGGCTTACGCCTGGATGGAAACCCAGATGTTCGAGGAAGAGCCCGAGCCCGTGCACTGAAATACTTGACAGCGGCGTCCGCGGCATGATTCCACTGGAAAGCGATTTTCTCGTGTCCGCGGCCAGTTCACGGGCGTTGTTGTAGTACGTCTTTCTTCCGCGTCAGCTCCACGACGCGTCTCCGCCACTGACCACAAGGCTGTGCCGCAATGGCCAAGAACCTCCTTATCGTCGAGTCGCCCGCCAAGGCCAAGACGATCAACAAGTACCTCGGCAAGGACTTCATCGTCCTGGCCTCTTATGGCCACGTGCGCGATCTGGTGCCGAAGGAAGGCGCGGTCGATCCCGCCGCCGGCTTCGCGATGCGCTATGACCTGATCGAGCGCAACGAGAAGCACGTCGAGGCGATTGCCAAGGCGGCCAAAAAAGCCGAAGCGGTTTATCTGGCAACCGATCCGGATCGCGAGGGTGAGGCGATCAGCTGGCATATCGCCGAGATCCTGCGCGAGCGCGGTTTGCTGGAGGACAAGCTGCTCAAGCGGGTGGTATTCACCGAGATCACGCCGCGCGCGATCAGCGAGGCGATGGCACACCCGCGCGATATCGCCGCCGACCTGGTCGATGCGCAGCAGGCGCGCCGGGCGCTGGACTATCTGGTCGGTTTCAACCTGTCGCCGGTGTTGTGGCGCAAGGTCCAGCGCGGCCTGTCTGCCGGTCGCGTGCAGTCACCCGCGTTGCGGATGATCGTGGAGCGCGAGCTGGAGATCGAGGCCTTCAAGGCCCGGGAATACTGGTCGATCCAGGCCGATTGCCAACACCCCAGCCAGGCTTTCAGCGCCCGGCTGACCAAGCTGGACGGCAAGAAGTTCGAGCAATTCACCATCACCGATGGCGACACCGCCGAAGCCGCCCGCCAGCGCATCACCAGCGCCGCCGGCAGCGCGCTGCAGGTCACCGATGTCACCAGCAAGGAGCGCAAGCGCCGCCCGACCGCACCGTTCACCACCTCCACCCTGCAGCAGGAGGCCGCGCGCAAGCTGGGCTTCACCACCAAGCGCACCATGCAGGTCGCCCAGAAGCTCTACGAGGGCGTGGCGCTGGGTGGCGAGGAAGGCACCGTCGGGCTGATCAGCTACATGCGTACCGACTCGGTCAACCTGTCGATCGAGGCGGTCGCGGAGATCCGCGACGTGATCGCGCGCGACTACGGCACCGGCGCGGTGCCCGACCAGCCCAACGTCTACAAGTCCAAGGCCAAGAACGCACAGGAAGCCCATGAGGCGATACGGCCGACGTCCGCGCTGCGCACACCGGCGCAGATGGCCAGCTTCCTGGAAGACGACGCACGCCGTTTGTACGAGCTGATCTGGAAACGCGCAGTGTCCAGCCAGATGATCCCGGCGATCCTCAATACGGTCTCGGTCGACCTGGCTGCCGGCAGCGAGCACAGCTTCCGGGTCTCGGGCACTACCGTGGTCAACCCGGGGTTCCTGGCCGTCTACGAGGAAGGCAAGGACGCCAAGGCCACCGATGCCGACGATGAGGGCCGCAAGTTGCCGGCCATGAAGACCGGCGACCGGATTCCGGTCCAGGCCATCCAGGCCAACCAGCATTTCACCGAGCCACCGCCGCGGTTCTCCGAAGCCTCGCTGGTCAAGACCCTGGAGGAATACGGGATCGGCCGGCCGTCGACGTACGCCTCGATCATCGCCACCTTGCTGTATCGCAAGTACGTCGAGCTGGAAAGCCGCCGCTTCCGGCCGACCGATGTTGGCCGTGCGGTCAGCAACTTCCTGTCCGGCCATTTCACCCAGTACGTCGACTACGACTTCACCGCCAAGCTCGAGGACGAACTCGATGCGGTGTCGCGCGGCGAGGAGGAGTGGGTGCCGTTGATGGAGCGGTTCTGGACGCCGTTCAAGGAAATGGTCGACGAGAAGATGGAATCGGTCGACCGCAACCAGGCCACCGGCGCGCGCGAATTGGGCACCGATCCCAAGACCGGCAAGCCGGTCAGCGTCCGGCTGGGTCGCTACGGGCCTTATGCGGCGATCGGCAGCACCGCCGAGGACGCCGAGGACAAACCGAAGTTCGCCTCGCTGCGACCTGGCCAGAGCATGCATACGATCGGCCTTGAAGACGCGCTGGAGCTGTTCAAGATGCCGCGCCTGCTGGGTGAGTCCAACGGCGAGGAAGTCAGTGTCGGTATCGGCCGCTTCGGCCCGTTTGCCAAGCGCGGCAGCGTCTATGCCTCGCTGCCCAAGGAGGACGACCCGTACAAGGTCGAGCTGGCTCGGGCGATCTTCCTGATCGAGGAGAAGGAAGAGATCGCGCGCAACCGGATCATCAAGCAGTTCGACGGCAGCGACATCCAGGTCCTGAACGGCCGCTACGGCCCGTACCTGAGCGACGGCAAGCTCAACGGCAAGATCCCCAAGGATCGCGAGCCGGCTTCACTGACGCTGGAAGAAGTGATCAAGCTGATGGAGGAGACCGGAAAGCCGATGCGAAAGGGCTTCGGCAAGAAGGCGCCGGCCAAAAAAGTCGCGAAGAAGGCGGCGGCGAAAAAAGTCGTGAAAAAGGCCCCGGCCAAGAAAGCCGTGAAAAAAGTCGCAAAGAAGGCCGCAAAGAAGACGGTGAAAAAGGCAAGCAAGAAAACCGTCGCCAAGAAGGTCGTGAAGAAGGCGGTCAGCGCAGCCAGCTGACCCCATCGGCAACACCCGGGTGCAGCAGCGACGTGAGTCGCGCTGCCCGGGAACTGCCGGCCGCCGACGCGTTCGCGCCTTGCTTCACCGCGCGTAGCGCTATGCTTCCCGCATGTCTCCGTCCCCCGACGTTTCCACCGCGGTCGCCGCCCTGCGCCGGGGCGGCATCATCATCTACCCGACCGAGGCGGTCTGGGGCCTGGGTTGCGATCCCTTCGATGGCGACGCGGTCACTCGGCTGCTCCGTATCAAGCAACGCGCCGTCGACAAGGGCCTGATCCTGATCGCCGGATCCACGGAGCAGCTGGACGGGCTGCTCGACTGGAAAGCCCTGCCGGCCGGCTGCCGCGAGCCGGTATTGCGCAGCTGGCCGGGCCCCGATACCTGGATCGTGCCGGCAACCTCGCAGGTGCCCGGCTGGATCACCGGCAGTCACGCCGGTGTCGCCGTCCGGGTCAGCGCGCACCCCACCGTGGTTGCGCTGTGTGCCGCGTTCGGCGGTCCGCTGGTATCGACCAGCGCCAACCTCGCGGGTCGGCCACCGGCGCTCCAGCGCGACACCCTGGACCCGGCGCTGCTGGACGAGGTCGATGCACTCGTGCAAGGCACCACCGGCGGTCGCAACGCACCGACCACGATCCGCGACGCACGCAGCGGCACCACCTTGCGCGATTGACGCCCCGGCGTCGCTTTCGCGTTCATCGCGGAGCGGGCAAGATGGCGCCATGCATCGACCCATCTGGCCCTCGTTGTTCGGCATTGTCGCCCTGACGCTTGCAAGTGCGGCCCCGGCTTCGGGCAACGACGGGATCACCATCTACCGCTGCACCGATGGGCAAGGACGACTGAGCCTGCGCGACACCCCGTGCGCGAACGGACAACAACAGCAACGCGTCGACATGGTGCGACCCCGGGACCCACCGCCCCGGCCGGCTGCCGACGCAGCGACGACGACCATCCCGACGCCCGCCACCTCAACCGCCGTGCAGGCATCGCCGCAGGTGATCGTGATCCAGCCGCCGCAGCCGGTTTACCAATGCGTCACGCACGAAGGCGAGCGCTACACCAGCGACAACCCCGCCGGCAATCCGCGCTGGGTACCGCTGTGGACATTGGGCTACCCGGTCTATCCACGGTCCGGTCGGGTCGGACGACCTGGCTACCCTCCTGCCGTCCCAGCGCACCGGCCGGCTCCCAGCGAACGTCAGGTCAGTCGCTTCAAGTTCGACAGCGTCGGCAGGCCAACGCCAGAACCCTCGCGGAGTGCCCCCGGCTTGCCAGTGCGCCCGCCGATGGCCGGACTTGGCCTATCGCCGGGCAGCTGGATCAGCGACCAGTGTCACCGGCTGCCACAAGATCAGGTGTGCAACCACTTGCGGGACCGGCGCTGGGAGCTCGGCCGACGCTACAACAGCGCAATGCAGAGTGAGCGCCGCCAGATCGATGCCGAGCAGCGCCAGATCGATGCGCGCCTGGTCAACGACTGCAGGTCCGGCTGATGCGCGCGGCGCTGTTATTGCTGCTGGGCCTGCTGGCCGGTGCCGCCGCCGCACAGGATTCGGTGGTCATCTACCGCTGTACCGACGCCACTGGCGCCGTCAGCGTGCAAAACGACATCCCGTGCGCCAAGGGCAGCCAGCAGCAACGCCGGGTGATTGAAACCGAGCGGCCGACACCGGCACCACCAGTCGCGGTGGGTCCGGTGGGTCCGTTGGTGCCGTTACTGCCGATCACTGATCCGGCCGCTGGCCAGATCGCTACGGCGGACGCGGCCACTGCGGCCGGCGAACCCGGCAATCCCGATGAGCCCGCCCTGGACACCGGTTCCAACCCGTCGCCGGCCGACTTGCTGCCACCGCCACCGCTGTTTTCCTGCCGCAGTTGGGACCGCCAGATCCTGCTGACCGACAACGCCGTCCCGGCCGAGCGTTGCGCGCCGCTGGAAACCACCGGACTGGGCGGGGATCCGGCGGCCGGCGCCGGGGTCGCGTGCGAGATCAAGCGTGACCACTGCGAGCCGGTCGCCGAGGACCAGCTGTGCGAGCAATGGCGCAAGTACCTCAATGACACCGAGGCGATGTTGCAGTTCGGTCGCGCACCGGACCCGGCGGGCACGCGCGCGGAAGTCGAGCGGATCGGCGCGATCGTGGATGCCAGCACCTGCCGCCGATAAGCGCGCTCGCCGGAGTGCCTGACCATCGCCGTCACTCCCACTCGCCAGGAAGTGCCGGAACCATTGCCGTCACTCCCGCGAAGGCGGGAGTCCAGGGACGTTAAGCGCGTGAACATCAAAGTCCATGGATCCCCGCCTTCGCGGGGATGACGAGCAAAAAACGGATCCCTGCCGTCGCGGGGATGGCGAGCAAAAATGGATCTCTGCCTTCACTGGAATGGCGAGTAAAAGCCGGATTGTTCGGGCAGTTGGAGCGCCTTTCAGTCGCCTAGGTAACGACGTGGCACCCGTTTCAACCCACACAGCAACTGATAGGCGCTGGTGCTGCAATGGCGCGCCAGGTCGGCCGCACGCACCTGCTTGCCCCACAGCTCGACCTGGCTGCCCAGGCCTGCCGCCGGATGGTCGGTGAGGTCCACTGTCAGCATGTCCATCGATACCCGCCCGATCACCTCACCGGGTTGACCATCGATCGCCACCGGGGTGCCATTGGGTGCGAACTGCGGATAACCATCGGCATAGCCCATGGCCACCACACCCACGCGGCTCGGCCGCCGGGTGACGAACTTCGCGCCGTAGCCGACCGGCTCGCCCGCCGCCAGTTCGCGCACCCCGATCACCTGCGACTGGACCGTCATCACCGGCTGCAGGCGCTCCGCGACCGGATGCGGCTGATCGAACGGACTGGCCCCGTACAACATCAATCCCGGACGGCCCCACTCGCCGTCCACGCCGGGCCAGCCCAGCAGCGCCGCCGAATTTTCCACACTGGTGGCCAAGGCCCGAGGAAGATCGAGCCGGGTTCCGTTGCCCTCGTCCGCCATCAATGACGCATCGACCGGCGCGGCCCCGGGACCGACACCGGTTCGCGCCTGCTCAAGGACTTGTTCAAACAGCGCCACCTGCTCGGCAGTACGCACATTGCCGAGTTCATCGGCGCGCGCAAAATGGGTCATGGCGACGACCTCAGCCACCTGCGGCAATGCTTGCAACCGCCGCAGGCAGTCCAGGTACGCCGACGCTGAAAGGCCGAGCCGGTGCATGCCCGAATCCAGCTTCAGCCAGACCTTGAATGGCCGCGCCGGCCGCGCACGCTCGATCGCCTCGACCTGCCATTCGGACTGCACTACGCACCACAGCTGGTGACGGTCGATCAGCACCAACTCATCGGCTTCAAAGAAACCTTCCAGCAACAGGATTGGGGCGCGGATGCCGGCCTCGCGCAGCTCCAGTGCTTCCTCGATGCAGGCCACCGCGAAGCCATCGGCCTCGGCCTCCAATGCGCGGGCGCAGCGAACCGCGCCATGACCGTAAGCATCGGCCTTGACCACCGCCAATGCCTTGTGCCCGCCCAGCTCCCGCGCCAGCCGATAGTTGTGGCGTAATGCGTCCAGGTCGATGAGCGCTTGAGCGGGGCGCATCAGGCGCGGCCTGCCAGCGACGACGAACCGCGCGCACGGCCGCCGTAGCGCGAAATATCCAGCCCTTCGCCACTGATCAGGGGCGTCTGGCCGCCCATCAGGTCCGCCAGGTAGCGGCCCGAACCACACGCCATCGTCCAGCCCAGCGTGCCGTGGCCGGTGTTGAGATAGAGGTTGTCCAGACCGGTCGCGCCAATCACCGGGGTGCCATCCGGCGTGGCCGGACGTAGGCCGGTCCAGAACTCCGCCCGGGCAAGGTCGCCGCCGTGCGGGTAGAGGTCGTTGACCACCTTTTCCAGGGTCGCCTGGCGGCGCGGATTCAGCGACAGGTCGAAACCGGCGACCTCGGCCATGCCGCCGACCCGGATGCGCTGGTCGAAACGGGTGACCGCGACCTTGTAGCTCTCGTCGAGGATGGTCGAGGTCGGCGCCATCGCCGCATCGGTGATTGGCAAGGTCAGCGAGTACCCCTTCAACGGATACACCGGCAGCTTGATCCCCAGCGGCGCCAGCAACTGCGGACTGTAGCTGCCCAGCGCGAGCACATAGCGGTCGGCGCGCTCGATCTGGCCGTCGATGCTCACCCCGGTGACGCGACCGCCATCGGCCAGCAGCCGGTCGACGGTCGCCCCGAAACGGAACTCGACCCCGGCCGCCTGCGCACGCTGCGCCAGCAGCCGGGTGAACAATTCACAGTCGCCGGTCTCGTCATGCGGCAGCCGCAACGCACCGGTGAGCTTGTCGGTCACGCCCGCCAACGCCGGCTCCACCGCGACGATCCCGTCACGGTCCAGCAACTCGTACGGCACCCCATATTGCTTCAGCACCGCGATGTCCTTGGCGGCGTCATCCAACTGCCGCTGGGTCCGGAACAGCTGCACGGTGCCCAGTTGCCGCCCCTCGTAATCCATGCCGGTCTCGTGACGCAACTCGTCCAGGCAGTCGCGGCTGTACTCCGACAAGCGCACCATCCGCGACTTGTTGACCCCATAGCGATCGATCGTGCAGTTGCGCAGCATCTGCAGCAGCCACAGGTACTGGTTCGGGTCCAGGCCGGGCTTGATCGCCAGCGGCGCGTGACGCGAGAACAACCACTTCAACGCCTTCAACGGCACCCCGGGTGCCGCCCACGGCGCGGCGTACCCCGGCGACACCTGACCGGCATTGGCGAAGCTGGTCTCCTGAGCCGGCGCCGGCTGACGGTCGACCACGGTCACCTCGAAGCCGGCCTGCGCGAGATACCACGCGCTGCACACGCCGATCACACCACTGCCCAATACCAATACCCGCATCGCACGCGCCTTCCGGTGGTTTCCCGGCGAATGATTCGCCGGACATCAGTGACAGCGAGTATAGGAATGATCGCCAAATCTTTCCCCCTGTATTTCCCGCCATTCTCAGGCAAAATCACTGCAATACAGGCGATTTTTGGAACTTTCATGGCCGGTAAAAACCGCGGCATAGATAAAATCGACCGCAATATCCTGCGCATCCTGCAGCAGGAGGGGCGGATCTCGTTCACCGAGCTGGGGGAGCGCGTCGGCCTGTCCACCACTCCGTGCACCGAGCGGGTGCGCCGACTGGAGCGCGACGGCGTCATCACCGGCTACCACGCCCGCCTGGACCCACACCAGCTGGGCGCCGGGCTGCTGGTCTACGTCGAGATCAGCCTGGCCTACAAGTCCGGCGACATCTTCGAGGAGTTCCGCGCCGCCGCCCTGCGCCTGCCCCATGTGCTGGAGTGCCACCTGGTCTCGGGCGACTTCGACTACCTGATCAAGGCGCGCATCTCGGAGATGGCGTCGTACCGCAAGCTGCTCGGCAACACCCTGCTGACGATGCCCAACGTGCGCGACTCAAAGAGCTACATCGTGATGGAGGAGGTCAAGGAGACGCTGAGTTTGCCGTTGGGGAACTGATCACCAAAACGTGATTGAAATCGCCCCGCACGCCAGCTCAAAACCCGTAACGCAGGAACCCGCCGTCCACGGCGATGCATTCGCCGGTGACGTAACTGGCCGCTGGCAGGCACAGGAAGGCGACTGCCGCGGCGACTTCTTCGGGCTCGCCGATGCGGCCGATCGGGGTGCGCAGCAGGACTTCGTCCAGGTAGTCCGGATCGGCCAGTGCGCCGGAGGTGCGACGGGTGCGGATGTACCACGGGGCGACGGCGTTGACGCGGATGCCGTCCTCGGCCCACTCGACGGCCAGGTTGCGGGTCATCTGGTGCATCGCCGCCTTGCTCATGCCGTACGGTGCGCCGGTGCGTACGTGGGTCAGGCCGGACACGCTGCCGACATTGACGATGCTCGATGCGGCGTGGTGGGTCAGCAACGGGTGCAGGTAGCGGGACAGCTCGAAGGCGGCGAATACGTTCACCTCGAAGATCTCGCGCCACTCGTCCTCGGCGTACTCGCCGGCCGGTTTGCTGACGTTGGCGCCCGCGTTGTTGACCAGGATATGCAGGCCGCCATCACCCTGGTCCTCGACCCAGTCGAGCAGGGCGCGACGTTCTTCTTCGATGCCGACATCGGCGGCAAATACCTGGATATCGCGCTCCGGGAAGTCCTCCAGCAATTCGGCCCGGGCATCTTCCAGGCCGGCGCTGTTGCGCGCGGCGAGCAGCACGTCGGCACCAAATCCCAGCAACTCGCGCGCGATTGCGCGGCCGATGCCGGCGCTGCCGCCAGTGACCAGTGCCAGCTGCCCGTCCAGTCGCCAACGCTTGGGGTCCATGCCTGCTCCTGTGTTCGTCATCGTGTGTCGCCGGGCGCATGCCACCCGGCACGTGCCATTGCGGCGACAGGTCGCGCCTGCGCGACCGCGTTAGCATAGCGTCGGTCACCATCAGGATGCCTGCTCATGTCACCGACACCGGTTCTGAAACCTGCTTTCAACCTTGTTTCCTGCGTGGCGTTGTTCACGCTCGTGCTGGCAATGGCGGCATGCAACCGGCCCGACGTCCCGGACACCGAGCGCCCGCCGGAGCCGCAGGCCGAGCACACCCAACTGCATGACGCCATCCACGCGCCTCTGGACAAGGCGCGCGCGGTGGAGGAGGCCACCCAGAAGGCGGCCGACGCGCAGCGAGCCGCGATCGAGAAGGCCGGCGGTTAGCCGGACTTACCCAGCTAGTCCAGGCGGCAGAAGCAATACGCCAGCGACTTCACCGGCACGCCGGCGGTCGGTGTCATGGCATCGCCAAGCAACTCCAGGTCGGCCTGGCTATTGGGCAACGCCATGGCCATCATCCCTCGGACCAGGTCCGACTCGCTCAGCCAGTACGCACCGACCCGGCTGCCGGCAAATCCGCTGAACCACTGCTCGAACGGAGTGGCGGCCTTTTCGACGTAGTGCACCGCGTAATCGCCCTCGCCCAGTTTGGCGCGGGTGGCGGCATCGACGATCGCCGGCTGCAGGCCGCCCAACTCATCCACCAGTCCGCGCGCCTTGGCCTGCGCGCCGCTCCAGACCCGGCCGCGGGCAATCTCGTCGACCTGGTCGACCGACTTGCCGCGGGCCTTGGCGACCTTGCCGATGAAGTCGCGGTAGCCCTTCTCGATCACGGACTGGATCACCCCGCCGACTGCCGGATCCAGCGTGCGGGTGATGTCGAATGCACCGGCAAACGCGGTGGTGCCGACACCGTCGGTGTGCACGCCGATCTTGTCGAGCGCGCGCGGGATGGTCGGGATCATGCCGAAGATCCCGATCGAGCCGCTGATGGTGGAGGCATCGGCATAGATCCGATCGGCATTCATGGATATCCAGTAACCGCCCGATGCCGCCAGGTCGCCCATCGACACCACCACCGGCTTGCCGGACGCCTGCAGGGCGACCACTTCACGACGGATCTGCTCGGAGGCGAACACCTCGCCGCCGGGTGAGTTCACCCGCAGTACCACCGCCTTGACGTTCTCGTCGTCGCGAGCATGGTGCAACAGTGCGGAGGTGGACTCGCCACCAATCTTGCCCGGCGGTTGTTCGCCACCGGTGATCGACCCCGCAGCCACCACCACCGCGACCTGCGGCCGCACATCGGCAACCGCCTTCAAGGAGGTGTCCAGATGGGCCAGGTAACCGTCCATCGAGACCTGGCGGAAGCCGCCGCTGGCGTCCTCATCGGCCACGCCCCGCTCGACCAGCAAGTCGGCCACCTGCTCGCGGGTTTTCAAGCCGTCAACCAGCTTGTGCTGCAACGCGTACTGGGCCAGGTCACCGTGCACTGCGGCAATGCCGGCCGGGAGCTGGGCGATGTCGGTCGCCATCTGCGCCGGCGCGATCCCGCGGGCGGTGCCGATGTCGGCCAGGTAGCGCTGCCACAGGTCGTTCATCCAGTACAGGTCGGCTTCCTTGGACTCCGGCGATGCGGCATCCAGCACAAAGGGTTCGGCGGCCGACTTGTACTCGCCCACCTTGAACAGGTGCACGTCCACGCCGAGCTTGTCTTCCAGACCTTCGCGGTAGTACTGGCGATAGCGGCCCAGGCCTTCCAGGATCAGCCCACCCATCGGGTCCAGGTAGACCTCGTCGGCCTGCGCGGCGATCAGGTACTGCTGCTGGCTCATCGAATCGGAAAAAGCGACCACTTGTTTGCCGCTGTCGCGGACCCGGGCCACCGCATCGGCAACTGCGCGGCGCGACGCCATGCCGCCACCCGCCAGTTGATCCAGCCGCAGCGCCACGCGCTCGATGCGTTTGTCGTCGCGGGCTTCATCCAGCGCACGCACCACATCGCGCAGCTGCACCTCACCGCCTTTCGCCCCCAGCGCCTTGGTAAAGGCACGGGTTGCGGGGTCGACACTGTACTGCTCGACCAGGGTGCCCTCGGGCGCAATTACCAACGTGGTGCGCTCAAGCAATGGCTCGGTACGGTCGCCGGCGCTGATCGCGGCCAGTATCAGGAACAACAGGGCGAAGAACACCAGGTTGAAGATCAGCCGGCGGGTGAAGTTCATCGCATCCCACAGACCGACAAAAAAACGGGCGATGGGGCCGCGACGGGAAACCTGGTTCATTGCAGACACTCCAAGATGATGCGCGCAGCGTACCTGTACGGCGGCATCGATTCATCCATCATTGGTCATTTCCGCGGCGATGCCAGCAGTTGGCGCAGCCGCGCCGGCCGGCTCGAATACAGCAATCGCAGCCCCAGCAACACCGAGGCGACCAGCAAGCCGGCGATCAGGCCGACCCACATGCCACGGGGCCCCCACGCCGGGGTGAGACCGCCCCAGCCCAGCCCCAACACCCCGCCCAGCGGCATGCCCACCGCCCAGTACGAGAACGCCACCATCAGCATCGGCACCCGGGTGTCACGCAGGCCACGCAACGCGCCTGCGGAGATGACCTGGATGCCGTCGGGCAACTGGAACGCGGCGGCATACAACAACAAGACCGCCGCCGCCGAGGCGACCGCCGCATCGGCGGTGTAGAAGCCAACCACGAGGTCATGGCCCAGCAGCAGCGTCAACCCGGACATCGCCTGGGTCCCCATCACGATCGCGTAGCCGGCCCACGCCGCCCGACGTACCCCGTCGAGGTCGCCGCGACCCAGTGCATGCCCGACCCGCACCGTGGTCGCCTCCGCCAGCCCCAGCGGAATCATGAAGCACAGGCTGGCGACGTTGATCGCGATCTGGTGCGCGGCCGCGGGCACCTCGCCCAACCGTCCGATCAACAGCGCGGTGACGACGAACAGGCCGCCCTCCATCGCCACCGTCACCCCAATCGGCAGGCCGGTGCCCAGCAACCCGCGGATCGCCGGCCATTGCGGCGCGTCGAAGCGCGCGAACAGGCGCAACCCGGCAAACCGCCTGGACCGGCGCAGATACAGCAAGAAGGAAATCGCCTGGATCCACATCATGATTGCCGACGCGATTCCCAGCCCCGCCGCACCCCGCTCGGGCAAGCCGAACATGCCGTAGGCCAGCACATACCCCAACGGCACCAGCACCAGCAGCCCGCCGAAGCCGAACAGCATGGTCGGCAGGGTCCAGTGCAGCCCGTCGCACAGATAACGCATGCACAGATAGAAGGTCAGCGCCGGCACCCCCCAGCGGATCCCGCCTAGGAACTCACGCGCGCCTTCGCGAATGCCCGGGGCGATCCCCATCGGCTCCAACGCCATGCCGACCACGCTGAGGAAACCGAGCAACACCAGACCCAGGCCCAGCGACAGCCACAGCGCCTGCCGGAACAACGCACCGATCTCATCCCGACGTCCGCGACCATCCAGCTGCGAGATCGATGGCGGCAGCGACATCAAGGTGCCCATCGGCACCATCATCGGCAGCCAGAACAACGCGGTGCCCACCGATACCGCCGCCAACGTGTCAGTGCCATGGTGACCGGCGATGACGGCGTCGACAAAGCCGATCAGGCCGGTGGCCAGATGGCCGAGCACCAGCGGGGCGGCCAGAATCCCGGTGCGGCGGATCTCTGCGGATAGTCGCGGCGACGGCGAAGCGGCGACCGGGGTCGCAACGCTGGGATGTGGGGAGGACGACATGGGAAAGCCGGGGCGCAACTGCAGCCGCGCCCCGAACCGGTGTCGGGCGCTGGCGCCGGGTCGCGACGGGACGCTATCTTACCGGCTCACCTATGACGACCCGTGAACAACGCCCGCCATGAGCAAATCCGCGACCCATCACGACGCCAGTCACTGTGAAAACTGCAGCGCGACACTGCAGGGCGAGTTCTGCCATCAGTGCGGGCAGTCGTCGCACAACCCGATCCGCCACGCCGGACACGCCGTGGAAGAATTCTTCGAGGCGTTCTGGCACCTCGACGGCCGGGTGTTCCGCACCTTGCGCGACCTGATGTCGCCGGGCCGGGTGGCCATCAACTACCTCGCCGGGCACCGCCAGCGCTACATCGCGCCGCTGCGGCTGTTCGTGGTCCTCAGTGTGCTGGCCTTCTTCATCGGCGCGGCGACGGTGCATATCGACGAAAGCACGACAACGACGGAGGGCGTCGCGGCAATCGACGCGGCAACCAGCGCCGCGGCGGTCGAGCGCATCCGCGACCAACTGGTCGCCGACATCGAGCAGGCCCGTGAGCAGGCCGGCCAGGCTATCGGCGTGGACACCCTGCTGGTGACCGCCGAAGTGCGGGTGCGCGCGGCGGCGGCAAACCGGGTGGTCGAACTGACCGGTGCGCCCGTGGACGATGCTGCGCAGGCGTTGGTCGGCATACCCGAAACCGCGGAATCCAAACCCAAGCGTGTGCAGATCAATCTGTTCGGCCACAGCGGTGAATGGGACGCGCAGACCAATCCGTTCGTGATCGGCTGGTGGCCGGACTTCGCCAACCGTTGGCTCAACGGCAAGATCGGCAACATCGAAACCAACATGCAATCGATGGACGGAGCCACCCTGGACGTGTGGTTGCAAGTACTGATGTCGGCAGCACCGTCCGCGCTGTTCCTGCTGGTGCCGGTGTTCGCGTTGATGTTGAAGCTGGCTTATCTGTTCAAGCGGCGGCTGTACATGGAGCACCTGGTGGTCGCGCTGTACAGCCATGTGTTCTTGTTGATCGCGCTGACGCTGACCTTCGTCCTGTCGTCGCTGAACTCCTGGCTGGCGCCACTGGCGAGTTGGCTGGGGGTCGCGCTGGGCGTGCTGTTCGCCGCCGTGGTGGTATGGATGCCGATCTACCTGTTGCTCATGCAGAAGCGGGTTTACCAGCAAGGCTGGTGGATGACGCTGGTCAAATACGTCGTCATCGGCCTGATCTATTTCGTGCTGTTGATGGCCGCGACGATGCTGATGTTTCTCGCCCAATTGGCGCACGCATGAGCGACGCGTCGGCGGCCGCTCAGCGGTGCAGCCGGTCCCACAACCAGTCGTCGCGATTGCTCGCGGCGGTGGATACCAGCTCGCTTCGCACGCGGGCGCGCTCCTGCGGCGGCGTACGCTGGACCAGTACCGCCAGGTCGCGGCGCTGGACCGGCGTCAACTGCCGCAGTACCGCCAACAATGCCTTGTGTTCGGCCTCGGGCACCTGTGCCAGCAGCGGCTGCAACGCGGAATAGTCGGCGCCCAGGGCCGGGCCCAGCATCCAGCCGCGGCGTTCACTGCGGTCAAGCGCGTCGAACTCGCTCCGCAACGCCTGCTGCTGGTCCGCCGGCAGCGTCGCATACGCCGCAGCGGCGGCCGCTACCTGCCGGCGTTCACTGGCCGGCATCGCCTGCCAGGCCGCATGACGCTCGCGGCGCGCGTCACGTTCGGCCGGGGACAACGCCTCCCATTGCGCCGCACTCTGCCGGAATTGTTCTCGCCGTGCTTCGCTCCAACCGGCCCATTGCCCGGCATGGCGCTGCAGCCGGGCGCGTGCCTCGGGCTGTAGCTGCGGCAAGACGTTTGCAAAGTCGTCCAGTACTGGCGGACGGTCCTGCGCGGTGCCGCTGGCAGTCGCAGTCGCGAGCAGTGCCAGCAGTCCTGCAGCCAAGCGCGACCAGCGGCCACTACGGTTCATCAGCGGTCTCCCCTGTGCTGTCGATGTCGGGCGGCGAGACATTACCGTTGGCCGATGTTTTCCGGCTGAGGCCGGCCTCGGCGCCCGGCAACGACGTGCTGACACCGCGCGCGGCCAGCCACGAATGGAAGCCGAGTCGCTGTGCCTGGACCTCGCCGTCGGGATCGGCCAACAACTCGAAATCGCGGTGAGCCACCAGGCCCGCATCGGCATCGTAGCGAGAGGCCGGCGACTGTGCCGGCAACGTCCGTTTCCACACCGAGCCTGCGGGTGGCCCTTCCAGCGCGGTGCGGGCTGGTTCCCAGAACGTGACCGCCAACGCCAGCGCGCACAGCGCCAGTGCGCTCCACAACACCGGCATCAACCACCGCGGTCGAGCTGTCGGCGCCCCAACGCTACCCCACACCGGTCCGCCGGCGGTGTCCGGTCCGGCCGCGGCATCGCCGCGCAATGCTGATTCACGCATCTGGCCCAGCCTCGCCAGTCGCTCCGGCGGAAGGGTCTTGATCCGGCGGTGGGTCTGCTCCCGCAGGCGCTGCCAGGCCCGCGGGTCGGCACGGCCGTCGGCGTGATGCGGCAGTGCCCGCTGCAAGGCGAGGCGATAGGTCGCTTCGCTGATCGCAAACACCGCGGCGGCATCGGCTTCCCCCAGCCCGGCGGCCAGCCGCAACAGCAGCGCCGCGCGGGGACCACTGCCCATCGCCGCCAGACGGTCGGTCGCTTCCAGCTCGATCGCCGCCGGAACCTGGTCCCGTGTGTGTAACCCCGGCTCCGCCAACAGCAGCGCCCAGAAGCGCCACGGCCACTCGCCCATGGCCCATTCACCGGCCTGGAGCCGAAACTTTGCCATCGTCGCGCCGAGTGCAATGTCGCCAGTATCCGCATCGCCACATTGCAGTTCCGCCAGTACCGCCCCCCGCCGCTCCACGCCACGCAGGAACGCCGCCAACGCGGGCGACGCTGGGGTGCGCCCGGTGAGTCGCGGATTGTCGGGTTGGGGGTTGGTCATCGGGACAACTTCGGCATGGCGTCATCATAACCAGCCGCTGGCGGCACGGGACGGCTTGACAAACCCCCCAAAGCGCCACGAACGAAGCGGGATGCGGGCTGCAACCGAAAACGGTTGTGCACAGCGGTCATCGTTTTGACATAAACGCTCTGTTCAGTTTTATCGATGCCATATTTCAGCGATGTTTCACGGACAACCTTATGATTTCCATGGGTTTATCTGGTTTGGCGCTTTTTTCATCAACTCAGCTGAAGGGCTTGTGCCGTCGCGATCACGCAATATTGCCGAGGTCCCATCCACAGAGTTATCCACAGCTAATGTGGATAAAGACAAACCCCTTCAAAAACGGGAGCTTGCGCACACTTCGTCACGGTTCAGGCAACAATGGCCTGCAACTTCACCCACCCTTGACTCCGGTGAATTGGGGCCGACCGCTAGACTGGGGTGATGCCTGCCCACCCGCCCGTTCCGCACGTCGTACGCGTCGCACTGCCGCTGCCATTGCCGCGACTGTTCGACTATCTGGCGCCCGATTCAGGCACGCCTGCCAGTGTCGGCAGCCGCGTGCGGGTGCCCTTTGGCCCACGCGAACGGATCGGCGTGGTGGCGGCGCTGGGCACCGACGCCGAGCCCGGCGCACCGGCCCTGAAGCCGGTGCTGGCAGTTCTCGATCCCGCGCCGCTATTCAGCGGTGAATTGCTGGCCTCGCTACGCTGGCTGGCCCGCTATGCGCACGCGCCGCTGGGCGAGGTATTCGCCACGGCGCTGCCGGGGCCACTGCGCCATGGCGAGCCGCTGCCCGACACCCATGCGTGGGCGTGGCAACTGACCCCGGCCGGCCAGACTGCGCTGGACGGGATGCGCGCCGGACGACCCCGACAACTGGCCGAGCGGCTGCAAGCGGGTGCGGTGCCCGAGGATGCACTCGACCTGCCAATCACGGACTGGCGCAGCGCCGCGCGCTCGCTGGCCAAACGCGGGCTGGCCGAGCGGATCGCCATCGCGCCATCGCAACAACTGGCCCATCCAGCCGCCGGGCCGACCTTGAACGCCGAGCAACAGCTCGCAGTGGACGCGCTGCTGGCCGGTCGTGACGAGTTCGCACCCTTCCTGCTGGACGGGGTCACCGGTAGCGGCAAGACCGAGGTCTACCTGCACGCGATCGCCGACTGCCTCGCGCGCGGCCGTCAGGCACTGGTGCTGGTACCCGAGATCGGACTGACCCCGCAGCTGCTCGGCCGCTTTCGCACCCGCCTCGGGGTACCGGTGCACCTGTTGCACTCGGGTTTGTCCGATGGCGAGCGCGCGCGCACCTGGACCGCCTGTCTGCGCGGCGAGGCGCGGGTCATCCTCGGCACGCGCTCGGCGGTGTTCCTGCCGCTGCCCGAGGCCGGCATCATCATCCTCGACGAGGAGCACGACAGCAGCTTCAAGCAGCTTGACGGGATCCGCTACCACGCGCGCGACTTCGCGCTGGTGCGGGCCAAGGCGCTGGGCGTGCCGATCGTACTGGGCAGTGCCACCCCGTCGCTGGAATCGCTGCACAACGCGCAAACCGGCCGCCACACCCACCTGCGGCTGCACCAGCGCGCCGGCAATGCCCGGCCGCCCCGGGTGCGGGTGCTGGACGTGCGAAAGCGGCCGCTGCAGGCGGGACTGTCGCCGGAACTGCTGGAATCGGTCGCGCAGGCACTGGCCGCCGACGGCCAGGTACTGGTGTTCAAAAACCGCCGCGGTTACGCACCGGTGCTGCTGTGCCACGACTGCGGCTGGAGCGCGCAATGCCAGCGCTGCAGCACGCCGACCCAGGGCACGCCGATGACCGTGCATGCTTCCGGCAGGCGACTGCAATGCCACCACTGCGGCGCGCGTCGGCCGGCCCCCAATGCCTGCCCGGACTGCGGCGGGCTGGCGCTGCAATCGCAAGGCGCGGGCACCGAACGGATTGAAGAGGCGCTACGCGAGCGGTTCAGCGACCTGCCGGTGCTGCGAATCGACCGCGGTACCACCCGCCGCCGGGACGCCCTGGAACAACATCTGGCGCAGTTCGGCAACCATCCCGGCATCCTGATCGGCACCCAGATGCTGGCCAAGGGCCACGACCTGCCGAACCTGACGTTGGTGGCCGTGGTCGGCATCGACGAGGGGTTGTTCAGTGCGGATTTCCGCGCGCCGGAGAAACTCGCGCAGTTGCTGATCCAGGTCGCCGGTCGCGCCGGACGTGCCGACAAGCCCGGCCAGGTCGTACTGCAGACCCACCATCCCGAGCACCCCTTGCTGGCCACGCTACTGAGCGGCGGCTATGGCGCGTTCGCCTGCGCAGAACTGGGACAGCGTGAAGCCGCAGGCTTGCCGCCGTTCACCCATCTGGCCATGTTGCGGGCGGAAGCCAAGCGGGTCGAGTTGGCCGATAAGTTTCTGCAATCGGCGCGCTTGGCCATTGAAGCCCAAGCGGACGCAACCCTGGAACTCAGCGGCCCGTTGCCGGCCCCGATGCCGCGTCGCGCCGGCTACCAGCGCAGCCAGCTGTTGCTGTCGTCACCCGGACGCCGGAGCCTGCACGCCGCCCTTGATGCCGCATTGCCGGCCATCCACGCGATGCCGGAAGCGCGCAAGGTGCGCTGGTCGCTGGACGTCGACCCGGTCGATCTTTACTGATCAGCCCGTGTTGCCGGCGCCGCCTTCTTTCGCGCCGAGGCCTTCTTGGCGGCGGTACGCGCCGGCTTCTCCCGCACCAGCACGGTCTGCTCGTCACGCCGCACCTCGAAAACGCCGGTCGCCTCGATCAGGTCGCTGAGCTTGCGATAGCCGTAGTTGCGCGAGTCGAACGAGGCCTGGTTACCGATCTGCTGGCCGACCGCACCCAGTCGTGACCAGCCATCGTCGCTGCTGGCCGAGTCGACCGCGCCACGCAACATCTGCAGCAGGCGCGCATCGCCGCGCAGCGCCGAACCGCTGCTGGCCTGGGTAGCGGTGGTCGCGCCGACCTGCTCGCGCTGGCCCAGCGCTTCGACGTAGGTGAACTTGGAGCACGCGTTGACGAACGGGTCGGGCGTCTTCTTCTCGCCGAAGCCATACACCTTGACCCCGTCGGTCAGCAGCCGCATCACCAGCGGGGTAAAGTCGGCGTCGCTGGACACAATCGCAAAACCATCCAGGTTGCGCGCGTACAGCAGGTCCATCGCGTCGATCACCATCGCCATGTCCGAGGCGTTCTTGCCGCGACTGTAGGCGAACTGCTGGACCGGCCGGATCGCATACTCGTGCAGGCAGGCCTCCCAGCTTTTCAGATGCGGATTCTTCCAGTCGCCATAGGCGCGCCGCACGTTGGCCACGCCGTAGCGGGCGACCTCGGCCAGAATGACGTCGATCTTGGCGGCCGGCGCGTTGTCGGCGTCGATCAGCAGGGCAATGCGCTTGTCGGTATCGGCCATCGGTAAGGCTCCATGCGGTTTGCGACGAGCCTAGCGCATCACCACCGTCATCATTGCCAGCCCGTGCTTCCGACCAGGAGCTTCGAACAGTCCGCCCGATATCCGGTCCTTACCGGGAATTCTCAATATCGAAGTGCAACACCATGAGCATTGAGTGCTTGAATATCAAAGTCCATGGATCCCCGCCTTCGCGGGGATGACGAGTCCTTCGCGGGGATGACAGGCAAAAACGCGGACGAGCCCCGGCTTTTTTTAAACTTGCCACCCAGACGCAAACGGCCCGGTTTCCCGGGCCGTTGTGAATCACTGCGATGTCGTGGTCATTCCTACGCGGCGAACAAGGCGCGCATCTTCTTCATCGCGTTGGCCTCGATCTGGCGGATCCGTTCGGCGGATACGCCGTACTCGTCGGCCAGCTCCTGCAAGGTCACCTTGTTCTCGTTGCCAAGCCAGCGCCGGGCGACGATATCGCGGGAGCGCTCGTCGAGTTTTGCCAGACCTTCATGGAGCAGGCCCACCTGGTGGTCTTCCTGGTCCTCGCGCTCGTAGATCTGCGACGGGTCCTCGTCGTGGGTACGCAGGTAGGCGGCAGGCGATGGCGGGGCGCGTTCTTCGTCGTCCGCGGCCGGCGCGTCAAAGCCGATGTCCCGGCCGGACAGGCGCGACTCCATCTCCAGCACTTCACGCTCGGACACGTTGAGGTCGCGTGCAACCACCCGCACCTCCTCGGCGTTCATCCAGCCCAGGCGCTTCTTGCTGCGTCGCAGGTTGAAGAACAGCTTGCGCTGCGCCTTGGTGGTGGCGACCTTGACGATGCGCCAGTTCTTGAGGATGAACTCGTGCATCTCGGCGCGGATCCAGTGCACCGCAAAGCTGACCAGGCGCACGCCCTGGTCGGGATCAAAACGCTTGACTGCCTTCATCAGGCCGATGTTGCCTTCCTGGATCAGGTCGCCCAGCGCCAACCCGTAACCGTTGTAGCCGCGAGCCACATGGACCACGAAGCGCAGATGCGAATGGACCAGCTCCTGCGCGGCGCCGAGGTCTTCCTCACCGAGGAAGCGGCGTGCGAGCGCCTGCTCGTTCTCGACGGTGAGCACGGGGATGCGGTGGACCGCACCGATGTACGCATCCAGCGATCCCAGCGCACTGGGAACCGGCAAGCTGTTGGATACAAGAGGATTGGCAATGGCGATATCAGTCATGGGGCGCATTTTAGCAGGCTATATGGGTGTGTGCTAATGGATCGATTGGGCGGCAGTGTTCCGTTCATGGGACAGTCGCCAAGATTCTCGTAGCTACAGACTGCCAGCGGCGGCGTGAGTTCCCGATCAAACCGCACTGGCCGAATCGGGGTCATCAGCAGCGGTCCCGGCAAGTGCCGCGGTGCTTGGCAGCGACCAGTCGACCGGTGCCTGGCCGCGTCGAGACAGGTACTGGTTGGTGGCGGAAAAATGCCCGCAGCCGGTAAACCCGCGATGGGCCGACAGCGGCGACGGGTGTGGCGCCTTCAGGACCTTGTGCCGCTGGCGATCAATGATCTGGCCCTTCTTCTGCGCGTAGCTGCCCCACAACAGGAATACCAGACCCTCACGTTCACGGTTGAGCGTGTCCACGACGTGATCGGTGAATCCTTCCCAGCCCTTGCCCTGATGCGAACCCGCACGGCCGGCTTCCACCGTCAGCACCGCATTGAGCAACAACACCCCACGATGGGCCCATGGCAGCAGGCAGCCGTGGTCGGGACGGGCGACACCGACGTCACGTTCGATCTCCTTGTAGATGTTCAGCAACGACGGCGGAACCGGAACCCCCGGTCGCACCGAGAAGCACAAGCCGTGCGCCTGACCGGGCCCGTGGTACGGATCCTGACCGAGGATCACGACCTTGACGGCATCGAACGGCGTGGCATCGAAGGCGGCAAAGATGTCCCGGCCGGGCGGATAGATCCGGGCACCTCCGGCATGGCGCTGACGAAGAAACGCGGACAACGCCTGCATCTCATCGCGCAACAGGTAGTCGCCGACGCGGGAGCGCCAGGAAGGTTCGAGCTTGATGCGTGCGTCGTCTGCCATCGGAATCACGTGCGGGGCCGGAGCACGATCAGACCCGATGGCCGCGTGGAATGCAAAGTGGCGGACTCGACAAAGCCGGGCGCGTTTACATCCGGGCGATCACATCATCGCCAGCTCGGTGTTGCTCAAGGTGCGCTTGTACTGGTCGCGGAGCCGGACCTTGCGCTCCAGGTCGCCGATGATGTGGCTGCTGAAGTCGACGCCGGTCAACTCCTCGGCCATGTTGATGCCGCCGGGCGTATCGACGTTGATCTCCATCATCTTGTCACCAACGATATCCAGCCCGGCCAGGTACATGCCATCGCGCATCAGCTTGGGCCCGACGATCTCGGCCAGGCGCAGCGCATCGGCATCGGGCACGGCCATCTCGATCTTGCCGCCGGCGGTGATGTTGCTGCGCGCATCGCCGCTGTCGTTGTAGCGGCGGAAGCAGGCGTAATGGCCGTCGACCATCAACGGCCGTCCGTTCAGGGTCAACAGGCGCAGGTCACCATCGACCGCCTTGGGCAGGTATTCCTGCACGATGGCATAGCCGTCGCGGGTCACCGCGTCGATCATCTGGTTGAGGTTGGCGTCGCTGTCGGGGGTCACCACGAACACGCTCTGCCCGCCCGAGCCCTGCAGCGGCTTGATGACGCCGTAGCCGTCGTGGGATTTGATGAACGACTTGATCTCGTCGGCGTCCAGGGTGATGCAGGTAACCGGCCGCACCTCCTCCGGGAAATGCTGGAAATAGGTCTTGTTGGACGCATCGGTCAGATGGGTCGGGTCGTTGAGCACGATCACGTGGCGCAGCGCGGCCAGCTGGGCGAACAACAAGCCGCTGTTCGGCGCCCATGGCCGGTCGACCACCTCGTCCGCCGGGTCGCTGCGCAGCAGCAGCACGTCGAGTTCTTCCACCGAGATGCGCTGGGTTTCCGCGCCCTCGTCCTGCAGGTCGGCGAGCAGCTCGTCGTCGTCCTTGTACTGCGTATGGCGCGGTATGTGGGCAATCGCGCGAATGGTGCCATTGGCATCGTAGATGAAGTCGCCCAGCCCGATCAGCGCCACCGAATGGCCGCGATTGATCGCCGTGCGCGCGAGCCGGATGGTGGTGTAATTGTTCTTTTCGGTCGCCATGTCGTTGATGACGAAGCCGAGTTTGATCGGATCGGGCCGGACGGGCTCCGGCGATGCCGCCGCGCTGGCGGCCGGCTCGGCCACGGTGGGGGTCTTGTCGCCTGGATCGGCCTTGGAGGTGCTGCTCATGTGGCGGGTTCCTTGTGGAATAACTGGGTAACGGGAAGGGTCCGGCATCGGGCCAGACGCGCTTCGGTTTCCGGGAAACTGCAATAGCGCGGCAGCAGGTCGGGTGCGCTCGCCCAGCCCTCTTCCAGCAACTGGTCCAGCACCACCCGGTGCGACAGGGCGAACTTGCCGATGAACAACGGCTCGAACGCACCGCCGGCGTGCAGGTAATCAATCAGGTCGCGCAGACCGCTGAGGTACACCGCGTCCTTGGTCAGGCCGCCGCCGCGGCGCGCGCGAACGGCGACATCGAAGGCATCCTCGGTGGGAAACCCGTGGGTCCGGTGCAACAGGTCGAAAATGGCCGGCACGTCCTCGCCGTGGATCGCCATCTCGGTCGCGACCACGCGCGCGGCCAGCGAGCGCAGCCGCTCGGCGGGCAGGTAGCCGGCGAGGTACTCGGCCAATACGCCCAGACCCTCCTGCAGCGGATCGTAATGCGCCAGCCCGACCTCGAGTTGCTGCAGCGGTTGCCGGTGGCCGTTGTGCCGGGTCACCACGTGGGTGCCGATCTCGTGCTGGATCAACGGCTGCACGCGCGCGTGCGGGATGCGGATATCGCCGTCAACGTAGAACGTGCCGTGCGAGACCATCATCAGCGAGTTCAGATCGGTATCGACCACCACCTGGAAATGGAAATCCGGCGACTGCTGGCGGTACCAGTCCACTTCCGCTTCCACCGCGGTCATTATCTCGTCGATGCCGGCGTCCGCCGGTTGACCGGTGCCCGGCTGGACCTGGGCCAGGATCTCATTGGCCAGTTGCAGCAGCGGCGGATCCACGCCACCAAACAAATCCAGGCTGGCGTTGATGAAGCCATCGGTACCGCGCAGCCGCACCAACTCGATTTGCCGCTCCAGTTCACGTTGTTTCTCCGACAGCAGGCCGGACAACAACGGCGACTCGATGTCGTCCACCGGCAACCCGCGCAAACGCTCCCGGACGGCGTGCAGGTCGACCTCCAGGTCGATGTACTGCAACGGCTCGATCGCGGTGTATCCGCTGGCTTCGAAACTGCTCCATAGCTGGTCGTTGCAGATGGGCGACAGCGCCAACAGCCAGTCGACTTCGCCGTCCATGCGCGCCAGTTCAACGTCGACCCGTGCGGCGATCGGCGGCAGCGGGCGCATCGGCCGCGGCGTCGGTGGTGTCGGGAGCGAGGGCGAATTCACGTGCATGCGGTGAACTGCCCGCGCACTGCGTCGACGGCGTTGTGCAGGCCGCGGCGAAAGCCCTCCAGCGCCGCGATATCGACCTGCCCGGTCCACTCGTCCATGTAGATTTTCTTGTATTCCGGCGAGATCGTGCAGACCCGTTCGCCCCAGGTGGCATACACCCATTCCGGGAAATACCCGCCGGTCGGGAAGCGCACGTTCTCGCGCACGTCGGGATGGCACCCCGCAACCGGGGTATCGCGCAAGGCCTGCGCAAAACGCAGCGCGACCTCGCCCCAGCGGTCCGGGTCAAGCGTGGTCACGCCCAGCTCGATATCGGGATTGTCCTGCTGCGGGGCCGGCGCGGCATCGGCCCCGTCGCGCCGGTGGTTGTAGCTGTGGATATCGATCAACAGCACGCAGCCCCAGCGCTCGATCAACCGTTCGATCAACTCACCCGCCATGGCGTAGAAGGCGTCGTAGTCGGCCAATGACTGGTCGCGCTCGGTGGCGGGCAGCTCGCCACGCCAGACGCGCAAACCCCAGGTATCCGCCGGATCGGTCGAGATGGCCTTCTCGCGCGGGCGGTTGAGGTCGGCCTGGAAGCGCGATGCATCGACCCGAATACGCACGTCGCCGACGGCGGTCAACAAACCGGTCAGCGGATCCTCCTCGCGGCGTCGCTCGTCATCGGTGACGGCCAGGTGCGGGCGCAACGAGGGTCGTATCGCGTGGCCGTCGTGGATGGCGGTGGCGACTACCGGGCCGTGGCCCAGCACGACGTCCCAGTCCGGGTTGGGCTGGGCTGGGCAAGGAGCAGCTTTTTGTCTTCGCTGAAGTCGATTTCGCTGAACTGATCTTCAGTGAAGCGGGTCGGTGCGGCATCGGCTTTGTGCATGCAGTCATGCTCACATCGCCGGCATGACCTGCTCGTGAGAACGCTGAACGGAGCTCGAACTGAAACGCAAAAGCCGGCCGCGAAACGCCCGTGCTCAGGCCAGTTTTGCCAACCGCAGCTGGAACAGGGTCTTGGTCACCAGCAACCGCTCCTCGATGGGCTTGAGCACCAGATCGTTGGCGCCCGCACGCAGCAGCGCGCTCTGGTTGTCGAGGTTGGCATCGCCGGTCATCACCAGCACCGGCAGGCGGCGTTTGCCGTAACCGAAATCATTGCGCAGCCGGTCGAGCAGGTCGCTGCCCTCCAGCTCACCTTTCAGGTACACATCGGTCAGTACCAGGTCGGTACCCGGATCGGCTTGGCCACGATGGCCTTCCAGGTACTCCAGCGCTTCCTCCACGCCGACGAAATGCAGCACTTCCAGTTGCTGCCGCTCCAGCATCCGCTTGGTCGCCAACGCCACCACCCGGCTGTCCTCGACATACAGCACGCGGGCGCCGGGAATCGTCTGCGGTTGCACGTAGCCGCAAATGAACGTGGCCAGCGCGGCATGGCCGAGCGATTTGTCGAAATAGTCGGTGACGTCCTCGGTGAACTGGCGCGACTCCAGGTGCGTCTGGGCGTCGGCGGAGACCACGATGACCGGGACGTAGGCCTGGCCCGCCGCCTCGCGCACGGTCCGCGCCAACGCGATGCCGTCACCGTCGGACAGCGCCAGCGCGGTGGTCACCAGGTCCACCGGGCCGGCGGCAAGCGCCTCGCCGGCCTCGGCGATGCTGGCACACGGCACCACCTCGACATTCTCCAACTCGCGCACCAGCACATCGCCAATCAGGCGCCGCACCAGTCGCGAACCATCAACCACCATCACCCGGGGAACGGCATTGGCGACGTGCCGCAGCTTGTCGGCCATCGCGTTTTCGGCCATCGCGGTCATGTGTCGGTCGGCCGGGTCTGGCGCAGGTAATGTCCGGTGACCAGCCAAGCACCGATCCAGCCCAGCACGCCGGCACCGGCCACGACCGCGATCGCGGCACGGACGCTGAATCCCTGCAGGGCGAAATTGCTGCCGTAACTGCTGGCAAGCTCGGCCAACGGAGCGCGCAGCGACAGGTCGGCCCCGGTCAACAGCGCCAGCGCCAGCGCCCCGGCAACCAGGCCATAGCCGAGGCCCAGATACAGGAATGGACGACGGATGAAGCCGTCGGCAGCGCCCAGAAGTTGCAGCACATTGATCTCATCGGTGCGTTGCTGGATGTCCAGGCGCACGGTATTGCCGACCACCAGCAACGCGCCCAGGCCGAGCATCGCCGCCAGCACCCAGGCCAGGCGCCCGCCGAACCGCAACCAGCCGTCCAGGCGCACGCGCCAGGCCGCGTCGTGCTGGACGATGTCAGTCTCCGGCAACTGTTCCAGCGACGCGGCCAACAAGGCTTCATCACCGCTGGGCCGGACCACCAGCAAGCTCGGCAACGGATTGCCGTCGAGGCTGGAAATCGTTTCACCCAGGCCGCTGGTCTCGCGTAATTCGGCCAGCCCCTGCTCCGGCGTGCGCCATTCCACCGCCGCCACGTCGGGACGCTCGCGCAGTTCGTCGGCAAGCACGCGGGCACGATCCAGGCTGATCTCCGGCTTCAGGAAAACGCTGATCTGGCGGGCCTCCTGGACGTCGCCGGCGAAGCGCTCGACATTGGCCAGCGCCGACCACAACCCCAGCGGCAGCGCCAACGCCAACGCCATCACCCCGATCGTCAATGCCGTCGACCACGGTTTTTGCAGCATGCGTCCCACGCTGGCGACCAGACTGTAGACGTGGTGGTCGAACCACGTCCCCAGTCCGCCACGATGGGTGCGCGAACGCGCCTTGGCCTGAGTCTCGGCGCGGGTACCGGGCCCGGTCATTCGGCCAGGTCCTCGGGCGATATGTCATCCACCAGCTGGCCCTGGTTGAGCACCAGCACACGCTTCTTCATCCGCTTGACCAGGGCCAGGTCATGGCTGGCGATCAGCACGCTGGTACCGCGCTCGGGCAGCGACTCGAACAGGGTCATGATCTCCGCCGACAAGGTCGGGTCCAGGTTGCCGGTGGGTTCGTCGGCAACCAGCAACGACGGCTCGCCCACGATCGCCCGGGCGATCCCGACGCGCTGCTGCTCGCCGGCCGACAGCTGGGACGGCAATGCCTGTGCCCGCGCGCCCAGGCTGACCCGATCAAGCACGGCACGTACCCGCTTGATGATCTCGGCCCGACGCAGGCCCTGCAGCAACAGCGGCAGCGCGACGTTGTCGGCAACGCTGCGGTCGGCCAGCAGGCGATGGTCCTGGAACACCACACCGACCTGGCGCCGATGCATCGCAATCCTGCGGCCACGCACCCGCATCAGGTTCTTGTCGCCAAACAGCACCGCGCCGCGACTGGGCCGCTCGGACAGGTGGATCAGCTTCAGCAAGGTGCTCTTGCCGGCACCGGAATGCCCGGTGACGAACAGCATCTCGCCCGACGCGACCTCAAAGCTGACCTCGGCCAGCGCCTGACGACCACCGCTGTATTGCTTGCTGACGTTGTCGAAGCGCAAGACGCTCATCGCGCACCTGTCGAAGACGATGGCACCAAGTATCGACGGCGGCGGCGGCAATGGCTAGCGCCACTGTCCGACGTGGCGCCAATCACCGGGAGATGTCCAAGCGACGGGACCGGTATCGGCCCCGTCGACGGGATCAGTGGTTGGAACGTGGCCCGCGGGTCACCAGTGACTTCAATCCGCGTCCGATGCGACCGAGGAGTCCGGATTTCTCGTCGCTGGACGACGGCGGCGTCCTGGGCTGCGAAACCACCTTGTTGGCAGTGACCTGTCGGGTCGAGCCGGAGCTGTTGCCCGTGCTCCGCGCTGGCTGAGCGTTTGCATTTCCGGTCTTGCCGGACGGGGTCTTGCCGGCTGCGGGCGGGGTTGGCGCCTGCGCTGTCTGGTCCCCGGCCTGTCCGCTGGTCTGGCCTTCCTCGAGCTTGCGCCCACGGCGTCGCCGGCGACGCTTGCGTGGCGGACGAGCGGCTTCATCGCCCTCGACCGTCGCGCTCCCGGCGCCGGGAGCTGCCGACTGCGGAGCCGGCTTCGGCGCACCGTGCAACGGGGTGCTTTGCGCGGGAGCGGTGACTGCGGTATCCGCACTCGCGCTGGCATCGATACCGGGCTGGCTGTTCACGTCGGCAGCACCGGCTGCGGCCGCGCGGCGTGGACCCGGTGATCCGGAAGCGCCATCACGGCGGCTACCAGCGCCGGTTCGAGCTGCACCACTACCACTACCACTACCACTGCCACCAGTACGGCTACGACCCCCGCGGCGCTCCTCCTCGACGGCACGCTGCTCGCGCGCTTCCTTGAAGATCGCGCCAACGCTTTCCTGCTCTTCGCCTTCGACCTTTTCACGCACCGGGCGCGGCAGCGGCACCAGCAACTCCGGCTCGACCCGCGCTGTCGGAATCTTCTGCTCGATGTAGGCCTCGATGTCCGGCAGGCCTATGGCATAGCGTTCGCAGGCGAAGCTGATCGCGTCACCTTCCTCGCCCAGCCGCGCGGTGCGGCCGATGCGATGGACGTAGTCCTCGGCGTCGAACGGCAGGTCGTAGTTGTAGACGTACTTGACCCCGTCGATATGCAGGCCGCGCGCGGCGACGTCGGTCGCCACCAGCACTTCCAACTGGCCCTTCTGGAACTTGGCCAACAACGACTCACGCTTCTTCTGCGGCACGTCGCCACTGAGCACACCGACCCGGTAACCGCCCTTTTCCAGCGCGCGGGCAACCCGCTCGACCCAGACCTTGGTGTTGACGAACACCATGGTGCGCGCGCCTTCGCTGCGCGACAGCAGGCCCAGCAACAGCGGGATCTTCTCTTCGTCGGCGGGGAAGTACAGCAACTGCCGCACCGTCGAGGTGGTGATGAACTCCGACTCGACGACCAGTTTCTGCGGCTCGTTCATGTGCTCATAGGCCAACTCGAGCACGCGATGGCTCAACGTCGCCGAGAACAACAGGGTCTGGCGGATCGTGCACGCCGGCATCCGCCGCAAAAGGAAGCGGATGTCCTTGATGAAACCAAGATCGAACATCCGGTCGGCCTCATCCAGCACGCAGACCTCGCAGGCGTGCAGGCTGACCACCTTGTGTTGCTTGACGTAGTCGATCAGCCGGCCGGGGGTGGCGATGATCACGTCCACGCCCTGCTGCAGCAGCTCGCGCTGTTTGTCGTAATCCACGCCGCCGTACACCAGCGCGAATGTCAGGCCCACTTCCGGCCCGAGCTTGACCGCGTCCTTGTGGATCTGGATCGCCAGCTCGCGGGTGGGCGCCAGGATCAGCGCACGCGGATCGCCGGGCTTGCGCTCGGCCAGCGCCGGCTGGGTCAGCAGGCGGTTGATCGTGGCGACCAGGAACGCCAACGTCTTGCCGGTGCCGGTCTGGGCCTGGCCGGCGACATCGCCGCCCTTCAGCGCGACCGGCAGGCTCATCGCCTGGATCGGGGTACAACGGGTGAAACCAGCGGACTCCAGCCCGGCCAGCAGCCGCGGGTGGAGCTCAAAGGAATCAAAGGTAATGTCGGTTAAAGGCTTGTCACTCATATGTTTCAGGGATCCGCGCGCAGGACTGCGCTTGCGTGGGTGGCGTCCGCCAAGCAGACTGCCAAGGTCGGTCAGCATGTCCTGACCACAGCGTGCGGAGGCCTTGAAGCCGCCGCGAAACGCCCCAGCTTAGCGCAAAGCCCGGCAAAACCTGCCATCGGCGCCCGCCCCACCCCAGGAGAACCACGTGAGCGATAAAACCATCCAGGTCAGCGATGCCGATTTCGACGCTGTCGTACTGCAATCCTCCGAGCCGGTACTGGTCGACTTCTGGGCCGAATGGTGTGGCCCGTGCAAGATGATCGCCCCGGCGCTGGACCAGCTCGCCGACGACTATGCCGGCAAGGTCAAGATCGCCAAGCTGAACGTCGACCACAACCGCGCCACCGCGATGAAGTACCACGTACGCTCGATCCCGATGCTGCTGCTGTTCAAGGACGGTGAAGTCCAGCAGACCCAGATCGGCGCGGTCGGCAAGGTGCAACTGGCGCAGATGATCGACAAGGTGCTCTGAGTTTTTTGCACCCCAGCTGAACTGTTCAGTCAGCAACCCCTGCCGCACCACTTGCGGCAGGGCCAGTGGCAATGCTAGTTTCGCAGTACCCGGCGCTTGAACGACCCAGCGGCCCACTTGTAACTGACGGTCCGCGAAAGCACGTTCCCCGCCGCACCCTTCTGAAATCCAACGTCCCTGACGCTTCGTCCGCCCAATGCGGACGCTCGCCGCTTAGCGAGGAATACCCGTTTGTCCGACAACATCCCCGACGCCGGCGATACTGCCGAAAAGCGCGTGCGCAAGCCGCGCGCCAGCAAGGCTGCCGTCACCACCGGCAAGACCGAAGCCCCTAAAGCCAGCGCCACCAAGGTGGAGGCGCCACAGAGCGATGCGCCACAGGCCACCGCCCCGAAGCCCGCTGCGCCGCCCAAGGCCGACGCAGCCAAGGCCGAGCCGCGGCCTGCCGCGAAGCCGGCACCGGATGCCGCTTCGGCAAGTCCGGCAACGGCCGCGCCGGCAGCTGGAAGCCCGGCGCCTTCGAGCCAACCGTCCGCGAACCCGGCACCGATAGCCACATCCGGTGACTCGGCAGCCGCCAATCCGCCGAAGAAAAATCCTGCGCCCGCGAGTGAACAACCCGCGTCTGGCAATGGCAACGGCAACGGCGGCGATAACAACCCGCAGCGCGAAAGCCAACGCGACGGCCAACATCGTGACCAGGAAGGCGGCCGCGGCAATCGTCGCGAGCGCTTCCGCGGTCGTCGTGACCGTGGCGATCGCAAGGGTGCCGGCGGTGGCGGTGGTGGCGGCGGCAACCGCGATGGCCTGCCCAGCGATGACGGCGGCAACGAGCCCTTCGTCCCGCGCACCAATCCGCAGGTCCCCGAGGACTTCCCGAAGTACTCGCTGGGCGACCTGAAGCGGATGCAGGCGCAGAAGCTGCTCGACATCGCCGAAGTACTGAACATCTCCGAAGGCGTCGCCCGCGCACGCAAGCAGGATGTCATCTTCGCGGTACTGAAGGTGCTGACCCGCCACGGCGAAGGCGTCGCCGCCGACGGCGTGCTGGAAATCCTGCCGGACGGCTTCGGCTTCCTGCGCGCGGCCGAGGCCAGCTACTTGGCCGGCCCGGACGATACCTACATCTCGCCCAGCCAGATCCGCCGCTTCAACCTGCGTACCGGCGACCATTTGTCGGGCCGGATCCGCTTCCCGAAGGATGGCGAGCGCTATTTCGCCCTGTCGATCGTCGACACGATCAACGGCGAGCCGCTGGAAGCGTCCAAGAACAAGGTGCTGTTCGAGAACCTGACCGCGCTGTTCCCGCGCCGCAAGTTCCAGTTGGAGCGCGGTGACGGCTCCACCGAGGACATCACCGGCCGCATCCTCGATCTGATGGCGCCGCAGGGCAAAGGCCAGCGCGCGCTGATCGTCAGCCCGCCCAAGGCCGGCAAGACGATGATGATGCAGCAGATCGCCACCGCGATCAGCCACAACCATCCCGACGTGCACATGATCGTGCTGCTGATCGACGAGCGGCCCGAGGAAGTCACCGAGATGCAGCGCACCGTGCGCGGCGAGGTCATCTCCTCGACCTTCGACGAGCCGGCCGGCCGCCACGTGCAGGTCGCCGAGATGGTGATCGAGCGCGCCAAGCGCCTGGTCGAACACAAGAAGGACGTCGTCATCCTGCTGGACTCGATCACCCGCCTGGCACGCGCCTACAACAACGTCCTGCCCAGCTCGGGCAAGGTACTGTCCGGCGGCGTCGACGCCAACGCCCTGCACCGCCCGAAGCGGTTCTTCGGCGCTGCACGCAACGTCGAGGAAGGCGGCTCGCTGACGATCATCGCCACCGCGCTGGTCGACACCGGCAGCAAGATGGACGAGGTGATCTACGAGGAGTTCAAGGGCACCGGCAACTCCGAGGTCCACCTCAACCGCCGCATCGCCGAGAAGCGCGTGTACCCGGCGATCGACATCAACCGCTCCGGCACCCGCCGCGAGGACTACCTGATCGAGCCCGAGCTGCTGCAGAAGATCTGGATCCTGCGCAAGCTGCTGCACGGCATGGACGAGATCGGCGCGATGGAGTTCCTGCTCGACAAGATGAAGAGCACCAAGTCCAACGACGAGTTCTTCAGCTCGATGAAGCGATAAGCGCCGCGCCCGGCAGTACGCGCTGGCCATGATAAAACGCCCCGTATTCCGGGGCGTTTTTTTTAATGTGTGGCGGCAGGCGGGCCACCCCAACCATCATTCAACATCGTCACCGCGCATAATCAGACACCGACATAGAGGTGCGCATGAGCAGTGGCGGTCTTGAACTTGCGGTGGTGTTCCTGCTTGCGGCGGTGATCGCGGTGCCGGTGTTCCGGCGCTTCGGCCTGGGCGCGGTATTGGGTTATCTGGCCGCGGGAGTCGCGCTGGGCCCGTACGGACTGCGGGTGATCCGCAACGCGGAGCCGGTGATGGCGGCGTCCGAGATCGGCGTGGTGATGATGCTGTTCGTGATCGGCCTGGAGCTTTCGCCGGCGCGCTTGAAGGTGATGCGGCGGCCGGTGTTTGGCGCCGGCGGGGCGCAGATGCTCGTCACCGGCCTGGCGCTGGGCCTGCTGGCGACGCTGGCCGGATTCGGTTGGAAAGCGGCGCTGGTGATTGGATTGGGGCTGGCGCTGTCCTCGACCGCGGTCGGGCTGCAGCTTCTGTCGGAGCGCAAGGCATTGAGCAGCGAACACGGCCGGCTGGCATTCGCGATCCTGCTGTTCCAGGACCTGACCGCGATCCCGTTGCTGGCCGCGATCCCGTTGCTCGGACAAGCCGCTCATGCCGAAGGGGGACTGGGATGGGACGCGGTATTGAAAGCGGTGTTCGCGATCGTCGCGCTGGTATTTGGCGGGCGGGTGCTGCTGCGCCACGTGTTCCGCTTCGTCGCCCGCTCGATGATGCCCGAGGTGTTCACCAGCGCGGCGTTGCTGGCGGTACTGGGTTCGGCGTGGATCATGCAGAGCGCGGGGCTGTCGGCGGGCCTGGGCGCGTTCCTGGCCGGCGTGCTGCTGGCAGACTCGGAGTTCCGCCACGAGCTGGAATCGCAGATCGAGCCGTTCAAGGGCTTGCTGCTGGGGCTGTTCTTCATGGCGGTCGGCATGAGTGTCGACCTCAAGCTGGTGTTCGCCGAACCACTGCTGATCGAGCTGATGGTGCTGGTGTTGATCGTGGTGAAGTTCGCCATCCTGGTCGGCATCGGCGTGCGCCCCGGCCGGCTGTCGCGACGTGATGCGCTGCATTTGGGCAGCGTGCTGGCGGTCGGCGGCGAGTTCGCTTTCGTGGTGTTCTCCGAAGCGGTCAAGGCCGGCTTGATCGAGGACGTGATGCGCGACCGCCTGGTCGCCGCGGTCGGTATCTCGATGGCGCTGACGCCGCTGTTGATGATGGCGGTCGCCCGGCTGTTGCGCGGCCATCCGGTGGTCAGGCCGCCACGCGATTTCGATCCGCTACCCGACGACGGCCACCCGCAGGTGCTGATTGCCGGCTTCGGTCGCTTCGGACAGATCGTGGCGCGATTGCTGGTGGCGCAAAAAGTCCCGTTCATCGCGATCGAGCACAGCGCCGACCAGGTCGACTTCATGCGTCGCTTCGGCAACCCGTTGTTCTATGGCGACCCGGCGCGACCGGAGCTGCTGCGCTCGGCCGGCGCCGCGCACGTGAAGGTGTTCGTGATCGCGATCGACGACCCGGTCAGCAGCCTGCGTACGGTGCGGGTGATCCGCCACCTGTATCCGCAAGCGACGGTGTTCGCACGGGCGCGTGACCGGCGCCATGCCTGGCAGCTGATGGACCTGGGCGCGCGCGGCGTGCGCGAGATGCTGCACTCCAGCCTGAAGCTCGGCGAGGACGTGCTGGTCGCGCTGGGCCTGCCGGCCGAGCTCGCCCATGACCACGCCCAGCGCTTCCTGGCGCTCGACGAACGCTTGCTGGAGGCGCAGTACCGGGTGCATGACGATGACGACGCGATATTGCAGGTGTCGACCCTGGCCCGTCGCGAGCTGGAGCAGTTGTTCGATGCCGACCGCGGGGAAGGCGTGCTGGGCGGCATCACCAGCAAACGCGAGGCGCCGCCGTAAACCACGGCGGGCAAGACGCTGCCGCCCGGCTCGCAAGTCCGGCAGGAGTCGGGACTGGTCGCGCAGCTAGGACTGGTCGCGCAACAGACGCGCCATCGACACGTCGCCACCCGGCATGCCCGGGCTGAGCTGGGCGGCAATATCGACGAAGCCACGCATCACCGCGATTTCGCGCGCCGTGCGGTTGAGGGTGTCACGCAGGTCCGGATCGGCACCGGCGCGCAACAGCCACGTGACCACCGCGGGCAGCCCGTGCAGCGCCGCCAGGTGCAGTGGCCCGAAACCGCGCGGATCCTGTACGTCCAGGCGCGCGTCGTGATCCACCAGTTGCTCCAGGCCGGCAATCAGCACCTCTTCCACGGCCGCGCTGCCGGGCTCGGCGCGCGCACCCAGCAGTAGCAGCAATGGCGTGGCGTGGCCCGCTTCCGCGTCCAGGTCGGCCTCGGCTCCGGCCAACAGCAGGATGTCGAACAAGGCCATCAGGTGGGTGCGGTCCTGCGCGGCAAAGCCGAACATGGCCGCGCAATGCAGCGCGCCTCGATGCTGGGCGTCCAGTGCCCGCACATCGGCACCCGCTCCCACCAGGCGTGCGGCCAGGTCCGGCAGCCCCAATGCGCAGGCCACCATCAATGCGGTCAACCCACCCGGCAACCGCTGCTCGATATCGGCGCCGGCGCCCAACAGGCGCTCGACAATATCGGTATGGCGCATGCTGACCGCCGCCGACAACGGCGTGGCGCCGGTACCGGCCGCGAGTCGCGGGTCCGCGCCATGGGCGAGCAGCAGGTCGACCACGGCGCGATGCCCGCCGCCCGATGCCCGCAGCAAGGCGCTGCAACCCTGGCTGTCGGTGGCATCCACCGGCAAACCCAGCTCAAGCAGGCGGCGCACCGCATCGGCATCGCCCACGATCGCCGCCGCCGGCACGTCAGCGGGCTGCAGCCGCCGCCGCGGCAGTGGCCAACCGCGCCAGTCGAGCCAGTCGGCCAGGTCGCGCCGACCAATCGCCAGCGCGACGCCCAGCGGCGTCTGGCCATCGGCGGCCAGCAGATCGGGCGCCGCGCCGTGGGCGACCAGCGGTTTCAGCATGTCCTGGCGGCCCAGTGCGGCGGCCAGATGCAATGCGCTCATGCCACGGCTGTCGCGGGCGTCCAGGTCCACCCCGGTCGCCAGCAGCCGGTCGAGCAACTGTCGCCAGCCCAACCGCACTACCAGTGTCAATGGCGGATCATTGGCCCCGCCGCTGCCAAACGGGTCGGCGCCGCGCTCCAACAGTTCCAGCGCCAGTCGCTCCAGTCCATCGGTAGCGCGATCGCTGCCGACACACGCGCCCAGGAAGCCCGCCAGACCGCCCATCCCGGCCGGGGAAACGGCGTGATCGACCAGGGTCTGCAGCGAATCCACCGCTGCAGGACCCCGATTGAGCATGGCGAACATCGGCGTGATGCCGCGGCCGTCACGGACTTCCGGGTCAGCGCCGTGCGCGAGCAGCCACGCGATCTGTCGCGGCGGCAGCGCCGTATCCCCATCGTGCAACAACGCGCCCAACTGGCGCGGGTCCAACAAGGCGGCAACTTCCTCGAGCGCATCTTCGCGGCCTTCGGCCAGTCCGTCGCGCAGCAAGGTTGCGGGCGCCCGGTCGGCCAACAGATCCTGGTCGTCGTGGCCAACCCTGGACGGGAACGCATAGTCCGGGTCGAGCACCGCCACCAGCGGCCAGCGGCCGGATTGGGCGGCGTAATCGATTGCACGCTTGCCGACGTTGTCGTGCAGCTGCGGATCAATTCCCAGCGCGAGCAGCTTGCGCAGCAGTTCCGGATCCGTGCTCTCACCCTGGCATGCCAGGGTGAGGATATTGGCGCCCTGATCATCGGTGGCGGCGGGGTCAGCACCGGCGGCCAACAGGGCGTCGATGATCTCCGCATGACCGGCACGGACGGCTTGGTGCAGCGCGCTGCGACCCTGGCCATCGCGGGTATCGGCGCGCGCTTTCATCTTCAGCAACAGCGCGACGCCGGCGGTGTCGTCGTCTTCCCCGCCAGCGGCGGCCAACAGTGCAGGCTGGCCATCGACGGGTTCGGGTTTGGCGCCGCGCTCGAGCAGGAACTTGGCCAACCGCCAGTTGCCGGCCGCGCAGGCCACCCCGAGCGGCGACAATGCCTCGCTGTTGAGTGCTTCCAGATCGGCGGCGGCATCGAGCAGCAGCGCCGCCACGCCCGGGTCGGAACTGCGGGCGGCCAGGTGCAGCGGCGTATTGCCATCGCCATCGGTGGCACGCGGATCGGCCCCGTTGGCCAGCAAGGTGGTGACCGCATCGGGCCGGCCGTGCCAACTGTCACGGGTCGCCGCCAGCAAGGGCGTGATCCCGGCGTGCAGACCGTTGAGGTCGACACCGTGCGCAATCAGCCCGCGCAACAAGCGCAGGTCGGGCAGCACCGCCGCCAGTACCGCGAGGCTGCGTTGGTCGCGATCGTCGGCCGGTGGCGGCGCATGCGGGTCCGCGCCGGCGTCCATCAACTCCAGCGCGCGCTCGACGCGGCCACCACGGGCAGCCTCGTACAACGCCGGCTCCAGAGGCTCCGTCGGCTCGGCCGGCGCCGGTACGGCAATGACGGCCTCATCCCCCACCACCGTGGTGTCGACGACGGTATTGGCGACAGCCGGGACGCTATCGGACTCTCCATCAGGTTCATCCGCAACCATGGCGGACGTGTCCAGGGCCGCTTGCGGCAGATCGTCGTCGAGGTCTTCGTCACCGAGATATTCCAGTGCGTCGGCCGGGGTGACACGCTGCAGATACCCGTGCAACCCGACCGATGCCGCGGCCAGCGCCACCACCATCGCCCAACGCATGGCGCCCACCGCCAAGCCGGACCAGGCCAGGCACAGGATCAACCCACTGATTACAGCCACTGCCACGGCCACGACCAGGCCGCGCCAGGCGCCCGGTTCCAGTCCGTCGCGGGCGCGCCAGTGGTCACTCAGTGAACCACCGTCATGCTCCAGCCCTTGCCACAACGGCCACCAGCGCCACAACGCCAGCAGCGCGATACCGATCACCGCGCTCAATGCCAAGGTCGAAAGCAGGGACCCGCTGGCCAGTACCAGCGACAACGGCCACGCCACCAATATGGACAGCGCGGAGAAGGCGAGCGCCCACAGCGCAAGCAGCGGCGCCAGCTCGGCGCGCGACCCGGCCAGGCTCAGCGGCGCCTGGAGCTGCCAATGGCGGGCGGCCAGTGCGAACAGGGGCTGCGCCAGGGTTCCGGCAACGGCCACGACCCAGCCATTCAGGCCACTCGCGCCGGTCAATGCGGTCAACACCAACGCGGTGATTGCCAGAGCGGCCACGGGCTTGGTCAATCTGCGCGACTCAAGCATCGGTGCCCCAATCGGATGTCAATGGGTCAATGTCGATGGCCGGCGGCAGTTGCACGTGAAAGCCACGCAGGGCCAGGCTCTCGCGCACCTCCGCGGCATTGCCCCGGGCCAGCTCGCGCGGTGGCGTCAGGTCGACCTCCAGCACCAGCTGGAAGGGCTCCAATGGCCCGCGAACAGACGCGGCCACCCGTTCGAAGTCGTCGCGTGCGGCGAGAAACAGGTAGGCGCCGTCCTTGCGGAGGCTCTTGTATACATGGGCTTTCATGGCGTCGGCCGGGGGAGACTTGCGCTACGACGGATGGTCGTCCAAGCATACCCGGCAACCCGGGCGGACGCGCACCGCCGCGTTCAGCCTCGCGACCGGCTGCGGCGTGACCCCGCCCTTGTTACCGATGGCCCGTGCGCGGGTTTTTTACGCTGATAAGCTGGATCGGTTTTCCCACCATTCAGCAACCATACGGTCCCGCCCATGCGTCTTTCCCTGCTCGCCCTAGCGTTGTCTCTTGGAGCGTTGCCGCTCGCCGCCGTTGCCCAGGAGCCCATCACCCTCACCCAGACGATGGCCAACCCGGACTGGATCGGGCCACCGGTGGAGCAGGCATGGTGGGCGTGGGATGGCCAACACGTCCAGTACCAGCTGAAGCGCAGCGGCGAATCCATCCGCGACACCTGGCAGACCGGCCTTGCCGGCGGTACACCCATCAAGGTGGACGACACCGCGCGCGCGCAACTGGATGCCGCCAACCCGGCCTATGATGCGGGCCGCACCCGCGCCGCATTTGCCCGCAACGGCGACATCTTCGTGCGCGACCTGCGTAGCGGTGCGCTGACCCAGGTCACTCGCAGCGACCAGTCCGAGTCGCGACCGCAATGGAGCCAAAACGGCAACCTGGTGTTCCGTGCCGGCAACGACTGGTACCAATGGCGCGCCGGACAGGGCAGCAGCCAGGCCGCGCTGGTCAAGGCGGAGAAGGATCCGTCGACCGAGCCCAAAGCCGACGACCTGCGCGACCGCCAGTTACGCGTGATCCGCACCCTCGCCGACGACCGCGCCAAGCGCGAGGCCGCCCGCGAGCAATCCGAAGCCTGGCGCAGCGTCGACCCGACCCGCGCACCGGTCGCGGCCTACCTGGGCGACAAGGTCGAAATCATCGACAGCGCGTTGTCGCCTGACGCGCAATGGCTGCTGGTGGTCACCCAGGAAAAGGATGCCAAGGAGGGCCAGGCCGGCAAGATGCCCAAGTACGTGACCGAGTCCGGGTACGAAGAGTTTGAAGAGGTCCGCACCCGGGTCGGCCACAACGCGCCCGTCCCGCAGCAGCTGTGGCTGGTCGAGGTTGCGAGCGGCGCGGTGGACGAGCTGACCTTCGATGCCCTGCCCGGCGTTGGTACTGACCCATTGGCAGCCCTGCGCGAGGCGGCCGAGCTGGAACCGCTGAAGGGCGACCGCGCCGTGCGGGTGGAGACCGATGGCTACGGCAGCACGCCCGCCATCCATTGGCGCGCCGACGGCAGCAGCGCGGCGGTACTGCTGCGCGCAGTGGACAACAAGGACCGCTGGATTGCGACGGTGACCCCGCGCGCCGGCCAGGTGACGGATGCGGAGCTGAAAACGCGCCACCGCCTGCACGATGACGCCTGGATCAACTGGAGCTTCAACGACTTCGGCTGGACCGACGATGGCGCCCTGTGGCTGCTGTCCGAGCAGAGCGGTTACTCGCACTTGTACCTGGCCGATGGCAACGGCACCCCGCGTGCACTGACCTCGGGCCAATGGGAGGCATCCGCGCCGGTGCCGGGCGTCGACGGCCGCAGCTTCTACTTCGTGTGCAACCGCGACTGGCCGGGCGATTACGAAGTCTGCGCTGTCGACCGCGATGGCCAGCAGGTCCGGGAGGTCACCGCACTGGACGGCGTGGAGAGCTTCGAGCTGTCCCCGGATGGCTCGAAGCTGCTGGTCCGCCATTCCGGCAGCTACCTGCCGACCCAGATTGCGGTAGTCGATACCACTGGTGAGCACACCGTTGCGCTCACCGATACCCGCACCCCGGAGTACAAGGCACGCCAGTGGATCCAGCCGGAGATGGTGCAGATCCCGTCCAGCGACGGCGCCGGTCCGATCTGGGGCAAGTTCTATGGCCCGGATGTGCTCGAGCCGGGCAAGCACTATCCGGTGGTGATGTTCGTCCACGGCGCCGGTTACCTGCAGAACGTGCATGACCGCTACCCGGTGTATTTCCGCGAGCAGATGTTCCACAACCTGCTGGTCGACCACGGCTACATCGTGCTCGATCTGGATTACCGTGCATCGGCGGGCCATGGCCGCGACTGGCGCACCGCGATCTACCGCCAGATGGGCACCCCGGAATTGCAGGACTACCTCGACGGATTGGCCTGGCTGGGTGCCAACAAGCAGGGTGACGTCGACCGCGCCGGCATCTATGGCGGCAGCTACGGCGGCTTCATGACCTTCATGGCGCTGTTCAAGGAGCCGGGCAAGTTCAAGGCTGGCGCCGCGCTGCGCCCGGTGGCGGACTGGTCGCAGTACAACCACGAGTACACCTCCAACATCCTCAACACCCCGGAGGTCGATCCGGAGGCGTACCTGAAGTCCTCACCGATCGAGTACGCGGAAGGCCTGCAGGACAATCTGCTGATCGCCCACGGGATGATGGACAACAACGTGTTCTACAAGGACTCGGTGATGATCGCCCAGCGCCTGATCGAGCTGCGCAAGGATGACTGGGAACTGGCGTCGTACCCGCTGGAGCGCCACGGCTTCGTCCATTCCGACAGCTGGTATGACGAATACCGGCGGATCTTCGAGCTGTTCGAGCGGGCACTGAAGTAGAGCAGCAACCCTGAGGCGTCGATGTAGGGCGGCCGGGCCTTCGCCGCTCAACTAGAATGGCCGGATGAAACCGAACCCTGCCGAATCCGACACCGATTTCGACCGCGTCCGCGGCTACCTCACCAACCTGCAGGACCGCATCTGCACCGCCATTGAACAAGCCGATGGCGGTGCCAGCTTCGTCCAGGACACCTGGACCCGCGACGAGGGCGGCGGTGGACGCACCCGGATACTTCGCGATGGCGCGGTCTTCGAGCAGGCCGGCATCGGCTTCTCCGATGTGGCCGGCACCCGGCTGCCGCCGTCCGCCAGCGCCTCGCGGCCCGAGTTGGCCGGGGCCTCCTGGCGCGCCATCGGGGTATCGCTGGTATTCCATCCGCGCAACCCGTATCTGCCAACCACCCACGCCAACGTCCGCCACTTCCGTGCCATGCGCGATGGCGAAACCGTCGCTTCGTGGTTCGGGGGCGGCTTCGACCTGACCCCGTTTTATCCCTTTGACGAAGATGTCCTGCATTGGCACCGCACCGCCCGCGAGCTGTCCGAACCCTTCGGCGGCCAGTCCCGGTATGACGCCCACAAGCAATGGTGCGACGAGTACTTCTTCATCAAGCACCGCAACGAGACGCGCGGCATCGGCGGGCTGTTTTTCGATGACCTCAGCGAGGACTTTGAAACCGACTTCGCCTACATGCAGGCCGTGGGTGATGGCTTCCTGGACGCCTACCTGCCGATCGTCGAGCGCCGCAAGCATTGCCAGTACGGCGAGCGCGAACGCCAGTTCCAGCTATACCGGCGTGGCCGCTACGTCGAGTTCAACCTGGTGCTCGACCGCGGCACCCTGTTTGGCCTGCAATCGGGCGGACGCAGCGAGTCGATCCTGATGAGCCTGCCGCCACTGGTGCGCTGGGAGTACGGCTACACCCCCGAGCCGGGCAGCCCCGAGGCGCGGCTGGTCGAGTACCTGAAACCGCGCGACTGGCTGACCGAGCTGGCATAGATCGCCTCAACTTCTTTTCTGCAAACGTGGTGGGGATCTGCCGTCCGCGGCGCAGTGCGGTCGTCCTGTCTACCGTCACTCCTGACTTCGTTCGCACCGAAATCGATTCTGGACATGAAAATCATAGCTGCCGCCATGAAGACAATGCCGCACAAAAACCCACAACAAAACATTGCGTTTGAATGCTGCCACTCTGGCTTGCGTTTATGGATATATAGGGCGACACCGGCCCCGACTAAAAACATGAGCGGCGAAAGAAGTAAAATAAATTGGAGACGCGTCATTGGCAGTGTGCCGGCGCAGTATATTCGGCCAAACATTTATTATCGTAGTGGACCGCCGATACCAAGGAAACAACATAAACAATGACTGCACCTCCACAGCCAGCTAGGGTGACGCCTCCTCCACCCAGCGTTCCCCCCGCTAATAGACATGCATCACCAGCGATGAACATTAATCCGATCGTCGTAGCAGCTGTGACATTTGCAGTGAAACAAGAGTCGGCGCGATTACTTTTGAAATCGTCGTAATCCTCTGCCCAACAACGCTGGAACTGCTCGGCCTCGGCTGAACCCCCGCTGTGGGGATTTCCATAGACAATGCCACCAGGCCGGTAACCCCACCCGCTCCCGGCTCCACCAGTCATTATATTTGGTCGGCGTGCAGTGACCGACACTTTGTCCAAGTCGTGGGTTTCTTCGTCCTCGTCGTCTTCAGGGGGGTCCGCGAAAGCGGACTGATTGGGGGTGGGCGCGGCAAAAGGCTGAATCTCACAAAAGATCTTGCCTGGGGGTGGCTGACATGGCCCCAGTTCCCGCCGGTAGGCATACGAATAATTCGCCAGTTTTGCATCGGCCAATGCGGCTTCAAAATCTGCCTTCAGCCTGATGCGCTCAGACGGGTTCGACTCCGCCGCGGCCAATGCTTGGTCGAAAGTGAACTCGAACGATGCACCACCCGGAGTTTCAATAAAAAAACGCCTAGTCTCGCCGTCGGCCGCAACGATGGTCCCATCAGGTGCGACCATCCTGAACAGCTTGTTCGCTGGATCTGCCTGAGATCGAGTCATTGAAATTTGTGCGTGGGCAGCATTCATTGCGCCCAATGCCCCGAACAGAAAAACCGCGGTCACCACTCCCCTTTTGAACATCATGTTCCCCCCAAGCCTTGCCTTGCGCATCACGCGAAAGTTGGAGCGCAAACTAACTGCAGCACATCATGTGCGGCGACATACTTAGCACAAAATTAACGGGCGGGTCAAGGGGTAGTTTCCCTTAAATGCCGAAAGTTACTTGGCCACAATCTGGCCTCGATCGCGGCGAGGCACGCGGCGTCGGCGGTCTGTTCTTCGATAACCTGCGCGAGGAGTTCGAAGTGACTTCGCCTATCAGCTCACGCCGGAAACGGTTTCCTCAACACCTACCTGCCAATCGTCGAGCGCCGCCGCGACATCCAAAGCACGGCGCATGCGAACGCCAGCTCCAACTGTACCGATGAGACCGCTAAGTCGAGTCCAACCTGGTGTTCGACCCGACGTCCTGAGCGCATGCTGCGCACAGCGGGCATGGACGTCCGCAGTCGGCAAAGTCAGAGCCTCACCACACCGCCATCCGTCAAATGCCAAGCAAAAAAAAGCCCCACCGGCAGGGGGGCCGGTGAGGCTGGTGGAGCGGGACCTGGGGAGGGGTCTTCGCTCCGAGATCACTCCAGGGGAGGGAGAGATCAGCGACAGGCGTTGCACCTGTCGCGAGCATATGACCACTAATCACATGGATGGTTCGTGAAGATGGGACCCGGGGCGATGGAATAGTTCAGGAGTGATTCAGACGAACAACGTCGGCAAACGTGCTGTTAAAATCACGTTAATTCACAAATTTGAATTCCAGTTTGCCGAAGTTGGCATTCGGCGGAGTTAACCCTCTCTATTCGCGGTTAACTCCGATTTCGGCGTCGTCTCATCGATCGCCGCGACAGCAACCGGCCGGTTGGAACCGCCATCAATGCGCTTCGTCCCAGTTCATGCCGATCCCGCTGTCGACCACCAGCGGCACCCGCAATTCCGCCGCGGCGGTCATTCGCGCAGGAACTTCGGCCAGCAACGTGTCCACGAAGTCGGCATCGACCTCGAACACCAGCTCATCGTGGACCTGCAGGATCATCAACGCCCGGTCCGCGTAGGCGGCCAGCCACTGGTGGATGTCGATCATCGCCCGCTTGATCACGTCCGCCGCGGTGCCCTGCATAGGCGCGTTGATTGCCGCGCGTTCGGCGCCGGCCCGCAGGCCCTGGTTGCGCGCGTCGATGTTGTCCAGGTACAGCCGGCGTCCAAACACGGTCTCGACAAAGCCCTGCTCGCGCGCCTGTTGCCGGGTGCGGTCCATGTACTCGCGCACCCCCGGATAACGGCTGAAGTACAGGCCGATGTAGTCCTGCGCCTCCCCGCGTGAGACATCCAGCTGCTTGGCCAGGCCGAACGCGCTCATGCCGTACATCAGGCCGAAGTTGATCGCCTTGGCGGCGCGGCGCTCGTTGCCACTGACCTCCTCGATGGTCTTGCCGAACACTTCCGCGGCGGTTGCCCGGTGGATGTCGACCCCGGCGTCGAAGGCGCGCAGCAGGCCCTCATCCCCCGACAGGTGGGCCATGATCCGCAGTTCGATCTGCGAGTAGTCGCAGGCGACGATGCGGCGGCCTTCCGGGGCGATGAAGGCGGTGCGGATGTGGCGGCCGTCGACGGTGCGGATCGGGATGTTCTGCAGGTTCGGATCACTGGACGCCAGCCGGCCGGTCGCGGCGCCGGCCTGGTGGTAGCTGGTGTGCACGCGGCCGGTGTCGGGGTTGACCATCAGTGGCAGCTTGTCGGTGTAGGTGCTGCGCAGCTTGGCCAGGCTGCGGTAGTCCAGGATCACCCGCGGCAGCTCGTGCAGGTCGGCAATCGCCTCCAGCGCCTCCTCGTTGGCCGAGGGCTGGCCCTTGGGCGTCTTCACCAGCGCGGGCAGCTTGAGCTCCTCGAACAACAACGCGCAGACCTGCTTGGGCGAGTCCAGGTTGAAGGTGCGTCCGGCCAGCTCGGTCGCCTTCTGCTGGGCGGCGAGCATGCGCTTGCCCAGATCGGCCGACTGCCGGCGCAGTTCGTCGGCGTCGACCAGCACGCCGTTGGCCTCGATGCGCTCCAGCACCGGCACCAGCGGGATCTCGATCTCGCGGTAGACCTTCTCCAGCGCGGGCACCTCGCCCAGCCTGGCCGACAACACGCGGTGCAGCCGCAGGGTGATGTCGGCGTCCTCGGCGGCATAGTCGCTGGCATCGTCGATCGCGACCTGGTTGAAGGTGATCTGCTTGGCACCCTTGCCGGCGACGTCGGCGTACTTGGTGGTCTGGTAGCCCAGATAGCGCAGGGCAAGCGAGTCCATGTCGTGACGGCTGGCGGTGGCGTTGAAGACGAAACTTTCCAGCATGGTGTCGTCGGCGTAGCCACGCACCTCGACCCCGTGCCGCCGCAGCACATGCAGGTCGTACTTGCCGTGCTGGCCAAGCTTGCGCTTGCCGGCATCGCCCAGCACGGGCCGCAGGGCGTCCAGCACTTCCTCACGCGGCAACTGCGCCGGCGCGCCGGGGTAGTCGTGGCCAACCGGGATATAGCAGGCGCGTCCGGGTTCGACCGCGAAGCTCAGCCCGACCAGGTTGGCGCGCATCGCGTCCAGCGCGTCGGTCTCGGTATCGAAGGCGAACTCGTCGGCGGCTTGCAGCTTCGCCACCCACGTATCCAGCTGCGCGCGGGTCAGCACGCACTCGTACTCGCCGGGCGCTGCCAACGCCGGGTCTGGCACGTCAGTCGCTGCGTTGCTGCTGCGCGCGTAACCGGCGGCGGTGTTGCGCACGCTGCCGGTGTCGCTCGCGGCGTCTCCCGGGCCGCCTTCCAGATCACGCAGCGCCTGCTTGAAGCCATAACGCGCGTACAAGCCGCGCAGGTCATCCACGTGCTGATCGCGCAGGACCAGATCGTCCGGCGCACGCCCCACGTCGACATCCAGCTTGATCGTGGTCAGGGTGCGGTTGAGCGGCAGCCGCGGCAGCGCCGCGCGCAGATTCTCGCCGATCTTGCCCTTGATACCATCGGCATGGGCGATCACGCCGTCGAGCGTCCCGTACTCGGCCAGCCACTTGGCCGCGGTCTTCGGCCCGCACTTGTCGACGCCGGGAATGTTGTCGACCTTGTCGCCCATCAGCGCCAGGTAATCGATGATCTGGTCGGCCCGCACTCCGAACTTGCCGATCACGCCGGCATCGCTGTCCAGCCGGCTACCGCTCATGGTGTTGACCAGCGCGATACCGGCGCGCGGCGCACCGTCGTCGTCATGGCTCGCTCGCACCAGTTGGGCGAAATCCTTGTCGCTGGTGGAGATGGTCACGTCGATGCCGGCATCGGCGGCCTGCACTGCCAGAGTGCCGATCACATCGTCGGCCTCGACCCCATCGATGCGGATGATGTCCATCCCCAACGCATGCACGATGTCGCACATCGGCTGCACCTGCGGGCGCAGGTCGTCGGGCATCGGCGGACGGTTGGCCTTGTACTGCTCGTCCAGGTCATCGCGGAAGGTCTTGCCGGGCGCATCGATCACGAACGCCACGTAATCGGGCTTCTCTTTCAGCGTCGCGCGCAGCATGTTGACCACCCCGAACAGCGCACCAGTCGGCTCGCCATCGGCGTTGGTGAGCGGCGGCAGCGCGTGGAAGGCGCGGTAGAGGTAGCTGGAACCATCGATCAGGACGAGTCTTTTCATGCCCCTGATTCTACGTGTCCCGGTCCGGGGCCGGCCTGGCCGCAAACCGCTGGCTCGATCACCACACCAATACCCGCCGGCAGGTACCCTGTGGGCTCCCAGCCAAGAGGCACCTCCGATGAAAATCCTGTCGCCGCTGCTTCTCGCGCTGTTGTTGCTCCCAGCCGCCTGCGCCACTACCGCCATCAACGACGACCCCACCGCGATGCTGGAGAACCCGGTCGTTACCCAACGGGTGGAGACCAACGGCGACGTAATCGAGGAATACCGGGTGGCCGGCCAGCTCAAGGTGATCAAGGTCACACCCGCGCGCGGCCCGACCTATTACCTGCGGGACGAGAACGACGATGGCAAGCCCGACGACGGTTCGCCGGTGTCGCCGGTGTACTGGGAGTTGTTTGAATGGGACTGAGCGCGTTCAGATGACCCCTTGTCCAGGCTGCTCTCCCAACGCGATAACCGGACTGCATTGACAGATCCAGCATGAGACGTGAACGCCTGCTGCCGCTGATTGTCGCGACCGCGCTGTTCATCGAGAACATGGACTCCACCGCGATCACCACCTCGCTGCCGATGATTGCGGCGGACCTGGGGGTGGAGGCGGTGAGCCTGCGGCTGGCGTTGACCACCTACATGCTGGCACTGGCGGTGTTCATCCCCATCAGCGGCTGGATCGCGGACCGTTTTGGCGCGCGGCCTACTTTCATGGTCGCCATCGGGGTGTTCCTGCTCGGCTCGCTTGCCTGCGCCATCGCCGGCTCATTGGGCCAGTTGGTGGCCGCGCGGTTCCTGCAAGGCGCCGGCGGCGCGATGATGGTGCCGGTAGGACGGTTGGTGCTGTTGCGTTCAATCCCCAAGGACCGGCTGCTGCAGGCACTGAGCTGGCTGACCATCCCTGCGCTCCTTGGGCCGATGCTTGGCCCTCCGCTGGGCGGGCTGATCACAACGTACGGCCACTGGCGCTTCATCTTCCTGATCAACCTGCCGATCGGCCTGCTCGGCATCTACATGGCCTGGCGTCACATCCCGATGTTGAAACAACCGGTGCGCCCGCTGGACTGGTTGGGCTTTGCGCTCTCGTCGAGCGGGCTGGCGCTGACGATCTTCGGCTTTTCCATCCTGGGCCGGCACCTGGTCAACCTGTCAACCGCGCTGGGCTGCCTGCTGGTCGGGCTGATCGCGCTGACTCTGTATGTATTCCACGCCCGCAAGCACCCGCACCCGTTGATCCAGTTGGACTTGCTGCGGTTGCCGACATTCCGCATCGGCGTGCTGGGCGGGTCGATCTTCAGGATCGGTGTCGGTGCGATGCCGTTCCTGCTGCCGCTGATGTTCCAGCTCAGCTTCGGCCTGAACCCGCTTCAATCCGGATTGCTGACCTTCGTGTCCGCGGTCGGCTCGATGTTCATGAAGTCGATGGCGCCACGGATCATCAAGTGGTTCGGGTTCCGGCGAGTGCTGGTGGTGAACGCGCTGATCGCCTCGTTCCTGCTGTGCGGCTTCGGCCTGTTCCGCGCCGATACGCCCTACCCGCTGGTGATCAGCGTGTTGCTGATCGGCGGGTGCTTCCGCTCACTGCAGTTCACCAGCCTCAACGCGATCATCTATGCCGACGTCGACTCCGCCCGCATGGCACCGGCCAGCAGTTTCGCCGCCATGGCCCAGCAGGTCTCGCTGGCGATCGGCGTCACCATCGGTGGCTATGCACTGGCGGTGTCCAGCGCCGCCACCGGGCAGCCGATGGACGCGGCGATCAACTTCGGCTTCGCCTTCCTCACCGTCGGGCTGATCTCCGCCAGCTCGGTATGGATGATGACGCGCCTGGCCCGCGATGCCGGCGCAGAGATGGCCGGCCGCGCCCAGGGTGGCCGCGAGGTCTCCGAGCCCCGGCCGGCGCAGCGCCCGGGGACTTGAGCGATCCGGTGTCGTCATCCCCGTCCGCAGTCAAACAAAAATATGAAAAAGGCGACGACGACAAGTGGCATCCGAAGTAGTCGCCGTCAGTATTTCTTCTCGACCTGCAGCGTCACCGCCTGGTCATCGGCGCCGCTGTTACCGAGCATGCTGCGGTACTCCAGCCTCAAGCCAAAGTTGTTCACCGTGCTCCACCCCGCACCGAGCCCGATCACCAGCCGGTCGCGATCGAAGCCGTCGATGCCGGCGCGGTAGATCGGCCCCATCGGCAAGTCGGCGTAGCGTATCGCCGCCAGGCTGTCGGCCTCGATGTCATGCTGGTATTCCAGCCGCAATTGCGGGGCGAATGTGCCCCACTCCCGTTCGTGCAGGTAATCCACGCGCACGCCGAGGCCGGTGGTGGTGGTGTCGATGTCCTGCTCGGCAAAGGCCAGCGCGTACACCGGATCGCCATGCTCGACGTAGTCATCCAGCGTCGCCTGTGCCACGTCCAGGCGCGCATAGGGCGTGACGCCCCATTGCGCGCGTTGCCACTGATAGCCGGCAGCCAGCGATGCGAACCATTGCTGGCCATCGCGGTCGCCGCGCACCTGGGCACCATTGGCGGTGACATGGCGGCGCAGTTGGAACGACAACCATTGGTGGCCGATCAAGCCGTCCAGATAGAAGTGGTCGCCGGGGTGATAGCTGGCGTAAACCACGGCGCTCCAGGCATCGGCCTCGCTGCGGCTGTCGTGCTCGCCGATGTCGCTGACATCGCGGCCATAGCCGAGGCCGCCGCCCAGCGCGAAGTCCGGGGCGAGGTGGTAGTCGGCACCGAGGCTGACGCCGCTGGTCTCGAACTCGAAGCCGCTGGCGCCGCGTCGCGGATCGTAGTCGCCGAATCGCATCGCGCCGCTGGTCCATATCCCGAACAAGCGGGATGTCGCGTTGGGCGAAGCACCCACGGCCTTCGGATTCCGCACCGGTGCCTGCTCGTCGCCAAGCGGACGTGGGCAAACGCTGCCAACGCCCTGCCAGTCGCGATCGCCACACGGCTGGTCGATTGCCACCGACAAACCGCTGTCAAAACCGGCGGCGCCGCCACGACTGCTGTGTAGATGTTCCAGTCGCTGCTGGAAGTTGCCGATCTGGCCGGTGGCGAAACGGCGGGCGGCCTGGACCTGCGCGCCCAGCACGCCGAGCACCTCGGCGTCCTTCGAGGGATCCGGCCGCGCAGTCACGTTCACCGTGACGATGCCCACTGACGAGGTCGCATAGGCATTGCTGAGCGTGAAGCTGACCCGTGCCGCGCCCACATACGTCGCGGCGGCGGCGAAATCGAGTCGATAGCCATCGGCGCCCTTCACGATGGCGCCGGTGCCGGCCGAGGTCGGCGAGATCGAGAGCAGTTCGGCGCCGGTGAACGGGCCGCCTGTTGCCTGCCTGGTGAGCTCCACCTGCACCATGGTGCCGGCGATGGCGTCTACCGTCTGCGCCACGACCTGTGGCACCGGGTGGACCTGCACCGTGACCGTGGCCGGCGGCGACGCGCCGAACGCATTGCTCAGCGTGTAGGTGAAGCTGATCGGACCTGCGGCATCGATGGTCGGGGTATAGACGATGTCCTCCCCGGAAACGATGGCGGTGCCGCGGGCCGGCGCGCTGGCCAGGGTCACGGCGGTGAACGGACCGCCGGTCGCCCCTTCGGTGGCATGGATCGTCACCGCCGTACCGGCCAGCGTGGTCGCGGTGTGCGCCACGGCCGTGGGCACGGCCAGCGGCGTCACCGTGATGGTGACGGTCGCCGGCGCGGAGGTGCCGCCTGCTCCGGTGGCGGTGTAGGTCAACGTGTCGCTGCCGAAAAAGCTGGTGGCCGGGGTGTAGACCACGTCGAGCCCGTTCACCGTCGCGGTGCCGTGGGCCGGTGCGCTGGCGAAGGCGATGCTGGCGATCGGTCCGCCGTCGTTGCCGGTCACCGCGATGGTGACCGGCTGGTTGGCGGACGTGCTGGCGCTGTCGTCCACGGCCACCGGCGCGGCGATGGCGACCGCCAGCGTGTAACCCTGCGTGCCGGTGAAGTTCAGGCCGTCGCTGGCGGTTACCGTGAAGCCGAAGCTACCCGATACGCTCGGCGTGCCGGCCAGCAAGCCATTGCCTGCCAGGCTCAGGCCCGCCGGTAGCGCGCCGGCGGTCACCGTGAAGCTGTAGCTGCCATCGCCACCGCTGGCGGTGAGCGCCTGGCTGTAGGCCGCAGCCTGTTGGGCGGCCGGCAGGCTGGCCGGAGTGATCGAGATGACTGGCGCCGCGACAGCCAGGGAATACGTCCTCATGACGGATGCCGGCGCACCGGCGCCGGTGCTCGCGTCGGTGACCCTGACGCCAACACTGAAGCTGCCGCTGACAGTCGGCGTGCCGGCGATCAGGCCAGTACTGACATCGAGACTCAGGCCGGCCGGCAAGGCGCCGCTGGTAATGGCGTAGCTGTAAGGCGCCACGCCGCCGCTGGTGGTCAGCGTCTGGCTGTAAGCGGTCTCGGCGGTGGCGTTCGCCAGCGTGGCCGGGCTCAGGGTGAGCGTGGGCACGTCGATGCCAAGGACATAGGCCCGGGCGCCGATCTGGCCGTAGGCATCGGTGACCGTGACAGTGAACGAGAAGCTGCCCGCCGCTGTCGGCACACCGGACAACTGCCCCGCCGAGGATAGCGCCAGGCCCGCCGGCAGGGCGCCGACCGTGACGGCGTAGCTGTACGCCGCCACCCCACCACTGGCACTAAAGCTGGTGGCCGGATAAGCGGTGCCGGCCGAACCGGCGGGCAGCGATGCAGGCGTCAGCACGATGCTGGGCGCGGCAACCTCCACGGTGTAGCTCTGCGTGATCGAGAACGGGGCGCCGCTGCCGGTGCTGTCGTCGGTGGCCGTGACCACGACAGGATAGCTGCCGGTCTGGGTCGCCGCGCCCGCGAGCACACCCGTAAGGGTATTGAAGCTGAGGCCTTCGGGCAGGGTTCCGTTCAGCACGTAGCTGTAGGGACTGGTGCCGCCACTGGCGGTGAACGTCTGCGAATCGGGGGCGGCATACGTCAGTGGCAGCGTGCCACTGGCGGGTGTCAGCCCCAGCGTTGGATCACTCACGGTGATGCTGACGGTGCCCGGGGCCGAAGTGCCGCTCGCATTTGTGGCTGTGTAGGTGAAGCTGTCCGGGCCGACGTAGCCAGCATCGGGTTGGTAGGTGATCGTGGTACCGCTGGCGACCGCAGTGCCGTGGCTCGCGGCGGTGCCGATGGCCACTGAAGTGGGCGTGCCGCCGGTGATGTTCAGGGTGATCGGATTGGCGCCGCTGCCATGGGCGACGGTGGCGCTGACCGGGTTGGCCACCGGGGCTCCGATATAGGTGAACTCGGACTGCGCGCCTGTGGCGCTGGTGCCGCCGGCGGTGGTGACCGTGACATCCACGCTGCCGGCGCTGCCCGAAGGCGCGGTGGCGATGATCGAGGTTGCGCTGGCGACGGTGAAGCCGATCGCATTGGCCGCGCCGAAGCGGACCGCCGTGGCGCCGGCGAAGTCGCTGCCGGTGATCGTCACCGTCGTGCCGCCGGCAGTGCTGCCGGTGTCGGGGGCAATCGACGTCACCTCAGGTACCGGGATGGGTGCCATCGGCGTGACGCTGTTGGAGGGCGCCGACGCGGCACCGGTACCGGCATTGTTGGTGGCGGTGACAGCGAAGGTATAGGCGGTGCCGTTGGTCAGGCCGGTCACGGTGATCGGGCTGGCCGGGCCGTTGGCCGTGATGCTGCCGGGACTTGAAGTGACGGTATAGCCGGTGATCGCGGAGCCGCCGTCATCGGCTGGCGCGGTGAAGGTGATGCTTGCCTGGGCATCTCCGGCGGTGGCGGTGCCGATGGTCGGTGCATCCGGGGGTGAGGCGTTGTCGATCGTGATCGAGACCATCTGCGCGCGGAAATGGTCGCCGCCGGTGGAGCTGCTGGTGCTGTCGTCGTGGCGCAGCGAGAACGTATAGGTGCCCGCGGCGGTCGGCGTGCCGCTGACCAGGCCGGAGGACGACAGGCTCAGGCCGGGCGGCAAGGTGCCCAGGCCGCCCTCGACCTGATAGGTGTAGGGGGCGGTGCCGCCGGAGCTGGCGAACTGCAGGTTGTACGCCACGCCGACGACGCCGGCGTCCGGCGCATCCGGGGTCAGGTCGAGCACCGGGGCGGCGATGGTGACCGAGTAGCTCTTGCTCGTCGTAATCGGCGTGGGCGTTGTCGAATCGGACACGTTGACGGTGAACGTGTGCGGGCCGGAGGCCGTGCTGGTGCCGGAAATCACTCCCGTCGACGACACCGAGATTCCCGGCGGAATCGTCCCCGACCCCAGCGAGTAGGTGTAGGGCGCGGTGCCGCCGGAGGCGCTCAGGGGTTGGCTGTAGGCGACCCCGACCGCCGGGGCCGGCAGGCTTGCCGGACTGATGGTTATCGGGCTGGTGGCGGGTCCGATCGTGACGTTGAAGGTGACCTGGGCCGAGAGTTCATAGTCGTAGAGCACGAACGTGTCGGACAGATCGCCGCCGCCGTCGTTGGTATAGATGACCGCGTAAACGTTGGTGGGGACTCCTCCAAACGCCAGCGAGCCGTGACTGGGGGCCACGACGGGCGTGTGATCGAAACCAACCGAGTCGTTGCAGCCGAAGGTGGCGCTGGCTCCGGAGGCGATCGACTGGACCTCCGGCGAGGTGCAGGTGGCCCAGGCAGGCCCGGCCATGCCGAAGGCCAGGCACAACACTGCCAGCCAACGCTTCCAGCGACCCAAGCTGCCCAGCCACCGTGATGTCACCATCCATGGTGATCTGCGGGCGCGCGAAATCGTCGACGTGCCGGCGTACTGCGCTGCCTGCTGCTGCATGAGTTGTTCCCCTGAGTACGGGTGACGTCGATCGACGGACCCGCCACCGAACGCATCGGTGTTGTCGAGATTCCATTGCGCAGACATCGGCACTCGGCCGGCTGCTCCCCAATTCGGGCCATTAAAACAGGAACGGGTCACGGTTTATAGTGCTGATTTCAGGTTTATGATCGACTGTCAATACCGCTTCGACGCAAATTCCCTGTTGCCATTTACAAACCTGAAGGGGAAAGTGCGCCGACGGCCCATGACGGACCGTATCAACCAGGGGGATGGAGATGAGTGAAGTCTTTCTCGGGCAGATCATGACCACGGCGTTCAATTTCGCGCCGCGCGGTTTTGCCCTGTGCAATGGACAGCTGATGCCGATCAGCCAGAACACCGCGTTGTTTTCCTTGCTTGGCACGCAGTACGGCGGCGATGGGCGGACCACCTTTGCGCTGCCCAACCTGCAGGGACGGGTGCCCGTGGGTGCCTTGCCATCGGCGGACCCGTCGTGGCAACCGGCGCCACATCCGATCGGCGAGGCGGGCGGCGTGGAATCGGTCACCCTGATCCCCACCAATCTGCCTTCGCACAGCCACCAGTTGCAGGGCACCAGTGCCGCCGGCACCTCGCGCTTTCCGCTCGAAAACCTCTATGGAGCCAACTCGAGCGCGTTGTATGCGCCCGCAAGCGCCGCCCGGGTGCCACTGGCTGGTGGCAGCCTGGCCGGGGCCGGTAACAGCCAGCCGCATCAGAACATGCAGCCGTACCAGGTGATCAATTTCTGCATCGCGCTGCAGGGCATCTTCCCCTCGCGCAGCTGACGCGTCCCGGCCATCCAGGCCCCGCGCCACACGTCCACAATGGAGTACGGACCATGAGCACACCTTTCGTCGGAGAGATCCGGCTGTTCAGCTTCTCCCGCGTCCCCAGCGGCTGGTTTTCCTGCGACGGCAGCCTGCAGTCGATCGCCGAGAGCGAGGTCCTGTTCGCCTTGCTCGGCACCACCTACGGCGGCGATGGCCAGAGCACGTTCGGGCTGCCCGACCTGCGCGGCCGGGTGCCGCTGCACAACGGCAGGGGACCCGGCCTCACGCCGCGGGTCATCGGCGAGTCCGGTGGCAGTGAGAGCGTCACTCTGGTAGCCAGCCAGTTGCCTGCGCACACGCACCTGCTCGGCGCCACCGGTACGGCCGCAAGCGCGACCATGCCGGCAGCGACGCTTTGCCTGGGCGGAATCAGTCCCGACACCATGTACGTGTCCGACCTCAGCGGAGCGACGCCACTGGCGATGGCGATGGCGGCGGCTTCGGTCACGTCGACCGGCGGCAGCCAGCCACACGACAACCTGATGCCAACGCTGACCGTGCAGTACTGCATTGCGTGGGCAGGCATATTCCCGTCGAAAAACTGACCCACTTCGGCTCAAGCGCCGTGAAGGCGCACACCGCGCATGTCGCGGTCCATCAATCAGGGGATTTTCCATGACCCAACCATTCGTTGGCGAGATTCAGGTCTTTGGCTTCAACTTCGTGCCACCCGGCTGGGCGCAATGCAACGGTGCGCTGCTGCGCATCCAGCAGAACAGCTCGCTGTTCGCGCTGATTGGCACCACCTACGGGGGTGACGGCCAGACCACGTTCGCCCTGCCCAACCTGACCGGCCGCGGGGCCTGCAACCAGGGCCAGGCGCCCGGCCTGTCCCATCGCGTCGCGGGCGAGACATTCGGCGCGCCGTCGGTGACGCTGACGTCAAGCGAGATGCCGGCGCATCAGCATGGCCTCACCGCGTACACGCAAGCCGACACGAGCAAGCGCACCAGCGGCCCGTCCAGCGGCAGCGCGCTATCCAACCCCACGGCCAGCGCGCCGTTTGCCGAGACCGGTCCGGCAGTGGGATTTGCGCCGGACTTGATCAGCCCGAGCGGCGGCGGCCAGCCGCACGAAAACCGGCAGCCCTACCTCGCGGTGAGTTTCTGCATCGCGTTGGAGGGCGCATTCCCCCAGTTCGACTGATGCGTCGCTGGTGAGCCGGCCGCCACCGTTCCCGAGCGGAGCGGCCGGCATCGAACCGACCGTGCCGAGCGTGCTGCACCAACGCGGCATCGCGCTACGCCCGGCGTGCGATGCCGACCTGCCGTTCCTGCGGCAGCTGTACCAGTCCCTGCGCGCCGAAGAACTGGCGCCTCTGCAATGGCCGCCCTCGGCGGTGCAGGCATTTGCCGACAGCCAGTTCGCGGTGCAACACGCGCATTACCTCGACCATTACCACGGCGCCGATTTCCTGCTGGTCGAACAGCACGGCGAACCGGTTGGACGCTACTACCTGTTCCGCGGAGCGCCGGACTATGTCGTCGTTGATATCAGCCTGTGCGCGGGCACGCGACGGCAAGGCGTCGGCGGCGCACTGATCGCGCATACCCAGCGCGAGGCCAGCGAGCGCGGGTGTGGCGTGCATCTGCACGTGCGCTGCGACAACGCCGGTGCCAAGCGCTTGTACCGGCGCCTTGGCTTCACCGAAGGCGCCGATCACGGCGGGCATCTGTCGATGTCCTGGCGCCCGACCATTGCCCCTGCCAGTTGAAAACTACCTGGCACAAGACCCCCTCGCGCTCACGCGCCAAAAGCTCCATGTCTGTCCGCTGTTCCCGTCCCCTGTCCCCGATGGCAATCATCGCTCGCGTCGCCGCAAACGAGTTGCAAGCGCTCAACCCGGCTGCAGGTTCGCGTACGCCAGCACCAGCCACTTGCTACCCACGTCATCAAAGTTCACCTGCACCCGCGCATGTGCCCCGCCGCCTTCGAAGTCGGTAACCACGCCGGCACCGAACTTGGCGTGGCGCACATTCGCGCCCAATGGCAACGCGGGCGTCTCCATCGCGGCGTGGCCGTAGTCCCGGCGCGGCGCGCTGTTGAACATCGGCCGTGAGACGTGCAGCTTCGGGCGCACCTCGTGCAGCAATGCGGCGGGGATCTCGCGCAGGAAACGTGATGGCACCCCGTACATTTCCTGACCGTGGATGCGCCGCGCCTCGGCGTAGCTGAGCACCAGTTTCTCGCGGGCGCGGGTGATGCCGACATACGCGAGGCGGCGCTCCTCCTCCAGCCGGCCGGCTTCCTCGATCGACTTGTTGTTCGGGAACAGGCCCTCTTCCAATCCAGCCAGGAACACCAGCGGAAACTCCAGCCCCTTCGCGCTGTGCAGGGTCATCAACTGCACGCCGTCCTCACCGGCCTGGGCCTGGCCTTCGCCGGCCTCCAGCGAGGCGTAACTGAGAAACGCGACCAGCTCCGGCATCGCCGCCACGTCGTCCTCGTCGTTGCGGACAAAACGCGCGGCGACCGAGACCAGCTCGTCGAGGTTGTCGGTGCGCGAATCCAGCGAGCCCTTCGACTCGCGCGCGTAGTGCTCGCGTAGCCCGGAGCGTTCGAGCACGTGGTCGATCTTCTCCTGCAACGGCATCTCGACGATGTCGGTATCCAGACCGTCGACCAGGGCGATGAAACCGGCCAGCGCGTTGCGCGCACGCGCGGCCAGCAGGGTCTCGGTAGTCAGCCAGCCCGCGGCGACCCACAGTGGCGCACCGTCGGCCCGCGCGCGGCGTCGCACTTCATCCAGCGTGCGCTCGCCGATGCCGCGCGTGGGCGTGTTGACCGCGCGCTCAAACGCGGCGTCGTCGTTGCGGTTGGCGACCAGTCGCAGGTAAGCGAGTGTGTCCTTGATCTCGGCGCGCTCGAAGAAGCGCTGACCACCGTAGACGCGGTACGGCACCTGCTCGCCGAGCAGGGTTTCCTCGAACGCCCGCGACTGCGCGTTGCTGCGATACAGGATCGCGACATCGCCGTGGCTGCCGCCGTCGCGCACCCACTGGCGCAGGCGCTCGACCACGAAGCGCGCCTCGTCGATCTCGTTGTAGGCCTGGTACAGGTCAATCGGCTCGCCGCGGTCGCTATCGGTCCACAGCTGCTTGCCGAGGCGGTCCGGGTTGTGCGCGATCACCGCGTTGGCGGCGTCCAGGATGTTCGCGCTGGAGCGGTAGTTCTGCTCCAGCCGGATCGTCTGCGCGCCCACGCCGCTCGCGCCGAAGTCCTTGAGGAACTTCTGCATGTTCTCGACTTTCGCGCCGCGCCACCCGTAGATCGACTGGTCGTCGTCGCCGACCGCGAACACCTTGCCGCTGTCGCCGGCGAGCAGGCGGATGAAGCCGTACTGGATCGCGTTGGTGTCCTGGAACTCGTCGACCAGGATCTCGCGGAAACGGTGGCGGTAATGCGCCAGCAACGCCGGGTTGTCGCGCAACAGCTCGTGCGCACGCAGCAACAGCTCGGCGAAATCGACCAGCCCGGCGCGCTCGCAACGCTCCTGGTACGCCTCGTAGCAACGGCGCATGACGTCGGTCCACTGGTCACCCGGCTCGGGTTGTAGATGCTGCGGCCGACGTCCTTCGTCCTTCTGCGCGTTGATCCACCACGCGATCTGGCGCGGCGGGAACCGGGTGTCGTCCAGCTCCAACCCCTGCACCACGCGCTTGACCAGCCGCAGCTGATCGTCCGAGTCGAGCACCTGAAAGGCCTCCGGCAGCTTCGCCTCCTGCCAGTGCAGCCTCAACAGCCGGTGCGCCAGACCGTGGAACGTGCCGATCCACATCCCGCGCGCGCCGTTGCGCAACTGCGCATCGACCCGGTGGCGCATCTCGGCCGCCGCCTTGTTGGTAAACGTCACCGCCAGGATGCCGTGGGTCGGCACCCCGAAGACCTCGTTGAGCCAGGCGATGCGGTGGGTCAGTACGCGGGTCTTGCCCGAGCCGGCGCCGGCCAATACCAGATAGTGACCGGGCGGCGCGCTGACAGCCTCGCGCTGCGCCGGGTTGAGCGCGTCAAGCAGGTGGGAAACATCCATCGGGTCATTCTACCGGGCGCCGCGCACCGCGTACCTGCCGACACGCGTTGCTACGACGTCGCCACGCTCGCGCCGACGCTGGCGGCATGGGAGTATCGGAGCATGCGTAATTCCATTCGATCCAGCACCGCCTTCCTGGTACTTGTAACGGTCATCTCTGGCTACGCCAATGCCGGCAGCACCATCATTCCGTTCACGGCCAACGAACACAACAACATCGTTGTCAGGGCAGCCTTGAATGGCGCCGACTCAGTCAACCTGATGCTCCACACGGCGAGCTCCGATGTCACATTGACGGAAGAAGCAGTCGCCGCTTCGTCCGGGATTGTCTTTACAGACACCCATTCCGTTAAAAGCTGGGGTGGCGAATCCGATTCCCGGGTAAGCGTGGGCAACGACATCACGATCGGATCGTTCCATCGCGACGACATCACCATTTGGGAAGACAAGAATTCCGGCGTCGCCACCGACGGCAAGTTCGGATGGGATTTTTTTCAGGGCCGCATGATTGAAATCGACTTTGCCCGAAACATCATCCTCACCCATGACAGTTTGCCCGCAAAAGCACAGCAGTGGCATCGGCTGGATCTGGACACATCGAATGGCGACCTCCTGTTTGTCGAAGCCGAGCTGACCCTCGCGGGACAGCCATACAAGCACCGGTTTCTGGTCCACTCCGGCTATTCCGGGGGCCTTCTTCTCGACGATGAATTTTCCGCGAGAACGGGCCTGAAGGAGAAAATAGATGTTACGGAAACCAGCAGCCTGAAAGACTCTTTCGGGAACAACATTGAAGTCCACAAAGGAACCTTGCCCGTGCTTGCCCTTGGCACCACTTCGCTTCAGGACGTTCCGGTCGGATTCTTCGCCGGCTCTGTTGGAACGCAGAAAATGAGCGTCATGGGGATGGACGTCCTGAGGCACTTCAACTTGATCTTCGACCTACAGGGCAGTGCCCTCTACATCAGTCATCGCGCCCATCCCTATTCCTGAGCGGAACAGGCAGGCCCGCGGGGCAAGTACGAGCGACATCAGGTTCCCATGAGTCAAGTTTCAAAAACATTGGCGACTGGCGCGGTACTGATCGGCTTGATCTACTTGGCCATCTGCGGGCTGCTCTACCTGTCCCAGCGCTCCTACATCTACTACCCCACCAACCGCAGCGTCGACACGCCCACGATCACCCTGCACCGGGCCGATGCGCAGGTTCTGGTATCCACCAACGGCATCGACAGCGACCGGGCCGCACTGTATTTCGGTGGCAACGCGGAAGATGTATCCCAAACGATCGGGCTATTGAGCCAGGCGTTCCCGGATGTCGCCATCTATGCGATGCATTACCGCAGCTATGGAGGAAGCACGGGAACTCCGGCGGAACACGCGCTGGTCTCGGATGCGATGGTCTTGTTTGATCAGGTGGCCAAACAGCATCCACGGGTCTCCATTATCGGACGCAGCCTGGGAAGCGGAATCGCGGTCCAGGTTGCCGCGTCAAGATCCATCGAGCGGCTGGTCCTGGTCACCCCTTACAACAGCCTGCTGGAGCTGGCGGCCGAACGCTTCAAATGGTTTCCGACACGACTTCTGCTGCAGGATAAATATGAATCCTGGCGGTATGTCAGCCACCTGCAGATGCCAACCACGATCATCATTGCGGGCCATGACCGGATCCTCCCCAATGAGAGCTCGCAGCGTCTGGCCGATGCATTTCCTGCGGGCGTGGCGACGGTGGTCAGGATTGCCGAAGCGGATCACAACAACCTGTCGAGTTCGCCGGAGTACGTTGCGGCACTCGCCGGTCATGACGAGCCCGGAAGCAATCGGGAGGTGTTGGGTCACGGGCGATTGCGTTGATCCGGAGGTGTGTGGGGGTCAGGGCGGCGCAATGCGCTTCGCTTATTGCGCCCTAGATCCGCGGGCCCGGAACGTAGGGTGTGCCGGAACGTAGGGTGTATTAGCCGAAGGCGTAATACACCACCGCCATCGCGGGTGAACACACTCACCGCTCAACGCAACAGCAGCACCGCGATCTGGCAGTTGCGCACTACCTGGGTGGTGGTGCTGCCGACGATGAGGTTGCGGATGCGGGAGTGGCCGTAGGCGCCCATCACCAGCAGGTCGATGGAGCGCGCGGCGACTTGTTCGGCAATCACGTTCTCCGGTGCGCCGGGCACGGCATGCATCCGGGGTGAGAAGCCGGCGGCCTGCAGTTGTGCCTGCGCCCATTGCATCGGTTCGGCCTGCACTTCGGCCGCATCGCCGACCGTCAGCACGTCACACGGCAGTCCGCGCAGCAGCGGGCTGGCAGATACCAGTTCGACGCAACGGCGGGTGGTGGCGCTGCCGTCGAACGCGATCATGAATCGCTGGATCGGCCGCCATGCACGCGGGGCCACCAGAACCGGGCGACTCACGGCGCGGATGACACGCTCCAGGTTGCTGCCAATATGGCCGCGCGCGAAGTCGGCGTTCTCGCCGCGCTTGCCCAGTACGAACAGCCGGATCTCGTCCTCCAGCTCAAGCAGGGTGTCCGCCAGTGGGCCATGGCGTTGACGGACGGTCGCCGCGGCGCCGTGCGTTTCGGCGATCCCGCGTGCCTGCTCCAGCATGACCCGCCCGCGCTGCTGGGCGAGTTTGCCGCGCTGCTCGTCCAGCAGCGTCATCTCTTCCAGCAGGTCTTCCTGGGTGCCCAGGTACAGGTTGCCGGCGAGGTCGATGGTGACCGGCGCGGCCTCGCGATCGATCGCGTGCATCAGTTCCAGCGGCGCTCCGAGCCGGGATGCCGCCCAACCACCATGCGCGGCGACGCTGGCGGCATAACCGGACACGTCGACCGCGGCTAGCACGCGGCGCTCGGCAAACGTCGGTGTCTGGCTCATCACGGCGTTCTCCTCAGTGGCCGCCCATCAGGCGCTCGGCGTCGGGCTTGTCATGCACGCCCAGCCGGTCGACAAGGGTGGCGCTGGCCTGGTCCAGGCCGATGACCTCCACCGTAGTCCCCTCGCGGCGGAAACGCATCACCACCTTGTCCAGCGCGCCGACGGCACTGAGGTCCCAGAAGCGCGCGTTGGAGACGTCGATGCTGACCCGCTGCAACACCTCGCGGAAATCGAAGCCGGCGGTGAATGCGCTGGCCGAGGCGAAGAACACCTGGCCGGTCACGACGTAGCTGCGCGCGTCGCCATCGTCATTGGCGACCGATGCCACGTGCAGCACGCGGCCGACCTTGCGGGCGAAGAACAGCGCCGACAGCAGCACGCCGGTCAGCACCCCGCGCGCCAGGTCGTGGGTGAACACCGTGACCACCACCGTGCCGAGCATGACGATGCTGGACGTGGTCGGGTAATGGCGCAGGTTCTTGATCGACGACCAGCTGAAGGTGCCGATGGAGACCATGATCATCACCGCCACCAGCACCGCCATCGGGATCTGTTTCACCCACGGTCCGGCAAACACCACCATCATCAGCAACACCGAACCGGCGACCAGCGTCGACAGGCGACCGCGGCCACCGGATTTCACGTTGATCACCGACTGGCCGATCATCGCGCAGCCGGCCATCCCGCCGATGAATCCGGTGGCGACGTTGGCCACGCCCTGGCCCACGCATTCGCGGTTCTTGTCGCTGGGGGTGTCGGTCAGCTCGTCGACGATCTGCGCGGTCAGCAGCGACTCCAGCAGGCCGACGACCGCCAAGGTGGCCGAGACCGGCAGGATGATCCACAGCGTTTCCAGGTTGAGCGGCACGTCCGGCAACAGGAAGATCGGCAGGCTGTCGGGCAGCTCGCCCATGTCGCCGACGGTGCGGATGTCCAGTTTCAGCACGACCGCGACGACGGTCAGCACCACGATCGCGACCAGCGGCGACGGAATCGCACGGGTCAGGTACGGGAACAGGTAGATGATCGCCAGCCCGGCGGCGGTCATCGCGTACACCGTCCATGGCACGCCGGTCAGCTCGGGCAACTGGGCCATGAAGATCAGGATCGCCAGCGCGTTGACGAAACCGGTGACCACCGATCGCGACACAAACCGCATCAGGCTGCCAAGCTTGAACGCCCCGGCGGCCATCTGCAGCACGCCGGTCAACACGGTTGCGGCGAGCAGGTATTGCAGCCCGTGCTCCTTGACCAGGGTGACCATGACCAGCGCCATCGCCCCGGTGGCGGCGGAAATCATGCCCGGCCGGCCACCGGTGAAGGCGATCACCACGGCGATGGAGAACGAGGCGTACAGGCCGACCTTGGGATCGACGCCGGCGATGATCGAGAACGCGATCGCCTCGGGGATCAGCGCCAGTGCGACGACCAGACCGGCGAGCACATCGCCACGGATATTGCCGAACCACTCGCGGCGAAGAGGGGAGGTGATGGTCAACGGAATGGCGTCAGGTCACGGGTTGGCGGCTTGCATCTGGTACTGCACCGGCGGGGTCGCGCCCATCAGGTGCTGGACGAAGTAATCCCAGCGCCGGCGGGTCATGTAGTTGGTGTCCTCGCCGAAGCCGTGGCGGGCATTCGGGAACAGCAGCAGGTCGAAGTCCTTGTTCGCCTTGATCAGCGCGTCCACCACCAGCAGCGTGTTTTGCGGCGGCACGTTGTCATCCATCATTCCGTGGGCGAGCAACAGCTTGCCCTGCAGGTTGGCGGCGCGGTTCTGGTTGGCCTGGGCATCGTAGTTGCTGCTGCCGTCGGGGTTGGTGACCTCCAGCCCCTGCCATTTCTCGGCCCAGTCGTCCTCGTAGGTGCGGTTGTCGTGGTTGCCGCTCTCGGAGATGCCGACCTTGTAGAAGTCCGGGTAGGTGAACATCGCGTCCACGGTCGCGTAGCCGCCACCGGAGTGGCCCCAGACGCCGACGCGGTCGAGGTCGATCCACGGGTGGCGCGCGGCCAACTCGCGCAGACCGGCAACCTGGTCGGGCAGGGTGTTGTCGCCGATGTCGCCGCCGAAGGCATCGTGGAACGACTTGGAGCGCCACGGCGTACCCATGCCGTCGATGGCGATCACGATGAAGCCCAGTTCCGCCAGCGCCTGGTGGTCGCTGCGCGCGGTGCTGAAGGTACGGCCACGCACCGAGCCGGTCTGCGGGCCGGGGTAGATGTAGTTCACGACGGGATACTTGCGCGACTCATCAAGATCGGTCGGGGTAAACATCAGCCCGTACAGGGTGGTCTTGCCGTCGCGAGCGGTGACCGTGATCGGGGTCGGCGGCACCCAGCCGATGGCGCGCAGGCGGCTGTCGTCGGCGCGGGCGATCTCGGCGATGGTGCTGCCGTCGTCCGCGCGGCGCAGCAGCGTCACCGGAGGTGCGGTCGGGGTCGAGTACGAATCGGCAAAGTAGCTGCCGTCAGGCGACAGGGTCACGGTGTGGTTGGCGTCTTCGGGGGTCAGCAGTACCGGCTCGCCGCCGTCGAATCCGACCTTGTAGAAGTGCTGGTAATACGGGTTGCGGCCATCTTCCATGCCGACGCCGCGGAACCAGATGGTGCGGGTTTCGGGATCGACCCTGAGTACCTGGGTGACGTTGCCTTCTCCGGTGGTGATCGGGTGCTTGAGCTTGCCGGTGGCGAGATCGTGGAGATACAGGTCGCCCCAGTTGGCGCGCTCGGAGAACCAGATGAACTCGTTGGTGTCCGGGTCGGCGCTGGGCAAGTAGTGCCAATTGACCTTGCCGTTGCCGCTCTCGAAATAGGTCGGTGCGTGCTCGTGGTAGACCTCGCGCACAGAGCCGGTGGTGGCATCGGCGACGCGCAGCCAGGTGTCCTTGTGGTCGCGTGAGGTGGAGGCAAAGGCGAGCGTCTTGCCGTCCGGCGCCCACTGCACGTCTTCCCAGCCGCCGTCGCAGCTGACGTCATCGCACAGGGTCGAGCGGTGCTGGTCAGGTGGCATCTGCAGGCGGGTGACGGTGGGTGTGCCTGAAGCGGTCGCGCCCACGTCGATGATCACCCGCTCGATCATGGTGACGTGCTCGTCGCCGGCGAACGGGTACTTCCAGCGCTCGACCTTCGGCGCGCCGACGTTGGTGCCGACCAGCACCATCTCGCTGGTCCTGCGCTGGTCCTGCTGGAAGGTCGCGATCTTGCTCGAGTCCGGCGACCACACCAGGATCGCGCGGTCGCTGTGGGTCCAGCCGGCGTTGTCGGTGGCGTAGCCGTAATCGGTCACGCCATCGGTGGTCAATTGGGTCTCGACGCCGGTGTCGATGTCGCGCACCCACAGGTTCCAGTCGCGGATGAACGCAGCCCGCTTGCCATCGGGCGACTCGACCACCGGCTCATTGCCGGGCGTGCCGGCCGCCTCGCTGCCTGGCTTGCGGGTATCGGTACCGCGCGCCGCCACGCAGGCCGGGGCGGCTTGCAGGTCGCACAGATAGTGCTGTTTGTTGCGCAAGCTGATGTCGAGGCGACCATCGGCGGCGATCTGGACGTCGGCAATGGCCAGTTTGGTGGCGTCCACATCCTCGGCGCCCGCGTCGGTCAGCGCGGCAGCCAGCAGGTCGCGATCGAATGCGGACGTGGCCTTGCCGGTGGCGGCCTCGACCCGCCAGAAATGGTCGCCTTCGGCGTCGTGGTCGCGGAACCAGAATTGGTCGTCGTCCTGCCACACCACCGTGTTGACCGCGTGGTCGAGCAGCGGCGTGGTGTTGTAGCCCAGGAACGCTTCCGCGCGTGCGTAGTCGTCGGCCGTCAGTACCCGCGGAGCGTCCTGTGCTGCCGCGGGCAGCATCGTCGTCGCCAGCAATCCACTCACCAACGCACCGTAGAACCGAGATTTGCCATTCATCGCACCCATTGATTTACCCCTGCCGGTCGACTGGAACGCCACCAGCGGTAGGCTGGCGCGACGTAGACCATAAACCGGAACCATCATGCCGCGCTCGGCGGGTGCCGCTTATACTCGCGCGCTGTACGACGCGAGCGATCGACCACCCAACCCGCTTACAGGATCTCCGAGTGTCGCCAGCCTCCATCTCGCCCCGCTCCCCTGCCCCGATGACTCCGCTTGCGCTGCGGGCCTGGACCGCGACCACCGCACTGGGTTGCGGCATTCAGGCCCAGCGCTCGGCCCTGCTTGAACGCCGCAGCGGCTTGCGCCAAAACGATTTCGGCCCGCTGACCGACGGCCAGCCATTGCCGTGCTGGATCGGTCGGGTCGATGGGCTGGAAGATGCGCCGTTGCCGCCGGCATTCGCCAACTGGGAGTGCCGCAACAACCGCCTGGCCTGGCTCGCGTTGCAGCAAGACGGCCTGCCGGACGCGCTGGCAGAGACAATCGCAAAGCATGGCGCCGACCGCATCGCGTTGGTGCTGGGCACGTCGACCTCCAGCATCGGCGCCAGCGAGGAGGCCTATCGGCGACTGGAAGCCGGGACCGACGGCAATCCGCACTTCCCCGCCGACATGCATCGCCCCATCGTCCACACCGTGCATTCGTTGAGTGACTTCGTCCGCCACGCCACTGGCCTGCGCGGACCGTGCGTCACCGTTGCCACCGCCTGCTCGTCCAGCGCCAAGGTGTTTGCCCAGGCCGCGCGACTGATCCAGGCAGGGCTGGTCGATGCGGCCCTGGTCGGCGGCGTGGATACCCTGTGCGGCAGCGTGTTGTATGGCTTCGGTTCGCTGCAGGTGGTGTCGCCGGATCCGTGCAAGCCGTTCGATGCGAATCGCCGCGGCCTGTCACTCGGGGAAGCGGGTGGTTTCGCACTGCTGGAGCGCGCGCAACCCGGCGAGACCGGCTTGCAGCTGCGCGGCTATGGCGAATCCAGCGATGCCCACCACATGTCCAGTCCGCACCCCGAAGGTCTGGGGGCGCAGTACGCGATGCGCGATGCACTGGCCCGCGCCGGGATCGATGCCGTGCAGGTCGGCTACCTCAACCTGCACGGCACGGCGACGCCGGCCAACGACGGCATCGAAGCGGCGGCGGTGGATGCGATCTTCCCGGCCACCCTGCATGCCAGCTCGACCAAGGGCTGGACCGGCCATACCCTGGGCGCGGCCGGCATCGTCGAGTCGGTGTTCGCCCTGCTCGCACTGGAGCACGGATTGCTGCCGGGCACGCTGAACAGCGACACGCCCGATCCGGCCTGCGGTGCCCAGATCCGCTTCGACAATGCCCACGCCGGGGCCGCGTCTTCGCTTTCCCACGCGATGAACAATTCGTTCGGCTTCGGCGGCAACAACTGCTCGCTGGTATTCGGCCGGTCATGACCCGCCCGCTCACCGCTACCATCGAGGGCATCGGGTTCTGGGCCGATGGATTGCCGTCCTGGGACGCCGCGTGCGCGTTCGTTGCCGACGGAACGCGGCCGGCCACGGCCCCCAAACGTCCATCACCACAGTTGCTCGCGCCCAACGAGCGCCGGCGCGCGCCAGGCACCGTCGCGGTGGCACTGGAGGTGGCATTGGCCGCCTGCCAGGCCGCCGGGCGTGATCCGGCCGAGCTGCCGTCGGTGTTTGCCTCCACCCACGGCGAGCTGGCAATCACCGACTACATGTGCGCGACCCTCGCCAACCAGCCCGAGACGATTTCGCCGACCCGTTTCCACAACTCGGTGCACAACGCGGCCGCCGGCTACTGGACCATCGGTACCGGCGCGATGCAGCCGACTACCGCGATCAGCGCCTTCGATGCCACCTTCGCCCAGGGCCTGCTGGAGGCGCTGGTGCAACTGGCCACTGGCGAGGAGGCGGTGTTGCTGGTCGGCTATGACAGCGCCACGACCGGCCCACTGGCCGAGGTCTCGCGCAGCGAAGGGGTGTTGGGTGGTGCGCTGTTGCTGTCACGCGATCCGCAGCCGGGTGCGCCGCGGATCCAGGTCGCATTCATCGATGGCGACGCGCCCGTCGCAACCGGTGCGCTCGCACGTCATTCGGCCGCCAACGCGATGGCGCCGGCGCTGCCGCTGTTTGATGCGCTTGCCACCGGTCAGCCCGTCGTCACGCTGAATGCCGGGCCGGGACGGATACTGCAGGTCACGATCGTCCCACCGGAGGCTGCGCATGGCTGAACGCCTGGATCGCAACAACATCGCCGTGGTGATCCCAGCGCTCAACGAGGCCTTGCGCATCCGCGGGGTGGTTGAGGGAGCATTGGCCGAGTGCCGCAACGTGATCCTGGTCGACGATGGTTCCGACGACGAGACCCTGGCCCGGGTCGCCGGGTTGCCCATCACGGTACTGCGCCACCCGTCTCGCCTCGGCAAGGGCGCCAGCTTGCGCGACGGGTTCCAGGAGGCGCTGCGACTGGGCGCCAAGGCGATCGTGACGATGGACGGCGACGGCCAGCACAGCGCCAGCGACATCCCGCGACTGATCGATGCCGCCAACCGCTACCCCGACCACATCGTGATCGCTGCGCGGATGCGCAAACGCGCCCGACAACCCCGTTACCGGCGGCTGGCGAATGCGTTCGGCGACTGGGGCATTGCCTGGGGCACCGGCTACCAGGTCGCCGACAGCCAGAGCGGCCAGCGCCTGTATCCGGCGGCGGTGGCCGCGTTGGACGACGTGCCCGGTGACGACTTCGTGTTCGAAGCCCAGATCCTGATCTCGGCGGCACGCGAGCTGGGTGCACGTTGCGTGTCGGTGCCGATCGAATCACGCTACCAGTGCGCGGCGCCGGGAGCCGGAGCCGATCATCTTCCGCCGACCGAATCGTTCCGCCGCAGCCATTTCCGGCCGCTGCGCGACTTCACCCGGATCACCGTGCACATCGTGCGCCAGTCGCTGCACCCACTGCAGATGCCAGCGACCTACCGCCGTATCCGCGCCAACCCGCCGCTGATCCACGACCCGACTGGCGAGTTCGTCAGCGCACCAGCGCCGCAGACAGCCAGCTCATGAGCCAACCCGCCATCACCGACGTGGTGATCCTGGGCGGAGGACTTGCAGGCTTGTGCCTGGCGATACAACTCAAGCAGCGTGACCCCGATATCCAGGTGACGGTGCTGGAGCGCAACACCCATCCGGTGCGCGAGGCGGCGTTCAAGGTCGGCGAATCCACCGTCGAAATTGCCGCGCATTATTTTGCCGAAGTGCTCGGCTTGCACGACTACCTGGATCGCGAGCACATCCGGAAGTTCGGATTCCGGTTCTTCTTCAGCGAGGGCCGCCAGGAAGTGGACCGCTGCACCGAGCTGGGAATCAGCGAGTTCCTGCCGGCACCGTCCTGGCAGCTCGACCGCGGCCGGTTCGAAAACTATCTGGGCCTGCACGCGCGCAGCCTCGGGGTGGATTTTCGCGATGGCACGGTGGTGCGTGGAATCGAAATGGGCGGGAGTGACCAACCGCATGCCGTGCGCTTCGAGCATGCTGGCAGCAGCGACTCGTTGCAGGCGCGCTGGCTGGTCGACGCCAGCGGGCGCGCCGGGCTGCTCAAGCACAAACTTGGCCTGGCCGAGCCCAACGACCACGACGTCAACGCGGCCTGGTGGCGCGTGGACGGCCATGTCGATCCCGCCGACTGGTCCAGCAACGAGGCGTGGTTGCAACGCTGCAAGCCGCCACTGCGCTGGCAGTCGACCAACCACATGTGTGGCCCGGGCTATTGGTTCTGGCTGATTCCGCTGTCGTCCGACTCGCACTCGCTGGGCATCGTGTGCGATGCGCGGATGCATCCACTGGCGACCATGAATACCCACGACAAGGCGATGGCCTGGCTGGCCGAGCACCAGCCGCGGATGGCCCAGGCGCTGGGGCAGGACAAGCATCGCGTACAGGACTTCAAGTTCCTGCGTCACTTCTCGCACGGCTGCACACAGGTGTTCAGTGCCGACCGCTGGGCGATCACCGGCGTCGCCGGGGTGTTCCTGGACCCGTTCTATTCGCCCGGCAGCGACTTCATCGCGATCAGCAACAGCTACGTCTGCGACCTGATCGGCAAGGATCGCGCTGGCCAGCCATTCGCCGCTCACGCGGAGATCTACCAGCAGCTGTACTTCTCGTTCTACCGCAGCACCCTGACTTTGTACCAGGACCAGTACCCGTTGTTCGGCGATGCCCGGGTGATGCCGCTGAAGGTGATCTGGGACTACACCTATTACTGGTCGGTACTGGCGCCGCTGTTCATCAGCGCGCGACTCACGGCGCTACCGATACTGGGCCGGCTGCGCGGAACGCTGGAGCGCGCCAGCTCGCTCAACGCGGCCATGCAACCGCTGCTGCGTGGGTGGGGCGAGCGCAACGCCGGGCAATCCAGCAGCATCAACGGCCCGCTGGATGGCCGCGACCTGGACCAGTACCCGATCGACTGGTTCCGCCGCATCAACGCCGCGATCAGCGACGAGCTGGACGACGACCCCTTCGTCGCCCGCGTGGGCGAAAACGTCGCGTTGATGACGCGGTTGGCGACCCAGTTGCTGGCGCGGGCGCGCAGCGAGTACCCGCACATTGACGACCACGGACTGACTGCGCTGCTGGGCGGCGCGATCAACAAAGGCAGGATCGACGATGACAGCGCGCCGATGCTGGAGCCGTTCTGGTACGGAACAGCGCCAGCAATCAATCCGCAGGAACGATCGGGCGCGACTGCACCGGCGGTGGATTGAACACGTAGACCGCTATCCCGGCCGCGTGCTTCTGGGTCGGGCTGATATCCACCCCGATGCCGCCAGTGACGTGGCTGCGACCGCCAAAGCGGCCACTGCCGACCCCGATGCCGACGTTGCTGCCGCCGTAGCCTTCCGCCGCGCCTTGAAACAGCACGCCGTTGGCGCCCAGGGCGGCCGCGGCCACCCGCAGCTTGCCGATCACCGCGTTCATCTTGTTCTGCTCGCCATAGGTGAAGCCACCGCTGGAGGTCTCCAGGATCGCAATCTCCTCATAACGCCCCGGCGGCGGGGAGAAATAGACCCGGACCTGGGCCGGCGCGATGGCCGGGCGGGCCGGACCAAGCATGACCTTGGAGGTGCTGGCGCAGCCACTGGCAGCCAGCGCAAGGCACACAACGAGCGCAGTCTTCATTCGCATGGCGAAACTCCTCGGGGTCGCCCGAGTGGACACAGTTGATTTGAGTATCGCCCTGATCAGCCCATCCCGCCATTAACGCCGATGACCTGGCCATTGATGTAGCCGGCATCCCGCGAGCACAGGAAGCCGACCAGGGCGGCGACCTCGGCGGGTTGCCCGGCGCGGCCGGCGGGGACCATCTGCTTGATCATCTCCGGTGCAAACGCCTGGTCAGCCATACGACCTTCGATCACTCCCGGCGCGACCACGTTGACGGTGATCCCGCGGCTGGCCATCTCCCGGGCCAGGGATTTGCTGGCGCCATGCAGTGCCGACTTGGCGGCGGCATAGTTGCACTGGCCGCGGTTTCCCAATACCGCGGCGACCGAGGACACGCTGACGACCCGGCCCCAACGCGTGCGTGCCATCGGCAGCAGCAGCGGTTGGGTGACGTTGAAGAAACCATGCACGGATACGTCGATCACCCGTCGCCACTGCTCCTCGTCCATCCCGGCCATCGGCGCGTCGTCATGGATACCCGCATTGTTGATCACCACCTGGATCGGGCCATCGAGCAGCAAGGTATCGATCGCCGTGCGCGTCGCGGCACCGTCGGTGACATCGAAGCCGACCGCCTGCGCGCTGCCGCCTTCGTGGTGGATCGCCGCGACCACCTGGGCCGCGCGCTCGAGGTTGGCATTGGCATGGACGATGACATGCAGGCCATCGGCCGCCAGCCGCGCGCAGATCGCGCTGCCGATATCGCCACTGCCGCCAGTGACCAGTGCACGACGCGGAATGTATGGTTCAGTGATGAGGAGTCTCCTTATCCGTCTCGTACGGCGAATGACTTGCCGACCACAGATTGTCCACCAAAAAAGGGCTTCCACGAGGAGACGGCAGAGAACATGCGCAGAAGCCACGTTAGCTCTTGTGACCCACTTGGGAACAGGCCGACCGGGACTGGCAGGCCGCTGGAAACGCACAAAAGGCGTGTCGCGCCTAGAGGCGGAAAGACCGCAACATTAAGCCTCTAGCGTCGTAGCACCGCGTCGAACGCGCGGTTCCGGACGATGCGGATGGCAACGGACGGTGATTGCACGGCAATGCTCGTTTTACAATTGAGCGCGTTGAACAAGTCTCTCGGGAGGCTTTTTTCTCCAGGGAGGTCGTGGATAGGGGGAAAGACGTCACAGGACCTTGAAACCGCCCTCGTAATGCAAATTGCATGTGAAGATATTCAATGAATAACGCATATTTAACAGGTTTTTAATCTCGCTCATGATAGCCGTACAGAGTGGCACTCAAGTCACGTATAGAGCAGGAGGATAAGGATGCTTCTGAAATCGCTCAAATCACTCTCATTGGCACTTGTTATCACGTTATGCGCCAGCTTTACCTTCACACCCTCCGCTTTGGCTGCCGGCTCCCCGCAGGCGCAAAGTATCAGCATTGACTCGCTAACCCAGGAGCTGCAGAGAGAGGCTTCGAAATACAACGCCACCGTATCGAATGTCGAAATAAAACAGACAAGTAGGACTGTTGGCGCTCGCACTGGAACGCAATTTGGTGCTCAAGGTGCAACCAGCTGCACTATGACTGCGACGGTAAGCATTCCGGGTGGGACCGGGATCACCATATCCGTGACTGCGGATACTTGCGAGGAGGCAGCTTCAATGCTCGCTTCCGCCATCGCACGAGCATATGCAGTCATCGCGCCATGATGGTTAATAGCTGCCGCCGCGCGTAGATGTAAACAGAGCCGACCTTTGCCAGGTCGGCTCTTCTCGCAGTAGATGCAGTGCCACGCTTGCTAGCCTCCGACTCGGAAAAAAGCTTGCAAGTGGTGCTTCAGCAAAACTACGGCAAGTCTTAGCCACTAGCGCGAAGTTCGCGACTGTGGCATCACCGCCGCACGTCCTTCGGCCAGCAGAACACTAGCGTGGCTGATCCGAAAGCTGTACTGCCAGCCGTTGTCGCCGCCGATCAGCAGTCGCGCCTCGGCTTCCAGATCGCCTTCAAGCCGGTCGATCCGGGCAACCTGCAATTCCACCGCACGCAGGGCCACCAGCATGCCCGGGCGAGCAATTGCGCCGGCGAGTTGCGCCAGCAGCCCGCCATGCACCGCCATCGCCTGCGCGCCGTATTCGCACAGATGGATCGCACGCAGGCAGTCGTGGCTGCGCAGCGGGTGGGCGGGATCGCGATGGCGCGCGGTGCGCAGATGGATGACGTCCGCGTCCCAGTCCAGCACCTCGTCCCACAGGCACATCTGGCCCTGGTGCGGGATCAGGCGGGCAATCTGGTCGCGCTCGACGGGCCGGCTCACAGGCGGCTCACAGGCGACTCCGCGCCAGGTCCCGTGACGTTGCCACCGACGGTTTGCCGGTTGCGTCCTGGCGCACTATCAACAACGCCAGCACGAAATTGAACAACACGCCCATCGCCACGGTACTGCCGATCGCACGCAACACCGGGATGCTGGAGCTGGCCAACAGCGCAAACACCAGCAGCGTCGCCAGGCTGCACACCACGATCGCATGCAGCGCGCGCAGCTGGCTGTCGCGATCGTCCCCGGCGTGATCGAAGAACAATCCGTAGTCCAGGCCCAGCCCGGCGGCGAGGATCAGCGCGACCAGGTGGAACAGGTTCAGCTCCACGCCCAGCCCGCGCAACACCGCCAGCAGCAGCAACGTGGCCAGGGCCATCGGCGCGACCACGCGCAACGCCCGGCGCCAGTCACGCAGCGCCGCCCACACGGTGGCAATCAACAGCACCGCGGCCAACGCCAACGCCCACAACAGACGCTCGCGGTACTCGGCCACCAGTGACTCGGACGCCTGCTTGAGGTCCAGCAACGTCGCGCCATGCGGTTCGATCGCGCGGGCGACGGCAACCGGATCGGTCAGCCCGCTGAGGGCGACCAGGGCCGTGACATGCCCATCGCCGCGCACCAGCAAGCCCTCGACGCTCGCCGCCAGCGGCGTCCCGGCCAGATCATCGACCGTCAACGGTGGCGCAACGCGTGCCGCCGCCACATCCGCCAGGAACGGCGCAAAGACGTCGCTTCGGAAGGGACTGGCCGCCACCGCCTCTTCCAGCGTTGCCTCCAGGACGGTGGCGTCGGGCAGCCGCGCCTGGCGCGCGCGTTGGGTAGCGGCGCTGGGCAGGTAGCGTGCGGCCAGCTCGAACCCCTGCACCAGCCCGTCGTCGCGCAACTGCCGCAGTACCGGTTGCAGGCGCTCGGAAGCCTGCAGGACCGATTCGGTGTCATCGGCCTGCAGGGTCACCAGGTAGCGCACGTCGGGAGCACCCAGCTCGCCGCGCAGCTCGCCATCCAGGGCCAGCAGGTGCTCCGGCACCGGGGTCAACCTGGACAGGTCGTTCTGCCAGAACGACCCCGGAGCGAATCCGGCGACGGCAGCGGCCACGAGCGCCAGCAAGACGCATGACACCACCCCCATCCGCGGCCAGCCCGAGAACCGTCGCCATAACAGCGCCATGGTCGGTGAAGCCGCGGCATCGTATGGATTTCCGCCGTTCTCGGCGGTATCGATCAGGCCCGGCAGCAGGAAACGCGTCGCCAGCGCGGCAACGCCGAGACCGGCAATGGTGAACACCGCCAGCTGCTTCAGGCCTTCCACGCCCGATACCAGGAAGGTCAGGTAGGCGATGCAGGTCGCAACCACGCCGGTGCCCAGGGTTGGCCACAGCTCACGCGCGTTGTCCCACGGCGACAAACCGGGCCGCTGGTGGCTGATCAGGTGGATGGGATAGTCCTGGGCGACCCCGATCAGGGTGAAGCCGAATGCCACGGTGATCCCGTGCACGCCATCAAACCCCAACGCGACCGCAGCCAGACCGGCCAGTCCACCGCTGGCCAGCGGCAATGCACCCAGCAGTGGTGCCTTCCAGCTGCGGTAGGCGAGCAGCAGCAGCAGCGCGAACACCAGCCCGTCCAGGGTGCCGATCAAGCTGGCTTCACGCTGGGTGCGTCCGCCAATCTCCACCGAAAATGCGCCGGGCCCGGTCATCAACAGTTGCGCCGGACTGTCACCACGAACCTGTGCAAACGCGTGTTCGATCGCGGTCACCGCCATCTGCTGGCCGCTTGGGTCGAACCCCGCCGCCTGCGTTTGCACCGCGAGCAAGGCGCGTTCGCCGGCTTGATCGAACCACACTCCGTGCAGGCGCCGCGGTGCGCTTTCGGGTTGCCAGTCCTCCGCCAGTGCGAGGATTTCCAGGGTCGGATCGGCCGGCAGCAGCGGCTCGATCAGCGCGGCTGCCGGCGAGCCCAGATCCTGCACCCTCGCCTGCAGCTGCTCGGCCAGGTAGTCCTCATCCAGCGGCTGCGAGTCGAGGGTGTCGGACAGCAGGTATCGATAAGGTCGCAACCGCTCCGGGATCGCCTCCAACCCGGCCACGCCGCCATTGGCAACCAGGCTGAACTGCTCATCGCCGGCCAGCACCTGCCGCAACGCGGTGGACTGTCGCGCCAGTGCCTGTGGGTCATCGTCGGACAGTGCCAGCAACAACAAACGCGAACCTGGACCTTCGCCAAGCTCATCAATCAACATCTTCTGCTCGGGCGTGCGCGCCTCGGGCATGAACTTGCGCAGGTCGCCGCTGAGCTGCAGGTGCTGGCCGACCCACCAGCCCGCCGCCAGCAACAGCGCCAGCCACGCCAGCGCCCACCCCAACCGCCACGCAGCGCTCATCGTTGCGGACTCATTGCGCCGCCGCGCTGCTGTGGTGGCATAGCCTGGTCAGACCGGCGGCATCGTCGACACCCACCGCGTCGCGTGCGGCGCCCGCCAACAAGGTGCGTTGCGGCGCCGGGTCGGCGGTGGTCCGGGTCTCGATGCAGCGCAGCTCCGCGCCTTGGCCATACAGGGTGATATCGCGCAGCTTCCCGGCCAATTGCGGGTCCTTCGGCACCATGGTCATCGTCCATTGCTGGCGGCTGCCGTCACTGGTGACGGCATAGAGTTGCTGCAGCGTGGTGTGATCACCGGACAACAGCGCACCAAAACTTGCCTGCAGGCTGGCCAGCTCCGGGGCCCGGCTCAACGAGAACGTACGTGGCGATTTCCCGGCGCGCTCGAGAGTCGCCTCGCCCGCGGTAATGGTGGTGGTTTCCGCGTAGGGCGTGCGCACCTCACGTACCAACACGCCGTCCGCCGGCCGGCGGTACTCGCCGCTGAGCCGCAATGGGCTCTTCAGCAAAGACGACTCGCGCAGCTCGACGAAGGCGGTACGCATCGGTGCCGGTCGCGCCAGCCGCGCCAGGATCCAGTCGCTGTCCACCTGGTTGGCGGCCGTTGCCGGACTGGCGGCCGCCGTCTGCGGCGCGGCCGGCTCAGCCGTCGCGATGGCCGGCAGCAACGCGCCGGTCAGTGTCAGTGCCAGGGCGGTGGAGATCGATCGCATCATCATCGGCTTGCCAGAAGTCATAGAAGTTGAACCAGTTGTACGGGGCAATGCCTGCATGGTGCTGCAAGCGGCTGGCGTAACCCTGAACGAGGGCGGCCAGCTTGGCAGGGCGCTCCCTGCGCGGTATCGAGAGCCCTTCACTGATCACCTCGAACACCAGGTCGTAGCGGTTGCCGCCGCGATACAGCCCGAAACCCAGCACCAGCGGCACATCGAGCACACTGGCCAACTGCCAGGGCGCCAGCGGGAAGCGGGCGACATCGCCCAGAAACTCGACCGGGTGCGAGGATTGTCCCGGCTGGACGCGGTCGACCAGCAGCGCGACCAGCGCACCGGCATCGGTGGCTTCCTTGATGGCCAGCAACACCGAAGGCCCGCCCTGGCCTGCATCGATCACGGTACGTGCAACGGCGGGGTTGAGCGTATCCAGCAAGGCGGTCAGGGTCGGGTTGTGGCCAACATCCAACACCACCCGCAACTGGACCTCGGGATGGGTGGTGGCGAGCACGCGCAGCACCTCGAAGCTGCCAAGGTGGGAGCCAAACATCAGCGCACCACGGCCGCGCGCGAGCTGGCCCAGCAACGCCGGCGCGCCCTGCACACGCACATCGAAACGGTTCAGCTCGCCGCCCAACAGGAACACCCGATCCAGGATGGTGGCGGCAAACGCGTGGATATGACGGGCGACCTCGATCAGTGGGGCGCGCCGGCCCAGCACCCGGGTCAGGTAGGCGCGTGACGCGCGCCGCTCCGGGCCACGCATGAGCAGAAAGTAGCCGGTGATTGGAACCAGCAGCAGCCGCGCCGGCCAGCGTCCCGCACCACGAGCGATAGCGGCGATCATCCGCAACGCAGTGCGGTTGCCACCCTCGGGGCGCCGCTGCCAGAGCCCGTTCACCCTGCTGCTCCGCCCATGAGGTCGCCCCGGGCCAATACGGTGTCTCCACGCAATACCAGGAAACGCCAGCCGGCAGGCTCCAACCGGGTCAGCTCCACCCGGGCGGGCTGGCCAGGCAACAACGGCTGCAGGAACTTCACCTGTGGCAGGCGCAGGCCCCCCAGCTCCAACCCGGGCTGCATCAGCTCAACCGCATCCAGGACCCGGTCCAGCAGGACCACGCCGGGGACCAGCGCATTGCCGGGGAAATGTCCCGGCAGGCTGGGGTGGTCGGGCGGGATCACGAATGGCATCGACGGCACGGCAATCCTGGATTGCAATGGGGCCGACAAGGATAAGCCAGCACCGCTGCGGCGGTCAGTGGGGTCAGTCGCGCCAGAAGCGCGGGCCGAGCGCGGCCATGCGGCGCAGGAAATCAATAAAACCCCGATACGGGGCATCCGGGAACAGGCGCTTGCGCAGCAGGTACTCGCCAGCGAAGAAGGCGCCGATGATGCCGTAGTCGAGCAGGTTGGCGAACCACGACCAGACCTGCTGCGACACGCTGACCAGCGGCGGCTGGCCGAGGCGGACCAGCAGGCCGTCGGGCACGGCGATCATCGCCAGCACGCCATCGGCCAGCGCCAGGGTACCGAGCAACAGCGCCCAGGCCAGCGTAAGCCGACGGGTGTAACGCTGCAGCCGGGGTTCCAGCGCAGCGGGCTCGCAGGCTTCCATCGCTGCGGCGATCCGGCTGATCAATGGCACCCGGCCCGGCCGCAGGCTGCGGCCAAACCACCACGACACCAGCGCGGTGAACAGCATTGGTGGTGCCAGCAGCAACAACACCGGGATGTCGCCGTCATGAAGCGACCACAGCCCGGCCACGGCCAGCAACATCACCGCCCAGGCCCAGCCCCGCAGGCGCACCAATGGCACCAGCAGCACGACCAGCACCAGATCGGCCAGCGCCACCGACGCCAGCAGGTTGTCGCCATCGACGCTGGCGCGATGGGCCAGCAACGGATAGGCGACGGCCAGCACCAACCGCGCGACCACCAGGGCCGTCATTGACAGGTCGTCAGCATGGTTTCGGGGTCAGGCGGTTTTGTGTTGTTCGACATGCGCCGACAACGCGGCCAGGGAGGCAAACACGCGACGGTTTTCCTCATTGTCCGAACGCAGCTGGAACCCGTGCACCTTGCTGATCGCCAAGGCCAGTTCCAGCGCATCGATCGAGTCCAGACCCAGCCCGTCACCAAACAGCGGCGCCTGCGGGTCGATCTGCGCCGGCTCGACATCCTCCAGATTCAGGCTTTCAACCAGCAATTGCGCCAAGGCGGCCTCGGCAGGAGTTTGTACGGGCATTGACAGGTTCCAGGACAATTCAAAGAGGTAACGATCCGGCATGCCGCGCCCCGGCGCAACCACACGGGCGTGCACGGGCCACCGGCTATCATGGGCGCCATGATCCAGCCCGACCCTGAACCCTTGATCCACGGCTCCCACCCGCATCCGACGCCGGCCTGCCTGGCGGTCGATTACGTCCACCAGGACCTGGCCGAACTGCTCGCCGCGGACGACACCCTGGCGGTGTTTGGTTTTGGCGACGCCGCACCCTGCCATGACGATCCCCGCTACCTGCGGGTGGGCCTGCAACCTCTCGGCAAGGCACCGCTGGAAGCCTGGCGCGCCAGCCCTGGCGTGCAACGCGGCCGTGAGGGCGATGTGGCCTGGGCCGAGGATGGCGCGCTGCAATTTGGTGCCATCGAGATCGACGAGCCTGCGGGTGAGGATATCGGTGCCGCCGCCGAGAGCGCCTATCGCGAACTGCTCGCGTTCACGGCCAGGCGCGGCTACCCGCACCTGCTGCGAATCTGGAACTACCTGGACGCGATCACCGACGGTGACGGCGATGGCGAGCGTTATCGCCGCTTCTGCGTCGGCCGCGCCATCGGGCTGGGTGAGTTCGATGCCGCGCAACTGCCCGCCGCGACCGCCATCGGCCGCGTCGATGGCCAGCGTCGCCTGCAGGTCTACTGGCTGGCGGCGAAGACGCCCGGAACCGCGGTGGAGAACCCGCGCCAAATCAGCGCCTGGCAGTACCCGCGCCGCTATGGCCCGCGTTCGCCCAGCTTCGCTCGCGCAATGCTGCCGTCGCCCGGCAGCACCATGCCGCTGCTGCTGTCGGGCACTGCGGCCATCGTCGGCCACGAGTCGCGGCATGCCGACGCGATCGAGACCCAGCTCGACGAGACCTTGGCCAATTTCGACAGCCTGATTGGCGCCGCCCGCCGCCTTCGACCCGGAGTGCCGACCAGTTTCGGTGCCGGCTCGCACTTGAAGGTCTACGTGCGCGACCCTGCCGAACTGGACAACATGGCCGCGATGCTGGAGCAACGGCTGGCACCGGACGTGCCGCGGATCATCCTGCATGCCACGATCTGCCGACGCGAATTGCGAATGGAAATCGACGGCACGCATGACCTTTGATCCTCGCCCGCCGGCGACCAGTGCGCGACAATGGGCACCTTGAACCAGCGACGGCATCACGGAGAAACCAGCATGGGATTGATCAGCCTGTTATGGGGCATTGTCGCGATGATCTGGATGGTGATTGCACTCATACCGATCATCGGCATCACCAACTGGCTACTGATTCCGTTCGCCGCGGTCGGCGCGGTCATCGCCGCCATCGGCATTGCGTTCACCCGTAGCCAGAACCGTGGCCGGGCGAAGGCCGGGCTGGTGATGAACGGTATCGTGATCATCGTCGCCATCGTTCGCCTGAGCCTGGGTGGCGGGCTCTTCTGACTGGCGGGCGCTGACCCGGCGCTTGCCGGCACGCTGGCGTAAAATGCCGGCCATGAGCAGTTATCCCTATGTACGCCCGCGGCGGATGCGTCGCGACGATTTCTCGCGCCGGTTGATGCGCGAGACGGTCCTGACCTGCAACGACCTGATCTACCCGGTCTTCGTCCACGAGCTCACCGGCCGCGAGGCGGTCGCCTCGATGCCGGGTGTGGAGCGGCTGTCGATCGATGAGCTGCTGAAGGTCGCCGAGCAGGCCAGCGAACTGAAGATCCCCGCGCTGGCGCTGTTCCCGGTCACCGCACCGGACGCCAAGTCGCTGGATGCCGCGGCGGCATGGGATGACGATGGCCTGTGCCAGCGAGCGGTACGCGCACTCAAGCAACGTTTCCCGCAGCTCGGGGTAATCACCGATGTTGCCCTGGACCCGTACACCAGCCATGGCCAGGACGGGCTGCTGGATGACAGCGGCTACGTGGTGAACGAAACCACCGTGGACGCGTTGGTCAAACAGGCGCTGTCGCATGCTGCCGCCGGCGTCGATATCGTCGCACCCAGCGACATGATGGATGGCCGGATCGGCCGGATCCGCGAGGCGCTGGAGGCAGAAGGCCACATCCACACCCGCATCATGGCTTACAGCGCCAAGTACGCCAGCGCGTTCTACGGTCCGTTCCGCGACGCCGTCGGCTCGGCGTCCGCGCTCGGCAAGGCCGACAAGCAGACCTACCAGATGGACCCGGCCAACTCGGACGAGGCCTTGCGTGAAGTCGCGCTGGACCTGGACGAGGGTGCCGACATGGTGATGGTCAAACCCGGTCTTCCCTACCTGGACATCGTTCGCCGGGTGAAGGATGCGTTCGGCGTGCCGACCTTCGTTTACCAGGTCAGCGGCGAATACGCGATGCTGAAGGCCGCTGCGAACAACGGCTGGATCGACGAACGCGGCTGTGTGATGGAAGCACTCACCAGCATCAGGCGCGCCGGCGCCGATGGCGTGCTGACCTACTTTGCGCTCGATGCAGCCCGGTGGATCCACGAGTCCGCCTGAAGCGCGGTAGCGTCATGAAGACTTTTGGTGCCACTCGCCGCCGGCGGCGTTGGCACCGCGGCGAGTAGACTGCTTGCAAGGCCGTGCGATGTCGTTTTGCGCGTCTGCCTGTAATGCATCCTCCATTATCAAGCGAGGCCACCATGACCATTCCCCGCTTCGCCGTGATCGGCCACCCGATCGCACATTCCCTGTCACCGCTGATCCATGCCGCCTACGGCCGGCAAACCGGGATCGCGCTTGAGTACGGCAGGATCGATGCCGATGCCGGGCATTTCGACGCTGCACTGGTCGAGTTTGCCGCCCATGGCGGCGTCGGCGCCAACGTCACCTTGCCGAACAAGGCCCGCGCGGCCGCAATCTGCGGCAGCCTGACCGATCGCGCCCGACGCTGTGGGGTGGTCAATACGTTGATCCGCACCAAGTCCGGCTGGGAGGGTGACAACACCGACGGACTCGGCCTGGTGCGCGACCTCACCGATCGGCACCGCCAGGATTTGCGCGGACGCCGGGTGTTACTGATCGGCGCGGGCGGCGTGGCGCACGGCGTGGCTCCGGCCCTGCTCGACGCCGGCATTGCCGGGTTGTTCATCGTCAACCGCACCGACACCCGCACCGATCGACTCTCCGACCTGCTGGGCGAACCCAGCCGGGTGCACCCGCGCAACTTCTCCGATTTGGGCACGGTGGGTGCATTCGACCTGATCATCAATGCCACCTCGATCGGCCGGAACATGGATGGTGGCGAGCTACCGCTACCCAACTCCCTGATTGCCCCGCGTTGCGACGTGGTCGACCTGGGCTATGGCGAGGCGGCGATCGGATTCCTGAGCTGGGCGCGCGCCGCGGGCGCCGACCAGACGATCGATGGCTTGGGAATGCTGGTGGAGCAGGCCGCCGAGAGCTTCAAGTGCTGGCACGGCGTGCGTCCGGACGGCGATGCGATCTACGCCGAGCTGCGCGCTGGAAGCAACGTGCCGGTTACCCCCGCCTGACGCGAGCGACCGGGGCGCCTGAGTGCGCCCCCCGGACGGTGAAACTTCCGGTCAGGCTTTGGCCTGCTGCAGGTATTGGTCCTTCAAGGCCATGTAGTGGCGCGCGCTGTACTGCAGTTGCTCGATCTCGCGGTCGCTCAGCGTGCGCACGTAACGCGCCGGATTGCCGAGCCACAACTCCGCTTCGCCAACGGTCTTTCCCGGCGGCACCACGGCGCCGGCACCGACGAACCCGTACCGCGACACCGTCGCACCGTCGAGCACGATCGCGCCCATCCCGACCAGGCAGAACTCATCCAGCTGGCAGGCATGGATGATCGCGCCATGGCCGATGGTGATGTCGTTGGCAATCACGGTGGGAAAGCCGCCGGGACGGGTGAACGGTCCTTCGTGGGTGACATGGACGATGGTGCCGTCCTGGATGTTGGTGCGCGCGCCAACCTGGATCGAATTGACGTCACCACGCAGCACGCAGCCGGGCCAGATGGAAACGTCGTCGGCGAGACTGACGGCACCAATGACGGTGGCGGCCGGGTCAACGTAGACTCGCTCGCCAAGGGTTGGGGTGTGGCCGGAAAACGTTCGGATAGTCATCACCACAGTTTAGTGGGATGGGCTGGCCAGCGTCAGCCGATGCGGGTCACAACACCCGGAACTCGATCCGGCGATTGCGCGAGCGGCCCTCATCGGTCGCGTTTTCGGCGATCGGTCGATCCGGCCCGAAGCCTTGTACCCCGAGGTTGTCGGCACTGATTCCGTGGTGCTCCAGGTAGGCCTTGACCACGATCGCCCGCTGCAGGCTCAGGGCAATGTTGGCCTGACGCGGGCCGACGCTGTCGGTATGGCCGATCACCTGGACCTGCTGGTTGCCCAATTGCGCCAGTGCGGCGGCCATCTCATCCAGGATGTCGCGGCCGCCGGCGGTCAGGGTCGCGCTGCCACTGTCGAACTCGACGATGCGATCGGCCAGCGCCCCGTCCAGGAGTGCCTGCGGGTTGGCGCCGTTGTCGTCACCGCCGTCGCTCAACGCATTTTTCAGCACATAGTCCGGGCCGGCGGCATTGGCGATGGCGCTGGCCACCTGCTGGCGCGCGGCCTCGTTACCGACCTGGCCACTGACGCGGATACGGGTGCCATCGATGGCCAGCTGCCCGGCCGATACTTGCTGCAGCTGCGGCCCGAGCATGCCAAGTACGCGGTCCCGCCAGTTGGGCGGGGCGATCACGGCATCCACCTCGATCCGGTCGACGACGCGCTGCGGACCGTACAGCTCACCCAGCCGCGTCAGTATCGCCGCGCGGGTCGCCTCATCGGGGACGGTACCGGCGGCGATGACCTGCTTGCCGGCATCGGCGGCGGACGCCACCGGAGCAACCGGCGTCGGCGTCGACCGCTGCTGCACGGTGGCGGCCAGGCTTGCGCACGCAAGGGTCGCGCCGGCAAGTCCCAGCAGGAAGGAGGCAAGTCGTGAACGGGGATGTGGGCGCATATCAGGTTCCCAGGAAGGTCTCATTGAATATCGTGCGGGCCGCGCGCAACGACAGATCGTCGCGATCGAGGTAGCTGACCAGCTTGTTGAGGGCATAGTCGCCGGCGATCTGGTCGTCGACCCATTCCGCATCGTCGACGCGGATGATCTGCTCGCGTGCCAGCTGGGGGTCCAGCGCCGCCTGCAAGGTGCGGCCGTCGGCACCATTGAAGGCGACCAGCAGTCGCGGCCCCGGCTCCATCGCGCCACCCTCGATCATCAGCAGCGCCAGTTCAACGTCGACCCGCGTCAGGAAGCCGGCCACAAGGTCGAGCCAGAACGCGGCGACCAGTGGCCGATACAGCGCATCACGTGGCAACGGCAGCGCCAGTGCCTTGTCGATCTGCGCAGATCCGCCGGCAACCACGGGCTGCAACAGCAACCCCAGTGCCGGCAACAACCAGCGCAGACGCAGCTCGGGATGACCCGATTGGCGCAGCAAATCCTGCAATGAGTCGATGTCCTGCAACTCGATGAAGTCGTTGAATGGCGCTTCGTAGATCTGCGGATCGGGATGGATGGTGGCCCGACTTTCGGCCAGCGCGCGCAACGGTCCGCTGGCATCGTCGGCCGCCACCGCCTCAGCGGAGTGACGTGCCAGGCTGGCCCAAAGCCGCGACAGCGCCATCGGGCTGCGGCCGATGAATGCCAGTGGTTGGGCGACCTCGATCCGGGTCGCGGCCAGGAACGGGAAACGGCGTTGGGAGCTATCGCGACTGGGCAGGAAGTGGCCGCCAATCGCCAATCGGCTGCGCGAGCCCAGGAACGCGAAATGCATCGCTGGCGCATCGTCGTAGAGCTGTTTCCAGCCCGGGTCGCGCGCCAGCAACTCCAGTCCCTGTCCGGCCCATCGGTCGAGCATCACCATCAATGGATGGCTGTCGGGCGTACGCACGAAGTCGCCGCGACTGGGCAACTTGCCAAAATAGCTGACCGGGAGTGCGGTCTCCACGGTAACCATTACTGGGCTCCGGACGGAGCGGCAACGGCGCTCGTGGCACCGGTGCTGACCGCCGACGCGGCTCCGGCCACCAAGGCCGGCAGCTGCAAACCAACCGAATCCGCGGAACCGGCATTGGACTGCACCGAACTGACAATGCGCAGCTCGACGGCAACCTTGGCACCATTGCGTTCCCAGCTCAGCCGGTAATGCTGCTTGCCCAGGCTCGTCTTGCTCGCCGCATCGAACATCGCCGAGGTGGCGGCATCGCCGGCCGCATCGAATACCTGCACGCTGCGACCGTCACCGGTCACTGCGCTGATCTGGACCCCGGGAACCCCCTGGCCAGGCAACTGGAAGGTATGCCATTGCGGCGGCGTGTTGCGATAGCGCAGTTGCTGGCCATCGACGGCAAGGGTGTACTCGCGTCCGTTGGCCGCCAGCGGCAACACCTGGAACACCATCGTCGGGCCCTCGCCGGCCGCACTGGCCCCCACCCATTGCCCATAGCCGGCAATCAGCTCGGGCCGCAGGTTGATGCCGATATCGGCCCAACGCCGCGTGGCCAGGGTGTTGCCACGACGGATTACCAGCGACCCCAGTCCGGTCTGGCCAAACTTCGCGATTGCACCTTGCGCGCCGAAGATCTGCTCGATGTCGGCGCGCGAGGCCTCCACCGGCGCTTCCGGGGCGTAGGGATAGCGTTGGCCGATCCCGTCCTGGAACGGCTGGTAGACCTGCGCGTTCCAGATCCGGTTGAGCTCGACTTCGGTCGGCTGCACCAACGCCGTGAAGCTCTGCATCAGCAATCGCAGCAGCAACGGACGCAAGGTCTCGCGCTGTTGCTCGGCCAGCCCATTGAGCATTTTTTCATCGACCAGCGTGAGCACGGCCGCCAGTTCGGAGCCTTCGCCCACCAGGGTCTGCTGCATCAACTGGCGTGCTCCCGGGCCGGGATCGCCCTGGGCCTTGATCGCGTTGAAACGGCTACGGACCTTGCCCAGCGCTTCGAAGTACTGGTTCAGTAGCGCCGGATTGCCGTCGCGCTCCACCAGCAGTCGCGCCAGTGCGTCGAATTGCTGGCCGATCGGACCGGCGGTGGCCGCAACCTCCTGGCCGGTGTCCGGGTCGATGGCCACCGGTATCGAGGTCGGGTTGCGGCGCATGATCACCCGGTTGAACCAACCGGCGATGCCGCTGCGGGCGGCGCCGGCCGCCGCACTGGCTGCGGCCGGGTTGTCCCACACGGTCTCCCGGTGGACGGCTTCCAGCAATGTGCGCAACGGCGAGTTGCGCGGGTCGCCAAGCCGGTTCAGCTGCGCCACGGCGTCGTCGAAATCATCGAAGCGGGCCACGCTGACACCCTGCAGGAACCTGCGCCACTCGCGCGCGTACTCGTCCTTGTACATCGCGGTCAATTCCTTGGCGATGTGCTGCGGACTGCCCGCCAGCGTCAGATCATTGCGGACGGTAGTCTCCAACACCCAGTCGGTGCCGCTGAGCTCGGTATTGGCCGCTTCGCTGATGGCGTCTTCGACATAGTCCTGCCACGCCTTGTGGGTGAATGTCCCCGGGATCTGGTGACTGCCGGTGATGGCACCGTCGGCCGCTTTGTCCCCCAACAGTGCCGCCACGGTGACGGGACTGAAGCGGGTCGCCGCGCGCGCCTTGATCTGCGCGTACACGCGGTCGCGCGCCGGGGTGCCATGCATGACCTGCTTCAATGCCTGCCGGCTGTCGTCGACAAGGCTGTACTTCAGCTCCAGCTGCGGCCAGTCGGCGCGGCCGGATTGCTGCACGTAGAACGTCATCAGGCGAGCGGCCGCGCGCCGCATGTCTTCGCGGCTCATGGCCCCGCGATTGGCCTCCAGCCAGCCGCGCCAGAAGCGCGTCACCTGGTCGCTGAAGTGCGTGCTCTCCACCCGCGCGTGATCACCCAGCATCAGGTAGGTCTTGAGCGCGTTGTAGGCATCCTGCGAATCGGTCGGGGAGGCGTCCTGGTACAGCTGCGCGTCGGTTGACTCACCGGCCACGACCGCTCCAGCCTCCACGTCGACGTTGGTCGCTGCCGCTGACGGACCCAGTTCGCTGCGATGGGCAATGACCTGGCCCAGGTAGGCCTCCAGCTTGCTGGCGACCGGCACCAGCATCAGCTGACGCATGCCGTCGAAGTACTCGGTGCGCAACTTGGCTTCGATCGCCTGCCCCTGGTACAGGCCCAAACCCAGGCTCAGAGGGTGGTCATCGCGATAGCGCTCAAGCTGCTCCAGCCGGTCCTGCAGGACCAGCAGCGCCTGCACGCGCGACTCCAGATCGATCTTGTCGACCTGCAGTGCGACCGCCTTGTCCAGGTCGGCGGTGACATCGGCGACCAGCTGCTGGTTGCCGGTGTACGACCAGGCCCACCCGGCCAGCCCGGCGGCCAACAACACCAGTGCGCCCAGGAATGCAGCGTGGCGCAAGCGGGTGCGGCTTCGACTGGCGTACTGCCGCACCAGTTGCCTGTCGGCGAATATCACCTTGCGGAACAAGCCCAGCAGGAAATGGCTGCTGTCGGTGGGGGCGATCGATTCGCCGGCATGGGCACCGGCTTGCAGGCCAAACTGGCGGCTCACCCGGTCCGACGCCGGCTGCACCGCGACCCCTTCCTGCAGGGCACTGGTGAAGTAGAAACCGCGGAATACCGGCTTGAACTGATACGGGTTGTCCTCGAACAAGGTGGCGATGAAGGTGCGCAGCGCCGGCTTGATGCCGGCGAACTCCATTGGCATCGTCAACAGCCCCGGCGGAATCTCGCGGCCACGCGCCATGGCCATCTGCGACAGGCTCATCTCGCGCAGCCCGTCGGACAACTGGTCGAAGTGATTGTCGAAGGCGCTCAATGCGTCGGTCTGTCCGGTCGGGTCGAACGGCAGGGTTGCACCCCAGGCGTTTTCCCGTTCCGACGGGTCAAGGCCGTGGAAGAAGTCGCTGAACCCACTGATCAGGTCGGCCTTGGTGAACACGACGTAGACCGGCGCATGCACCTCCAGCCGCTCGGTCAACTCCTGCACGCGCTGGCGCAGGTTCTTGGCCAGGTCGATCGCAAACTCGGGCTTGCTGCCCGACAGCTCGGCGATCGAGGCGGCGATGATGACGCCGTTGATCGGCGCGCGCGGGCGGTTTTTCTTCAACAGGTCCAGGAAGGTCAGCCACTCCAGCCGGTCCTCGGCGCTGACCGAGTAGCGGCCCGCGGTATCGAGCACGATCCCTTCGGTGGTGAAGTACCAGTCGCAGTTGCGGGTGCCACCGAGGCCGTGGATGACGTTGCTGCGGTTGTCCTCGAACGGAAAGCGCAGGCCAGAATTGAGGATCGCGGTGCTCTTGCCGGCGGCAGGATTGCCGATGATCACGTACCACGGCAACTCGTACAGCGCGGCGCGGCCCTTCATCTGGCCGAGCCTGGACGACTTGATCGCATTGACCGCCTCGCCCATGCGCTCGCGCAGGATCTCGGCATCGGCGCGCGCGGCCGGCTGCGCGGCGGTCACGGCCTGGTCGGCTTGCTCGGACACCATGCCGTCGATGCCTTTGGCTGCGCGCACCGCCAGCAGCTTGCGCACGACCACCACCAGCAGCCACAGCGCCAACGCGGCGATCACCGCGACCAGCAGCCAGCCACCTGTCGCCATCAGGCCATCGATGCCGAAATAGGCGATCGCAGCGGCACCGGCGATGCCCAACACGGCGAGCACGCGGTAATCCATCAGCCAATAACGAAGGTTCATCCAGAAGCTGCTCATCTACAACACACCCATCGTCGTCACGCGTTGGCCGCGACCGCGGGTGCGGCCTCGGTGGAACCGGGGGGAGCCGGGGAGTTGGCGCCGGTATCGGCGGCGGCGAACGGCAAGGGCGACAGCACCAGCGCAACCCGCGCCTGCGCGTCGGCCAAACCGAACACCAGCACCGGCGTCTGGTCCTTGGCCGCCTGCGCCGCCGCAACGGCAAGCAGGGCCAGCGGCGCGACCGCACCCAGGTCGCCGCAAGCCAGGCCGAGGTGGCGCGCATCATCGACCGGGTCGAGCGCGGGCAGGGTTGCCGAGATCGCGCCGGCGATCTCGATCGCGCGGCTGGGGCGGTGGTCGGCATCGCTGAGCACCACTCCAATCGCCTCGGCCGGCTGAGCGGCGGTGGTCAGCGCGTGCTGCAGCAGCTCACCCGCCTGCCGGCTGGCGCCACGGCCAGTGCCGGCGCGGCCGTGCAGCGTCCGGTGCAGGCGCAATGGCGGTGGCGCATCCGGGTCGGGCGGCAGTGCCGCATTGCCGAGCAGCACACCGGCTGCGCCCTCACCCGGGATCAGGCCCTCGGGATGGCCGCTTACCAGCAACTCGTGGCGCGCGTCGAGCCGCTCGATGCTGGTCTCGGCGATTGCCGAATGTGCGGCCAGCAACAACAGGCGGTCGTCACCGCGCGTCTGGGCCTGGGCGAATTGATCAAGCAGACGCCAGCCATCGCCGGCGGCGCTGACCGCAACCACGTCGACATCGAATTGATCGTCATTGAACCCGATCGCGCGGGCCTTGGCCTGCAACCAGTCGCCACTGGCTTGGCGCGCCGCCGTTGGCCACGTCGCAGGCAGCAGCAGACGCACCCGCAGCATTGCCGCGGCAGGTGCCGGCGCGGCCGCGCGCGAGGAGCGTGAATGGTGCATCGCATGCGGATGCAAGCCTCCGCCTGCGGGCAGCAGATCGGACACCGTTGGCGCCGGCGGCAACCCCGCGGCCAACAGTTCCTCGGCCACCGGATCAAGCAGCGCCAGCGCGCGCAGGCTCTCTTCGCCGAACACCCGGTCCCGCGTGTCAGGGTCGGCCAGCACCGCCGCCAGCGCCGTGTCGACCGCACCGGGGTCGAGTCCATCGACTTCGGCGGCAAACACCGGCAAGCCGAGCGCGTCCTTCAAGCGTGGGTGCAATGGTGGGCGCTCGGGATTGGCCAGTGCCGCGGCGACGCCGGCCGCATCACTGCCGGCGCGCAGCCACACCGAAGCCGCCAGCAGATGCACGATGCGGTCAGGCTGCGGCCCGCTGTCGATGACGGGCTCGATGCCGACCTCCGCAGCCGCCTCCGGTGGCGCGGCGCGTTTCTGCGTCGCCCGTCGGATGACCCAGCGCAGCAGCCAGAAGCCGCCGAGCAAGACCAGCGGCAAGCCAATCAGCCATACCGTCAGGTCGCCCGCGGTCGGGTTGATTTCGCCGGCCTGCCAATACAGCACAGCCGCGAACCAGACCGCCGCGAACAGCAGCAGCACCAGCGCACCGGTACGCAGCACGCGAGCGATCTTCAAGCCGGTCTCCCCACGTCCATGCTGGCATTGCTCCGTGTCGTGTCCATTCGAATTCGCACCCGCGCCTCTTGCGCCGACGCCTCGCTCCCTGGGGTCCGGTCAGCCGATAAAGGTCTGGGTCTGGCTCGCAATCAACGTCGCCCCGCAGGCGGTCTTGTCGCCATGGCGGGCGACCGGCTGGCCGTCGATGATCGTGGTTGGGTCGCCGGTCACGATCACGGTGTCACCGTGCTGGCTGCAGGTGACCTTGTCGTTGATGCGGGCGACCGGCAGGCCGTTGATATCGGTGGTCGCGGTGCTGCTGGCGACGGTGCCGCCATGGTCGATCTTGTCGCCCACGACGATGAAAGGCTTGGACATTGGCCGTGCTCCCTGCTGGCGGCCCCGTGGGGCGATTGGCATCCAGTTGCCAGCGCCAACAATAGCAGGAGTCACCCGGGGTTGGCACCCGCGGCCGGCGAGGATCAGTAACCGGCCGCGCGACGCGCGTGACGGCACGCCGTCTTCTGTTCGAGATGGACGTAGTCCTTGATGCTGCGCCAGTTGCCGCCCCACTCCAACCCGGCATCCGTCGCCAGCTCGCCGTACAGGAAGTAGCCGCGTCGGGTCCACGGATCGTCCATGTCCCATTGCAGTTTGCCGTCGCGGTAGAGCGCGCTGTCCACCGCAAGTCCGTACTGGTGGCAGCTCTGGCCAGCCTTCGCCCCCGTCACGGCGCCCCCCCTGCGTGCCAGTGCCGCTTGTCGCTGGGGGCTGCGGTAGCCCTCGACCAACACCATCTGGTAGCCATACTGCTCACGCATCACCTGGTAGATCGCCAGCACCCGTTGCTGGAATGACGGCTCGATCCGGGCCCACTTGCGGTCGGCACTGGAAATGGCCACCGGCGCCCCGGTATCCGCCACGCGGCGCGCAACGTCGGCTTGCAACGCGGCCTCGGCCGCGAGGAAGAACGCCGGTGGCAACTCTGGAGGTGGCGCCAGGCGCTCGCCGCGCAGCAGTTCGAGCACGTGGTGATCGGAGGCGACTACGGCTGCACCATCGAATCCTTCCAACGTGACCTGTTGGCGCAGCTGCAGGATCAGCACCGGCGGCACCGACACCACCAGCACAGTGCCGATCAGCAACCACCGGTGGCGCCGAAAACCGCCCACCAGTCGGCCAGTTGCTTCGCGCAGCGCGCGCGACGAATCAGCCCCGCGGCCGCTGGCCCGCAACTGCCAGCGCGCGATCGCGCCGGCCACCCGCGACCGCCACCGGCCCACCCCCGCCAACACGTCGTCACGCGCGGCCGGGAACAGCATCAGCCACGCCACCGCAGCGGTCACTGCGAAGAACATCGCCATCCATAGCGTCATCATCACTTCCCAGGTTGTGGTCCGGCCGCTGCCGGCCGTCGAATTGACGCGGCCCCGGCCCCGCCGCAGAATGCCGACGCACCCGGCCCGGTTCACACCGTATCGGGACATACTGGATCAAGGATCAAAGCTTGCCGGATTGGACCGGCTCGGAAAGGAGTCCACGTGGATCGGCAAGAAGCCAAGTCCCGCCGCCCCAGCTTGCTGGCCGGCACACCTGAACATACCGCGCCGGCCCCGTCGTCGGCGCGAATCCTAGCAGACATGGCGGGCGGCAAGCCCGCGTCGCCCACGGTCGCAGGCAGGCCGCGCCGCTGGTGGTTACGGCTGTCGCTAGCCGCGCTGGTGATGCTTGTCGGCGGGGGGTTGTGGCAGGGCGCGTTGTGGCGCGCTGACTCTGGCGCGACCGACGGTATGCCTGCGGAGCCGGCGGCCCAGCCAACGCCGCACGCGGCGAGCGATGCCAGCATGATCGGACCGGCCATGCGGTTCGCAGCGACGATTATCGACGACGCCTCCGACCCATCCGCCGTCACGCCCGGAACTGCCGACAGCGGAAATGACTCACGAACTCAAGACGGCTCGGCGAGCCGCTCGACCCCATCGGTTAGCGGGCCATCACCGTTTGCGGGCATTGCCGTCGCCGCCCGGGGCCGGCGAGATGCATCCGTCAGTCCCGTCCGCTCAGCCACCTCCCTGCCAACCGGCCCTGTGAGCTCCGGCCGCACACCGCGCGTCCCACAGCCAGCGGGAACGGGTGGCATCCAGGCCGACCTGCTTGCCACGCTGTTGCGCAACATCCAGGCGCCCGCCAGCCTGCAACCCAGCGGGTTGGACGCCCTGATCCAGAGGATGGAAGCGACCGACAAGGTCGGCGTCGGTCTGGTGCGCCGCGTGAGTCGTGCTGACGCGACGCCGAGTCGCTCGCAGCAGATCCAGGCGAACTTGCGCGAATGCCCGGCGCCCAACAGCGCCAAGGGCCTCAAGTGTCGGCAGGAAATATGTGCCGTCTACGCCGGACGCGACCCGGCGTGCCCGGCGATGTAAGCAACGCGGGCGGTACAAGGCACCGCGTTACGGGCTGGCGGTTACCAGACCACCTCGGCCATCGAACAGTTCAGACCCGAACCGATGCCCAGCAGTGCCACCCGGTCACCTTTTTTCAATCGACCCATCTCCCGCAACTTGCTGAGTACGATCGGCACCGATGCCGGTCCGATGTTGCCGTGCTCGCCGAATATCGTCAGGACTTTCTTCGGATCGATACCCATCGCCTTGGTGAAGGCAGCGGTGTGGACCTTGCTGACCTGGTGGATCACGAACTCATCCAGCTCCTCGGCGACCCAGCCGAGCTTCTGCTTGGCCACCGCGAAGGTTTTCTCAGCCAGCTTGATGCCCTCGCTGAGCAGCAGGCGGGTATCGGTGACCATGCCGTCGAGATTGCCCCGGCACAATTTGTTCCATTCGGTCGCCGCACGACTCACCCCGCCCTTGTAGCGCGGTGCACCCGGCGCCAGCTCGGCGCGCGCCATCACCATCGCCGCGGCACCCGAGCCCAGGGTCAGGGTGGCCAACTCGCTACGGAAATCCGCCTCGGTGGAGTCGGCGCGGGTCATGCGCTCCAGGGTTTTCTCGTAAGCCAGGTCGGCGGTCTCGCCATCCACGACCAGTGCGTAGTCGATCTCGCCGCACTCGATCATGCGGCTGGCGATATCCATGCCATTGATGAACGCCAGGCAGGCATTGGCGACGTCGAAATTCTGGCAGGTGTCGGGCAGGCGGAGATTACCGCTGACGATCGAGGCGGTGGATGGCTCCAGGTAATCGCGGCTGACCGAAGTGTTGACCAGCAGGCCAATCCGGTTGGGATCGATGCCCGCATCCGCCAGCGCCTTGACTGCGGCCAGGGTGGCCGCATCGGACGCGAGCATGTCGCCGTCCCAAAGACGTCGCGCATGGATACCGGCGATATCACCCAACACGTCGGTGCGGATACCCAGACGGTCCAGTGTCGGCTTGAGCCGGAGGTTGATCTCGTCCGAGCTCAGCCGGCGCGGCGCGTCGATGTGGGCCAGGCCGGCAATGGCGACATGTTGGAACTGCATGAATGGTAGACCAGAAAGACAGGTATCCAGACAGATTAACGCTTTGCAGGCAAGCCTGCATTAACCAATCCGCCGTTGCCCGGGTCAGCCACCGACCGGATAGGTCTGCACCTCGCCCCTGGGCGCGACTGGGGCCACCGGATTGGCAACCGACGGGTTACCGCCGCAGTCGTAGGCCGCGAAGCGCTGTTCACCTTTCAATGGCGGCCCCAGCGGCTGGATGGTATCGGCCTGGATACCCGGTGCCTCATTGCGGGCCAGGGTCTCCAGTTCCTCGCGCACCCGCAGGTCATTGCGCTCGTAGAACACCACGCTGTCCTTGACTGACACGGCAACGTCGCCGCGCTTGGTGCAACCGGTGGGCGCCGGACCGGCGGAAATCACCTGCACCGCGCTGGCACCGGGAGCCATGGGCACCCAGGTACAGCCACTGGTGAAGGCAAGCGTGGCGCAGCCGAGGATAAGCAGGCGAATCATGGGAACTCCTGGGATCGGTGGGCGGGACTCAATTGTGGCCTCGTTTCGCAACGCTTTTGCACCCGGCCCTGAACAAGCCAAGTGTGAACCAGGCAGGCCTGAACTGGGCAAGGGCGAACCGGGCGGACACGCGGTGCGCGCCCACCCGGTTGGTTGCGATGAGATACGTCGACTTCAGTCGGCGTTGCCGTCGGTTTCCGTGGCGTCAACGGCTTCGATCGCGTCCGGCGCCGCTTCCGGCGTCGCCTTCGCCGTGGCGGCAACCGGGTTGCCATCGGCATCCAGCACCTGGACCGTGCCCAGCTCGAGCGCCCGCACCGGCGCGCCGATCTGGTCCAGGTCGCCCACCACCACCCAGGTCAGCGCATCCGGCGCGATGGTGCCGGCGGCCTCGGCCACCTGCGCCGGAGTCAATGCCTTGATCTCGGCCTGGTGCGCGAACACGTAATCATCCGGACGGTCGTAGCGCACGATCCCGGCGAGCGTCCCAAGCACGGCGCGGCCGGTTTCATAGGCGCCTGGCAAGCTGCGGATTTCGTTGGAACGCACCTTCGCGACTTCTTCGGCCGTCGCCGGCGCCGAGCCATCCGAGTATTCGGTGATCTCGCGTTTCATCTCGGCCATCGACTCGGCCGTCTTGTCGATTTGAACCGGCGCGAACGCCAGCCACGGCCGCTGTCCCAGCGCGTCCGGCGAGAAGCTGTAGGCGCCATAGGCCCAATGCTTGTCCTCGCGCAGGTTCATGTTGAGGCGGGAGCTGAACTGGCCGCCGAGCACGGTGTTGGCGAAATCGAACTCGGTAGCGTCATCCGACATCGTCGAGGGAACCAGCTGGCCGACGTAGATATTGGCCTGGACCGCACCAGGCTGGTCGATCAGGAACACGCGCGACGCATCCGGCAGCGCCACCTGGGCCACCGACGCGGTGACGGCCGGCTTGCCTTCGCCGTTCCAGTCGCCCAAGTGCTTTTGCAGCAATGGCACGATCTGCTCCAGGGTGGTGTCACCCACCACGACCAGCGTTGCGTTCTCCGGCCGTACCCAGGTGTCGTGGTACGCGACCAGGTCGGCACGGGTCAGCGAGGCAATCGATTTTTCGGTACCCGAGCCACTGAATGGCATCGCGTAGGCGTGACCCTCGCCGTACAACAACGGCGGCATTACCCGCAGCGCGGCCGCGTTCGGACGCGCCTTCTCCTGCTTGATACCGGCAATCCAGCTGGCCTTGATGCGGTCGATCTCGGCCTGGTCGAAGGTCGGCTCGCGCAGCATGTCGGCGAACAGGGCCAACGACGGGTCGAGCTTCTCCTTCAACGCCGACAGCGAGGCACTGCCGCCGTCGAGCGAAGCATCGGCACCCAGGTTCGCGCCCAGCGACTCGGCCGCGGCAGCGAACTCCAACGCGCTGTAACCCGCAGCCCCGTCATCGAGCATGCTCATGGTGAAGCTCGAGGTGCCGAGCTTGCCGTCACTCAGCACGTCGGCCTTGTAGCCGCCGTCCAGCAGCAGGCTCATCTGCACCACCGGCACGGCGTGACGCTCGGCGAGGATCACCTTGGTGCCGTTGTCGAGTGTCGCGCGCTGCAGCTGCGGGAACTTGAGTTCGGGGAACTGTTCGGGCATCGGCACGCCCTTGCTGCGATCGACCGTGGCCGGCAGCACGCTGTATTCGGGATCGACCGGCGGCAGCGTGAGCGGCGCGGGCTCGACGGCCGGCTCCTCGGCCAGCGCGGTGCGCTCGCCGGGCAGCACCACCAAAGTGTGGTCGCCATCGCCCAACCATTGCTTGCCGACGGCCTGCAACTGGGCCGGGGTCACCGCGGCGATCGTCTCCATACTTTCACGGAAACAGCCGGCATCGCCGGTAAAGATCTCGCAACTGGCCAGCGCGTCGGCCTTGCCGCCGAAGCCGCCGATGCGCTCAACCCCGCGAATGAAGCCGGCACGGATGACCGTCTTGGCCTGCTCCAGCTCTTGGGCGGTCGGGCCCTTGGTCAGCAGCTTGGCCAGCTCCTCGTCGATGATCGCTTCGACCTTTTTCGGGTCGACGCCTTCCTTGACGCTGGCGGTCACCAGGAAATTGGAGCCCAACTGCGACTCGCTGACGCCGGCGCTGACACTGTCGACCAGTTTATCCCCGTGGACCAGCCGCTTCTCCAGCCGCGAGGTGTCGCTGCCGCCGAGGATCTGCCCCAGTACGTGCAATTGATCGACGTCGGTGGTGCCGGTTTGCGCGACGTTCCAGGCCCGGTAGATGCGCGCCTGCGGAACGGCGTCGTGCATGGTCTCGCGGGTGTCGGCGGGACGCACGGCGACATCGACCGGCGGCTGCGCCATGTCCGGACCGGCCGGGATCGCGCCAAAGTACTTGGCGACCTTTTTCTTCGCCGTTTCCAGGTCGATGTCACCGGCCAGCACCAGTACCGCATTGTTGGGGCCATACCAGGCGCGGAACCAGTTCTTGACGTCCTCCAGCGAGGCCGCGTTGAGGTCGGCCATCGAGCCGATCACGCTGTGGTGATACGGGTGGTCTTCCGGGTACAGCGCCAAGTTGAGCTTGGTCCAGACCTGGCCGTAGGGCTGGTTCTCGCCCTGGCGCTTCTCGTTCTGGACGACGCCGCGCTGCTCGTCCAGGGTCTTCTGGTCGATCGCGCCCAGCAGGTGGCCCATGCGGTCGGACTCCATCCACAACGCGGTGTCGAGCGCGGTGGTCGGCACGTTCTGGAAGTAGTTGGTGCGGTCGGTATTGGTGGTGCCGTTCATGTCGGTCGCACCGATCAGTTCGAACGGGTCGAAATACTCGCCCGGATTGTTCTCCGAGCCGTTGAACATCAGGTGCTCGAACAGGTGGGCGAAGCCGGTGCGGCCGCGTGGCTCGTCCTTGCTGCCGACGTGGTACCAGATGTTGACCGCGACGATCGGCGCCTTGTGGTCTTCGTGCACGATCACCCGCAGCCCGTTGGGCAGTGTGAACTCCTGGTACGCGATATCCACGCTCTCGGTGCCGGCATTGGCCGCGACCGGGTTGTCGGTGGCGCCAACAACGTCTGCGCGAACGTCCGCGCGCGCCAGCGTCGGGGCCAGGGCAAGACCCGCCACGACGGCTGCCAGCGCCAGTGCGAGCACGCTGCGTCGGACGGCCGTCGGGTGCGGGGTTGCCGGAAAGCTGGACGATACGGACATGAAATACTCCTTTTGCATGTGGATCGCCCGGCTTGGGCGGAAGCACCAATCTTAACGGCACTTGCGGTTATGAGTACCGGGTCACAAGTCCCCCCCACCGATGGTCACCGGATCAGTACGACGCCACCACGCTGGGCCCCATGAAGGATTCCCGCGGGTGGCTACGCCTTCTAGACTGTGCCGATGTTCAACGTCATCCTGTTTCAGCCCGAAATCCCACCCAATACCGGCAATGCGATCCGGCTGTGCGCCAACACCGGTGCACGGCTGCACCTGGTCCGGCCGCTGGGCTTCGAGCTGGACGACAAGCGCCTGCGCCGCGCCGGCCTGGACTACCACGAGTACGCCCGGGTGCAGGTCCACGATGACCTCGCCGCCACGCTGGCCGCGATCACCGAAACCCAGCGCGCCACGCCGCGACTGTTTGCGGTGACCACCCGCGGGGCAACCCGCTTTGACGCCCCGGGCTATCAACCGGGCGACGCGTTCCTGTTTGGACGCGAGACCAGCGGGCTGCCGCCGGAGGTACTGGAACAGGTCCCGGTGGAGCAGCGGATCCGGCTGCCGATGCAGCCCGACAACCGCAGCGTGAACCTGTCCAATGCGGTCGCGGTAGTAATGTTCGAAGCTTGGCGCCAGCACGGGTTTGCCGGCAGCGTGTAGCCGTCCACGCCACCCGGACCAGGACGGCACGCCACTTGGCGCGCCGTCACGATAGCGACCGGGCCGGGCGACTTACTCGGTCATCAACTCCACGATCGCTGGCACCGGCGCATTGCCGTAGCTCAGGAACCGGTTGTGGAATGTCTTCAAGTCGAAGTCATCGCCCAACGTCGCCTTCTGCTGTTCGCGGAAGTCGTAGATCTCGGTGTAGCCGGTGAAATACGAGGTCAGCTGCACCTGTGACAGGCGCACCCGACGCCACTTGTTGACGGCCTCGGTTTTTTCCTGGAATGCCTCGCGCTGCAGCAACGCCATAGCCTCCGCTTCGGTCATGCCCTTCACATGGACCGCGTAGTCGAGGATCGCGTTGGTGACCACGCGCAGGTTCCACTTGTCGTACATCAGCCACATCTCGGGCGCCTGGTCGCCCCAGCCGGACTCCAGCATCATCCGCTCGGCATACACCCCCCAGCCTTCGATCATCGCGCCGTTGCCGAGCATGGCCTTGATCAGGCTGGGGCTCTTGTTGGCGTGCATCAGCTGGGTGTAATGGCCCGGGATCGCCTCATGGATGTTGAGCACCTGCAGCACCCAGTGGTTGTACTCGCGCAGGAAGCTTTCGGCCTGCGCATCGGTGTACCCATCCAGCGGGCTGACGTTGTAGTAGGTGTTGGCGGTCGGATTGAACGGGCCCGGCGCGCTGACCGAGGCTCCCGCGCCGCCGCCACGCATGTACTCGGGCGTCTCGCGCACCACCAGTGGACGGCTCAGGTCCTGATCCAGCAGGTCATGCTCGCGCACGAAGTCGGCCAACAACGGGATCTGGCGATTGATCTCGTCGAAGAACTCGTCGCGGGCGACATGGCGGGCGGATAGCTTGTCGATCATCTGCTCGATCCGGACCAGGCGATCGTCCGGCATCGGGGTGTCGGGAAAGTACTTGGGCCACAACTCGCGGGTGAGGCCATCCATGTGCTCGTGCAGTGTGTTCTTTGCTTCCACCGCACGCTGGTAGAGCTGCGCAGCGGTGAAATGCGACTGCACGTCGAAAGCGAACTTGGTTTCGTACAACTCCTCGCCGATGCGGAACGAGCGCGCGTCACCCGAATCGGCCAGCTGCGACTGCTCGGCTTTCAACCAGTCGGCCCAGTGCTCGACGGCCGTGCGCGCGGCATCGATACGGGTAGAAAACAGCGCCTTCTCGGCCACGTCCAGACCCGACTCGGCCACCTGCTTGCGCAGGCCATCGCCCAATACGCTCAACGTGCCATCGCTTTGGACGATGGCCAGCTCCACGTGCTCGGCGGTGGGGTTGTCGATGTTCGCCTGCGCGGCGGTGTAGTACTCCGGCACGTGCTCCAGGCGCGCCAGCACGGTACGCAGACGCGTGTCCTGCTCGGCATAGGGGGTGTTGAGCAACAGCGCGATCGGCCCGGCGACGTTGTAGCTGGCCGGATTCCAGGTCCAGCTGCGGAACGTGGTCTGGTACCAGATACGCGATTCAAACTGGTTCTTCAGCAGCTCGTAGTCGATGCGCTCGCTGGGTGCCAGGCGCGCCGGGTCGAACCCGGCCAGCTCGGCGAGGCCGGCGCGGGCGAAGGCAAGATCGTCCGCGCGCCGGGCGGCGTCGGGGATGGTCAGGGTCGCCGCGTTGTCGTAACGGCCGGCGTAGATCGACCGCTCGGGGCTGCGTTCCAGCCCGCGCATCAGCAACGATTCGGCGACCTTGTCAAAGCGTGCCGACAGCGCGGTCGACTCGGCCGACACGGCGGTACCCGTCGCATCCGCCGGTGGTGGTGTCGACTGGCAGCCGACAAGGCTGCCCAGCGCCACGGCGATAATCAGGGAAAGACTGGACTGGCGCATCGTCACGCTCCGGCTCGAAACGCGCGGCCGGGCCGGCCACGGCAAGTCCTTGATGGTAACCAACCCGCCGGACCGGTCCCCGTGCCGATGGTCAGGCACTGCGCGCCGGCCGGTAGCGCCGCGCCGGGCGGCAAATGCCGGGCGCGCGGCGGGCTCACGCGAACGGGCTCGGCTCCGGCAGCTCGCCTTCGTCCTGCATGAAGTAGTCCTGCAGGTACTTCTCGCCCTTGTCGCAGAACAGGGTCACCACGGTTTTCAGCTCCGGGTGCCGCTCGCGCACGCGCTTGGCCGCCAGCAGGTGGGCGCCGGAACTGGGACCGCAGAACAAGCCGTGCCTGCTGGCGAGGTCGCGCATGGCCTGTACCGCCTCGGCGCTGGCAACGCTGGTCACCTCGTCGACCAGTGCGCCGTGGCGCTGGAAGATCCCCGGCACGAAGCCATCGGAGATGCCCTCGATCTGGTGCAGCGCCACTTCACCGCAAAGCAGGGTGCGCGATTCCGACGGCTCCATCGCAAACAGGCGCACGTTGGGGTTGACCGCACGGAACGCCTGGCCGACGCCAATCAGGGTGCCGCCGGTGCCGACCCCGACCACCAGCGCGTCGGGCACCACGCCGTCGGGCAACTGGGCGAGGATCTCGGGACCGAGGATCACCCGGTTTTCCTCGACGTTCCATTCCGACTCGAACTGGCTGGGGCAGAAATGACCCGGCCTGGCACCCAGTTCACGCGCCATCTCCAACGCGGCATTGACGTGGAAGTCGCCACAGAACCTCACCTGCGCGCCATAGGCGCGTGAAATCGCCACCCGCTCACTGGACAGCCCTTGCGGCATCACCACCAGCATCCGGTAGCCCTTCACCGCGGCCACCATCGCCAGCGCGTTGCCGGTGTTGCCGCTGGTGGCTTCCACGATGGTGTCACCGGGCTTGAGCGCACCCGATTGCTCGGCCTGTTCGATCATGTACTTGGCGATACGCGCCTTGATCGATCCCGACGGGTTGAGGAACTCCAGCTTGGCGTAGATGCCCTCCACTTCAAGCAGCGGGGTATCACCGACGGCGTCGAGGATGCTGGTCGAGATCGATGTGAAGCGGGTGGTCATGACGAAACTCCTTGCAGGCGCTGCAACAGTGGCGGGCTGGCGAGCCGCGGGCCGATGTACGCAGTCTCGCGACGGTGTCCGCGTATGGCACTGATCTGGATCAGGCCGGACGACCGCCTTGAGCGGGTTCAGGCGCCGGCGGTGCGCAGTGCGACCGCGGCTCCCAGCAAACCCGGGTTGGGATGGGTCACCACGTGCACCGGCACCGACTCCAGGCGAGCGGTCAAACGTCCCTTGTCCAGGAACCGTTCGCGAAACGGGCTGTCGCGCAGGAAAGGAATGAAGCGCGGTGCAATACCGCCGCCGATCGCCACGCTGTGCGCACCGTGGATCAACGCCATGTCGCCGGCGACACTGCCCAGGATCGCGCAGAAGCAGTTCAGCGTACGCACCGCCGCCGGCTCTTGGCGTTCCAGCGCCGCCCGGGTGATCTCGGCCGGCGCGCGCAACACGACACCCTCGTCGGCGCCCGACGGACCTGCGCCACGCAGCACCGCGTCGATATACGCCAGCCCGCTGCCACTGAGCAGGCGCTCATTGGAAACGCGTCCGAACTTTCGCCCCAACCAGGCCGCGATGGTGCGCTCGGGCTCATCGACCGGGGCGAATGTGGCGTGACCGCCTTCAGTGGCCACCACGTGCCACCCGCCGGACGGGCAGCCGACCAGTTGCGCGACGCCGAGTCCGGTTCCGGGTCCAAGCACGCTGACCGGCCCCCGCAACCCGTTTGCATCCGGACCTGGCAAGGCAGTCCAGTCATCCGCTTGCAGCGCGGTCAGCGACCACGCCACCGCCGCAAAGTCATTGATCAGCCGCAACTCCTGCAGCCCCAGCACCTGTCGCAGGCTGGCGCGGCTGAACGACCACGCCCGGTTGGTCAGCTGGATCACGTCGGCGGCCAACGGGGAGGCCACTGCGATTGCCGCGCGGGCCGGACGCACGTCAACCTCTTGCAGATAGTGTTCCGCGGCGCGTTGCAGGCTGGGAAAACCGGCGTTGGCCAACTTGCGCGGCTGCAGCAGCCCGGGTCGCGGATCGGCGGTATCGGTCAACGCGAAACGGGAATTGGTGCCACCGACATCGGCGACAAGCGCGAGGGTGGCTGGCGATGGCGTCATGGGCACGGTCTCCGTGGTTGTTCCCGCGCATGCAGTCTAGGCCGCGCGCATGCATGCCGGCGTCAATGTCTCGGTTCCGATGATGACTGGACCGTAGCTCGTCGTTAAGGCCTCATGCCATGACGCGTTCAAGTCGTGCTTTTCGGTGTTTCCAGTCCGGAAGAACGCGATCCAGCAGCGCGTGGAATGCGGATCCGTGGTGAGGTTCGGCGACGTGGCAAAGCTCGTGCGTGATGACGTAGTCGATAGCGTCGACCGGGGCCAGGATGAGGCGTCGGTTGAGCAGCAGGTTCCCAGCTGGCGACATTGAGCCCCAGCGCTTGCGGAGCAGGCGGATGGTCAGCTCGCGCGGGCGGAACGCTTCGGGATCCGGGAACCTGCCGAGGTTGATCTCCACCCGCTCGGCAAACTTGATGCGTGCGCGATCCCGATACCAATCTTCTACCGATTCACGAATAAACTCGTGGCGATGCGGCTGTCGCGCCGGCACCATGATGAAGCCGCGAACCAGTTTGACGCGCTCGCCAGTCTCTGGAACCACCTTCAGTCGGTACTGCCGTCCCAGGTACAGATGGGTTTCGCCAGCCATGAAGCGACGCTCCGTCGTACGCGGCAGGAACTGCGAGAAATAGCGCTGTTGACGCATGATCCAGCCGGCGCGCTTGCGCAACCGCGCTTCGATGGCATCGATTTCGGTGCCTGGCGGTGCCGCCACGACAACCGTCGCGTCCGGTTCGACCGCGATCTCCAGCGTCTTGCGCTGCCTTCGCAGCAGTCGGTAGTCGATCACTTGACTCCCGACGCACAGACGGCGATGCCCAGCGCTCATACCCGGAACCTGGCACGGGCCAGGTCCATGACTCGCTGCTCCAGCTCGTCCAGTTTCTCCGTCGGCAGGTCGATCTGCATCGAATCGCGTAGCACGTCGAAGCAGTAATCGTCGATCGCGTTGCGCAGATCGTTCTGCGCCACCTCGTTGGACCAGATGCCGACGATCAGGTGGTCACGAATGATCGCGGTCACAGCCAGGGCGATGGCAGCCGTTTCGTCCGCCCCGACGGTGCCCGCACCCTCGCGCGCCAGCTGGCCGTCGAGCAGGCCGAACACCGCCTGCGCGTCGTCATCGTCCTGGACCGCCTCCGGCAGGATGCGGTCGCGCTGCTTCCGGGCCACCTTGCCCGCCAGCTCCACCACGTGGTCCAGATACTCGCGCTCCGACAGCCGCCGCTCACGGTAGGCGCGAATGGTCTCTTCCAGCAGCTCCGAGAACGGCCGGTAGAACGCGGGGTCCTCCTCCATTTTCTCGGTGATCGCACGACGCGTAGCGCTGGCGATGCGGTCGGCCTTGGACGCTTCCGTGACGCCGGACTCCTCAACCACCTTGTACAGCGCCCTGGGCTCGTTGATGTTGACCGGCCGGATGATGGTCTCGGCCGGCAGCGCCACCACATGGTCGTCCAGCAACTTCTGCAGCTTGGGCTCGAACTCGCGGATGTCCACCGTTTCCTGGTAGCGCAGTTGCACCGAGCGCTTGAGCTCCGAGAACTGCTTCCAGTCCCGCTTCATCCGGTCGACCCGCGTCTCGTCGTACACGTCGAAGAGCTTGTCCGACGACAAAGCAACATGCAGGCAGCGGCTGAAGGCCCGGAAGCGGCCGTAGAAGTCCTGACGCAGCGCCTCGTCGGCAAGAAACTGCTCGACTGCCTCCATGTCCTTCTTGTTGCGCACCGGATTGAACAGACTCCAGAGCTGGTCATGCAGCTGCGCCAGCTTGCGGATCTCTTCGCGCACGTCATGCACGCTGCCGACCAGGTCGGCGGCATCGAAGCCGTCGAAGGCGCTGTAAGTGGACAACGCCTGATCCAGTTCGCCCAGCAGACCCTCGTAGTCGAGGATGAAACCGAACTGCTTCTCGGCGCCGTCTTCCTCATACAGCCGGTTAACCCGTGCGATCGCCTGCAGCAGGTTGTGCTCCTTCAGCGGCTTGCACACGTACAGCACGGTGTTGCGCGGCGCGTCGAAGCCGGTGAGAAGCTTGGACACCACGATCAGGATCTCGGGATCGCCCGAACCCTTGAACGCCTCGATGACCTGCCGGTTGTACTCGTCCTCCGATCCGTACTGCGCCATCACCTTCGCCCAGAACCGGCGCACCAGGTCCTTCGATTCCTGATCGAATTCCTCGTTACCCTCGTTGTCGTCCGGTGCCGAAATCACGATCGCGCTCGAGACATGGCCAATCTCGTCGAGCACGTCCTTGAAGCGCACTGCTGCAGCCTTCGACGGCGCCACCAGCTGCGCCTTGAAGCCGGTGCCCTGCCAGTGCTGGCGGTAGTGCTCGGAAATGTCGAATGCCTTGGCGCGGATCGCCTGCAGGGTTTTGGACAGCGCATCCATTCGCGAGAACTTGCGCTTCAGGTCGGCCTTCTGCGCATCGGTCAGCCCCTCGCTGATCTTGTCGAACCAGCGGTCGATTACGGTTCCGGCGATTTGCTGCTCGACCAGACGGCCCTCATAGAGCAGCGGCACCACGGCGCCGTCGGCCACCGCCTCGTCGATCCCATAGCGATGGATCAGTCGGCCGAAGGTGGACAGCGTGTTCTTGTCCTTCTTCAGCAACGGCGTGCCGGTGAAGCCGAGATAGCACGCCTTGGGCAGCAGCCTGCGCATCTTGCCGGCGAACTGGCTGTGACCGCCGTAACGCCCGGTCTGGGTGCGGTGACTCTCGTCCACCAGCACGAACAGGTTGGGGTCCGGATCGGGCTCATTCGCGTGGCGCAGAGCTGTGTCGAACTTGTTGATGATGGTAGTGACCAACGGCGTCTTGTCGCGGATCAGCTCCAGCAGGTGGGCGCCCGTGGTGGCCCGCACCGGCTCCAGGTCACAGGACTTGAAGGTGTCCTTGATCTGCTTGTCGAGGTCGTCACGGTCGGTGACGATCAGCAGGCGCGGGTTGGCGATGTCCCGGTCCAGGACCAGTGCGCGGCCCAGCATGACCATGGTCAGCGACTTGCCCGAGCCCTGCGTATGCCAGATCACGCCGCCCTTGCGTGTGCCATCGGCGTCGAACTGTTTGACCGACTCGACGGCGCGCCGGATGCCGAAGAACTGCTGGTGACGCGCTACCTTGCGCACGCCGCCATCGAACACGGTGAAGCGGCGGACGAGATCCAACAGGCGTTCCGGGCGGCACAGCGCATGCAGGGTGCGGTCCTGCGCGCTCACCGTGCGCGGGCCTTCCGCAGCCAGTGCGTCGAAGTACCCGCGCGCGCGGGCAAAGCTGCCCGAGAACAGCGCGTCCGCCTCTGCCGGCGTCAGCATCCGGTTGGCCAGCGCCTCGATGACCTCGTCCCGGTCCTCGTCGTCGCGCCAGGTGGACCAGAACTTCCGCGCCGTACCGACCGTGGCATAGCGCGCTTCGATCCGGTTCATCACCAGCAGCAGCTGGGCGAAGTGGAACAGCTGCGGAATGTTGTCTTCGCTCTGGTAGCCGAGCAGCTGGCTGTTGGCCTTCTTCAGACTTTCGGTGGGGCGCTTGTTCTCGATCACCACGAACGGGATGCCGTTCACCCAGGCCACGATGTCGCAGCGCCGGGTCTGAGTGCTGGCGGTGCGTTCGACCGCGACCTCGGCGGTGACGTGGAAGACGTTGTTGACCGGGGTCCCCCAGTCGATGTAGCGGAACGAGTAAGACTTGGAGTCACCCTGCAGGGTCTTGGTGATGGTGGTGCCCAGCACCAGCGTGTCGTAGATGTCCTGGTTGGTGCCGCGCAGCCCCTTCTGCCGGTCCGGCGTGGGCTTGAGCCGGCGGATGGCCTCGTGCGCATCCTCCAGGTCAAAGGCGTACTCGCGACCGCGATGGGTGAAACGGTTGAGCTTCAGCAGCTGGTCCGCCAACACCTCGTCGAGCACAACGTTGCGCAAGCGGCCGCCGCGCAGGCGCGTCGCCTCGACTTGCGATAGCGGCTTGAAGCCGAGCGCGACCAGCAGCTGCAGGGCGGGGATCTGGGACTGGATGGCTTCGGTGGCGTCGAAGGTCACTCCTCTCCTCCTTCGCCGCCAGCATTGTCTGACGCTGGCTTCTCGATCAGCTCGACCTCAACAGGGATCCCAAACTGCTGGATGCGCTCTACAGCTGCCTGCAAGCTCACCTTGCTGAAAAACGGAAGCCCAAGCGTTCCATCGACGTAGGGCTTGCGCATGATTCCATAGACAACCCGATAGTCCTCGCGCACGACACGCTCGGTGCTCTTGGGAAGCAACCTCTCAAAGCCGCGTCCCATCGAACGAACTTTGGCTCGCAACTTCTTTCGAAAATCCGCATCGCTCACAAACGCCTCAGCACTCACAACGCCTTGGGACCACAGGTGACTGATGGGGCCTGAAGAATGCCCATCTTTAAGGTGGATGAACTCCTTCTTGTCGGAGAAAAAGTCACAGGGTTCTAGGTTTGCGTACCTGACCCCTTCCGGGTTGATCTTTGTTTGGTCGAGTTTCAGAAGGTCGGTCCGAGTGGCCTCGATGTCGGCGATTAGCTTTTGCTCGTTGATACAGGTGGTTTTCCCAATGATGGTTACCTTGGGGATGGCATCGAAGAATTTTTCAACTCGAGCCTTGAACTTCTTGTCTACCCGATACCACTCTCCGGCAAAGAGCACGTAATCAGTTTTACTCGAGCCTGACCCAAGGTTTGCTTCAAAGACAAAGCAATCATAGACGCGCCACTTCTCCGCGAACTCATCTTGTCCCTCGCTCTTCGCCTTGATGCGGTGCTTCTCTTTGATGTCGACAATGCCCTTGTCGAATCCACACCGCTCCAGCTCGGAAACGTAGTCTTCGATCGAAAGACTGTGGAAGACTGTGCCATGGCTTCCGAACCCGTTGTAGTGAAGCTCACTGCCCTCGGTGTAGCTCACAATCTCCGGAGGTGCCATGTGAAGTTCGACGGTTCCCCCGTCACGAAGATCATTGATAGCTTGGAAGAGCTTGCCGTCCAGTTCGTTGACCGTGTCCTTCTCTGAAACACCCCGCATGTTGTCGACCCATGCAAACTCTTTCTGATAGGCCTTTTCTTTGTAGGCGGTCAGGATCTCAGCGCACTTCGCTTGAAGCGTGTTCGCATCCACATCACAGGTAATGGCGAGACTGTCTTTGCCCGCAACAAGCTTGGCGAAGGATGATTTCCTTGGCCTTCCTCCTGCGACACGCGCGAGATCTCGCAACATATCCACGCCAAAGGCTTGGAGATCACTTTCTTTGCTAGCCTGAACGCGCTTCTGGAACGTCACGGCATCCGGGGTCGCAAGATCGAGTGTCCTCAGGTTCCCGCGAGGCACGGTATTCAACGTGACCTTGAGGCCGAACTGCCGTTCGAACGCTTCGTCGTCAAGTGCAAGGTGCACATGCCCAAAGCAAACAGCCATCTTCCGCGTGCCGACAGGGACAAAGATGACAGCGCCTGCTCCGCCGGTGAAGATTTCTTCGGGGACATCTCCGGCACCTTCGGCAATGAAGCTTCGCCAGCCCGGCGGGTTGGAGTAAATCTGACCGATGAATACCTGCGATCCTTCAATACTTTGCCATGGACGTTGTTGCAGCGCCCTTTCCGACTCCGGTGCAAACGCATCACCAAATGCACCGTCGACCGAATGGCCCTTTCGAAGCAGCCGTACGTTCAATGTTCGCGTTGCCACCTTGCCACCCCCGTGTTCAGTTTTTGTCGGTCACTCGCCATTCGCCCGTCAATAGCTTCTGCATCAGGCCCCGCTTTTGCCTCTTCACGTGTTCGATTTGCGCGTCGACCAACTCCAGTTCGGCTCGGGACGTCGAGATCACTTCTGCGATTTCGCCCTGCTCTTCCAGCGGTGGAACAGGGAACGGCAACCGGGAGAACTCGCTCCAGCGCAGGCTACCGCGACGGTCTACTGAGGAACTGGTGCTGACCTTGAAGATGTGGCGGTACAACTCCGTCTTGAGCACGGCGAACGCATAGTCGACGTTCACTTCTTCCGGATCGAAGCGAAAGACGGTGTAGATCGGACTGACCAGCCCGACGTCGGTCAGGTTCTGCAGCCCGATCGAGCCTTCTTCGACATGGTTGCTAGGGAAACCGAAATCGTCGCGCCAGATTTTTTTGTATCCGGAGAGGTCAGCGCTGAACACCTGCTTCTTGAAGTACTCCAGCGAGCGAACGAAACCATCGTGCTTCGAGCATGACAGGACTTCGTGCTGATCGTCCCCTCCGTTGCGCTCGGAAATCTCCTCGGACAGAGCGCCAATGGGTCGGTACTTCCAGCGAGCGGGGAGGGCAAACCAGCGATAGGCTGTCTTCTTACCATCCGCATTCCGGAAGTCGTGGAGCTGGCGCGTCCCGAACACCAGTGAATGGATAAGCGCACGATGCCTAGCCTCCTTGGAGGTACGCAGCGAGGAGAGCTTGTCCAGCGCCTCGTCCCAGGTTCGCAGAATCGCGCCGATCGCCTTTTGGTCGCCTGACGGCGGGACGGGGATCTCGAAGGGTTCGATCTTTTCGAGACTAAGGTTTGCTTGGGCATTCTGCGTGGAAAGCGCGGCGAGACCACTCTGGGTGAATTTGAGTGTCTGGAACAGCCACTCCGGATCGACGTCCGACAGCGGATTAATGGCTACCACGCTGTCTGGACATGCTGCATCGAACGTTGAGATAGCTGTATCGCCAACATTCGCGGCGATGGACATCAAAATGGTTCCGCATGGAAACAATTTACTGACGCCCAGCCCCTTCTCATTGAGTGTTTGTGTCCATTGCGTGATGCGCCGACCGGCCCGTGCGATATCGCCTGTCTGAAGGAACGGGATATTCCCGCCGTAGTACTGGGGGTCGTTGCGCGGACGCGCAGAAAACTTCCCACGAACTACCATCGCAACCAAGGAAATAGGCTGTTTCGCGTATTCACCCATTTCCATCACCCTTTCTTCCTTCTGTTGCGCGCCTCGCTAGAGCCTCCAGCTCTGCAACATCTGCAGAATCCGCAGCCAGCGCCTCGGCAGCACGACGGTTGGCATCAAACACCTCGAACCGCTCCACCGCCAACTTCTGCACCACATCCATCCGCAACTTCCCGGCATGCGTAAGCACGTCGCGCTCGTTGAATGAAAGGAAGGCATCGAGCTTGTCGGCCCACTCGGCCATGGCCACCGGCTGGCGCCGCTTGGCCTGGTCTTCGGCGTAATCCAGGTACATCACCACGATGCGGTTGAGCTCCTCGACTTCCTCGGCCTTGAGGTAGTTCTTGGCGGTGCCGACATCGCCCTTGCGCACCACCGAGCCCTTCCAAGTCGTCAGGCCCATATTAGGTGCGCCCGCGTCGCTTCGGCTTCCGATCAGTTCGGCGGCGGTCTTGCCGGTCACCGCCCAGAGCATCTTGTTCTGCACCTTCTTGAAGAAGGCCTGCGCCTGCCCCGAGGTCTTGTCGTAGTCGACGGCGGTGGTGAACAGGTCGCGCACCTTCTGGTAGAAGCGCTTTTCCGAGGCGCGGATGTCGCGGATGCGCGCCAGCCACTCGTCGAAGTAATCCCACTGCTCGACCTGCTTGAGCCGGGCGTCGTCCATGGCGAAGCCCTTGACCAGGTACTCGCGCAGGACGGTGGTGGCCCAGCGGCGGAACTGCACACCGCGCGGGGAGCGGACGCGGTAGCCAACCGAGAGGATGACGTCGAGGTTGTAGGCATCCACCTCGCGCTCGACCCTCCTTGCCCCCTCGGTTTGAACTATCCGGAATTTCCGGATAGTTGGGCCCGGGTCGCATTCGCCCTCAGCGAAGATGTTCTGGATGTGCTCGTTGACCGTCCGCACATCCTTGTCGAATAGCTCAGCGATCTCGCGCTGGCTAAGCCAGGCGGTGCCGTCGACGGCGCGCAGCCCGATGCTCGCCGTGCCATCCTCGGTGCTGTACAGGATCAGTTCGCCCTCAGACATCGACGCCGAGCTCCTTCAGGTAGCCGGCCATCTTCGCCCGCACTTCGACCAGCTCGGCCTCGATCCGGTCGATGTCCTTCTGCACGGCGGCCACGTCGATCTCTTCCTCCGGCTCGAAGGTGTCGACGTAACGGGGGATATTGAGGTTGAAGCCGTTCTCGGCGATTTCTTCCGGCGTGGCGCAGTGGGAGTACTTGTCCACTTCGGTGCGGGCCTCGTAGGTGTCGACGATTTTCGCCACCTGCGCATCGCCGAGCAGGTTCATCGTCTTGCCCGGGCTGAACTCGCGCGATGCATCGATGAACAGCACGTCGCGGCGGTCGGCATTGGCACCGCCCTCTTCGCGGGAGCGGTCGAAGATCAGGATCGCCACCGGAATGCCGGTTGTGGTGAACATGTTGGCCGGCAGGCCGACCACCGCGTCGAGCAGGTTCTCCTCGATCAGTGCCTGGCGGATGCGTCCTTCCGCACCACTGCGAAACAGCACGCCGTGCGGCACGATGACCGCCACCCGGCCGGTCTCGCGCTTTGCAATCTCGATCATGTGGGTGATGAAGGCGTAATCGCCCTTGGACTTGGGTGGAATGCCGCGCCAGTAGCGGCTGAACGGATCGGCGGCGGCGTTCTCCGCGCCCCACTTGTCCAGGCTGAAGGGTGGATTGGCGACGACCACATCGAACTTCATCAGGTGATCGCCCTCGACCAGCGCCGGACTGTTGAGGGTGTCGCACCATTCGATGCGGGCAGCATCGCGGGCGTGCAGGAACATGTTCATCCGCGCCAACGCCCAGGTGGCGCCATTCACTTCCTGACCGAACAGGGCGAAGTTATCCGATCCAACTTGCTGCGAGGCCTGGATCAGCAGCGAGCCGGAGCCGCAGGCGGGGTCGCAAATGGTTTCGCCAGACTTCGGTGCGGCCAGCCGGGTCAGCAGGCGCGAGACCTGGGCGGGGGTATAGAACTCGCCGGCCTTCTTGCCCGCGTCGGAGGCAAAACGCGAAATCAGGTAGATGTAGCACTCGCCGATGATGTCCTCGGTAACGCGGCTTGGTCGCAGATCCAACGCCGGCTTGGCGAAGTCCTCCAGTACGTTCTTGAGGCGGCGGTTGCGGTCCTTGGGGCGGCCGAGGTTGGCCTCGGAATTGAAGTCGATGTTGCGGAACACGCCCTCCAGCTTGGTCCGGTTGGCATCTTCGATCTGCTCCAGGGCGATGTTGATCAGCTCGCCGATGTTCGCTTCGCTGCGCTGTTCATACAGGTCGTAGAAGCTGGCGCCCTTCGGCAGCACAAACCTCTCGCGCTCGAGGCGGCGGCGGATGCGGGCGTCGTCGCCGCCGAACTGCTTTTTGTAAGTGACGAGGTGGTCGTTCCACAGGTCGCTGATGTACTTCAGGAACAGCATCACCAGGATGTAGTCCTTGTACTGCCCGGCATCGACGGCGCCACGGAATGAGTCGCACGCGGCCCAGGCTGCCTGGTTAACCTGGTGTTGGGTGATCTGGTCGGTCATGGCTTGCTCTTGTGCTGGTCGGCGAGCCGTGCGGCTTCGCCAAGGATGTGGGTGTGGAGCCGTTCGCGGCGGGCGGCAAGATCGTGCAGGAGGCTCGTCTCTCTGGCTGCGAGGATATGCAGGTCGACGATCCGGCGTTGGGTGGTGAGGTCGGGGAGCGGGATGTCGAGCCGCTCGAGCGCCGCCATCGGGACCATGCGAAGACTGGTGCCCTGTGCTTTGGTGCCAAGTCGGCGCTGCGCATCGGGTTGGTTGATCGCCCAGGCCAGGTATTCGGGCAGGACGCGGGCGCGGTCCGGACGCATGATGATGAGGGGAACGATGACGGCTGCCGGTTCTGCCAGTGCTTCGCTGACAACCGTCGCAGTATTGGGCTCTCCGCGGGAGCGGAAGATCACCTCACCGCCCGACACCAGATAGCGGGCCGTCAGATCGCCCAGCTCGTATCTGGGCAGGGGGTCTTCCAGGATCCCGCCTTCTTTTCCCAGGTCCCGGAGCTGGATGGCGGGCAGGCCGCCAGTCGTCACCGGCTCGAGCTTGCCCCGAGCGGTGTGCCCCGAATGGATTTGGCATAGTTCACGCAAATGCATCTTCTGAGTCTCTGTAGGTCGCCTACAGACTACTCTACGTTTTATCGCTGTCAACTCTGTAGCTCCGTTACAGATATTTATCGCCGGCGCACGCCTGATCCTGAATGCCGCCTGTAGTTCCTGTACCGGCACGTACATAATTCAGTTGGGATTTTGTTGCATCCGCGATACTGCCGGCGTCGGGTCGCGATGTCGCCTTGGTTTGAGGGGGCCGCACCCGAATGAACCACCAAATTCGAGAGGCCAAGCCCGATGAAGAAGTCACTGCTCGCCCTGACCCTGATTGCTGCCCTGCCGTTCGCGGCGTCCGCGGCCGATGGCGTTTCCTACAACTACGTCGAAGGCGGTTACATCAACACCGATACCGACGCCACGGGCGCCGATGGCTGGGCCATCGCCGGTTCTGGCGCGATCGCGCCGAACTTCCACGTGTTCGGCGGCTATTCGGGCCAGAAGACGGACGATTTCCGCGTCCTCGGGGTTCCGTACGAAGGCGTCGACATCGACCAGATGCGCGTGGGTATCGGTTACAACCACGAAATCTCGCCGCGTGCGGACCTGCTGACCCGGGTTGCCTACGAGCGCTCCGAAGACGAGTTCAACAACAGCCTCAACGGTTACAGCGTCGAAGCCGGCGTGCGTGGCGCGATGACCCCCAACCTGGAAGGCTACGCGCTGGCCGGGTATGAGGATGGCAGCGACTACGACGGCGATTTCTACGGCCGCCTTGGCGCCCAGTTCAAGTTCAACCCGACCTGGGGCCTGAGCGGCGATGTCAAGTTCGTCGACGGCGACACCCAGTACTTCATCGGTCCGCGCATCACGTTCTAGGCAGCACCCTGCAACAGATTGCGATCTCTCTCTCCCCGATCGTCGCGATCAGAAAACCCGGCCTCGGCCGGGTTTTTTTTAGCTGCCAATCAAGCGATCTCAGCCAAACAGGGCGCCCGGATACTCGGCTTTTTGTTCGCGTCCCATCAACTGGCGCAGGCCCTCGCCCGGTGATATCTCGCCATGCAACACGGCATATACCGCCTCGGCAATCGGCAACTCGACGTCGTGTCGACGCGCCAACCGCATGACCTCATCGGCGGTCTGCACCGATTCGACCACCTGGCCGATCTCGCGCACCGCGTCCTCGATCGACTGGCCCCGGCCCAGCGCCAATCCGAGCCGGCGGTTGCGTGACAGGTCACCAGTACTGGTCAACACCAGGTCGCCCAGACCGGCCAACCCCATCAGGGTCTCGGGGCGGCCACCCAGGGCGCGGTTGAGGCGAAGCATCTCGTTCAATCCGCGGGTGATCAACCCGGCACGTGCGTTCAGGCCCAACTCCATGCCATCGGCAACCCCGGTGGCCACCGCGAGCACGTTCTTCATCGCACCACCCAGCTCGGCGCCGAGCATGTCGTCACCGGTGTAGGCGCGGAAACTCGGTCCGTGCAGGATCTCGGCGACCTGCTGTGCAAACGCAGGTGTGTCGGAGTGCACGGTCAATGCGGTCGGCAGGCCGCGGGCGACCTCCTTGGCAAACGACGGGCCGGTCACCACCGCCAGTGGCACCGGCACGCCTGGTGGGTCGGTCGCCAGGATCTGCGCGGCCACCTCATGCAGGAAGCGGCCGCTGCCGGGCTCAAAGCCCTTGGTCGCCCACGCTACGCCGGCATGCGCCGGGCGGTACGGCGCCAACGCACGCAAGGTGTCCGCGAACGCGTGCGAAGGCACTGCGACCAATACCAGATCGACACCCGCCATCGCCACGGCCAGATCGGTGGTCGCGCGCAAGGTATCGGGCAACGGCACACCGGGCAGGTAACGCGTGTTCTGCTGGCCCTGGTCGATCGTCGCGATGACCGAAGCGTCGCGCCCCCACAGCACCGCCTGGTGTCCGTGGCGGGCGATCAGTGCGGCCAGGGCGGTGCCCCAGGAACCGGCACCCAGCACGGCGATGCGCAACGCGTCGGTCTCGGTCAAGCGGGTCGGCATCGCGGAGACTCAGGCGTTGCCGGCGGTCTCGGCGTTGCTCAGGCTTTCCGCCTGCTTCTCCGAGCGCTGGCGCAGGCCTTCGGCATACAGCGCATCGAAGTTGATCGGCTGCAGGAAGAACGGCGGGAAGCCACCGGACTGGACCAGGTTGCTGATCAGCGCGCGGGCGTACGGGTACAGCACGGTCGGGCAGTGGGTACCCAGCAGGTTGTCGAGCTGGGCGGCGTCGAAGCCACTCAGGGTGAACACACCCGCCTGCTTCACTTCCACCAGATACAGCGGTTTGTCATCCGCGTTGCAGGTCAGGGTAATCCCGAGCACGACTTCGTAGTTGGTCTCGTTCAGGCGCTGCACGGCCTGGTTGAGATTCAGCTGCAGCTGCGGCTGCGCCTGCTCGCTGAACACGGCCGGGCCGCCGGGAACCTCGAACGAGACGTCCTTGGCATAGATCTTCTCGATCGTGAAAGAGGGGCCAGTGGCGGCGGCATCGGCAGGCGCCGCGGCACCATTGAGGGTTTCTTCGGACATCAGGTGACTCCAGTAAAACGCAAGGAAAGATTATGGCACGCACGTTCGCGCACCTCGGAAACTCAGGCGATCAACGGCGTCCCTTGACCAGCGGCATGTCCGCCTGCACCCAGGACTGGACGCCGCCATCGAGCCAGTACACCTTCTCGAAACCGGCTTTCTTCAATCGCTTGGCGGCGCTGGCCGAGGCCTGGCCGCTACGGCAGGTCACCACTACCGGCAGCGCCTTGACCGGCGCCAGCAGTTTGCTTTCCGGATCGAACTGGCTGGGTTGCACCGACTTGCTGCCGGCGATGTGGCCTTTTTCGAAATCATTGGCAGCCGACAGGTCGATCACCAGCGCGTTCTCGCGGTTGATCAACCCGGTCAGTTCGGCCGGCCGCAACGCGGTATAGCCACGGAACAGGCGGGAGATCTCGACATAGACCAGCGCGACGGTGATACCCACCAACGCCAGGGACAGATAGAGGTTGCGCTCGGCGAAGGCCAGCAGGGTTTCGACAGTCACGGGGTCACGGGCAGGGCAATGGGGCGGGGATTGTCGCCCAGTGCCGCCGGGCGTGCAAAAAAACCGTCACTCCCCCGCCCACAGGTCGGGCAGGTCACTGGTCAGCCACCAGCCTTTCACTGCCTCGTCGTAACGCCATTGTTCGCGGTAATTCACCGTTCGCTGGGTCATGGTGTGGCGGTTGATCACGCCGATCTGGATGTTGCGCATCGCCGTACCCGCCTCGAGATTGCGGGTGGAGCCGACGTCACGGTACGAAGAGACCTGGATTTGCTCATAGCGCTTCATCTCCAGCTCGGTCATTGCATTTTCGGCCCGGACCTCGGGATCGACCAGGTTGCGCGCACCGCCGAAATCACCCCAGCGGATCGCACCGGACCAGGCATATTGCGCGGAATCAAGCGCACTGGCGGCCGGACTGCCGCTCGCACAGCCGCCAAGGGTGAGCAGTCCCAGTAGCGCGCCCAGCACCAACAGGCGCGAGATACGACGACGAAACCGGGACGTGGACTCGAATGGGCGAAGGAGCATGCAGGTTCCAGTGCGGTGGCAAGAGCCGCCATCCTAGCGGGCTACGTGACGGGCTGCCGGTCAGCGGGCGATGGCGACGTAGCGGGCGGTGAAATCTGTCGCGATGCGGCCATCGGGCAACGGCACCCGCGCCACCAGATGCGCCCGCGCCCGACCGCGTTGGCGCAAGGTGGCGATGAAGTGGTCCCAGCTCGACCGCGGCGCCAGCTCCGCGCTCACCTGCAGGTCATTGAACAACGGCAACAGATAGCGGACCTGGCTGTCGGCGACATAGACATCGGCCTGGATGCCTGCTGCCTCGACCTGCAACGACATCAGGCCCCAGCACGCCAGGGTCATGACCGACGCCAGGCTGCCGCCGAACGCGCAGCCCTTGTCGTTGAGATGGCGAGCCAGCGGCGCATGCAGCTGCAGCCGCCGGCCGTCGTAACCGTCGATCCGGAGTTCCATGGCCGCCACCGGCGGCATCGAGTGATAGTGATGAGTGAGGCGTTGCAGCGCGTCGCTATACGGCATGGGAACTCTGTCGAGCCGGCGTTACCGGCGGGGAGGAGGAAATGGCGGGCCTGGGCTTTGGGCATGGCGAATGCAACCTTCCAACACGCATGCCAAGCTGTCGCGATGTCATCGCGCTCATCGCCCGCCGTATGGTACGTGATCTCGCTGCGGCCACGCGGCGGGCATGCGACGTTGCGGCGGGCCGCTGCGCGTCATGACGGCGGCTTGCTTGCGTTGTCACCGTGGACGCTACAGGCCATTGATGACCCCGACAACCGCGACGCCCTGCAGGCCGCCCTGGCCGCACCGCGGGTGCTGTTCACCAGTCCTGCCGCGGCCCGCGCCGCGGCGGCGCTGCAACCGTTGCGAGTGGCGCCCGGCCAAGGCTGGTTTGCGGTTGGCGCCGGTACCGCGTTGGCCTTGCGTCGGGCCGGCATCACTGCGGTGGTCACTCCCGAGCGAATGGACAGTGAAGGCTTGTTGGCACTGCCCGGTCTGCAGGAACTCCAAGGCAGCACCTTGGGACTGGTGACCGCACCCGGTGGACGCGGTGTCCTCGCACCGGCCCTGCAGGCACGCGGCGCACAGGTAATCCGCGCCAACGTCTACCAGCGGGTGCCGGTAACCCCTTCGCCACGGGCGTTGGCCGCGATCCGTCGCCTCGCGGCGCCCGCGGTGCTGGCGGTGTCCAGTGCAGAAGCCCTGCAACTGGTGGTGGCCAGCGTCCCCGACGACGTCGTCGCGCGGTTGCGGGCGATGCCGGTCGCCGTCGCCAGTGAGCGATTGGGTGATCTTGCCCGCGAACTTGGGTTCTCCCGTTGCCACCGCGCCCACAGCGCCCGACCGACCGATCTCGTCGCCGCGTCACTGGCCGCCTTGTCCCGGGACCCGGCCGCACCGGGTTCGGACAGCAGTTCCGGTAACATTGCCTGACCCCAACCTGACTGCGTCTGCCGTGTCCACGACCTCGTCCGATTCGACTCCGCGCCGCCGCCGTACATGGCCGTGGTTGACAGTACTGCTGTTGATCGCGGCAGCCGGGTGGGTTGGCTGGCAACAGTGGCAACGGGGCTTGGCCATCGAGCAGGCGACCAGCAATGCCGCTGGTTTGCAGCTGGATGCGCTGGACCAGCGCGTCGACCTGCTGCGCCGCAATCAGAAAGCCCAGACCCAACGCCTGCAACAGTCCGTGGCCACCAATCAGATCCTGCGCAGCGAGCTGCTCGGGCTGGCCGAGCGCTCGGCCTTGATTGAAAGCAGCTTCGCACGCTATTCCGACCCCAGCCTTCGTGGCGTGCAGGCGTTACGGCTGGACGAAGCCGCACTGCTGCTGGGCATCGCTCAGCAACGATTGATGATTGCCGGCGATCTGGATGGCGCCCGGCGCGCGTACGCACTGGCTGCCAGCGTGCTGGAGCGCGTCGATGACCCCGCTTATCTGAGCCTGCGCCAGACCCTGGGCCAGGAACGTGCCGCGCTGGACCAGGCCGGCACCGAGCCCCGCGCGGCGGCACTGGCGCGGCTGGATGGTTTCGCCCAGCACATCGAAGCGACACCCCCGCTGCAAACGCCACCAAGCGCTGCCGCAGCGCCATGGTGGAAGCGTGCGTTTGGCGGCATCGTGGAAGTGCGCCGGAACGACGAACCCGTAACCGTGGACCCGGCCGGCCGCGCCGCGACCGAGACAGGGCTGCAACTGGAGATCACGCTGGCCAGGGCGGCCGCAGAGCGTCGCGACGTTGAGGGTTACCGGTCCGCGCTCGCCCGGGCCCGGCTCTGGCTGGACCGCCTGCCCGCTGCCGCCGACGAGACACGCGCGCGGCGTATCGAGCTGGATGAGATCGCGGCAATGCCACTTTCACTTTCGCTTCCAACCCTGGGCACCACACTGAACCAACTGAACCAATTGCGTCAGTCTCGCGCCATGCATCGGGAGCCTATTGAATGAACCTGTTCCGAAACCTGTTGTTCTGGATCGTGCTGATACTGGTCGGCGCGCTGGTCGCGCAATTGCTGGTGCAAGACCCCGGCTCGCTGATCCTGGATTATCGCGGCACCCGCTATACCACCACCCTGGCTGCGGCGGTCCTGATCGGGCTGGGGTCGTTGCTGGTGTTGTGGCTGATCTGGAAGATGATCAGCTTGCCTATCGTCGCGCTGCGGCGGCGGCGCAAAAAAGCCGCACGCGCCAAGCTGATCGATGGGCTGGACGCCCTTGAGCTGGGTCGCTGGAACCGTGCGGAGAAGCTTCTTGAAGAGGCGGCGCGCAACCCCGGCGCAGAAGACGATGGCGTCGCCCATATTGCCCGCATTGGCGCGGCCCGCGCCGCTGCCGCCCGCGGCGACACGGCGCAGGCGAACCAGTACCTGGATGGTTTGGCGGTCCCGCACCCGGTGACGCGTGCGCTGACGGTAGCTGACCTGGCGTTGGCGGACGGCCGCCCGGGCGACGCCCTGCTGGCGTTGGAGACTCCCAACCTGCAGCCGCTGCCGCCGCGCGGGTTGTACCTGCGTGCGCAGGCGCTGGCTGCGACCGGCGATGTCGGCGAGGCCTACGGCCTGCTGGGCGCGATGCGGCAGCAGAAGGTCCTGCCCGTTGATCGCCTGGACCGACTGGAAACCGAGTGGTCCGAAACCGCGCTGCGCCAGGCTCCAGACGCGAATGTACTGGCCGATCGCTGGGAAGCGCTGCCCAAGCCGTTCCGTACCGACCCCGGCACGGTGAGCGCCTATGCCGAGCGTGCCGCGGCGTTGCGCTGGGAGGAGGCCGCCGCCAAGAGTGTCGAACAGGCGCTGGACAAGCAGTGGGACGACTCATTGGCCGGGTTGTATGGCCGCCTGCCGATCGGTCAGCTGGACCGCCGGCACAAGAATGCCGAGCGCTGGTTGCAAGCCCACCCTGCCAGTCCGGGCCTGCTGCTGACGCTGGCCCGGCTGAATCGTGCCCAGGGGCAGTGGCCACAAGCCGAGGACTATCTGCATCGCGCGCTGGCGCAAGGTGCCAGCGGCGACGCGTGGGAAGAGCTCGGCCATGGGTTCGCCCAGGCCGGCGATGAATCGCGTGCGCGGCTGAGCTACGGCAATGCATTGCGATTGCATCGGGGCGAAGCGGTCACCGAACTGCCGGGCCGTGACATGCGCCAGCAGATCCACGATCGCGCGGTGACCGAGGAACGCGACGAGCACGGAATGCCCCGATTGCGCGAATAGCTGGTTGAATCAGCGCTCCAGGATGGCGGTCACGCCCATGCCGCCGGCGGTGCAGATCGAGACCAGACAGCGGCCCCCGCCGCGCTGCTGCAGCTCCTTGGCCGCGCTGGCGACGATCCGCGCGCCGGTCGCCGCAAACGGGTGGCCGGTCGCCAACGACGAGCCGTTGATATTGATCTTTGCCGGGTCGATGCGACCCAGCGGTGCGTCCAGCCCAAGCCGGGTCTTGCAGTAGTCCTCACTCTCCCACGCCCGCAAGGTGCACAGCACCTGGGCGGCAAACGCCTCGTGGATCTCGTAGAAGTCGAAATCCTGCAAGCTCAGGCCATTGCGCGCGAGCATCTCGGGCACCGCGATGGTCGGGGCCATCAGCAACCCTTCCCCGTGGGCAAAATCGACCGCCGCCACCTGCGCATCACGCAGGTAACACAGCGGCTCGTGGCCATGCGCCTGCGCCCACTCCTCGGAGGCCAGCAGACAGGCGGCCGCGCCATCGGTCAGCGGGGTCGAGTTGGCCGCAGTCAAGGTGCCGCGGCCAGAGGTCCGGTCGAAGGCCGGCTTCAACGTTGCCAGCTTCTCCAGCGTGCTGTCCGGGCGCAGGTTGTTGTCACGCGAGACGCCGCGGAAGCTGACCACCAGGTCATCGAAGAACCCGCGTTCGTAGGCGGCCGCCAGCTTCAAGTGCGACGACAGCGCCCACTCGTCCTGCGAATCGCGCGCGATGTTCCACTGCTTGGCCATGTCCTCGCAGTGCTCACCCATCGATTTGCCGGTACGCGGCTCGGCCACGCCGGGGAAGTCAGGTTTCAATTCCCGCAGCGAAAACCCCTTGAACGCCGCCAGTTTGCCCTTCAAGTCCTTCGCTGCGGCCGCTGCAAGCAGACGCCGGCGCAACTCCTTGCCGTAGACGATCGGCACATCGGAGGTGGTGTCCGAACCCCCGCCGATCCCGGCCTCGATCTGGCCAATCGCAATCTTGTTGGCGACCGTGATGATCGTGTCCAGCGAGGTGCCACAGGCACGCTGCATGGTCAAGCCCGGGGTCAGCGGCGACAGCCCGGACGACAACGCCGCCTCGCGACCCAGGTTCCAGTCGCTGGAGTGCTTGATCACCGCACCCATCGCCACCTCGCCCAACTGTTGCCCGTGCAACCCGTATTTTTCTACCAGCGCGCCCAGCGTGCGCACCGACATTCCCAGGTTGCCAACATCCGCATACGCGGTGTTCTGGCGGCAGAACGGAATTCGCACACCGCCAAGCACGGCGACAGGACGGGTTTGGCGCATTGATCACCTCGGACGATGGGCGTTGCAGTCGTGCCAACGCGGCTTGCGTGAGTCCCACGATGGCTTGCGGGCATAATGACCGCAGTGTAGCGCCGCACCTGCGGGCGTCCAAACGCCTGCGTATCCAATTACTCCAGACCGTGTGTCCAACCCGCGAATTTGCCAGGGATCCAATGAGTCCAGCCGCCGATACTGTCCACCCCACACCCGAGCTGCACGTGCTGGGCGCCTTCGCCATCGAAGTGGTCGGCGCCGCGCCGGTGGGCCGCGACCGGCTCTCGCAGCCGGAGGTCGGCGCACTGGCACACCTGGTGGCGCGCGATCTGGCCTCCTTCGCGCCCGAAGCCAGCGCACTGGAACTGGTGACCGTGGGCGCCCACTACGACCCGGTGGAGCTGTTGCGCCCCGGCTGGCCATTGCATCGGGAGTTGTCCGAACTCGCCGCCCGTGCGCCGCGCGGGAGCCACGACCTCGACGCCGGCCGCATCATTGCCTTCGGCGCCAGCGACTCGCAAATGCCCGGCGCGCTAGCCCCTTCGCCCGACTACCTTGGTGGGCCGTTGCGGTTGATGCCGTTCGTGCTGACCGGCGCAAGCGATGCCGTCGCGCGGGTTGGCGATGCGTTCGAGAAAGACCTGATCGAAGTCGGGATGGCCGCGGCCGATACCGCGCTGGCCGCGCAGGATGCGTTCGGCCTGCAAGTCGAACACGCCCGCTACCTGACCGTGAACGACCTCGCCGCGATGACCTCGATCCAGTACGACCATGCCGGGCTGGGGCCGCTGTGGCCCTTGCTGGAAACCGCTTTGCTGCGCCCGGAACAATCCGCCTGGCTGGACCAGCCGCCCGAGCCGCTGCTGCACTACACCGAGGGCGAAGTACGGATCGCGCTCTTCTCACCGGCGGGCTGGCAACAACGCTATGCCGTCGATGAAGCGGTTGCCGAGAACGCGGCCGACAGCGACGCGCTGCGTGATCGCCGTCACCGGCAATTCCAGCACTTCCAGGCGCGGCAACGGCAGATCGCCGCCGTGCTGGGAGCACACGGGGTCGCAGTGCAGTTCGTGCACTGCGATCGCGACACCGATTGCCGCGCCGCCCTGATCTGACGCCGCTCCGGCCTGGGTCAACCGGCTTGCATCAACCGGCCTGGATCACACCGCAGGCAATGCGTGGGCCGGCGGCACCGGACGGCTGGCTGGTGTAGTCGTCTGCCCCGCCGTGCACGATCACCGCCTTGCCGATGGCGTCGTTGGCCGCACCACCCCCCAGCACCGGGCCACTGGCATGCACGTCGACCGTGGCCACACCATCGGCGTTGGCGACGAGGTTGTTCATGTCACCGGCGTGATGGGCAGCGGTGTCAACCTTGCCGTGCGGCATGGCGGTCGGATTGAAGTGCCCGCCGGCGCTGCTGGCGTCGGCCGCGCTGCAATCGCCCTTCTCGTGGATGTGGATGGCGTGGGTGCTGCCGGGCGTCAGGCCGCCGATTTCACCGGTCAAATGCACGCCATCGCCCATCGGAACCACGCTGAGCTTGCCGCTGACCAGGCTGCCCGACGCGGCAGCGAGATTGACGTGCGCGCTGGCAACGGTGGACTGGGTCGGCAAACTGGCGCCGCTGGAGGCTGCAGCGTCAGTAGTGGCGGGCGTGGTGGCGTCAGTGGTGGCGGGTGTGGTGCTGGGCGCAGTGCTGCACGCGGCCAGGGCGAGGCTCAGCAGGCTGGCGCTGGTAATCAGGGCGATCTTCATGGATGGCTCCTTCAGTGGGTCGATGGCAATGGTGATGAATCCGAGGACCGCTGCACCGTAGCGCCGCGGCGGTTCAGCGCAGGTGAATCTTGGGCTGGTCACAGAGTACCAGCGGTACAATCAGCCAACCGCCTTTGGAGGCTCCCGCCGTTGGACGTCCCTCATCCCGGGTTACCGCTACCACCACCGGTCTACCCGCAAGCCGTCACCGTCGACGACTTCGCACGCAACCTCGCGGCGATTCGCGCACGCATTGCCGCGGCGTGCCAGCGGGCGGGACGCAATCCCGATGAGGTCCGGCTGTTGCCGGTCAGCAAGACCATCGACGAGGCACACATCCGCCTGTCCTATGCCGCCGGCTGCCGGATGCTGGGCGAGAACAAGGTCCAGGAGGCTTACCGCAAATGGGAGGCCATGGCGGATCTGGCCGACCTGCAGTGGTCGGTGATCGGCCATTTGCAGACCAACAAGGCGAATTTGGTGGCCCGTTTTGCCACCGAATTCCAGGCCCTCGACAGCCTGCGACTGGCCAGAGCACTGGACCGCCGCCTGCAGACCGAAGGTCGCCGGCTGGACGTGTACATCCAGGTCAACACATCGGGCGAAGCCAGCAAATATGGCCTGTCTCCGGATGACGTGACGGCATTCGTGAAACAGCTGCCTGCGTTTGCCTCGCTGCGCGTACGCGGGTTGATGACGCTGGCCGCCCTGACCTCCGACGCCGCCCGGGTACGCAGTTGCTTCGTCCTGCTGCGCAACCTGCGCGATCAGTTGCGCCAGGATGCACCGGACGGAATGGACTTCGACGGGTTGTCGATGGGCATGTCGGGGGACTTCGAGCTGGCGGTGGAGGAAGGCTCCACCGTGGTCCGCGTCGGCCAGGCGATCTACGGTGCCCGCGCACTGCCGGACAGCCACTATTGGCCGACTGATCCGGCATGACGTCCGCAGATCCCACGGACCCATCGACCCGCTTGCAGCCGCTGCACATCGATGTCGTGTCGGTGCAGTCGCAGGTGGTCTATGGAAGCGTTGGCAACGGCGTTGCCGTACCCACCCTGCAGAAGCTCGGCCTGCGGGTTGCCGCAGTGCCGACGGTGATCCTGAGCAACACACCGCACTACCCGACGATGCACGGCGGCGCGCTGCCGACCGCGTGGTTTTCCGGCTACCTGGACGACTTGCAGGCGCGCAATGCACTGACCCGGCTGCGCGCGGTGCTGGTCGGCTACCTCGGCGGCCCGGATCAGGCATTCGCGCTGGCCAGCTGGATCCGCGGGCTGGAAGCCTCTCACCCGCAGCTGCATGTCCAGATCGATCCGGTGATCGGCGATCACGATACCGGCGTGTATGTCGACCCCGGCATGGTGGCGGCCTACCGCCAGCACCTGCTGCCCCTGGCCCACGGGCTGACCCCCAATGGCTTCGAGTTGCAGCGCCTCAGCGACCACCCGGTCGACACTGTCGAGCAGGTCATCGCCGCCGCGCGGACGCTGCTGGTCGGCCGTACCCGGTGGGTCGTGGTCACCAGCGCCGCCCCCGACTCCTGGGCGCACGGACGGATGCGGGTGGCGATCGTCAGCCACGACGACGCGCAAGTGCTCGAACACGCTCGTATTGACGCCGCACCCAAGGGTACTGGCGACCTGTTCAGCGCGGCGCTCAATGGCCGACTGCTGGCCGGCAGCCCGCTATTTGAGGCGGTCGGGCACGCATGCGACGAGGTGGTGGCGGCCATGCAGCTCACCTACCGCGAACACTCAGCGGAGCTGTTGCTGGCCCCTCGTCAGCCCAGTTGAGAGCAAAGTCCATGGATCCCCGCCTGCGCGGGGATGACGGGTTCCCATGAGGCGGGTGGCCTGAGATGGCGCCTGGATCCCCGCCTGCGCGGGGATAACGGTATCGGCTCTTGGCGCCGTCGGAAGCCGTCGACCAACTGGTGGCGTATTTCGTCGCGGCTAGATCGCGTAGTACATCTGGTATTCCAGCGGGTGGGTCGCGGCGCGGAATGCGGTGACTTCCTTCATCTTCAGAGTGATGTAGGCGTCGATGAAGTCGTCGCTGTAGACACCACCGGCCTTGAGGAAGTCGCGGTCCTGGTCCAGCGCCTCCAGCGCCTGGTCAAGGCTGTGGCAGACGGTCGGGATATTCTTCTCTTCTTCCGGCGGCAGGTCGTAGAGGTCCTTGTCGGACGGCGGGCCCGGGTCGATCTGGTGCTTGATCCCGTCCAGGCCGGCCATCATCAACGCCGAGAAAATCAGGTAGCCGGAGTTCATCGGGTCCGGGAAGCGCATCTCGATCCGGCGCGCCTTCGGGTTGGCGACATACGGGATCCGGCACGAGGCCGACCGGTTGCTGGCCGAGTACGCGAGCATCACCGGTGCCTCGAAGCCCGGCACCAGCCGCTTGTAGGAGTTGGTGGTGGCATTGGCGAAGGCGTTGATCGCGCGCGCGTGCTTGAAGATGCCACCGATGTACCACAGCGCCATCTGGCTCAGCCCGCCGTAGCCGTCCCCCGAGAACAGGTTGTTGCCGCCCTTGGCCAGGCTCTGGTGCACGTGCATGCCGCTGCCGTTGTCACCCACGATCGGCTTGGGCATGAAGGTCGCGGTCTTGCCATTGCGGTGGGCGACGTTCTTGACGATGTACTTCATCGTCAGCAGTTCGTCGGCCTTCTTCGTAAGCGAGTTGAAGCGGGTGCCGATCTCGCACTGCCCGGCGTTGGCCACCTCGTGGTGGTGGACTTCGACCTCGATGCCCACCGCCTCCAGCGCCTTGCACATCTCGGCGCGGATGTCGTGCAGCGAGTCCAGCGGCGCGACCGGGAAGTAACCGCCCTTCACGCCCGGGCGGTAGCCGGTGTTGCCTGAGGCGTAGTCCTTGCCGGAGTTCCAGGCCGCCTCTTCCGAGTCGACATGAAAGAACGTGTGGCCCATGTCATTGGCGTAGCGGACGCTGTCGAAGATGAAGAACTCCGGCTCCGGGCCGAAGAACGCCTGCTCGGCGATACCGCTGGACTTGAGATAGGCCTCGGCGCGCTTGGCGATGCCGCGCGGGTCGCGGTTGTAGGCCTGCATCGTCGCCGGGTCGAGGATGTCGCAGGTCAGCACCAGGGTCGGATCAGCGGTGAACGGGTCCAGGAAGGCGGTGGACGGGTCCGGCATCAAGACCATGTCCGAGTCGTGGATACCCTTCCAGCCGCCAATCGACGAGCCGTCGAACATCTTGCCTTCCTCGAACAACGTCTCATCGACAATCGACTTGGGGAAGGTGACGTGATGCTGCACGCCGCGCATGTCGGCGAAGCGCAGGTCGACGAACTCGACCTTGTGATCCTGGATGAGCTTTTCGATGTTCTCGATGGACATGGGAATTCCTGGCGGAAGAAGTGAGAGGCAGGCGTGCGCTGCCGACAGATAGACCTTTACGCAGGTGGCGTGCCTGCCATTCCATCGGTTCGTACGCGCTAGTCGATAATAGCGTGGGGAACAAACCGCGAGGTGTCCTGGGTGATCGCCGTCGCATCCTCGCGCAAGCCCATGCCGGCAGCCTGGTCGGCAATCACCCAACTGCCGACCAATGGAAACTGGCCGTCAAAATCCGGCAACGGGTGGTGCGCCTGCAGGATCGCCGGGCCGTCATCGTAGGGACCGTCGGACGTCAGGCGGGTGCCGTCGATGGCCACCAACTCGATATTGGCGCCCTCGCGCGAATGCAGCGGCTTGCGCACCCAACCGCGGGGCACCTCGCCGCCGGCGTCGTCGAAGCGGGACTCAAGCAGGTTGGGGTGGCCGCGATGGCGCTCCCACAGCAGCGGCAGGATGCCCTTGTTGCTGAGCACCGCCTTCCAGGCCGGCTCGACCAGCTGGATCCGCCCGGCGTCCAGGTTCGGACCGAAGGTCTCCGCCATCATGAATTCCAGTGGGTAGAGCTTGAACAGCGTGCGGATCACGTAGTCCTGCGAGTCGGTGAACCAGCCTTCGGCACTGATGCCAATGTCCTCGATCGCGACGAAACGGGTGTCGATGCCGACCTGCTCGGCGCAGTCCTGCAGGTAGCGCACGGTACCGCGATCCTCGATCGATTCGCGCACCGAGGAGAAGTGCATCGGCGAGGCCAGTCGCTGCTCCCGCGCGAGCGTCGCCAACGCCTCGCACAGGTATTCCTGGATGCGGTTGTACTGGTCGGCCCCGCCCGGCAGCTGGCCGGCGGCGATCTGCTGCTCCAGCCACACCCACTGGAAGTACGCCGCCTCATACAACGAGGTCGGCGTGTCGTAATTGAGCTCGTACAGCTTGGCCGGGCCGAGGCCGTCGTAGGCAAAGTCCAGCCGGCCGTACAGATGCGGATCGTGACCCTGCCAGGAGGTGCGGATCCAGTCCCAATGGCTGGCCGGAATCGCGAGCCGGGCCAGCAGCGCTTCGGACTCGACCACCTCATCGACCAACGCCATCGCCATGGCATGCACGGCTTCGGTCGCGGCCTCGATGTCGTCCTCGACCTGACGCAGGGTGAACGCGTAATACGCGGACTCGTCCCAGTACGGCTCGCCGTCGATGGTGTGGAAGTGGAAGCCCAGCCGCTCGGCCTCGGCCTGCCAGTCCGGGCGTGGGGCGATCGTGATCCGACGCATCAGCTGCCGCGGCCGAACGCGCTGCGCGCGGCGGCGGAGGAACCAAAGCCATGGCGAGAGACCGTGATCGCGCGGGTGGGCGCCGGCACGACGCCGCGCCTGCCGGTGACCGGGCCGGCACCACGGGCAACCCGATCGGCGCGGGTGTTGAGGTACTCGCCGCTCCGGTTGCGGTACAGCGGCCCCGCACTGCCGTACTGACCGGGGCCACTGAGTGCGTTGCCGACCAGGTAGCCGATCAGAAAGCCCGACATCGGTGGCATGTACATCGTCCGGCCCTGTTCCTGCACCGGGGTGCAGGCCTGGAACTCGGCGTTGCAGTCGGCCTGGCTCTGGAAGCGCGGGGCAGCGGTGGCATGACCGGCGAGCGCGCTCCGGTAGGCCTGTTCGCATTGCTCGACGCTGAGGGTGCTGCTCGCGCTGCACTGCTCAACCGATTGCACCACGGTGCCGGTCGGCTCCGAATCGCAGGCGGTCAGCGCCACCGGGATCGAGGCCGCCATCAACACCAGCTTGAGATTGCGGGAGCGCTTCATGGGGTCATCGCGGCGGCATTCATCAGCCCGATCGCGACCGCGCTGCCGCCCAGGAACACGCCGGCGGCCAGATCGCCATCATCGACGCGCTGGGAGATGTTGGCCACGAACAAGTGCGCAACGCCGTAGGCGAGCAGCTGGAACACCACCGCCAACGCGCCCCAGACCACCGAGTCCAGCAGGCTGACCGAGTGGGTGATCGCGCTGCTGATCGGCAGGGCGACACCGATCGCGGCGCCGACGAAGGCAATCGCCGCGGCAACATTGCCCTTGCGGATCTGGGCAAACTCGCTGTGGCGGGTGACCAGTGCATATACCGCCAGGGCAAGCACCCACACCAACAGGCCAGTACCCAGGTAGGCGGCGAAAGCAGTGAATCCAGGCAGGGTGACAACAGTGGGCATGGGCGGCTCCGGTAGCGGCGTGGTGGTCGCGGCGATCAGGCCGGACCGGGGTTTTCAGGTGATGTCGAGGTCGGCGATGGTCAGCTCGATACCGACGGCATAGGTAACGCAAAAATCATTCGGGCCGGAGTCCTCGGCGGTGACCAGCAGGTACTCGTCGCGGCCCAGCTCGGGCACCGGTCGGTGATAGAGCATGGCGTAATGGGTGAGGTCGTCGTCGCGACGTGGCGGGCGGCCCCTGTACAACACCTCGTCGTAGGCGATGGGCGGGATGCGCGCCTCGTCACCCGCAGTCGAGGCGGTGACGCGGTCCCAGCGGTGCCCGGCGTACTCGACCTGCGGATCGCCCAACTGCGCGTCGGCGGCGACAAAGCGCTGGAACGCCGCCTTGTCGGGTGGGTGCACGGTGTCATGGAAGACGAACGCCTTGATCGCCTCGACGTCGCCGCCGACGGTACTGACCTGCAGGTAGGCGTCGTCGTCAAGATAGAACCGGTGCAAGGCGTAACCATCACCCAGATCGATATGGCCGTAGCAAGGCACGCCTTGGTGGCCGCCCGGCAACTCCGCGGTCATCGCGCCCGGGGCGACCCGGTACAAGGTGGTGTCGATCGACACCTGGGCGCCCACCCGCAACCCCAATGGCAATGCGTGGGAGATATCACCGTTGCCGTCGGTCGGCGGCTGGTCCTTGCCACTCCGGCCGCGCAGTGTGTCCAACCAGCTCATGTGCAGGCCTGCATCCGGTTACGCGCGACCGTCGTCGTCAGGCCCGCGCAGCTGCCGTACCGGGGCGGCCGTGATCGGCTGACCGATCAAGGTCTGCTGCGGTTGTTTGAAGCGGGCCAGGATCGCGCTGGCGTCGGGGTCGGCAGTCAACAGGCCAGCCTGCGCCAGACGCTTGTTGAGATCGCCGTCGCCGGTCTCGCTTTCCAGCTCTTCGGCGGCCTCGATGCGTGCTGCGGTCTCCAGGTGACGTGCCTGGATGCGCTCGAGCGAATCCAGCGCAGTGCGCATCTTGCTGTTGGCGCCGGAATGACGTGCCGAGATCGTGGCCTGGGCGCGATGCACCGCTTCGGTCGCCTTGACCGTATCGATCTGCTGGCGCATGCCACGCAGCTGGCCTTCGGCCTTGATGATGCTGGCCTTCAGGGTCGTCACCGAGCTTTCCATCTGGGTCTTGGCCTGCAGGTCACTGCGGTCCTCGGCCTCCAATGGCGCCAACCGCGCGGCAACGTCCAGCGCGAGGCTTTCATCGCCCTTGGCTAGCGCGCCCTGGATGAACCCCTCGTATTCGTGGCGCTTGCCTTCGCGGGCGGTGATCTTCTGCTGCAGCAGCTTGCCCTGCGCCATCAGCTTGGTGAGTTCGTCGCGCGAGCGGGCCAGCTCGTTGCCGGCATCGCGCATCTCCTGGTCGAGGATGCGGATCGCGTTGGCGTCAACGGTTTTCTGCGCGGCATCGGTCGTGGTGCCACGGAACAGGGTGATCAGCTTCTGGAACAGACTCATGGCGTTACCTGCGCAAGGTAGGGCTGGAGGGCTTGGGCGGCGGTAATGGTGTTCTCGGCCAGCGTCAGGATCTCCTCGACGATGGTCTCCTGGCTGGACGCGGAGGACAGCTCGCCGAACACGATATAGGTGTCGCGGCCATCCACGCTGTCCAGGCCCAGATTGGACAACGGGTTGATTGGGTTCATCCGCATGCACGCGTCGTTGAGTCCGGCGCGGTCGCCAACCATGGTGGCTTCAAACAGCACCGTGGACACGAAGATCTGCTCGCCCGAGGCAGCCAGCTGCAGTTCCATGTCGCCGTATTCGTGCAACACGATGTTGAGCGCCGGATCGGCGCCATCGACCAGTTCAACGGTGGCCTGCTCGCCGTCGGCGAAATGCCGCGCCAGGTATTCGTGGATTTCGTGGGTGGTCAAACGGTTCATGGGGGGGATTCGTGAGGCCCTGCGGGCGGCACCGCACAGGATAACAGCGCCCGGCGGACCACCGACTGATCGACCCCCGAAATCAGCCGGAATCCCGAAACCCCACGTTCCGCTATCCTTCCACGTCACTTGCGCGCATACATCCCTGTTTTCTTCGGCCCCTTTGTCCATGTCCGACCTGTTCGCCGCGCTGCTGCTCGGCATCCTTGAAGGCCTCACCGAGTTCCTGCCCATTTCCAGCACCGGGCATTTGCTGATCGCCCAGCACTGGCTGGGTGCGCGCTCGGACCTGTTCAACATCGTGATCCAGGCCGGCGCGATCCTGGCGATCACCGCGGTGTTCCGTGAGCGGCTGTGGTCGTTGGCCACCGGCCTGGGCGATCGTGAGAACCGCTTGTACCTGGGCAAGATCGCGGTCGCCTTCCTGGTAACGGCGCTGGTCGGGTTGCCGGTGCGACTGCTGGGCTGGGAGCTGCCCGACACCGTCTCGCCGATCGCGATCGCGTTGATCCTGGGCGGGATCTGGATCCTGTTTGCCGAAAAGATCGCAAGCGGCCGGCCACCCTCGGCGAAGGTCACCTGGACGGTCGCGATCCTGGTCGGCCTGGCCCAGGTCCTGGCCGGCGTGTTCCCCGGCACCTCGCGCTCCGGCGCGGCGATCTTCATGGCGATGCTGGCCGGCACCGGGCAGCGTTCGGCGGCCACCGAGTTCGTGTTCCTGGTCGGCATCCCGACCATGTTTGCCGCCAGCGCCTACACGATCCTGGAGTACTTCCTTGAAGGTGGCGCTGCCGCCGGCGGTGGCGAGGCCTGGGGTGAGCTGGGGCTGGCATTCGTGGCCGCCAGCACCACCGGCTTCATTGCGGTGCGCTGGCTGCTGGGCTATATCAAGCAACACAGCTACACCCCGTTTGCGATCTACCGGATCGCGCTGGGCGCCGCGTTGCTGCTGTGGTTGCCCGCCGGCGGCTGAGCCGTGCGGCGGCTTGCTTGCTGCCGGGCTATTGGTGCAACGAATACGTCGCGTGGACCGCTGCCTCGGCCAGGACGTGGCCGTGCATCGCGGAGAACACATCCGCCGCGGTGAACTTCACCGGGACCGGCAGGGTGTCGACATCCAGCGCGAATACACGGAAGAAGTAACGGTGTACCCGCAGGTCGTTGGGCGGCGGGAACGGGCCGTCGTAGCCGTGCCAGTCGCCGGCCATGTCCGGGTCGCCGGCAAACCAGCCGGTGTAGTCATTCAGCCCCTGGCGTGACCCGGCAGGACCTGCCGGCTCGCGCTTGCCGTGGGGAACCATTCCGTCACTGCACGCGCCGGCGGCGATCTCACGCAGGTCGGCGGGCAGGTCGATCATCACCCAATGGATGAAGTCGCCGCGCGGTTGCCCGATCGGGATCTGCACCCCTTCCTTGCCCGCCATCCCGGCCACCGTGGGCACGTCCGGATCAATGCACAGCAGCGCAAACGAGCGCGTGCCGGCGGGGACGTCCTCCCAGGCCAGGTGCGGGTTGCGGTTGCCGGCAAAGCCGAATCCGTCAGCAACCGGCTGCCCGGCGGCAAACTCCGCCGGCAGTGGTTGACGGGCTTGGAAGCTGTTGCTGTGGATGTGCATGCAGGACTCCTCGATAGGACTCGGGGCTCGGGGGCTCAAGCTTCCGGGTAGCCCAGGCGGACGGCGACCGGTGTCAGCACCGCAAAGGCATCAGCGAGCGACGGCCCGAAATCGCGCCAGTGGCCGGCGGGGAACCGGTCCTCGCCCAGGCGGCCCGGCGGCGCCGGAGCGACCGCGACCTGGATCGCCTCGGCAATCGCGGCGGCAACCCCGGCCGGGTCGTTCTCAATGCCGTCCAAGCGAAGCAAGCGGTGCCTGAGCAGGTCTTGTTCATGCAGATCGGCGACCTGGGTGAGCACCTGGGCCAACCAGCGCGCAGCGACCAGCGGCGACTCGAGCGCGAACGGCGCTGGCGAGCCGAATGCCAGCCAGTCCAGCAGCATGTCGCGCGGATCGCGCAACGCGATCACCAGCAACGCCTCGGGCAGATGCGGGCGCAGTGCAAGCACGGCGGCGTTGTCCCACCACAGCAGCCAGTCAAATACCTCGGCAGGCTTGATCCCGCGCGCGGGCAGCGCCGCCTTCCACTCGGCGATCAGGTTTGCCGGCTCGGCCGTGCCGGTACTGAGCGCATCGATGGTGAGGTAGCGCTGGAAAAGGTCGTTGGGCGGATTGGGACCGAAGCGGTCGCCATACAGCGTCGCGCCACCCAGATGCAGGGTGCCGGTGACGCGTTCGATCAATGAACCGGGCGCACCCCACAGCAGGAACGCCGGCTGTTCGACTTGTTGAGCCAGCGTCAGCTCGACCGCCTCCGTCCACGGCCCATCCAGGGTGCTGGGCGTGGGCAAAGGCAGGCGCTTGGAAACGACCTCGGCGTGCAGCTCGGCCCAGGTCGCGACGGCGGCGTCGGGTTGTCCAGCAGTGTCAAACGTGCGGCCCAGGAGCCTTCGAAGGTTGCCATTGACCGTCTCGTTGGTAGCGCGCGCCAGCAAGCCCTCAACGCGCTCGATGGCCGCCTCCGGGTCGCGCTGCTGGAGCCCGTTGATGATCCGCATCTCGGCCTTGGCGTGCCCGGGTTCAATCTCGGTAATGCGTTGGGCCAGGGCGTCGCCCTGCTCCGGATGGCCGGCCAGATCGTGGACGGTGATCTGCGCTTCCATGGCCGGGATGCAGTCGGGCATCGCCTGCTGCCAGCGGCGGATCACTTCGACCGCGTCATCGCTGGCGAACTGCTCGAACAACAGGCGCGCACGCCACAGATCCACCAGTTGCGGGTGTTCCGCCAGCAGGGCATCCAGCGTGCTGCGCGCCTCGTCCGCGGCATCCAGCCGACGCCATGCCTCGCTGATCGCCAACAGGGTACGGCGGTCACCCGGCTGCGCTTGCAGCGCGCCGCGCAACCGGTCACGGGCGGCTTCATTGCGATTGGCTTCCAACTCCAGCTCGGCCATCATCCGTTGCAGCGACGGGCTGGTGTGCTCGCCTTCCAGCAAAGGTGCGATCTCGTCGGCGGCGGCCTCGGGCCGGCCCTGGCGGCGCAGCAGGTCGGCGACCAGCGCGCGCAACGGCATCGAGTCGGGGTTCGCCTCGCGCAAACTGGCGAACGCCTGCTCGGCGAACGCGTAGTGGCCCTTGGCCATGTAGGCAAAACCCAGCGAGTGACGCAGGGTCGGCTCCTCGGGCCACCGTTGGGCGGCCGTGTTCAAGATCGCCAGCGCGCGGTCGGGATCCCCGCCGCGCAGCGCCAGGGTGCCTTCCAGCGCAGCGATCTGCGGGTGTTCCGGCGCAATCCTCGCCGCCGTGCGGGTCAGTCGCGCGGCTTCCACCAGGTCGCCGCGGCCGATGGCCAGCTGTGCCTGCACGATGTAGGCCGGGAACTGGTTGGGGTCCAGGCCGGTGCTGCGGGCCAGGGCGACTTGCGCCTCATCGAGCTTTCGCTCATGCAACAGCAGCCCGGCACGCTCCAGGTGCAAATTGGCGTCATCGGGGGCAAGGCTGATGGCGCGGTCGATCGACTCGATCGCGGCCTCCCGATCGCCCGCCAGTCGCAACGCTGAGGCCAGCAACCGATGGGCGGCGGAGTCCTGGGGTTGCCCGGAGACGGCAGCGCGCGCGGCCTCAAGCGCTTGCGTGGCATCGCCGCGACGCAGGGCGTCGATGATCGGTTCGTACATGGATTACTGCTCGCAATTCGGGCGGATCGCCCATTGTAACGGCGCTGTGTGCCGCCCGCCGCGACGTGGGCCTTACGGTGCGGCGTCCGGATTCATTGCGCTGACCCGGACAGGCGCTGCGAGATCCAGCGTTCGCCAAATCCATCCAGTCGCGCATTTTCCAGGAACCCGCAATGGCCGCCCCACGGCGAGATCTCCAACTGCACGGTGTGCGGCAATCGCTGCGACTGCCAGCCGTCCACCGGGATCACCGGGTCGTCGGCCGCCATCAGCACGCTCGCCGGCACTTGCAAGCCGGCCAGCCGGTCGCCGGCAATCGAATAGCCATCAAAGTACCGCTCCAACGTGCCGAAGTCGGTATTGCGCTCGACCAGCCATTGGGTCAGTGGCCGCATCCGCAGGCCCAGTACCCGGTCGTCGAAGTCATGCTGTTTCGGGAACAATGCGCGTTTGCGTTGCAGGGACTGCCGCCATTTGCGCTCGAAATGCTGCATGTAGAGCGGAAAGCCCCGCTCCATTGCGTCCATCGTGCGCGCCGGATCGATAAGCGGACACACGACCGCGACGCGCGCGATCGACAATCCGGCCGCCGGCGCACGCAAGGCCAGCCGGAGGGCAAAGTTCCCGCCCAACGAGTACCCCGCCACCACCAACGGACGCAACGGGAACCGCCGGGCGACGTCGCCGGCGGCCTGCACGACCTCGTCGATCCGGTTGGAGTGGAAGATGCCTTCGTTGAGGTGATGGGTCCCGCCGTGGTCGCGGAAGTTGAGCCGGAATACCTCGAAGCCCGACTCCAGCAGACACGCCGCGGTCAAACACATGTAGCTGGAATCGACGCTGCCCTCCCAGCCATGCAGCAGCAGCGCCAGCCCACGCGGCGCGACCCCGGGCACGGCGCTGTGCAGGCCTTGCAGGCGCACGCCGTGACCGCCGTCGATCAGATGTGAAGTGGTGACCGCAGCGGTGGCCTCCAACGCCCGCCGGCCCATCCGCTGGCGCATCACGCTGCCCCCCAGCAGTGTCTGCAGGTGGGCATTGCGTAGCCAGCGCGGTGGCTGGTAGTCGGCTGCGGTCAACATCGAGGAATCCGTCAGCTCGCCATTGCCTGCAGGATGCGCGAGCGCGCCAACTCGGCGATCCTTCGTCGCCCGTCGGCTTCGCCGGACGTGATGGGGGCCAGGAAATGAATCTCCGCGACCCGCGCCGGCTCGCCCAGCAGACGCCAGAAGTTGCCGACAAAGGATTCCCGTTTGGCGAACGCCACCGTGTGCTGGGCGGATCCGCCTTCGCCGTACCGCAGCGCGACCGGTTGCACCGGCATCCCCGACTCCACGGCGGCCAGGAATATCCGCGCATGGAAGGGCCCGACTTCACCGCCGCCGCGGGTACCGCCCTCGGGAAACACCCCCACCGAACGGCCATTGCGCAGGCGGGTCAACATCTCATGCAGCACGCCGCCCAGCGACTCGGTGCTGCCGCGGGAGTGGAAGATGGTCTCCGCACGCCCGGCCAACCAGCCGACCATCGGCCAGCCCTGGATCTCGCGCTTGGCCACCAGCCCCATCATCCGCTGGCTGTGCAGCGCAACGATGTCGATCCAGCTGACATGGTTGGCGACAAACATCGTCGGCCCCGGCGATGGCGTGCCCACCCGGCGCAGGCGGAAGCCGAACACCCGCATCAACCCGGCCGACCACGCGCGGATCATCCGGTGGTCCAGCCGCTCGCCGCCGACCTGAAGTCCGCCCAGCAATGGGCTGATCATCACCAGCACCAGTGGCAGGTCGACCAACAGATGCCATAACAGCATCGGCATCCGATAACAGTAGCGGAACAGGCGCGCCAGCGGTGCGCCAGGCGCCGCGGCGCCGGTCGGAGACGGCGCATTCATGCGGTGAAAGATACCAGTGGAAGGCTCGGGTAACGACGATCGCCGTTCAACCCATCACGCGTTCTGACTACTCGCCGCGGCTGGCCACGACCGCCAAAGTCAGCCTGGAGATGCAGACCAGCCGGTCGCGGTCATCGGCGATGCGGATTTCCCAGACCTGGGTCCGGCCACCCACGTGCAGCGCTCGCGCGGTGCCCGTGACAACGCCGTCGCGAACGGCTCGCAAGTGGTTTGCGTTGATCTCGATACCGACGCAGACGCGATCCTCTGCTACACACAGGTTTCCGGCGCTGCTCCCCAGGGTTTCTGCCAGCAGCACTGACGCACCGCCGTGCAGCAGGCCATAGGGCTGCCGGGTCTTCGCGCCGACCGGCATCGTGGCACGCAGGTAGTCGGCCCCGATCTCGGTGAAGACGATACCCAGCGTGTCTATCGCCGTGTCACGCGATAGCTCATTGAGACGCTCAACGGTGGTCGCGCGCCTGAACGGGCTGGTCACCGGGCCGCCGGGAGGCGGGACGTTACCCTCGGAAGACGTTGCATTCATCGGGTCACGATAGCCGACGATCAGCCAATCCGGAACCGTACCTGGCGCGAGCCAAACCTGCTGCGGGCTGGACGGGTCAGATAGCTGCTGGCGCTGCTGTAACCGTGCGGCGCAGCGCTGTGCCGGCGGCGCGGCTGGTGATCCACGGGTACTGGTTGGGCGCTGGTGTCGCTTGCCGCGGAAACGCGTGCGGACGGTGCGCTACCGCCATTGCGGTGGATGGACGGGGCCATGCTGTTGAAAATAGACTTGAGTTTGACTTTTTTTCTCCTGAAAACAAGGTGTTACGTTGATTTTGAATGCAACATTATAACACACCTGCTCTCGTTTATGAATAGGGGTCAGCCAACCCTGAACAGGTGGTTCCCTGGGTTGCCGGCGTAGCGCGGGGTGCGCAGATAGTCCGGATTGCTGGCATAGCCGCGGTTGCCGTAACCGATGCCGAAATCACGCTCTGCACCGCTGCGGCGGGCCTGGGAGGTGTCGATGATGTGCTGCTGGCGATCAAAGGAGTAGTTGGCGTTGGTGGACGGGTTGCTGGACGCGACGTTCATGGCCTTGCCTCTGTGGTGTAGTGATTGGGTGTGTTGGTAATGTACAACACCGTTTATCACGTACACGTGCCAGAAGTCACCCAACTAACGACAGGGGTGCGTTTGCGGGATGAAGGTGAGCCGGGGGAACGCGCGCTACAGGATGGGTGCCAAGCCCGCGCCGAAGGCGGTAAACAGTCGCGTCGGCAACCCTTTCCCCACCATGTTTACTTCGGGGAAGTCACCCACCGGCCGATAGCAGGCACGAAAGCGCGGGTCGTCGGGCGGCAGCGGAGCCGGACATTCCGGGCTGGGCACGTACTCGTAGCTGGTCGCGTAACGCGTCGGCCACAGATCGAAAATGGGCAGGTACTCGGAAATCTTACCCAGCGAGTACTCCAGCCCGGAGAACACCGGCGGCTTGTCGCGCGGAGCGATCACCCAGGAATTGGCCGGACTGATGTCGCGCCGGATGCTGGCCGCCAATACTCGCGCAAACGCGATGTCATCGATGATCACCGCACTCTCGGTGTTGTAGACGTCCCCGCGCGGATCGAAGTTGTGCGTCCCCACCACACCGATCCGGCGATCGATCACGAGCGACTTGGCATGCATCCCCATGCGCACCCCCGCGCGCTTCAATGGCACCGGCTCGTTGGCGCGGCGGTTGAGGTAGCGGGTAGCGCCATATTCCGACTGCAATGGCCGCCGATAGCGCGCAGAACGCAGCACGCTGTTGCGGTCGAGCCGGGTCGGCGGCGCGGTCGGCTGACTCGACTCGGGCACGTAGTCGGGCAACACGGCACCGGTGGTCGACAAGTCGATCGGCGCGTCTTGCGGGAACGGCTTGTATTCGTATATGTGGAAGCCGAAATCGCGCAGGTAGCGACGCTTGTACTTGTAGGACAGCGCATAGGCGAAGAATGCATCGGTCGCGGCCAGGCTGTTGGTCGAGACCACCACCCGCGGCGGGTCGGGGCGGTCGTGCAGGCGTTCGAACAAGTCCTGTGCCGACTTGGACAGCACCAGGTACGGCGTCTGCAGCAGCACTTCTTCCTGTGCCGACGCGATCAGCCGGCCCAGTGAGTGGGATGCCGCGGCAAAATCCGTCGGTACCTCGGCATGGTGTTTGTCCGGGCCATCGGAGACGTAGTGGACCTTACCCACCGCGAGCGCGCGATCCACCAGGCACGCCTGCACGACCGCGCGATCGCTGGCATCGTCGCGCATCGCCTGGGCACGTTGCGGGCGTTCGAACTGATAAGCCGGCAGGGGCGGCACTCCGCGCTGGAGCAGGACCTCGCCGACATCCACCAGCCGTGCCGGAGGAACGCTTCGCGAGTCATCCCAGAATCTGCCGAAATCGACCGCCATCGCCCGCGCCACCGGACCGGCGACAAGCACATCGCGATCACGGAAGTTGTACTGGTCGTCCCAGTCGTAATACGTGTCCTGGTAGTTGCGTCCGCCGGTGATCCCGATCGCCCCGTCCACCAGCAGCAGCTTGGTGTGCATGCGCTGGTTGAGCTGGCGCCAGCAACAGGCGGCGGCAAGCAGGTACTGCGGGTAGCTGATCCTGGCCCGGTGCAGCACCGGGTTGTACAGCTTGACCTGGAAATTCTGGTGGACGCCCGCGAATGCGGCCAGGGTTTCCACATTCTGCAGCGCCGCCAACTGGTCCATCAACAACCGCACCCGGACCCCGCGGCGGGCGGCAAGCACCAACTCGTCCAGCACCAGGCGCCCGGCATCGTCCGCTTCGTAGATGTAGGTCTGCAGGTCGATGGCGGTGGTGGCGCTGCGGATCAGGTTGATTCGCGCCAGCATCGCGTTGGTGCCGCCATCCAGCAGCAATGCGTAATGCCGCGGCTGCTCCGCCGTGGACTCGCTGAAGGCCTTTCCGGCCAGCGCACGCAGCGGTGACGGCTGGGCGCATGCGTCGATGGCATCGCAGCTCAACTGGGTCGAACGCGCGGCCTGGGCAATCGCGCTGGCGCGAGTGGCCTGTTGCGGTGTCAAACTTGCGCAGGCCCCCAGGGCCAGCGCCAGTAGCGCGATGGCCGGCCGCAACAGCCAGGCCGCACGGCCTTGCGTGGCAGCGCTCATGGCGTCGGTTGGCGCAAGCGCACACGCATGGTGAACTGCACCTGGTCGGTCAACATCAGCCGCCAGCCATCAAGTCCGTAATCACGCCGGCTGACGCTGCCCACGGCCACCGCATCACAGTCCAGCGCCGGCCGCATGCAGGTGGACGGCGCCAGCGTGAATGTCTCCATCCGGCTGACCCCGTGCATGCTGAGCCGACCCCGGAACTTGCCACCGTCGTGGCCAAGCGCGACACCAAGCGGCTCGGACACGAACTCGATCACCGGATAGCGCTGCGCATCAAAAAAACCTTCTCCGCGGGCCAACTCGCTATAGCGAGGGGAATCGGTCACCTCCACGGCATTGGTCGCCAAGCGGATGTAAATCTGGCTGCGACCGCCAGGCAAGGTCACCATGGCGCCGTCATGGACCGGAAACCGGCCTTGCACACGCTGTCCCCAACGGGTGCGCAGTTCGAAGCTGAATTGGGTGTGGAGTGGATCAAACCCCATCTCGCCGGCGGTATCGCCGCCAGTGGCCACCGGTCCGGGTGCCGCGCCGGCGTGCGCAGGCAACGCCGACGCCATTGCCCACAGCACTGTCGCAATCCACCCTAGCCATACGTAACTCGGGCTCACGGCCACCAGAAAGCGCTGAGCTGGGCCACGCCCGGCTCGAGCCTATGGTCATCGGGAATGGTCAACACCGCGATCCCACCCGAGGCCATGCCGCGATAGTCGCCGGACTGGCCGCTGTGCAGCAACGCCGCCAACTGCTCCAGGCCCGGGTTGTGGCCCACCAGCAGCAGGCGCCCAACATCACGGTGGGCGTCGGCCAACGCGATCAATGCGCCGGGATCGGCGCCGTAGATGGTGTCATCGACACGCTGCTCGACGTACCCGATCACCCCCAGTACGGCTTCCAGCGTCTCCCGGGTGCGGCGCGCAGGAGAACACAACACGCAATCGGGGACCAGCTTCTGCGCCGCGAGCCAGTGTCCGGCGGCCTCGGCCTCGGCCCAACCCTCCGAGGACAATGCGCGGTCCATGTCGGCGTGGCCGGTGGCGCCGTGATCGGCATGGGCATGACGGAGCAGGATCAATTCACGCATGGCAGGACCTCATCGAAGCGGAAGGTTCAAGCGGAAAGTCGGCGCAGGTAGCCACGCCCTGGAGTCGAGTGCGGAGCAAAACGGCGGCGCGTCATTTCTTCAGCCATTTCAGCAGCGGCTTCCAGTCGGCCTGGTGCTCGCGCACATGCATGGAGTGGTAGTCGAACAGGCTCTTTCCCAGGCCGCTCAAGACTACATAAGCCTGGCTGTCGCGCAGCTGTGCGACCAGCGGGTACGGCCATTGCTTCAGCAGCTCCAGGGTTTCCCGGGAGACGGTGGTCCAGGGGCGCAAGCGGTTGGCGACCAGGCCGACCCGCAACTCACCGCTGCGCACGCGCGGGTGTTGGGCAAGCGAATCCAGGAACGGCACGCTGGCCTCGATATCAAACGTGGAAGGCTGTACCGGGACGACGACCGCAGCGGCGACGTCGAGGAAGGTCTCCAGCTCGCGCGCCATCGCACCGGCGGCGGCGTCCACGATGACCAGGTCGGTATCGGATGGCAGCTGCGCGCGCCACTTGCCGCGACGGGTGCCATCGACCGGCAACACCGCGCTGTCCAGCACCGAGCGACGCTCCGCCCAGCGACGAGCCGAGCCCTGCGGATCGGCGTCAACCAACGCCGTGTTTGCGCCGGCCAGCGCGGCCTGCGCGGCAAGATGGGTGGCGATGGTGGTCTTGCCTACCCCGCCCTTGGAACTGGCCACCAGCACGGTCTTCATAGCGTCTCCCAGGTTCACGGCCACCGCAGCGTCACAGGCTGCTGCCTGCAGCGTACACCGGGCCGGGAGGGAGCGGCGCCATGACCCGCGCTATGGCCCGGTTGTCAGCGCCATTCGGGCGGATTCGCCGCCCAAGCCTGTTGCACCTGGGACAACACGGCCACCTCATCGGCACTCCAATCGGGCAGTGCCGACGCGAGGGTGTCGGACGAGCGCCACTTGGCCGGATGGGTGCGCACACCGGCCGCGTACCACTGCACCGCCTCGTCGCGGCGATCGAGCTGCCACAATGCCAAGGCAAACGTCATCGGCATCCAGTCGGCCGTGATGTTGCGCGACTTCAACAAGTTTTCCCATTGGGTCAACGCGCCGGCATGATCGTCGCTGCGGTACAGATCCCAGCCGTAATTCCACATCACCGTCCGGTACAGACCGTCATTGGTGTCAATCTGGCCAAGCAGGCGCTGGTACAACTCCACGCCCAGTCCGGAGCGGCCACCTGCCAACGCAATGTGGGCCAGCTGGGCGGTCTCTTTCTTCGCCCGCGGATTGCGCGCAAGCGCCTTGACCAGCTTCTGGGTGACCGCTTCACCTTCGCCCCGGACGGCCACCACGGGCTGGGTGGTACGCGCGTCTTCGGCGAAATAAAACTCCGAGATTGGCGTCAGCGGTATCGTGGCGGTTTGTGCCGAGACCGCTCCAGCAAATGCCAGACACGCCGTGAACAGCGCGCTCGCGAAGGGCCGGCTGTTGATTTTCATACGTACTCCCCCTGATTCCACCCCATGATAACTGGTTGCGATGGCCGGGCTCACAACGGCGAGAGGATCCGGCTCAAGCGGTCCTTGCTGCCCGCGACCCGCTCCAGGTGCGGATACTTCAGCCCGTCGCGGTAGTCCAGCGTGAGCGTACGCACGACCTCGCCATGCTTGACCACCAGCTCGATCGGCGTGCCGTCCGCGTGGGCGGCCTTGATCGCGTCGTCCAGCAAGTCGGTCTCGAACGCGTAGCCGTTCACTGCCAACAAGGTGCTGCCAGTGGCGATGCCGGCGTTGAATGCCGGCCCGTCCCAGCGCACCGCGTTGACCTTGCCGTCGCTGCTGGCCAGCATCATTCCCAGCGACGCCGTGTAGTCGGCGGCCTTGCGCGAGGCCAGCAGACTCTTGTGGTAGTCCGATGGCTTGTCGGTGTAGACCAGCTTCCAACCTGCCGCGGCGAGCCCGTCCAGCGGCGCTGAGTGGGCATCCAGGCGGCTGCGCAGAAAACCGGCCCAATCGTGTGCAGCCACACCATCCAGTGCTTCCACCACGTCCTGGAATTCGTAGGGCACCACCTCCCAACTGCCATCCTGGATGCCGAAGAACGCACTGGCGAAATCATCCAGCGACTTGCGTCCGCCACTCAGCTCGCGCAGCTTGCTGTCGACCGCAAGCCAGATCAGCGCGCCGGCGTTGTAGTAGTCCTCGCTCATCTGGTAACTGCGATACGGCTGCGGCTGGCGCTCGGCAATCACCGGGTCGTACGTGGTGTCCTGGACGGTGCGCCATTGCAGGCCGGGGCGGTCGGTGGCGTAGGTGGCGGCCACCAGCGCCAGTGCCCCCAGCGCGGCGTCCTTGTCCCACAGCCCCGAGCGCGCCGCCAGCACCATGCCCCAATACTGGGTCTGGCCTTCGTAGACCCAGAGCAGGCTGCCGTCCATCGGCACGTGGAAGTTCGGCGTCGCCAATCCGGCGGGACGACGGAACTTGCCATTCCAGGAATGCACAAACTCGTGCGGCAGCAGGTCGCGGCTGGCGACGTGTTTGTCCCACTCGGTGAAGTAGCCTGGCTTCACCCCGTTCTCGCTCGAGCGCTGGTGCTCCAGCCCCTGCCCGCCCATCCGGTCCGACAGCGAGAACAACAGGTCGTAGTGATCGTAATGCTGCGAATCAAACAGCTTGTAGAGCTGCTCGACCAGCGCGCGATGCTTGTCCAGCTGCTCCTCGGTAGCCTCCAGGTACTTGGCCGAGTCGGCAATGATGTCGAAGCGCACCGGACGGTCCGCGCCCGGGTCCAGGTCGACCTGGCGGAAGTGGCGCCCGGCGTAGACCGGCGAATCCTGCAGCACCTCGAAGCTGACCGTGCCGTAGTGCAAGGTGTCGCCTGCGCGCGATTGCAGCTCCAATGCGGTACCGGCCTGCCACCCGGCGGGCAGCACCAGGGTCGGGCTGATCTGGATCTGGCGGCTGTAGTAACCGTCCGGGTACAACGCCACCGAACCCCACTGCACGTTGAGCATGTCCTGCGTCATCACCACCCGGCCCTGGTTGCCGGCGGTCGGGGTGAGCAGGTCGAACTCGATCTCCAGCGTGGCCACGCCGGCGGGGACGTCGAGCTGGAACGCGTATACGTCGGTCGGGTCGCGCTGCCACTGGATCGCCTGGCCATTGCCGCGGATCGTCAGTCCCGCCAACTTGCGGATCGGCCCGGCCGGCCGGTGCTTGCCCGGGATCCATTTCGGGAACAGCAGTCGCATGGCCCCGGCCTGCACCGGAATGCTCTGGCGCACATGGAACACGCGCCGCGCCAGATCGGTGGCATCAACGGTGACCGACAGCGTGCCCGGGTATGGCTGGTCGAGCGGTGCCGGAGCCGGCGTCGATGGTGCGGACATAACGGTCAGCGCGGTGGCAGGCGGTGACTGCTGGGCCACGGCGAAGGAGCATGGCAACAACGCGGCGACCAGCACCGGCGACAGGACAGACAGGCAACGTAACCGCGACATCGGCAAACCCCCGGGAAAGCAACCGCCCCATCCTACTAGCCGACCACCCGCGCGCGCCTGCCAAATGGCATGGCCGATGATTGCGTGCTACAGCGTGCCGACCACCTCGTCCGATGCCGCTTCCAGCATCGCAGTGATGCGGTCACGCTGCTCGTGGTTGTCGGGATGGGCCACGACCGCGAAGCGGCCGTTTTCGATCGCTTCGCGGACCTGGTTGATCAGCACGTCCTGGTCCGGACGCAGGGTCACGAAGCCGCCGCCAAACAGGCCGAACACGGCGCCGAAGAACACCAGCGCGCCGCCCGTCGCCCATGGCGAGCTCCGCACCGCGCCGATCCCCACTCCCCACAGCACCATGAACAACGCCAACCCCACCACGATGCCAAGCAGGCCGAAGGTGATGTGCGCCTTGATCGCGGTGTGCCAGATACCGCGGCTGTCGGGTTCGATCTTGCGACCGGGCCGCGGGTCGCTGGGCGTCACCACCTGGACCTGCTGCTCGCCCAGCTCGAGCTCGCTACGCAAGCGCGCCGCCACCTGCCGCGCCGCGGCTTCATCGGAAAACAACGCCGCCACCTTGCTGAAGGACCGCTCGCCGAATACCGGGCCGTTGGTTTTCATCCCACTCTCCGTCCACGCCGATGCCATGACGATGCGTCAGGGGGGGTCTAGGCGTGGTGAATCGGGCAGGTAGCTTGCCGGGTCCAGACCAGGCACCGGTTGTTGGCCGGCATCGCCACGTCCTCCACCAACCGCAGGCCGATCCCACGCGCCAACACATCGACCGCCTCGAAGTCGCGGATACCCGAGCGCGGGTCGCGGGCCTTCAACCAGCCATCAAACTCGCGGTTGCTGTGGCTGCTGTACTCACCGTCGTAGTTGAACGGCCCGTACACCACCAACGTCGCGTCGTCGGCCAACGCGGCATCGAGCCCGTCGAAGAACGCCTGCACCTCGGTCCAGCCCATGATGTGCAAGGTATTGGCGGTGAACGCCGCATCCACCGCGTGGACCGGCCAAGGCCCGGCACTTACGCCCAGGGCCAGCGGCGCCGGCGTGTTCGCCAACGCCGCCTCATCCAGCCATTGCCCGATCCCCGGCAGATACCCGGCCCGGTCCGAGCACTGCCACACCAGCCACGGCATCGCTGCAGCAAAATGCACGGCATGCTGGCCGGTGCCCGAGCCGATCTCCAGCACTTGGCGCCGGTCGGAAAAATGGCGCCGCAGCACCGCGAGGATCGGCTCACGGTTGCGCTCGCAAGAAGGGGAAAACGGCTTGTCGGACATGCGCCCAGCATGCCGCATCGGGGTCAACCGAGGGAATCGCCAGCGCCGACGATGCTCAGTGCCACCGCTTCGGCCACCCGGATGCCATCCACGCCCGCCGAAAGAATGCCACCCGCATAGCCCGCGCCTTCGCCGGCGGGAAACAGGCCACGGGTATTGAGGCTGTGACCCTCCGCGTTGCGCGCCATGCGCACCGGCGAGGACGTGCGCGTCTCGACCCCGGTCAGCACCGCATCGCCCATCGCAAAACCGCGCAACTGTTTGTGGAACGCCGGCAGCGCCTCGCGGATCGCAGCGATCGCGTAGTCGGGCAATGACTGGCTCAAATCACCCAGCCGTACCCCCGGGGTGTAGGACGGCAGCACCGTGCCGAATTCCTGCGAGGCGCGATCCTGGAGGAAGTCGCCGACCAGTTGCGCCGGCGCCTCATACTCGCCGCCGCCCAGCTCGAATGCGCGCGCCTCCCAGTGGCGTTGCAATGCGATGCCGGCCAGCGGGTCGGCGGTACCGTCCTGGCGCCGGCCGTAAGGCGCGAAGTCCGCCGGTGTGATCCCGCACACGATCGCCGCATTCGCGTTGCGCTCGTTGCGCGAGTACTGGCTCATGCCGTTGGTCACCACGCAGCCGGGCTCGCTCGCAGCCGCAACCACGGTGCCGCCCGGACACATGCAGAAGCTGTACACCGAACGTCCGTTGCTGCAGTGGTGCACCAGCTTGTAATCCGCTGCGCCCAGCACCGGATGCCCGGCCTGCGGGCCAAACCGCGCGGTATCGATCACCGATTGCGGATGCTCGATGCGGAACCCGATCGAGAACGGCTTGGCCTCCAGCCACACACCGCGCCGGTGCAGCATCTCGAACGTATCGCGCGCGCTGTGGCCGACCGCAAACACCACATGGTCGGTGCGCAGCTCCTCGCCGCTTGCCAGCATCACGCCGCGTACCTGCCGGGTACCGCCCGCATCGATCTCCACCAACACGTCATCGACGCGTTGCGAAAAGCGGATTTCCCCACCCAGCGACTCGATGGTCGCGCGCATGTGCTCCACCATCGATACCAGCTTGAATGTACCGATATGCGGCTTGGCGACGTACAGGATTTCCGGCGGCGCACCGGCAGCGACGAACTCGGTCAGCACCTTGCGTCCGTGGTGGTGGCGATCGGCGATCTGGCTGTACAACTTGCCGTCCGAAAACGTACCCGCCCCGCCTTCGCCGTACTGCACGTTGGACTCAGGGTTGAGGACTTTCTTGCGCCACAGCCCGAAGGTATCCACCGTGCGCTCGCGCACCGCCTTGCCGCGCTCCAGGATGATCGGCCGGAAGCCCATCTGCGCCAGCACCAACCCGGCAAACAAACCACATGGGCCCGTGCCGATCACCACCGGCCGCAGCGGCAGTTCCGCCGGCGCCCGGGCGACGTACTTGTAGGTTGTGTCCGGCGTCGGCCCGACCTTCGGCAATCCCGGCGCGGGCACCTGCTGCGCCAGCCGTTGCAGGATGTCCGCCTCGCGCGGGGTGTCCACGTCGACCGAATAGATCAGCACGATCCCGCCACGCCGACGCGCATCGTGGCTGCGCTTGGCGAGGGTGTAAGCGGTCAGTTCGTCGGTCGTGATGCCGAGGCGGGCCACGATGGCATCGACCAGGGCCGATTCGGCGTGGTCGAGCGGAAGCCTGATATCGGTGATTCTGATCATGGTGGATTATCGCGCATTCGCGCCGCGTGCACCGTGTCCCGTTACGCTGGCCGCCTGCCTGGAGCGCCGATGATCCAACAACGCACCCTTACCGAAGGCCCGATTGGGCGCACCCTGTTCGTGTTTGCCCTGCCGATCCTTGGCGGCAACGTGCTGCAGTCCCTCAACGGTTCGGTCAACGCGGTCTGGGTCGGTCGCTTCCTCGGCGAGGAGGCGCTGACGGCGATCGCCAACGCCAACAACATCATGTTCCTGCTGCTGGGCGGGGTGTTCGGCTTCGGCATGGCCTCGACCATCCTGGTCGGGCAGGCGATGGGCCGGAAGAATCTGCCCGAAGCACGCCGGGTGATCGGCTCGGCGGCGACGTTCTTCCTCGGCGTCTCGGTCGCGCTGGCGGCGATCGGGCTGCCGCTGTCGCGCCATGTGCTGGTCTGGATGTCGACCCCCGAGGCGGCGCTGCCATTGGCCGACGCCTACCTGAAGATCATCTTCCTGGCGCTGCCGTTCCTGTACGCGTTCGCGTTCCTGTCGGCGATCCTGCGCGGCGCCGGCGACACCCGCACGCCGTTCCTGTTCCTGTTCATCGCGGTGCTGCTGGACATCGTGCTGGTGCCGCTGTTGATGTTCGGGGTCGGCCCGCTGCCCGAGATGGGCATGGCCGGCAGCGCGATGGCCACCCTGATTGCCAACGTGATCGCGCTGGCGGCGATGCTGGCGTGGCTGCGGCACAAGCGCCATCCGCTGTGGATCGGCCGCGATGAGCGCCACCTGTTCAAGCCCGACTGGATCATCGTGCGCACGCTGGTGGTCAAGGGCGTGCCGATGGGCCTGCAGATGGTGATGATCTCGTTGGCGATGATCGCAATGATCACCATGGTCAACCAGTACGGCACCCTCACCACCGCTGCTTACGGCGCCGCCCTGCAGCTGTGGACCTATGTGCAGATGCCGGCGATGGCCATCGGAGCGGCCTGCTCGTCGATGGCCGCGCAGAACGTCGGTGCCGGCCGCTGGGACCGCGTGGAAGCAACGACCCGCCACGGCATCGGCTTCAACTTCCTGCTGACCGGCGCACTGATCGCTCCGCTGATCCTGCTCGATCAGTACACCCTGGCGATGTTCATGCCCACCGGCAGCGAAGCGCTGGAGATCGCCCGTCACCTCAACCACATCGCGGTGTGGTCGTTCCTGTTTTTCGGGGTGACCTTCGTGGTTGCCGGCGTGGTCCGCTCCACCGGCGCGGTGATCCCGCCGCTGGTGATCCTCGGCCTGGCCCTGTGGGGCGTGCGCGTGCCCTTCGCCAACTGGCTGCAGCCGGAACTGGGCGTGGACGCGATCTGGTGGAGCTTCCCGGTCAGCGCGTTCGTGTCGATGGTGCTTTCGCTGGCCTATTACAAGTGGGGTCGCTGGCGCGCGGCGACAATGCTGCCGGTAGGTCCGGATGCGATTGCCGTGCCATCGGAAGTGCCCGGGCAGGTGCCATCGCCGGTGGCGGATACGGGGGCGCGGTGCGAGGAGGATGAAGGCGAGGCGGTAGTGGTACTGCCGCGTTGAACATCGCCATTGGACGGGATATGGCCAATAAGGGTATATTGGCCTTATTACCCACTACCGGTTGCTCGCCATGGCGCTCCCTCGCCCGCTCACTATGATTGAAGACCTGCCGCACACGCCCGCATCGGATGTGAAGAAGCTCGGTTGGCGCGGTGTCATGAAGTCGGTGGGCCGCGTCGGCAGAGTCGTTGTCACCAATCACAACCAGCCCGAGGCGGTAATCCTGTCGGTCGCGGAATACGACCTCATCTTGCACGCCCTGCGCGATGCGGCAGCAAAAGACCAGGACGCCTTGGACACATTGCGGCGCCGGTTCGACGAGCGACTCGCCGCGCTGCAAGCCCCCGACGCCGGTGATCGCCTGCGCGGAGTGATGGGCCGTCCGGCCAAGCTGGGCGGCAAGGTCAAGGTTGGCGCCAGCCATTGATGGCGCGCCGATGAATACGCCGCGGCCGGTGCTTTACGTTCTTGCCGGCGTCAACGGTGCCGGCAAGAGTTCCATCGGCGGGTACCTGCTGCAACAGGCAGGGCTGACCTGGTTCAATCCCGACACGCATGCGCGCGAGTTGGTTGCAGCGACGGGCTGCGGCCAGGGCGAAGCCAACGCGGCGGCATGGCAGGAAGGTATGCGGCGGCTGGAAGACGCGCTCACGCGAGGCACCCACTACGCTTTCGAGACCACGCTGGGTGGCCGCACCGTGCCCGCCCGCATCATGGCAGCAACCCGATCACACGACGTGTTGATCTGGTTCTGCGGCCTGCCGTCGCCGGAACACCATATCGCCCGCGTCCAGGCCCGCGTCACCGCAGGCGGCCACGCCATTGCCGAAGCGAAGATCCGCGAGCGCTACCCGGCGGCGCTGGAAAACCTGATCGCACTGATGCCGCACTTGGCCCACCTGCAGGTGTACGACAACAGCGTCGACGCTGAAATGGGCGATGCGATTCCCGACCCGCTGCTGGTCGCCGAAGTCGTCGCCGGAAAGCTCATTTTCCCCACCGACCTGGAGTCGTTGGCGGCCACGCCAGAATGGGTAAAACCTGTCGTGGAGGCGGGGTTTTCGTTGGGCGGGTAGCGAGTTGAGTACGATCTTGGTCGAAGCTCAGTGCCCAGTCGATATTCAACTGCTTAGTCAAGTGGAGCTTTGCTATCGAGGAACACGCTGTTCCTATGAAAATCAAGGAACTGCCGCTGACCGGAACTGAAGCTCCCGACGTTGACGCGGGTCGCCATCTCGATCCCCATCCGCTCGAGTGAGTCTCGGTGGGCAACCGGAGAAACGAGCAAGTCGCCGTTCGATTCAAAGCTGATGAAGCCACGATCGAACAAGTGATCAATGGTCGGCGTCAGCAATAATCCATTCTCACCATCCAGCCGCTCTTCGTTACTGGAGTCACGCCACGGCTTGCAATGACTTGCCCTCAAGTGTTCCGGCTTCTCAACGTGCGTAATTCGACACCATTTCTCGATAGCCGCGACCTTCTGTCGGAACTTGCCTTGCCCTCTTCGTGCAAGAACCAACGCTTCCCGCTCGGTCGGAGCGATGTGGTGGTCCTGCTTGAGCTGCTCAATTTGATGCGCTTCCCATTGGATCAATCCAACGGCATCAGTAGCTGTCGCCTCGTCCGCAATGCGTGCCGCTCTTGCGATGTTCCGGGCTTCCACACCAATGAGGCTCAACAACGTCTCGGCGAGGTCTGCGGGAACGCGGGTCAGATACACGTTCTGGAGTCCAAAGCCGTTGGGCCGCAGCGGTGAGTACTTGCCGGGCAATACCTTGGCGATCTGCTCGGCGTAATCCGCCGGCCGCACCTGATGGGTCATCTCCCGAAATCCGACGTCCACCCGCCAGCCGATCTTTTCCCAGTAAGCGCCCGTGTTGCCGAACTCCAGCGGTTTCGGCGCTTCATACGCGTGTGTCTTGATCAAACCAATGGCCTTGATCAAGGTATCGGCGTACGAGAACACGAGATCGCCCGGCGAGACCACGCGCATGAAGTCGTAGTAGGGGTTCCTGGCGCCGTTTGCGTTGCGTTTCGGCGACCACAGATAGCCGCCAGCGACTTCATGGCGATAGGTCTGATTCTGGTTTACCCACCAATAGCGCACGTGCTTCCCCAAAGCGACGCAAGCATCCAAGCCGGGCGACTGCTGCAATCCTGCTGCTTGCCCAGGCTACGTCATCCGGAGGTGTCCTGTTCGAGTGTCGTTACGTCACCACTCCGGCGGTGGCGCGTGGGGATCGGGACCCGTGCGTTGTTGCAACACCAGTTCAAGGCCGAGGATCAGGCACAGCCGGTGGATACGATCGAAGCCGGCACGACCGGCGTTGTTCTCAAGCTTGGACATCGCTTGCACGCTGACGCCCAGCCGCTTGGCGACATCGGCCTGGGTGTAGCCCTGCTGCAACCGGGCGGTACGCAGCAGACCGCCGAGCTGACCGGGAATGCGAACGGGCGTAGCCATGATTCAACCTGCAAGCTGATAAATCGAATATCAACCTATCAGTTGATTTACTAGATATCAACTTAGACGTTGATCTTTACGCTGTCACGCGCTTACGCCGCATCCAACGCGCTCAACCGCCGCTCATCCCACCGCGCCCACGCATAGATCAGCAATCCGCCGAGCGCCGTCGCGGCACCCACGTAGCCGGTCGAGGTCCAGCCGAATCCGGCGCTGATCGCCATGCCGCCCAGCCACGGGCCCAGGGCGTTGGCGGCGTTGAAGGCGGCGTGGTTGGAGGCGGCGGCCAGGGTCTGCGCTTCGCCGGCCACGTCCATCAACCGCGTCTGCAGCACCGGGGCCAATGCGCCCATCGTGCCCAGGGCGACCACCACCGGCAGGATGCTCCACAGCGAGTGCGCGGCGAACGGGTAGATCAGCAGCACCAGCGCCGACCAGCCCAGGATCAGCGCAGTGGCGCGGAACTGCATGCGGTCGACCAGCCAGCCGCCAGCGAGGTTGCCGATGACCGAGCCGACACCAAACACCGCCATCGCGATCGGGATCCATCCGTCGCTGACCCCGGTCACTTCGGTCAGGGTGGGCGCGAGGTAGCTGAAGGCGCAGAACATGCCGGCAAACCCGACCGCGCCGATCAGCAGCGTCAACCACACTTGCGACTGGTGAAACGCGCGTATTTCCCGCAACGGGCTTTGGCGTGGCTCGGAGGGATCAGCGCTCAGGAAACGCGCGATCATCACGACTGTCAGCACCGCGACCACCGCCACCAGGGCAAACGTGTAACGCCAGCTCAGGGCCTGTCCCAGCCAGGTCGCGAGCGGGTTGCCGACCAGGATCGCGATCGACAGGCCCAGCATGACCTTGCTGATCGCCGCGCCGCGCTGGTCGGGGCGGCTGATGGACGCGGCAACCAGCATCGCGACACCGAAGAAGGCGCCGTGCGGCAGGCCGGCGATGAAGCGGAACGCCAGCATCGCGTGGTAGTTCGGGGCGAATGCGGTCGCCAGGTTGCCGAGCGCGTAGAAGCCCATCAGCGCCAGCAGCAACGAGCGCCGCGGCAACCGCGCACCGAGGATCGCCAGCACCGGCGCGCCGACCACGACCCCGAGCGCGTACGCACTGATCAGATGACCGACTTGGGGTTCGGTGATGTCCAGGCCCAGCACCAGGCTCGGCATCAAGCCCATCATCGCGAACTCACTGGTGCCGATCGCAAAGCCGCCGGTCGCCAACGCGAACAGTATCAGGGCGATGCGACGACGGTCGAGCACCGGGATGGTCGAGGTTGGGGTATCCGCCACGGGCCGGATCCTTGCAAATACAACGGCATATTGTGCGCCGCAACACGTCGGCATTACAGAACGGCGGATGAAACACTGTGATGCGCGCGACGGCCGGGGCGCGTCCGCGTTACCGCCAAGTCCGGACCTCGCCCATGATGGGGCCATGATGCTCTCCGGCAACACCCTCATCCTGCCGATTCCCCCGGAGCGCTGGCCGCCGCCACGTGCCGATGTCGCCATCGACGGATTGGTACTGGAGCCGAAGCCCGAGCTCCATGTCACTTTGATCGGCAACACCCTGGGCTGCGAACTGCGCGAGGTGTTCGCCGAGGCTTGTCTCACCGGCGCGCTTGACGACGCGTTCTCGTCCCAGCGTTGGGATTTCAGTCGCACCGGTCGGCATCTGCTACTGCGCAAGCCGTTGAATGAAGAAGGCCAACCTGGCATCGCCCACTCGATCATCGAGTTGGTCGAGCTGCCGGCAATGGCCCCGTTCCATCACGCGCTGGGCCGTCTGCTCGGCCGCCAGCTACCGGTCCCGCCGCCGCACGTGACGCTGCACACCGCCGGACGCGACAGCGGTATCGGCGTTGCCAATTGCCGGCGCCTGCGTGCGCTCACGCTGCGGCCGGTGTCGGCGACGGAGCTAGAAACCACCCAAGCTCCGGCCGCCTGATAGAACCGCAGCGTCGTTACACCCGCCCCGCCGTCCGCAGCGCCGTCCATACGGTTTTCCTGCGCGGCGTGTCGATGCGCCGCGGCAAATCCGGAGGCACCGCGACGGATTTTTCCGATTGACTCGGGCCCGATCACGGCCGGAAGGCGAAGGCCGTCACGCATCCGCAACTTCCTGAATCCCAGCTGGCCGGGTGGTGTAGAAGCTGACGCTCCAGGGGGAGCACATCCAAAAACGGAGTTTGACCAAGATGAAGCGATATTCGCGCATGTTGTTATCCGTGGTAATCGGCGGACTGCTCGCCACCACCGCACTGGCAGAAGAATCCGCGGTACCGATGCAGGACGCCACACTGGGGGCGCATTTGAATGCCGAGGAGGCCGCGCTGCTGCCGCAACGCCAGGCATTCCAGGGGTATTTCCAACAGGCCTATGCCCGCTATCCCGCGATTCCGGCCGGTACGCTGGAATCCATCGCCTACGTCCAGAGCCGCTGGATGCACATCCAGCCCGAGCGCAACGAGACCCAGGCCGAGGCGCACCACCACATGCCCGCCGCGCACGGTGTGATGGGTCTGTACGCCGGCCAGGGCTTTGCCGACCAGGTCACCGAGGGCGCGCGTCTGCTGGGCGTGTCGCCGAGCCTGGTCCGCAGCGATGCACGCACCAACGTGCTGGCCGCAGCGGCGCTGCTGGATGCGGAGATCCGCAAGGACCCGCCCGCAGCCGACGCCCGCACGCGCCTGGACAAGCGCGGCGCGGTGGCCCGGTCACCGGAGGACATCCGCCCGGCGTTGATGCGGTACGCGGGCTTCTCGCCATCGCCGGTCGAGGCCGCCCGGGCCAGCGCCGTCGGTGATTACGCGCGCACCAGCTTCGCGTATGACGTCCTGCTGGCCCAGGACCGCGGCGTCAACGACCGCGGCATCGTGGTGCCCGAGCACGCGATCGAGTGGGAGCGGGCGTTCGATATCGACCAGTTGATCAAGCTGCGCGCGCCGATGGTGCGGCTGGACGTCGAGAACGACCGCATCGAGACCGCCGACTACGAGCTCGATCCGATCAGCGAAACCCTGCGGGCCAAGTCGCCGCGCACGTCGCTGTCGGCCGCCGGCGACGCGGCACCGGCCACCGATGTCGGCATCCAGAGCACCGATTACGGCCCGGCGATCTGGAACGCGGCGCACTCGACCAACTACACCGCCTCGCGCTCCTCGGCGATCAGCGCGGTCACCATCCACACCGCGCAGGGCAGCTACGCTGGCACGATTTCGTGGTTCAAGAACCCGGCCGCCAACGTCAGCGCGCATTACGTGATCCGCAGCTCCGACGGCCAGGTGACGCAGATGGTGCGCAACGCCCACACCGGCTGGCACGTGGGGAACCAGAACAGCTACACCCTGGGCATCGAGCACGAGGGGTACGTCAACAACAGCTCCTGGTACACCACCTCGATGTACAACGCATCCGCGGCCCTGGTGCGCAACTTCTGCTCCAAGTACAGCGCGATCTCCTGCGCCAGCGCATACAAGGGTGCCGCCAGCAGCGGCATCAAAGTCCTGCCCACCAGCGTCAAAATCAAGGGCCACCAGCACTTCAGCGGACAGACCCACACCGATCCGGGCATCAACTGGAACTGGAGCAAGTACTACTCGCTGCTGAATCCGACGAGCGGCGGCACCACCAGGTACCTCGACCGCTTCGAAAGCAGCGTCGGCCACTTCAACACCAGCCCCACCTACTCCGGCAGCACGACCGGGATCTCCACCGCCTCGACCGCGACCCGCGACTGCGGCACGCGCAAGTACGGCTCGTGCTCGCTGCGGGTGCTGCTCAAGGACAACACCGCCACCACCGCAGCCTGGAACGTGCGGCTGCTGTCCGGCGGCGGCAGCCCGGGCAGCAACACCGCCCTGACCCGCTCCAACGGCAAGATCGGCTTTTGGGTGTGGACCGGCGGCAGCGGCATGCGCGTGGGCATGGGCATTGACGACAGCGACGGTACCGAACGCTCCACCAGCAAGTCGATTGCGACCAATACCTGGACCTATGTGTCCTGGTCGATGACCGACGCCGCCCAGTGGAGCGCCTGGGTCGGCGGCAACGGCGCGATTACCGCCAGCACCGTCAAACTCGACGCGATCTGGCTGTACCACGCCAACACCGCCTACAACGTCAACGTCTACATCGACGACGTCAAGATCACGAACTGATCGCCAAACGCTGATAAACGTGCAGTACGGGCGCCCGCCGGTCTCTCTCCCCGGCGGGCGTTTTTGTTGAAAAAGCCCGTCTCACACCCTGAGACACCCCCGTGGTCCGATGGCGCTCTTTCCCCGGATCTTGCGCCATGGCCTTTGCCCTCGCTCCCCGCACCGAGAGCGCCGAACGTTCGCTGGCCACCACCGATGGCCAGCCGTCGCGTGACAGTGCGCTGCTGACTCAGCGGCTGTCGCGACGCTACGCGGACCGTATCACCGGCAGTTTCATGGTCCCGGGGCAGGAGGGATCGTATGAGCCGATCCCGGACGACGTGCCGGCGGCGTTGGCGGCGGCGTTGCGAGCGCGTGGGGTCGACCGGCTGTACAGCCATCAGGCGGAGGCCTGGGAGGCAGCCCAACGTGGCGAAAATATCGCCATCGTGACGCCGACCGCGTCGGGCAAATCACTGTGTTACACCCTGCCGGTGGTGGCGGCGGCGATGGGCGATTCGAAGGCCAAGGCTTTGTACCTGTTCCCGACCAAGGCGCTGGCCCAGGACCAGGTAGCCGAGTTGCTGGAGCTCAACCGCGCGGGCAATCTCGGAGTGAAAGCGTTCACCTTCGACGGCGACACGCCCGGCGATGCGCGCCAGGCGATCCGGCTGCACGGCGACATCGTGGTGAGCAATCCGGACATGCTGCATCAGGCGATCCTGCCGCATCACACCAAGTGGGCGCAGTTCTTCGAGAACCTGCGTTACGTGGTGATCGACGAGATCCATACCTACCGCGGCGTGTTCGGTTCGCACGTGACCAACGTGCTGCGCCGGCTGAAACGGATCTGCGCGTTCTACGGGGTGACGCCGCAGTTCATCCTGTGCTCGGCGACGATCGGCAATCCGGGCAAGCATGCGCGCGCACTCATCGAGGCAGACGTGCACACGATCACCCAATCCGGCGCGCCGACCGGCGACAAACACGTGCTGCTGTGGAATCCGCCGGTGGTCAACAAGGATCTGGGGCTGCGTGCCTCGGCGCGGTCGCAGAGCAACCGGATTGCGCGGATCGCGATCAAGTCCGGGCTGAAGACGCTGGTGTTCGCACAGTCGCGGCTGATGGTCGAGGTGCTGACCAAGTATCTGAAAGACGTGTTCGATTCCGACCCGCGCAAGCCGCCGCGGATCCGCGCCTACCGGGGCGGCTATTTGCCGACCGAGCGCCGCTTGGCGGAGCGCGACATGCGCGACGGGCGGATCGACGGGATCATCTCGACCTCGGCGCTGGAGCTGGGCGTGGACATCGGTTCGCTCGACGTGGTGGTGCTCAACGGCTATCCCGGCACGGTCGCGGCGACGTGGCAACGCTTCGGCCGTGCCGGCCGGCGGCAGCGACCATCGCTGGGCGTGCTGGTGGCCAATTCGCAGCCGCTCGACCAGTACGTGGTGCGGCACCCGGACTTCTTCGCCGATGCACCACCGGAGCACGCCCGCATTGCCCCGGACCAGCCGCTGATCCTGTTCGACCACATCCGCTGCGCGGCGTTCGAGCTGGCGTTCGTTACCGACGGCAACGGCCGCGATGAGCCGTTCGGGCCGATCGAGCCCGGGGTCTACCTGCAAGCCCTGGCCGAGACCGAGGTCGTGCACAAGGAAGGCGACCGCTGGGAATGGATCGCCGACAGTTATCCGGCCGGGTCGGTATCGCTGCGCTCGGTTGCCGACGGCAACTTCGTGGTGGTCGACAAGACCGGTGGCCAGCGGCGGATCATCGCCGAGGTAGATTACTCGGCGGCCGCACTGACCCTGTACGAGGGCGCGATCCACATGGTCCAAAGCACCCCGTACCAGGTCGAGCGGCTCGACTGGGAGGGCCGCAAGGCGTACGTCACGCGGACCCACGTGGACTACTACACCGACTCGATCGACTACACCAGGCTGAAGGTGCTGGAGCGCTTTGACAGTGATCTTGCCGGTCGTGGCAACGCGCATCACGGCGAGGTTCACGTGGTGCGGCGGGTGTCGGGTTACAAGAAGATCCGCTACTACACCCACGAGAACATCGGCTACGGCCCGGTCAACCTGCCCGACCAGGAGCTGCACACCACTGCGGTGTGGTGGCAGCTGCCGCAGTCGGTGCTGCTGGCGTGGTTCGAGTCGCGCCAGGATGCGCTGGATGGCTTCCTCGGCGCGGCCTACGCACTGCACGTGGTGGCGACGGTGGCGGTGATGGCCGATGCGCGCGATTTGCAGAAGTCGGTCGGCAACGACGACGGCGCGTGGTTCGCCGTTGCCGACGCCAGCGGCCGCGGCAGGCTGCGCGGGTGGGAAGGCGACGGGGATCATGGTGGCGGAAGCCATGGCGATACGGGCGACTCACGCTCACCGGTCAGCCAGGCGGCCACCGACCGCGCGCTGATCGAAGTCCGTCAGTTCGTGCCGACCGTCTACCTGTACGACAACTTCCCCGGCGGCGTGGGCTTGAGCGAGCCGTTGTGGGTACGGCAGGCGGAACTGGTGCAACGCGCGATCGAGCTGGTCGAGCGGTGCGATTGCAAGGGCGGTTGCCCGGCGTGCGTCGGACCGATCCTGGCCGCCACCGAAGACGGCGACGGCCTCACCCCGAAGTCGTTGGCACGACGGGTGCTGGGCCTGTTGGTGCCAACCGTGGGTGCGGTGTGAGCATCACGCTTGAACGTCTGCGCGCGCTCAAGCGCGAGGCTGGCAAGCCGGACACCCGACCAGACCCCGGAAGCGCGAAGACCTCGATCGAATCGTTGCGTCGCCTGCTCGGCGTGCGCGAGCGCTTGCCCATCTATGCGACACCGCCGCGCGGTCCGGTTGACCGTTCACTGCCCGGCGAGGAGATCGCCCCGGGGCTGCGGCTGATCGAGGATTGGCTGCCGTTCGCGGCGCCTGTCGACGCGCTGCCGCTGACCTTTGCCAAACGCGACGACACGGTCAACCCACGCGACCTGCTGTTCTTCGATACCGAGACCACCGGCCTGGCCGGCGGCACCGGCACGCGCGCGTTCCAGATCGGCGCGGCGGACTGGCATCGTCATCCGGTTCATGGCGATGGCTTGCGTGTGCGCCAATTACTGATCACTACCCTGGCGGCCGAACCACTGATGCTGCGCACGTTCGCCGACTGGCTGGCGCCGACCACGGTGCTGTCGAGCTACAACGGCCGCTGCTACGACTCGCCGCTGCTGAAGACGCGCTACCGGCTCGCGCGGATGGACGACCCGATCACGCCGCTGGACCATGTCGACCTGCTGTTCCCGACGCGGCGCCGCTACCGCGGGACGTGGGAGAATTGTCGGCTGGCGACGATCGAGCGCGAGTTGCTGAAGATCATGCGCGAGGACGACTTGCCCGGCTCGCAAGCACCCGCGGCGTGGCGATCATATCTGCGCGGCGGCTCGTCCGCGCTGCTGCGGCGCGTGTGCGCGCACAACCATCAGGACGTGGTGACCCTGGCGCGGCTGATACTGCGACTGGCTTTTACATGATCCTAACGGTTTCGACGGCACGCTCACGACAATGACTTCACGGCAATCACTATCAGGAGCAACACCATGGTTCGAATCGCCTTACCTGCCGCCATCATCATGTTCGCGGCCGCCGGCTGCACCACGATGGCAACACCTCCGCCGCAGGTAATCGTGGGCCCGTGCACGACCGACACGATCTCGTGGGCGATCGGCAACGCCGCCACCGCCGAAGTCGTCGAGCGCGCGCGCATCGAGAGCAACAGCAGCCACGTACGGGTGATCGAGCCGAACCAGGCCGTGACCCAGGATTACCGGGAGGACCGGCTGAACATGCACGTCAACGAGTTGGGCGCGATCAACAGCCTGACCTGCGGCTAGGACACAGCGCCATGCATCGCAACCGATCGGCTTGGCTGGTTGCCGGCGTTGTCCTGGTCGGGTTGCTGGCATGGACGCAGCGGCCCGATAACGGCGCGTTGCTCCCTCCGGGTAGCGCGCCCAGCGTCCACGCACCGGCCACGGCGCCCGGTGAATTGCCCGGCGACGTCACCGGTTCCGCGTCGGCTGCCGGCCCGGGCTATCCGGCGTTCCTGCCGTCCCAGGCGCACCCGGTGCTTGACGACATCGCCCGTGGTGGGCCGTACGACTACCGGCAGGACGGCGGCGTGTTCCAGAATCGCGAACGCGAGTTGCCGACGCAGCCGCGCGGCTATTACCGCGAGTTCACCGTGCCTACGCCCGGCTCCCGCGATCGCGGCGCACGGCGCATCGTGACCGGCGGCGACCCGCCGGTGGAGTATTTCTACACCGACGACCATTACCGCAGCTTTCGTCGTTTCCAACTGCCGGCGGCGTCGCGATGAACGCCACCAACCCCACCGAGCTGCTTCCAATGCTGGTTGACCCGCTGCGCGCCGGGGCGTACTTCATCGATGACCGCGACACCCCGGCGATGACGGCCGCTGCCGCATCGCTGGATTTCACCGTGGCGCGCATCGACCTGGCCAACTGCGCTGACAAGGCCGGCGCGCTGGCCAGGATCGGCGAGACGTTGCAGTTCCCGGACTGGTTCGGCGCCAACTGGGATGCGCTCGCCGACTGCCTCGGCGACCTGTCATGGCTGCCCGCACCCGGCTACCTGCTGGTGCTGGACAACAGCGGCCAATGGCAGGCCACCCGGGATGCCGGCTTCAACACCTTGCTGGCGATCCTCAATGAGGCCGCCACGGATTGGTGCGAGCGCAACGTTCCCTTCTGGGCGATGGTTCCGCTGCCGGCCGAGACGCTGGAAACGCTGGAACCCTGAGTGCCACAGGCGTCCACGGCACCCAGCGTTCAAGCCTTGGGATGAGACCCCGGTTCAGTGGCCGTCGCGTCAGTGCCCGTCGCGATCGGCATCACCCGGCAGCGCGTCCTCGACCCGGTGCCAGGCGGCCTTGACAGCGTGCTTGGCTTTTTCCCAACCAAGCTGGGATTGGCCGCGAGCTTGCTCGTAGTCGCTCTTCAACTCGGGCTCGGCCTGGTCGAAGGTCTTGCCCTGGTATCGCTGCTGGCCCTGATAGCCGGTGCGATAGGCCGGGTCGTACTCGTCGTAGGTGCGGCCGGCCTCGTAATAGCCTTCCTTGCTGTACTGGTTCTTCCAGTAGTCCTGTTGGCTGGTCTCATCCAGCAGACGGGTCGGGTTGTCGCCAGTGCGATTGGTGGTCATGAGGTGCCTCCAGTGATCGCGAAGTCCAACAACTTCGCAGTGCAGACCACGCTAATCGCCACTGTGTAATCCACTGTCAAGAAAACCGGCGACGACCTCCACGCCGATTGAACAATCCGGCTGGAGGAAGGCAGCTAGCGCCGATCGTCGTCTCCGGCGCTGAAGTCGATCCCGGCCGGCTCTGAATCGCTCGACCACACCGCTTCCTGACTGCGCTCGCACCATGCCGGCACGCCTTCTCCGGGGCGGCCCTCATCGGCGCCGCTACATTCGGGGCGCGCGTCGACGGCGGCATTGGTGTCGCGGTACTCGACACCGCTGCAGCCGGCGATCACCAAGGTGGCAAGAAGAGTGACTGGAGAAAGCAGGCGCATGGTGAAACCCCGGCAGGTAGTGGCGTTTGCGGGAAGCCTATCAAACACCGTTTCCCGGCGCGGGCGCCCGTCACCAACTCAGCGCCGGTCGGCGCGACCGGCGGCTTCGGCCGGGTCCGGATGGCCAAAGCGCTGGCCGTCCTCCCAGGCAGCGGGCACGTTGCCGTGGGCGGGTACGCCGCCGGCGTCCTTCAGCAACCGCGCCAGGTGCATCAGGTTCCACGCCATGAAGGTGGTGTTGCGCTGGGTGAAGTCGTTGTCGAAGCCACTGCCGTCGTCGCCATACGACTTGCCGGGACCGGCCTCGCCGATCCAGCCGGCGTCCGCAGCCGGGGGAATGGTGTAGCCGATGTGGTTGAGCGCGTAAAGCAGGCTCGACGCGCAATGCTTGATGCCGTCCTCGTTGCCGGTCACCAGCGCGCCGCCGACACGGCCGTAATACAGGTACTGGCCGTTGTCGCCGGTCTTGTCCGATTCAGCGTACAGCCGCTCAATCACCCGGCGGCAGACCGAGCTTTGCTCGCCGAGCCAGATCGGCGTGCACAACACCAGGATGTCGGCGGCCATCACCTGTTTGCACAACAACGGCCAGTCGTCATGATCGAAGCCGTGCTCCGTCATATCGGGCATCACGCCCGGAGCCAGATCCAGGTCGACCGCGCGCACGATATCGACACTTACCTGCTGCGCGCGCATCACCCCGGCGGCGACTTCGATCAGTCGCGCGGTGTGGGAGTCCTCGCCATCACTGCGCTTGAGCGTGCAGTTGAGAAACAGCGCTCGCAGGTCCTGGTAGCTCGCGGGAGGTTGGCTTGATTCAGGGGGCATGACATTCACCTTGGTTGCAGCAGGCGCAGGCCGAACCAGTCGCGCGGGTCGTTCCAGCGCTCGACCACGCGTAGTCCGGCACGCTCGGCCAGCGCTTCGAAGCTGGCGTCGGTGTACTTGTGGCTGTACTCGACCGGCATCGCCTCGCCTTCGCCGAAATGGAAGGTTTTACCGGCAACGTGGACGTCCTGTGCGCGCCGGCTGACCAGATCGGTCTCGATGCGGCCACGCTCGTGCGAATACACCGCGCGGTGGGTGAATCCATCCAGGTCGAAATCGCTGTCGATCTCGCGATTGAGCCGGGCCAGCAGGTTGAGGGTGAATTGCCTGGTGACCCCGGCGGCATCGTTATAGGCCGCCTCGATCACGGCGCCATCCTTGTCCAGGTCGATCCCGATCAGCGCCTGGCCACGTGCACCCATGGTTGCGCGCATCGAGCACAGCAGACGCAACGCAGCGGCTTCATCGAAGTTTCCCAGGGTCGAGCCGGGGAAAAACACCAGCGTGTGGCCCGCCTCGCGCACCGGCCGTGGCAGCGGTACCGCATCAGTGAAATCGGCGCACACCGGCAACAGTTCGATCTGCGGAAACATCAGTGCCAGCCGCTCGACACTGGCCACCAGCGCGGTGCGCGAGATCTCGATCGGGGTGTAGGCGACCGGGTCATCCAGCCCTTCCAGCAGCAGTTGGGTCTTGCGTCCGCTGCCGCTGCCGTACTCGACCACGTGCGCGTTTGCGGCGACCACCTCGCGGATTTGCGGCATCGAGGCATGCAGCAGTTCCAGCTCGACGCGGGTTAGGTAGTACTCGGGCTGACGGGTGATCTGCTCGAACAGTTGCGAGCCGCGCTCATCGTAGAAGTACTTCGACGACAGCGTCTTCGGCGTGGATGACAAGCCAGCCAGGGTGTCGCCGGTGATGTCGTCGGGGGTGGGTTGCAGGTCGGTGATTTGCGGTAGCACGGCGGTCTCGACAGTTGTCATCAGGCATCCCTGGCCAGGCGCAGACCGGAGAACTGCCAGCGGTCGGGCGGATAGAAGAAATTGCGGTAGCTTGCTCGCAGGTGGTCGGCCGGGCTGACGCAGCTGCCGCCGCGCAACACCTGTTGGCCGCACATGAACTTGCCGTTGTACTCGCCCAGCGCGCCGGGCATCTCGCGGAAGCCGGGGTAGGCGTTGTAGCTGCTGGAAGTCCATTCCCAGACGTCGCCGAACATTTGCCGCGGCGTGCGGCCATCGGCGCGAACGCCAAGCGGCTGCAACCGGTCGTCGTCGACAAAGTTCCCATCAACCGGCAGCGGTTGCGCGGCATGCTCCCACTCAAACTCGGTCGGCAGTCGCGCGCCGGCCCAGCGCGCGAATGCGTCGGCTTCGAAATAGCTCAGGTGGCACGCCGGCGCATGCGGGTCGATCTCCCGCAGCCCGCCAAGGGTGAACTCACGCTCCAGCGCCTGCTCCCAGTACAGCGGCCGGCACCAGCGCTGCTGACTGACCTGCGCCCAGCCGGCGCTGAGCCACAGCGCCGGGTTCCGATAGCCGCCATCGTCGATAAAGGCGCGGTATTCCACGTTGCTGACCGGTCGGCTTGCCAACGCGTGGGACGGCATCAATACCCGGTGCCGCGGCGATTCGTTGTCATAGGCAAAAACGTCGCTGGCGTTCGGCCATGGCGGTGCACCCACGTGGATGATGGCCTCATCCTGGCCGATCCATTCCAGCGGGCTGGGGTGACTGCGTGGCTGCTGCAGATCGGTGCGGTACGCCGGCTTCAGCGGGTTGCACCACAAGGCGTGCTTGATGTCGGTCAGCAACAGCTCCTGGTGCTGTTGCTCATGGTGGAGCCCCAGCTCGATGCGCTGCAGCAATCCGCCGCCACCATCTTCCGCCGACTCGAAATCGCCGCAAAGGAACGCCGCGGCCATCCGCGCATCCACCTGGTCTCGATAGTCCAGCACCTGCGCAAGCGTGGGCCGCGACAACAGCCCGCGCTGTGTGCGCTCGTGCATGGGCCCGATGCTTTGGTAGTAGCTGTTGAACAGGTAGTCCCAGGCCGCATTGAGCGGCTGGTAATCATCGCGGGCGCCAAGCACGAAGCGCTCGAAAAACCAGGTCGTATGCGCGAGATGCCATTTGCTCGGGCTGGCGTCGGCCATCGACTGCACCATCGCATCCTCGGCCGACAACGGTGCCGCCAGCGCGAGGCTGCGTGCGCGCACGTCCCGGTAGCGGGCAGCAAGGTCGCAGGGCGGCACGGTGGCCGCCGCCGACAACGATCTGGAGTCAATGGTCACGGGCATGGTTCAAGCATACAAACCGGCATGGCCGGGCGGGTTAGGGCGACGTGACGGAGCCACTCAACGCGAGCCTGTGGTACCGATGAACTGCAAGAACTCCGAGCGTGTACGGGCGTCGTCCCGGAAGCCGCCAAGCATCTTGGAGGTGATCATCGCCACGCCCCGCTTGTGCACGCCGCGGGTGGTCATGCAGCCATGGGTGGCCTCGATCACCACGCCGACGCCGCGCGGGTTCAGCACCCGCTGGATGCAGTCGGCAATCTGCGCGGTCATTTTTTCCTGCACTTGCAGACGGCGGGCATAGGCATCCACCACGCGCGCCAGCTTGCTGATGCCCACCACCTTGCCGTCGGGCAGGTAGCCGATATGGGCGCGGCCGATAATCGGCGCCATGTGATGCTCGCAATGGCTTTCGAAGCGGATGTCGCGCAGCACGATCAACTCGTCGTAGCCGGCGACCTCCTCGAAGGTGCGCGCCAGGTACTCGTCGGGATCCATCGCATAGCCGCTGAACCAGTCGGCATATGCCTTGGCGACGCGTTTGGGCGTGTCCAGCAAGCCCTCGCGGGTGGGGTCGTCGCCGGCCCAGCTGAGCAAAGTGCGCACAGCGGCTTCGGCCTGCTCACGAGTAGGTTGGTTGGGGTCGGCCATGGGTCGCGCACCTGTTTGCGGGCCGATCATGCTACTCCAGCAAAGAAAAAACGGGGCCGCAAGGCGGCCCCGTTGAAGTACTGATGCGTCGTTTCTTGTTGTGGGTGCGGCTGTGGCCGATCAGCGACCGTCGCGGTCGGCATCGCCCGGCATGGCGCGTTCAATGTGGTGCCAGCCATCACGTACCGCGTGTTTGGCGTCGTTCCACTCCATGCGCGAATTGTCCTGGGCCCGGGTCTGGTCCCACTTGCGCTGCAACTCGGGCTCGACGTCGTCGAACTTCTTGCCGTTGTACTGGCCGTAGGTGTCATAGCCATACTGATAGGCCGGCTCGTAGTCATTCCACTGGCGATCGGCGGAGTAGTACGGAGCGTTCTTGTATTCGCGCTGGAAATGCTCGCGATACTCGGTGGGGTTGACCGCCTCGGCCATGGAATCGCCCGCCTTCGCCCCGACCACGCCGCCGGCCACCGCGCCCACCGCGCTGCCGATCGGCCCGCCTGCCGCGCCAACCGCCGCGCCCGTCACCGCGCCGGCGACCGCGCCGGCACCTGCACCAATACTGTGGTCTTTCTTGACATCGTTCATGGGCTTGCTCCGTTGTGGGGGGGTACCCGGCTTGCGGCACCGGATGCCACGACACTAGGAGCGGCCTGATCGTGCTGGAGTGAAGGAATGAATGAACAGGGGGACCTCGTTCATCCACCGCTTTGCGGTTGGCACAGGCGCCGAGCCAGCCCGGATACCCGCCCGGCATGACGCGCCAATGCGCCGCGCAATACCGCCTCGCTGGCGCACAGATGCAGCTCGTTTCGCGCCCGCGTCAGTGCGGTATAGACCAGCTCGCGCGACACGCCGCGACCGTCCTGGCGGGGCAACTGCAACCACACCTCATCGAATTCCGAGCCTTGTGCCTTGTGCACGGTCATCGCAAAGGCGCTCTCGTGGGCCGGCAGCGCGGCTGGATGAAAGGCCCGCACCCCCTCGTGACGCGTGGAGGGAGCGGGCCCATCGGCTGCCGACGCAACGTTGTGGTCGATGCCGCTATCGGCAAACCAGGCCACCAGCATCCCCCGGTCATCGCGCAGGCAAATGCCGATGTCGCCGTTGAACAGGCGATGGCGGTAACTGTTCTGGGTGACCAGCAACAGCCGCCCTTGGAAGTAGCCCCCGCGCTGGCGACCCACCAGTGCCTCCTCGATGCGCTCGTTCAATCCACGTGCGCCTTGCGCGCCGTCGCGCAGAGCGGTCAGCAGGCGCACCCGTCCGGCCCGCGCCAATGCAGTGGCCGGGTCGGGCGCATCACCGAGCGCGCGCCAATGCGACAGCAGAATGTCGCGGTGGGACTGGCGCCGGTCCAGGGGATCCAGCAGGTTCTCGTGGAAGTGCACACCGGCAAGGGACCCGCTTCTGAGCAGTTCCAGTGCGGTGTCCGCAGCGCCAGCACGCACGGCATCGGCGAGCGCGGCCAGCTCAAACGCGCCGGTCTGACGATAGCCGCGTTGCAGTTGCACACGGTGGCCAGCCAGACCCGTCGTGACGCCGGACGGCAGCCCATCACCGGCGCCGGCGGCTTCGACGATACCGGCCAGCACGTCGCCGGCTTCAACCGATGGCAGCTGGTCCGGGTCGCCCAGCAGGATCAGGCGCGCGCCCTCAGGCACCGCCTCGGCCAGCTTGCACATCAATGGCAGGTCCACCATCGAGGCCTCGTCAACCACGATCACATCGAACGGCAGCGGGTTGTCGATGCCATGGCGGAAAGATGGGCTGTCAGGAACGGTGCCGAGCAGGCGATGCAGGGTGCTCGCTTCGGTCGGCAACGCGTCCAGCAGTGTGGCGTCGGGCGATGCCGGGGCGAACGCGGCCAGCTCGCGCATCGTCCCCGCGGCGGCGCGCAGGCTTTCGGCCATGCGTTCAGCGGCGCGCCCGGTCGGTGCGGCAAGCGCGATGCGTAGCGGTGGCGTGCCCTTCAGCCTGGCCTGCGCGATCAACAGCACCAGCAAGCGGGCGATGGTGGTGGTCTTGCCGGTGCCGGGCCCGCCGGTCACCAGCAACAACGAGCGCACCAAAGCGAGCGTGGCGGCGCGGGCTTGACGATCCTCACCGTCACCCGCCTGCGGGAACAACGCGCTGAAGACCGGCGCCAGTGCCGTCATGTCGCCCGCGGCCGGCGTGTGTGCGGCGATTTCCTGCAGGCGCAGGGCCAGGCGACGTTCGTATTCGCGGTAGCGGCGCAGGTACAACAGGCCACCGTCCAGCACCAATGGCGCATGGGTCGGCGCCACCGCCTGCGCTGCCGGGGTGGTGACCCAGCGCGACGCGGCAAGCACCTCGCGCCAGTCGTCCGCATCGGGCCAGTCGATCGCCGCATCCAGCAGCAAGCCCGGTTGCGCCGGGTCGAAGCCGGCGTGACCGTGTGCCACCGCCAGCGATGCCAGCGCGGCACCGCTGAGCACCCAGTCGTGGGTGGCAACGGGGCTGTCGTCGGTGATGGTTCCCGACGGGTCGCCGCGTTCGAGCCGCCGCAGGCTTTGCGTCAATGCGTGGTCGATGGCGCGCAAGCCGCCGCTGCGTCTCAGCTGGTCGAACAAAGTCATCGGTTGGCCCCGCCTTCAAACAACGCATCCAACCCGTCGACCAGCGTAAACGCTGGCTTGGCGGCGTGGATGCCCGTGCTGGTCCCGATCGCCAAACCGCGACAGAACAGATAGCGCGTGCCGCCGAAATCGCGCTCGTAGTCATAGTCCCCGCCCAGCCGGAACCGCAGCCAGCGGTGCAGGGCGACGGTGTAGACCAGCGCCTGCAGGTCGTACTCGCTGTGCGTCATCGCGCGCGCCACGTTGGCCGCGTCGTAGCCGGGCAACCGGTTGGATTTGTAATCGAGCAGGTACCAACGGGCGTCGCGGGTGTAGGTCAAGTCGATCTTGCCGGTCATCAAGCCTTCCAGCTGTCGCCTGGCGCCAAAGGCCCGGCGCTCACTGACCACCCCGTGTGCGTGCAGGATCGACAGCAACGCTTCGGTTGAGGTGGGTTGCATGGCGAAATGGAACTCCAACTCGGCCCGACGCGCATCGGGCGGCAGCTCGCACAGCCGCCCGCCCTCGGCAAGCGTGACGGTCAGGGTGCGGCCGACCAGCGACGTCAGCTCGACGACGCCCTCGTCGATATCGGCGTCGGGATAGCCGCCGCGCCGCAATGCCGCGGCCAACGGCGCGGCCTGGCCCTCGGGCGCGGCCGCGGCGCGCCAGCCGGACCAGGCATGGAAGTCGACGTGCTCCAGCGCGTCGTGAAGGACGTTGCCGAAGCGGCTGCCACTGAAGCGATGATCAAAATGTTGATCAAGCGGCACCGGCGCGACGGGCTCCGCACCGGAACCTTCGGCGGCATCCTGCACGCCTTCCTCAAGCGTGCCTTCCTCAAACGTGCCTTCATCGAGCATGCCTTCATCGAGCACGGGCTCGTCGCTGGCGCCACGCTCATTGGCAATGCTGGCGGCACTGGTGGACTCGCCCAGACCCGCATCGGCCTTGCTCAACTGGGTGAAGCTGTAGACCCACCAGTCACGCGGCAAGTTGCGTTGCGCGATCCGCGCCGGTGGTACCGCACTGCTGGATTGCGCCGCCAGCGGCGGCAGGCTCGCAGGCAATTCGTCTTCATCCACCACGATGTCGGCATGCTCGCGCAGCCGCTCCGCGTCGGCCAGCATGGGCTGCACCGATGCGTTCGCGGACTGGTACAGGGGACCGCAAGCGAGCCACAGCGCGTGCCGGGTCCGGGTCAGGCCGACGTACAACAGCCGGGCATCCTCGGCCTGCTGTTCGCGCTGCCAGTCTTCTACCGCGCCGACCCACAGCGCCGGGTCTTGTTGATCACCGGCTTTCCAATGCAACACGCCGCCACACTCATCGGGAACCTGGCAGTGGCGCGCGGGTTGGCCGGGTTTCCTGCCGATACCGACAAACGGCAGGAACACCAGCGGGAACTCCAGTCCCTTGCTCTTGTGCAAGGTCAGGATCTGCACCCGGCGCGCGTCGGACTCGAGCCGCAGCAGCTGGGTATCGTCATTGGGGTCGGCGTCGGCGATGCGGGCATGCAACCAGTCGAGCAGGCCATGCATGCCCACGGCCTTCGCGCCCGCCTCCTGCAGCAGTTCGCCCAGTTGCATCAGATTGGTCAGCCGGCGCTCGCCGTCGACCAGTCCAAGCAGGCGCTCGGCATTGGCCGCGCACAGTTCCGACACCAGCGCCATTACGCCGTGTCGCTGCCAGCGCTCGCGCCAACCCAGTGCCTGCATCTGTTGCTGCTGACGCCAGTCGTCGTCGTGGTCGAGGCGGTCGATTCCGGCCGCATCGATGCCGACCAGCACCGTCGCCAATGCGGCCCGCAGGCGCCCTTCGTCGGCCGGCTGCAGCAACGCTTCCAGCACCGCCAGCAATTCATTGGCCTGCTCGCTCTGGAACAGGCTCTGCTTGCCGGCGGCCACCGCCGCAATGCCGGCATTCACCAACGCGGCCTGCATGCGCGATGCCTGGCTGTGATCGCGTACCAGCACAGCAATGTCGCCGGGCTGCACCGGCTGGCCCTTGATGGTGGCCTTGCCGGCGCGGGCATCGCCAAGCACGGCATGGATCTCGGCCACGCAGGCGCGGGTCACCGCCGCGCGCGATTCATCGGCCTTGTACGGTTTGTCATCGCTCGCCACTGGTATCTGCCGCACAGTCAACGCCGGCGCGTTGGCGCCGTTGCGCTGGTAGTCGGCATCGCTGTTGCCCGCGCCCGGCTCAACCTTGCGGAAGCGGATGCCGGAGTCGATGAAAGCGTCCTCGCCGGCCTGCGTATACAGCGCTTCGATCGCGCGCAACACACCCGGCCGGGAGCGGAAATTGTGCGTCAGCGGCGGTGCGATCACCGCATCTCGGCTGGCGGCCAGATAGGTGTGCACGTTGCCGCCGCGGAAGCCGTATATCGCCTGTTTGGGGTCACCGATCAGGAACAGCGCGGGGCCCGCGTCGGTGGCGCCAGTGGCGGCGTCGACGGCACCAGAGTCGGGGCCAAATACCCGTCGGAAGATTCCCCATTGCCGCGCGTCGGTATCCTGGAACTCATCCACCAGCGCGATCGCGTACTGCGCGCGCAGCTGCCTCGCCAGCTCGTCGCCATGCGGGCCTTCGAGGGCGTCGGCAACACCATCGATCAGGTCGTCGTAGCCCTGGACTCGGCGGGTGCGCTTGAGTTGTCGCAGTCGCGCCGCGGCCTCGTCACGGATACGGTGCAGCAGGATCAACGCCTGTGCGGCGAGCCATTCGCCGCGCGCCTCACGGGCGGCAATGAAGCCGGCAACAGCCTCACACAACGGGGACGTCGGCGTACCGGCATGCCGGTCCTTGTTGGTTCTCAGTGCCAGTTGGCCGGGTGTCAGCCGGCTGATCCGGTCATCGATGTCGGCGGTGGCCACGCCCGCCACGCACCAGCCACGCAATTCCGCCCACAGTTGGTCGGGCAGTCCTGCGCGGTAGCTGTTGCCGTTGAGCACCTTGTTGGCGATCGCGTCGTCCAGCTGTTTGCGCAGGTCATCGCCGTGCTCCGCGAAGGCGGTGCGCAAACCGACGGCGGCCCGTTCCAGGTCGGGAAGCGGGTCCGGTGTTCCATTCGGCCTTGGCGGCATCAGTTCCGGCGCACGCAACAAGGCGCCCAGGTCCTGGGCCAAGGCCTCTGGTCCAGCACTCCACAGCACGTGCAGCAGCGGCGCATCGTCGGGCTGGGCGCCATGGCTGCGCCACAGATCGGCGGCCACCTCATCACGCAATTCGCGGTCATTGCCGATCAGCTCCGGCGGCGAGAACGCCTGTCCGGTCAGCAACGCGTGCTCGCTCAGTACCCGCAGGCAGAAGCCGTGAATGGTGAACACCGCCGCGAGGTCGATTTCCAGTTCGGCACGGTGCAGGCGGGCGGCCAGCACGTTGGCATCCTCATGTTGCAACTGGCGCTGGATGATGGTCCGGGTCAGCCGGCTTTCGGGGTCGTCGTGCGCGCAGGCGTCGATGACCGCGCCGTCGCCGGTCAAGCCAGGGTTGCCCGGGTCGGCACCGGCCAGCGGGTCCGTCGAATCTGCAGCCAGCGCGCGTGCGATCCTCGCCGCCTTCGCCAGCCGCTTGCGCAAGCGTGCGCGCAGTTCCTGGGTGGCCGCGTCGGTAAAGGTCACTGCCAGGATCTGGCCCAGCCGCAGGTCGCGCTCGACCACCAGCCGGGTGACCAGGGTCGCCAAGGTGAAGGTCTTGCCGGTGCCGGCGCTGGCCTCGATCAGCTGCACCCCGGACAACGCGATGTCGAGGTAGGGATCGGTGATGGCGATGGCATCGTCCTCGGTGCTGCTCACACTGCTGCTCGCACTGTTGCTCATACGGCCTCCGCATCGATGCCGCGGACCACGGCATCGAACACGATCCGGGCGATGCGGCGGAACTCCTGGGCCAGCTCGTCATCGCCAAATGGATCGCGTCCACGCAGCGCCAGCACCGCGCTGTCGGTTGCGCCTTCGCTGAAGCCGCGCTCGGAATGCCATTGGTTGAGCGCCGCCGCCCAGCCTTTTTCATCGTTGTCGGCGTCATACCAGACCCAGCCGGCACGCGGGCCATACGGCAATGGCTCACGCAGCCCCCAGGCCCGCAGCCGCAACAAGGCGGCCAATGCAGCGCGCGCCGGCTCGGTGGCTGCCGGCTCACGCACTACGGGGCCGGGCCCACGACCGGTCTGGAAAAACTGCGCCAGCGGTTGTGCCATGCCCAGCGCGCCGAGCACCAGCCAGTCCAGTCCGTGGGTGATTTGGGCGGGGCCGTGCAGCTTGACGTAGCGCAAACGTGGCAAGCCGTGGTCATGGACCTGCTCGATCCGGCCATGCAGTTGCACGCCATCGAGCTCCAGTTCGAAATCCTCGTTGTGCGCCGGCTTGTCGCCGCGCCATTCCACGAACGCCTCGGCATACGGTTGCACTTGCCGCAACACCGTCTGCAACTGGTGCTCGCCCAGCGGGCCGGAAGGCAACAGTGCTTGCGCGCGCAGGCGTTCGTGCAAGGCGTTCGGTGGCCGACCACCACGCTCGCCGTCCACGCACGCCTCGAATACCGCTTGTTGCAGATGCCAACGCTGCAGGCCGGCGGGAGGCGGAGCGAGCGGGTCGCCGTCGTCCACGGCGTCGGCGGCCGCCGGCAGTCGCAGCGCAAGGCGCTGACGCAGGAAGGCCGCAGCCGGATCGCGCAGGAAGTTGCGCAGGTCGGCCAGCGATACCCGTTCGACCCGCTCGCCGGCGGGCAGCGGATCGAGCAACCAGCGCGCCACCGGAACGCGGCGATGGTCGCCGACACTGGCTGCTGGATGCCATTCGCCGCGGTAGCTGTAACGGCGCGGCTCCAGGCCGTCTTCGTCGTCGCTGCCAAATGCCGCCGGGGCAAACGGCTGCAAGGGCTCATGCACGACCAGCGCCTTGCGTACCCCATCGCGATCGGGATCGTCCGGCGCGGCCTGGTGGTAGCCGGCCGCGGCATCCAGCAGTTCCGATACCAGTACCGACGGCTCGCGCACGCTGCCGTCGCGCGGGTCGGCGCCCAGGTAGCTGAGATAGAACACGTCCGACGCCGCGGCCAGCAGTTGCAGGAACAGGAAGCGGTCGTCGTCGCGCAACGAGCGGTCGCCATGGCGGCGCCGATCGGTGCCCAGCTCCGCGGTCAACTGGTTCAGGCCGGCGGCCGGGTCGCGACGCGGGTAGTCGCCATCGTTCATGCCCAGCACGCAGATCACCCGGAACGGCAGCAGACGCATCGGCACCATGCGGCCGAAGCTCACCCCGCCGGTCAGCAATGGCGCGCGGGTATCGGCTTCGGCCAGTTGGGCATTGAAGTATGCCCGCACCACTTCCGGCGGCACCGCAGACTCGTACCCTGCCCGCACTGCGGCATCGGCGAAGGCGTCGATCTGGCTGCGCAACCGCTCCAGCGCGCGCTGGTCGGCCGGCTCTTGCGGCGCCAGCGGCAGGACCGCCGCCAGCAGCTCCAGCAAACGGTCCCGCCACTGGTGGGGTGTCATGGCCGCGCCAAGCATGCGCTGGTGGCGTGCAAGCACGCGCAGCAAGCGGATCAACGCGTCCAGCGCATCCAGTGCGCCGCCCTCCAGCCCCGGCCACGGCGCGACCCCGGCGATTTCAGCGTCATCGCCACTGGCATGACCCAACAGCAGGCGATCCAGTGCGAAAGCCCAGGTGTAGGCGTCATCAGGTGGCGCCTGGTGTTGCTGGCGGTGCCTGGCGTCGATGCCCCAGCGTGCACCCGCCGCCTGCAGCCAGCCCTGCAGGCGCTCCAGCGCAGCGGCGTCCAGGCCGGCAGCGGCGGCGATCGGTGGGCTGGACAGCAAGTCGAGGATTTCACTCAACCCGAAACGCGAGATCGGCAGTTCGAGCAGGCGCAGGAACACTTCGGCGAGCGGCTCTGACGCCAGCGGACTGGTGTCGGCCAGGGCGTACGGGATGAACGCCGGCGTGGCCGCCAAGCCGCCAAACACGGCCTGGATATGCGGCGCATAGGGATCGATGTCGGGGGCGAGCACGACGATCTCACGCGGCGCCAACGGTGGATCGAAGCGCGGGTCCTCCAACAGACCACGCAGTTGGTCGTGCAGGACCTGCACCTCGCGCAGCCGGGTGTGGCAGGCGTGGACCTGCAGGCTGGCGTCGTTGCGATTCACCCCCGCGCGCAACGCGCCCGACGGCGTGGCGCGGCGATGGAACAAGTCGCCCTGCAGCCGCTTCAACAGACTGTCGGCGAGCCCGTCCTCGGCCAACGTGCGCGAATTGCCGGCCTGCTCCGGATCGACATACGCCGCGATCTCGCCCGAGGGATGCACCACCTCGTAGTTTCCCAACACCGCCATGAAGTCGCGCCCGGCCGCGCCCCAGGCCTGCAACAGCGGGTTGTCCGCACCGTCATCGGCAAACGGGTCGGCCGCCTGCGCCCGCAATCTCGCGGCGAGGGTCTGCAGGTCGCCCCAGTACGACCGGGTCGGGGTAGGCAGGTAGAAATGCAGCACCCCGACCCGGGCCTGGGTTGCAATGACCCGCAACACGTCCGGCGAGATATTCAGCGTCGCGAACGCGAACAGCCGCAATGGCAGCCCGGCCGGCAACGGCGCGCCGGGCTCGGCAAAGCCGCGCAGATAGTCGTCGATCCGGCGCCCGCGATGGCGTTTACCCGCCGCGATATGACGCCACAGCACCGCTTGCGGATCGAGCGGGGATTTCCCGGCCTCCCAGGCCAGCAGCCAGTCGCGCCGCCAGGCCTGGTACTTCTCGAACACCGAGGCCAGCTCGCCCGCCAACGACCATGGCTTGAGCGCGTCGCCATCGGCGAGGTAGCTGGCCAGCGCCCGCAACGCCGGCTCGCGCAACAGTGCCGGGGTGGTGAGCGCGCCGTACAGCTGCCAGTGCAGCGCGTCGGCAGCCAGATCATCCGCCGCGCCGGGCACGTTGGCATCCAGCGCCCGCTGGACAAACTCGCCCGGGGTCAGGAACTCCAGGTTCGCCGCGATCCCATGCGCCTGCGCCAGCGTCGCCTGCAGCCAACGCCGCATCGCCACCTGCGGGATCAACACGATATCGGGCGTCAGCAGCGACTGCCCCGGCGCCGGCGTGCGCAACTCCGCCGCCAGCAGGTTGGCCAGCAGATCAAGTGCGTTGGAATGGTAGAGGCGGAAATCGGCAGCGTCGGGCATGCTCTCATCTTGCCGCAGCGCCGTCGCAAACGCCGCGACTGGCCCCAATGCCTGCGCGAGCGGCAACACCCTGCGACAATGTCGACAACCCTTGTTCAGGTGCCGCCCACCAAGCTGCGCGATGTCTGCGCCTGCATGCCGGCGCGCCAATCCTTGCCGATGACCGACTCCAACCCCATCGTCCGCGTCAACAACCTTCGCCTCGACCGGGGCGACCAGGTGGTGCTGCGCGATATCAACCTGGAAGTCCCGCGCGGGCAGGTGGTCGCGGTGCTGGGTCCGTCGGGCAGCGGCAAGTCCACCCTGTTGGCGGCGCTGACCGGTGAATTGTGGCCGGCGGCCGGCTCGGTGGAGATCTTCGGCCAGCCGATGCCGCGCGCGTCGCGACCGTTGCTGGAACTGCGTAAGCGCATCGGGGTGATGTTGCAGGGCAACGGGCTGCTGACCGACCTGACCGCCGCCGAGAACGTCGCCCTGCCCTTGCGCACCCATACCCGGCTGCCCAAACCGGTGATTGAGCGACTGGTGCGGATGAAACTGCACGCGGTCGGTTTGCGCGCGGCAGCGGACGCCTTCCCGCGCGAGCTGTCCGGCGGCATGGCGCGCCGGGTCGCCTTGGCGCGGGCGCTGGCGATGGACCCGCCGCTGATGATCTACGACGAGCCGCTGACCGGGCTGGACCCGATTGCCAGCGGAGTGGTGATGGAATTGGTGCGTCGGCTCAACGACAGCCTTGGCCTGACCAGCATCGTAGTCACCCACCACGTCCGCGAGACCTTGCCGATCGCCGACCATGCCATCGTGATCGCCAACGGTACGATCGTGTTCTCCGGCACCCCGGACGCGCTGGAGGCCAGCACCGACCCGTTGGTCCGGCAGTTCCTGGACGGCAACCCGGACGGTCCGATCGGCTTTGACGCGCTGCCTCGCGGCGCCGAACTTCGTGGCACCGAGCCCGGCAACCCCGCCACCGCAACCACCAAGGAAGTCGCCTGATGGCCCTGGCTGCCGCTACCCGCTCCGTTGGCCGCGCCGGCCTGTTTACCTTGTCGGTGCTGCGTGCCTCGGTGCCCAGTGTCGACCTGTTCCGCGAGCTGGTCCGCGAGATCTACAAGATCGGCGCACGTTCGCTGCCAATCATCGCCGTTGGCGGCGCGTTCGTCGGCTTATCGCTGACGTTGCTGGCCTATCGCGCACTCGACACCTACGGCGCCAGCAACCAGGTCAGCATGATCCTGGGGCTGGGCATCTACCGCGAACTGGGCCCGGTACTGACCGCATTGTTGTTCATCGGCCGCGCCGGTTCGTCGATCGCCGCCGAGCTGGGCCTGATGCGCGCCACCGACCAGATCACCGCGCTGGGCCTGATGGGCATCGATCCGGTCGGCAAGGCGGTGGCGCCACGGTTCTGGGCGGCGGTGTTGTGCGTGCCGCTGCTGACCGGGTTCTTCTGCTCGCTGGCGATCAGTGCCAGTTACCTGGAAGCGGTGCACGTGATCGGCGTGGACTCGGGTATTTTCTGGCAGGTATTGCGCGACAGCGTCGATCTGGTCGATGACTTCGGCATGGCGATGGTGAAATCCGCCGTGTTCGGCGCGGTCGCCGCGCTGGTCGCCGCCTACGTCGGTTTCCACGCCGAGCCGACCATCGAAGGCACCTCGGTCGCCACCACCAAGGCGGTGGTCAACGCCTCGCTGCTGGTGCTGATGTTGAACTTCGTGATGTCCGCACTGTTGTTCCAGTAGCACCATGCATCAACAACCCCATGCATCTAATCGATGCGCGCAAGCACCAAGGTAGACACCATGAGCAACCGTAGCCCCCGTATCGAATTCGCCGTTGGCGCGTTCCTGCTGCTCGCGCTGGCATCGCTGCTGGTGCTGGCGATCAGCTCCACCAATGGCAAGCTGGGCTGGTTTGGCGGCAGCGATTACGAAATCACCGCCCGCTTCAGCAACCTGGGCCCGCTGCGCGCCAACGCCCCGGTCAAGATTGGCGGGGTGGCGATTGGTCGCGTGTCGAATATCACCCTGGACCCGGTGAAGCTGGATTCGGTGGTGACGCTGGCCATCGATGAGCGCTACAACGACCTGCCATCGGACACCAGCGCGGCGATCCTGACCTCCGGCCTGCTCGGCGAGAGCTACATCGGGCTGCAACCTGGCGGTGACCTGGAGCCGCTGAAGCCCGGCGACCAGATCTTCCTTACCCAGTCGTCGGTCGACCTGATCCAGATGGTCGGCAAGTACATGTTCAGCGGCGGTCCGGACAATGGCGATACACCCGCCGGCAATGCCGATACACCCGCCCCTGCCGACGTGCCGGCCTACCTGCAGGAAAGCGAACCTGCCCCCGTCAAGGAATAACTGCCATGACTCGCAATCCCATCCCGACCGTACTGGCTGCCCTGGTGGCCGCCGCCGTGCTGACGACGTCGCCTGTCCTCGCGTTCGCCTCCGGTGCGCCCGCTCAGGCCGAGACCGCCGCGCCGGCCACCGCGCCCAGCAAGCTGGTGCTCGACAACGCGACCCGCATCCTGACCACCCTGGAAGCCCGTCGCGACGAGTTCACCACCGATCGCGCCGCGCTGAGCACGTTCATCGCCGGTGAATTCGACCAGATGTTCGACGCCAACTACGCCGCGCGGCTGGTGTTGGGCCGTCATGGCCGTGGCGCTTCCGATGCCGACGTCAAACGCTTTGCCGATGCATTGACCAGCAACCTGATGCAGCGCTACGGCTCATCGCTGCTGGACTTCAACGCCCAGTTGAAGGTCCGGGTGAATTCCGAGAGCCCGTTGCGTGGCGGCTCGATGGTCAAGGTATCCAGCGAGTTCCTGCGCCAGGGCGGCCAACCGATTCCGGTCGATTACCTGATGCACAAGGTCGGCGGGCAATGGAAGGTATTCGACGTGATGGTGGAAGGGGTGAGCTTCATCCAGACCTTCCGCAACCAGTTCGACACCCCGTTGTCGCGCAAGTCGATCGCCGAAGTTGCCGCTGATCTGGAAGCCGGCAAGCTGCAGGCGGACGCCAAGTAGCCATGGCGACCCGGCCCGCAACGGTTTCACGCGATGGCGATGCGCTGGTGTTCAACGGCGCGCTGGAACGCGAAGCCGTGCCCGCCTTGTGGAAATCCGCCCTGCCGCAGTTGCAGTCCGTTATCCGCTTCGAGCTGGGTCAGGTCAGCCGGGTCGATAGCGCCGGCGTGGCGTTGTTGGCCGAGCTGGCCTCGCGCGCTGGCAAAGTCGCCATCGTGGGTGATCCGGTGGGTTTGGCCGAGCTTCGTGCCGCCTACCGGCTTGGCTCGGACCTGGATTTCTCCCATTGAGTGACCGGAACCAGGTAACGGGATTCAACGTCCCGCCCCCGCTGGTCCTGGTTGCCCCGATCGTCCCTTAGAATCCCCCAATGTCTGTGCAAAAATCCATCAGCCCTCGTCGTGACAGGGATGCTGCCGCCTTCTGCGGCCCCGCGCTGGCCTTCGTGCTGGCCATTGGTGCCGTCGGCTGTGCATCGACCCCGGCCGCGGAGCAGGCCATGGCTCCGGCCGCGACAGACACCTCGGCCCAGATCGCGGCCACCGACGGTTCTGACACACCACCGGCCGGGATCGTGGAAACGGCAGGCGGCGGGCCCGGCAGCGCGCAAGCCCCGCCCACCCCGGCGGAGCTCGACTTCAACGCGATTTATGGCCAGCCCTATGACCCGGTCGCCGATCCAACCCTGCCCGAGCCGGCCCGGATACGCGGCGCCTACGACCCGTGGGAAAATTACAACCGCAAGATGCACGTGTTCAACAACTTCATTGACCGCGCCGTTGCACGGCCCCTGGCACGTGCCTACGTGGCTGCGGTGCCACGCCCGATCCGGCTGGGCGTGAGCAATTTCTTCAGCAACCTTGGCCAGCCGGTGACCGCCGTCAATGCACTGCTGCAGGGCAAGCCGGCGGAGGCGGCGCAGTCGCTTGGGCGCTTCGCCCTCAACACCACGCTGGGCATCGGCGGCATCTTCGACCCGGCCAGTGACGCCTCGCTGGACAACCGCAGCGAAGATTTCGGCCAGACCCTGGGGATCTGGGGTTGGGAGCGTTCGCGTTACGTCGAGCTGCCGCTGTTCGGGCCACGCACCATCCGTGACGTGTTCGGCATGGTGGGTGACGCGCCACTGAGCCCGCTGCGCCAGATCGAAGAAGACAAGGTCCGGATACCGCTGCAGGGCCTGCAGCTGGTGAACGTACGTACCCAGCTGCTGGCCACCGACAGCCTGCGTGTCGGCGCCGCCGACGACTATGCGCTGGTTCGCGACGCGTGGATGCAACGCCGCGATTACCAGATCTTTGGTGAGCGCATGCAGGACAAAGGCGAGACCGCGCTGCCCGACTATTTGCTGGAAGACGACAACCCGATCGTGCCGGTGGGTGCAATGCCGGTCATGCCGCCGGGCAACTGAGAGCCAGGCTCAACCCTCGTCTTCATCATCAACCTCGAGCGTGGCACCCAGCAGGCGTTGACTCTGGTCGGCCGGTAGTGTCTCCACGCCCTTGAGCTTGCGCTCGATCGCCCGGGTACGCACGCCGGCAGCGTCGATGCTGTTGCGCACCGTGTCGAGCTGGTTGCGGGTTTTCTCCAACACCCCGGCGAACTTGCCGAACTCGCTCTTGACCGCGCCCAGCAGTTGCCAGACCTCGCTGGAGCGCTGCTCGATCGCCAGGGTGCGAAAGCCCATCTGCAAGCTGTTGAGCAGGGCCAGCAGGGTGGTCGGGCCGACTACGGTGACCCGGTATTCGCGCTGCAGGTTCTCGAACAGGCCGGGGCGACGCAGCACTTCGGCAAACAGGCCCTCGGTGGGCAGGAACATCAACGCGAAATCGGTGGTGTGAGGCGGAGCGACATAGGCTTGCTGGATCTTCTTGGCCTCATCGCGAATACGGCGCTCCAGCGCCAACGACGACACCGCGACGGCCTCCGCGTCCGCCCGGTCCTGCGCATCCAGCAGGCGCTCGTAATCCTCGCGCGGAAACTTGGCATCGATCGGCAACCGCACCGGGGTGTCCGGCCGGGTACCGGGCAAGCGCACCGCGAACTCGACCCGCTGGCTGCTGCCCGGCACCGTGGCGTAGTTGCAGTCGAACTGCTCCACGGTGAGCACCTGCTCCAGCAACGCACCCAACTGCACCTCGCCAAACGTGCCGCGGGTCTTGACGTTGGTCAGCAGGCGCTTGAGGTCACCGACACCGCTGGCCAGCTGCTGCATCTCGCCGAGCCCGCGCTGGACCTGCTCCAGCCGCTCCGACACCAACCGGAACGACTCGCCCAGCCGCGTCTCCAGGGTGGTCTGCAGTTTCTCGTCAACGGTCGCGCGCATCAGCTCCAACTTGGCAGCATTGTCGGTCTGCAGCTCGCGAAGCTTCTGCTCGAGCGTGGTGCGCATCTCGCCGATGCGCAGCTCGTTGCGCTGGGTCAACTCGGTCAACCGCTGGCCGACCGCATCGCTGGAGCGCTGCTGCAGTTCGGCGCCCTCGCTGCGCGCCTTGCGCGCGTCCTCCAGCAGCGCGTCGCGCAACAGGTCCAGCCGCTGGTCGGTACGCACGGTCAGCTCGGTCAGCTTGCCGCCGAAGCCTTCCATGCGCGTGTCCTGCTGCTGGGCGATGCTGTCCAGCTGCTGGCGCAACTCGCCGCGGCCGTCGCGCTGCTCATCGCGCAAGGCCTGCTCCAGCCCGGCCCGGTGGGCCTCCAGCACCGCATCGGGCTTGCGCAGCAACAGCAGGACCAGCAATACGATCGCGACCAGGACCGCGAGCAGCAGGATTATCAGCAGCAATGAGGATTCAGGCATGCCACCAGTGTATCCGGCGCCGTCGCGGCAGTTGAGACGCGGGGGCGGGAGAGTATCGTCACCACACCCCATCGGCCGATGAAGGAGGCCCGCGATGACCCACAAGGGAAGCTGCCACTGCGGCAAGATAACGTTCGAAGCCGACGGCGAGATCGGTACCGCGGTGTCGTGCAACTGCTCGATCTGCCAGCGCAAGGGCTCGCTGCTGTGGTTCGTGCCACGCGACCGCCTGCGCGTCACCGGCGAGGACGCGCTGTCGATCTACACCTTCAACAAGCACCTGATTGAACACCGCTTCTGCGCTACCTGCGGGATCCATCCGTACGGTGAGGGCGTCGACCCCAAGGGCAACGCAGTAGCGGCGATCAACATCCGCTGCCTGGAAGACATCGATCTGGAGGCAATCCCGGTCCACCCTTACGACGGGCGCGCCTTGTAGCTCTACCGGCTTCGGAGCGCCCGTCCTGCGCAGGAGGCGGCCTGCGGGGGGATTGCTCCAGCCCTTCGTCAGGGCATCCTGCCCTGAGGCGGGCCGCGGGCCATCCATGGCCCGCTTTTCCGCAATCCCCCCACAGTCCGCCTCCTGCCCCACCGGCTGCTGTTTCGGTGCCGATCAACGGCCTAAAGTCCATGGATCCCCGCTTTCGCGGGGATGACGGTTTGTTGGGAGATGACGCTCACTCAAAGAACCGCCGGCAGCCAAACGCCGAAGCGGTATCCGGTAACGCCGAAGCGGCGTCCGGTGTGGGTATTGCGGAGAGTGCGCCATGGATGGCGCACGGCGGTGAGTGCGGCCATGGATGGCCGCCCGAACCGAGTAGCAATACCCGCACCGGGCGTCGCCCATCCGGCGCCCGCACCCTCTCGCTCTCGCGGTTGTTCTTGCTGTTGCTGTTGCTGTTGCGGCGGCGCTTAGTCCAACACCCTGCAGAACACCGCTTTCAGGTAACGCGACTCCTGCACCTGCGCCAGCCACGGGTGGTCGGCCCCGGCGCCGGCGACCTTGAGGATCTGCACGGTGCGGTTGGAGTAGAACGCCGCGCGCCGGATCATGTCGAGGAACTGATCCTCCGCCACCAGCCCGGTGCACGAGAACGTCGCCAGCAGCCCGCCGGGCTTGACCACGCTCATCGCCAGCTTGTTCATGTCCAGGTACTTCTTCAGCGCAGGAATCACCTGCTCGCGGTCGCGGGTCATCTTGGCCGGGTCCAGGATCACCACGTCGTATTGCTCGCCCGCGTTGCCCGCATCGCGCAACCACGGAAAAATATCGGCCTGGATAAACTTGACGTGAGCGTTGTTGAGCTTGGCGTTGCCCTTGGCGATCGACAGCACGTCGGCATCGATATCGACCCCGACCACCTCGGCCGCACCACGCGCCGCGGCGTAGATGCCAAAGCCGCCGGTGTTGCAGCACAGGTCCAGCACGCGCTTGCCTTCGACGTGCTGGCTCAACCACTGGCGGTTCTCGCGCTGGTCGGCGAAGAAGCCGGTCTTGTGCGCCCCGCACGGATCGGCGCGGAACTTGATGCCGTGCTCGGTGATCACGCTGGGCTGGACCGGCTCGGTGCCACGGAAGTCGAAGCTCTCCTGCTTCTGCACATGCTCATCGGCAAACATGTAGAAGCGGCAACCGGGGAACTGCTCGCGCAACGCCGCCTGGATCCACTCGCGGTAGCGGAACGCACCGGCGCTGAAGAACTCCAGCACCAGCAAGTCGGCGTAACGGTCGATCACCAGACCGGAGATGCCGTCGCCCTCGCTGTGGAACACGCGCCAGGCATCGCTGACCTCGTCGAGCTTCAGCACGTCCCGGCGCAGCGATACCGCCGCGGCAATCTTGCGTGCGAACCAGTCCGCATCGATCACCGCATTGGGGTTGTGGTCGAGCATGCGCAAGGCGATGCGCGAGTGGCCGTTGTAGAAGCCGCGACCGATCATGTCGCCATCCACCCCGATCACATCGACGATCTCGCCGGACCTGGGCCGCTTTTCGGGCTTGGCGACCAGCCTCTGGAAGATCCACGGGTGCGAGGATTTCCAGGCGTTCTTCAGGTGGACGGTGGGGATGGCAGCAGGGATTGCATTGTTCATCCGGCCATTCTACCGGGGCCGCAAGCCTTGTATTTGCCGCCGCGGTCTCCACAGTTGAGTGATGGCTGCCACTGATGACATTGAAGCCCGCCCGCTGGACGCCAAGACCCAGCGCGCGGTGGACCGAAAGCGCTGGATGGGCGCATTCAACCTCAGCCTGGGGTTCGTGTTGCTGCTGGTGGTGGTGCTTTCCGCCCAGGGCAGCGTGGACCTGCGTAACTGGATGGTGCAGCCATGGTCGGCGATCGGCCTGCTGGGCCTGATCGGCGCGCCGCTGTTGCATAGCTCTTTCGACCATCTGGTCGCCAATGCGATCTCGCTGCTGATGCTGGGCACGCTCGCCGGCGGCATGTACCCGCACGCCACGGTGCGTGCACTGCCGCTGATGTGGCTGGGTTCCGGGCTGGGCGCGTGGTTGCTGGGCGAGGCCGGCTCGCATCACCTCGGCGCGAGTGGCATCACCCACGGCCTGATGTTCCTGGTGTTCGTGCTCGGCCTGCTGCGCCGCGACCGGCCGGCGATTGCAGCGGCGATGATCGCGTTCTTCCTCTATGGCGGCATGTTGCTGACGGTGTTCCCGCGCGAGGTCGGGGTGTCCTGGCAGGCCCACCTCGGCGGCGCCATCGGTGGGGTGCTTGCCGCCTTGCTGTGGCGTCGGCTGGACCCGCAACCCCCACGCAAGAAGTACAGCTGGGATCTGGAAGAGGAGCAAGCGGCGGCAGAAGCGCTACGCGACCAGCGCGACAGCCTGGAGCCACCCTCGCCCGATGACGTGCCGGTGTTGTGGCATCGGCCCGAGGATGACCAACGCGGCGTAGTGTTGCCGTTCCGGCGGCGCGAGTGATGCCTGCCCCGGCGTAACGGTCACTGCCGCGCGGCCAGCCGCAATCCGCGCGGGGTCAGTCCGCGCTCGATCAGCTCGAATCCGCCCTGCACCACCAGCGCCAGCAATGCCGCCGGTACCGCGCCCTCCAGGATCAGACCGATGTCGTCCAGCCGGATGCCGGCCAGGATCGGCTGGCCATAGCCGCCGGCGCCGATCAGCGCGCCCAGGGTGGCGGTGCCGACGTTGATCACCGCCGCAATCTTGATGCCGGCCAGAATCGTGCCCAACGCCAGCGGCAACTCGACCCGCCGCAACCGCGTTCGCGGCGGCAACCCGAGCGCGGCGGCGGTTTCGCGCAACTCGCGCGGGATCCCGGTCAGCCCGGCGTGGGTGTTGCGGACGATCGGCAGCAGGCTGTACAGGAACAGCGCCGCGATCGCGGGCCCGGCACCGATCCCGAACAGCGGGATCATGAACACGAATACCGCCAGCGACGGCAAGGTCTGCAGCAGCCCGGTCGCGGTCAGGATCACCTGCCCCAGCCGCGGCCTGCGAGCGGCCAGTATTCCCAGCGGCAGTGCCACCAGCAACGCCAACCCAAGCGAGATGCCGACCAGCGCGAGATGCTCGCCGGTGCGCTGCCAGACCCGGGATGCGCGAGTGCGCTGCTCAGGTGCGGCGACGCCGAGCCAATCCGCCGCGACCGCCGCTTCGGTCTCACCGTCGATCTTCACCCGTGCGTTGAGCCGCTGCATGGTGGCCGCATCGATTCGTCCGGCCAGGCCCCGCAGCTGCTCCAACCAGTCCGGCGCGCGCTGCGCGAGGTCGGCGCGGTACAGATATACCGCCTGGTATTGCGGGAAATAGCCGCGGTCATCTTCCAGCACCGACAACTGGTAGTAGGGGATCTCGGCATCGGTGTTGTACAGATCGGTAACGTCCAACGCGCCGCTGGCGAGGCCGCGGTAGGCAAGATCGTGGTCCAGGCCATCGGGCTGCTGTGGCAGCCGGTATTCGCGTCGCAGACCGGGCCAGCCATCGGCACGCTGCATGAACTCGTTGCTCAGGCCGATCACCAGCGCCGGGTATGCGCGCAGGTCGGAGATCGTCTTGATCCCGAGTTCCGCCCCCCGTGTCGCCCGCATGCCCAGGGCATAGGTGTTATTGAAGCCCAGCGGCCCGGTCATGGCCAACCCGCGCTCGGCCAGCGCGTCGCGCACCTGGTCGGTGGTCGCGGCGGGCATCAACAACAGCTCCTGCTTCAGTGTCCCGGTGTATTCGGGGTAGGCGTCAACCTCACCTTCGATCAACGCCCGCCACAGGATGCGGGTGCCGCCGAGCTGGCGTCGGTGCTCGACCACGACGCCGTCGTCGCTCGCCAGGCCGGCGCCGATCTCACCCAGGATCACCGATTCGGTGAATGCCTTGGAGCCAATCACCACCGGCCTGGCCTGCGCCGCCGACACGCTGGCCCCGCAGACCGCCAGAATCGCCGCCAGAATCGCCAGCCGCGCCCTCACAGGCATTCCTCCAGGCTGCGCTGGGCGCTCATGAACTCGGTCACGAACGGCTCGACTGGTGCATCGCGCAGCTCACGCGCACGGCCTTGCTGGACGATACGCCCGCCGCGCAGCAACACCAGGGTGTCGGCCAGGTACGCCGCCTCGGCAACATCGTGGGTGACCAGCACCACGGTCTTGCGCAGCTCGGCAAACAACTCGCGCATCTGCGCTTGCAGCTCATGGCGGACGATCGGATCGAGCGCGGCCAGCGGCTCGTCCAGCAACAGCACTTTCGGGTCCAGCATCAACGCCCGGATCAGTCCCACCCGCTGGCGCTGGCCGCCGGACAACTCGGCCGGATAGCGTTGCAGCGCAGCGGCCGGCAGCCGACACAGAGCGGCCAACACCGTAATGCGCGCGTCGATTCGCGCCGTCGACCAGCCCAGCGTGCGCGCCAGCAACGCGGCGTTCGCAGCGGCGCTGAGATGCGGGAACAACCCGCCTTCCTGGATCACGTAACCGATCCGGCGACGCTGTTCCAGCAACTGCCCCGGCTGCAGCGGCTCGCCATCAAAACGAACCTCGCCGTCATCGGGCCAGTCCAGCCCGATCAGCATCCGCAGCACGCTCGACTTGCCGGCGCCGCTGGGACCGATCAGCGCCGTGGTGCGGCCGGCGGAAATGCGCAGGTCGACGCGGTCGAGCGCAATCACCCGACCGTGGGATTTGGTGACGCTTCTGAGTTCGAACACGGGTTGAGCATAGAGCAACCGCGCTGCCGCTCGTGTGCCTACCCGGGTTGAAGTGGCATCCGCAGCGGCGGGTAAACTCGGATTCCCACCCGACCAGAACACAAGGATTCGCCATGGACCGTTGGTACTTCAGCGCCGGCAGCAACAGCCCACGGGTCGGCCCGCTCGACGACAACGCGGCATCCGCGTACGCGCAGCAGCACCCCGAAGACTTCTGTTGGCGCGAAGGGTTTGACCAGTGGCAACCGGTCGGCAATGTCGCCGAGTTGAATCTGGTGACCGCCGGGACTCCGCCGAGCATGCCGGCACTGCCATCAACCGGCTCCGGCCGCGGCCACGATGACCAGATCGACTACCGCATCGTCGGCAGCGACATGCAGTTCGTCGAGGTCGAGCTGGATCCCGGTGAAAGTGCGATCGCGGAGGCCGGCTCGCTCATGTACAAGGACGCTGCGGTGCAGATGGACACCGTGTTTGGCGACGGCAGCCACGGTGGCCAGAGTGGCGGCGGGTTCATGGACAAGTTGCTGTCGGCCGGCAAGCGCGTGGTCACCGGCGAGAGCCTGTTCACCACCGTGTTCACCCACGCCGGCCAGGGCAAGGCCAAGGTGGCATTTGCCGCGCCGTATCCGGGCACGGTGATGGCGATGAAGCTGTCCGACCATGGCGGCCGGCTGATCTGCCAGAAGGACAGCTTCCTGGCCGGCGCGCGCGGGGTCAGGATCGGGATCCAGTTCCAGCGCAAAATCCTGACCGGGCTGTTCGGCGGCGAGGGCTTCATCATGCAGAAGCTCGAGGGCGACGGCTGGGTGTTCGTGCACGCCGGCGGCACCGTGATGGAGATCGACCTCAAGGCCGGCGAACGGCTCGACGTCGACACCGGCTGCGTGATGGCCTATCACTCCAGCGTCGACATGGACGTCAAGGCCGTGGGTGGCATCAAGAGCATGCTGTTCGGCGGTGAAGGCATGTTCCTGGCGACCCTGACCGGGCCGGGCAAGGTCTGGTTGCAGTCGTTGCCATTCTCGCGGATGGCCGGACGGATGCTGGCGGCGGCGCCCGGTGGTGGCGGCCGCGACAAGGGCGAAGGCTCGGTGCTCGGCGGCCTTGGCGGCCTGATCAGCGGCGACCGCGGGTTCTAATCCGTGGTTCAAGCCGTTACCGGTATGCTCCCCGCTCCGCTCACCCGCATCACTGCCTGATCATGTCGACGAACGCGCCCTCGCGGTTGCGCCCGCTGCTGTTGCTGCCCATCGCCGTGCTGTTGAGCGCGTGCCTTGGCCAGACCCGGCCGACGCCACCCGATGCCGTCGCGCCAGAGCCGGTGGTGCCCGACATCCGCATCGGCCTCGCCCTCGGTGGTGGCGCGGCCAAAGGTTTCGCCCATATCGGCGTGATCAAGATGCTCGAAGCCAATGGCCTGGAGCCGGAGGTGGTCGCCGGCACCAGCGCCGGCAGCATGGTGGGCGCGCTCTACGCCAGCGGCATGGATGCATTCGCGTTGCAGCGCCACGCGGTCGCGCTCGACGAGAGCAAGATCCGCGATGTCCGGCTGTTCTCGGGCGGCCTGATCAAGGGCCAGTTGCTGCAGGATTACGTCAACACGCTGGTCGACCAGCGCCCGATCAACGCCTTTGACAAACCTTTCGCCGCGGTCGCGACCCGGCTTGAGGACGGCAAACGCAGCGTGTTCCTGCGTGGTGACACCGGCCAGGCGGTGCGCGCCTCCAGCAGTATCCCCGGCGTGTTCGAACCCGCGGCGATCGGCCAATGGCATTACGTCGACGGCGGCGTGGTCAGCCCGGTCCCGGTCGACGCCGCACGTCAGCTGGGAGCGGAGTTCGTGATCGCGGTCGACATCTCCAGCCAGGCCAGCGGCCACATGCCCGACAGCCTGCTGGGCATCGTCAAACAGTCGGTCACGATCATGGGTCGCCAGCTCGGCACCCAGGAACTGGCGCGCGCCGACGTGGTGATCCGTCCCAAGGTCAACGATATCGGTGCCGCCGATTTCGCGCAGCGTAACCGCGCGATCCTTGCCGGCGAACAGGCCGCACTGGCGGCGATCCCGCAGATCCGCGCGCAGCTGGCGGCGATGAAGCAGGCGCGGGTCGATGCCGCGATCGCGAAGTCGCGAGCCGCGGCGGCGGCGAAGGCCGAGGCGATTGCCCGCTGCAAGGCCACACTAGGCTGGTTCGACGACAAGTCCGACTGCGACGGTGCCGCGGTCATCACCGACAGCGGCAGCTAGTTGCCGCCTGGCACCTAGGGCCAAGCCCTGAATCAGCGGCGTTCAGGATGTGGCACTTGGCAACGGCAACCCCCGGAACGCCTTGACCGTGCGCAGCACGAAACTTGAATTGACGTCATCGACGCCGGCCTGGTTGAGCAGCCGGTCCAGAAGGAAATGGGAGAAGTGCTCCAGGTCGCGCACCACGACTTGCAGCAGGTAGTCCATGTCGCCGGTCAAAGCGTGACAGGCGACCACCTCGTCCCACTGATTGACGAACTCCCCGAAGGCATCGATCGCCTTGGTGTCGTGGCGACTCAACTGGACGCGCACGAAAGCCTGCAGGCCGAGCCCGATATGTTCCGGACCGACCACCGCCCGGTAGCCGGCAATCACCCCCTCGCGCTCCAGTCGCTGGACGCGGCGCAGGCAAGCCGATGGCGACAGGTTGACCTGCTGCGCCAGCTCGGCATTGGTCTGCCGCCCGGCCTGTTGCAGCGCCGCCAGCAATAGGAGATCGGTACGGTCGAGGGTGGCGGTTGGCATATATATGCGCTCATGGTCTATTACACGCAAGTATCGTGCAATACAGCGGGCACCCTCTGCAACAACGCAATCCATTTGCGGCGGTTTGTCGCTACAGTTGTGTGTATCACCGGGTTTCCACCCGTTACAGGAGTGCCATGCATGGAATCGCCCAACCACAACCAACAATCCGGCATGACCGACAAGGGCTACGTGCCGGTGTATACCACCGCCGTCGTCGAACAACCCTGGGATCGCTATACCGAGACCGACCACGCGGTGTGGGCACAATTGTTCCAGCGCCAGAAGCAGGTCCTGCCCGGACTGGCCAGCGACGAGTTCATCGCGGCACTGGCGGCGATGGAAATGACGCCCGACCAGATCCCCCGGTTCACCGACCTCAACCCGACCTTGCGCGCGGCCACCGGCTGGGAATTGATCGGGGTGGAGGGCCTGCTGCCCGAACTGACCTTCTTCGAGCACCTCGCCCATCGCCGCTTCCCGGTCACCTGGTGGATCCGCAAGCCCGAGCAGATGGACTACCTGGCCGAGCCGGACCTGTTCCATGACCTGTTTGGCCATGTGCCGCTGCTGATGAACCCGGTGTTTGCCGACTACATGCAGGCCTACGGCCGTGGCGGCGTGAAGGCACACGGCATAGGCGCAGATGCGCTGGTCAACCTGACCCGGCTGTACTGGTACACGGTCGAGTTCGGACTCATCAAGCAGAAGGACGGGCTGCGGATCTACGGCAGCGGCATCGTCAGTTCCAAGGGTGAGTCGATCCACTGCCTGCAATCGGACGCGCCCAACCGGATCGGTTTCGACCTGGAGCGCATCATGCGCACCCGCTACCGCATCGACACTTTCCAGAAGACCTATTTCGTGATCGACGGCTTCGAGCAGCTGATGGAAGCCACCGGGCCGGACTTTGCACCGATCTACCAGCGACTGGCCGATCAGGATTCAATCCCCGCCGGCGAGGTGCGCGATGGCGACAAGGTCTACCAACGGGGGAGTGGCGAGGGCTGGCTCGACGACGGCGACGTCTGAGCCGATTACCCCGCCTTGGCGTTTGTATCGTTGGCGGCTTCGATGACGGACTCCGGCCGCAGGCAGCCAAAGGTCGCGATCCCGGTCGGCTCCGGGGTCACCTGGACCGGTCCGGTTTGTCGCGCCGTGACATAAAAGATGCGGCCGTCGTCTGCCGTTGCCTGGTACGCCTCCTTGTCACCCGTACCCTGGCCAGCAGGTCCCGGGGCCGGCGGGCGCGGCGGGAGCACCAGGCCCAGCGCCTGTCCGGCGGCGACGGCCAGCTCACCGGCACTGGCGCGCAAGTCGATTTCCAGCCCTTGACCGGGCTGACCCACCGCTGCAACGCGGACCGCCAGTACCGGCAAGCCGAACAGGCGCAGGCTGCCGTTACCGGTGCACCTCGCGCTGGCGGCGTGCAGCGGCTGGCCGTCGTCGGTCGTGTCAGCGGTCGGCATCGCCGGCGGTTCGGGGGCGGTGCCGGGATCGACTTCGCATGACAACGCGACGCCGTGGGCCAGCCACGCCGCCTGGACCCAAGGCGGTTGCTCGAACAGCTCGGCTTCCTGACAGGTAAGCCGGTCATCCAGGCTGAGTTGCTCGTCGCTGCCAACCGACTCGGTCAACTGGCGCGCCGGCGTGGCGCTGGCATCCACTTGCGGTGGGGCCGCAGGCGGCGCGGCCTCGCAGCCTGCCAACAGGCCGGCGGCGAGCAAACATGCAAGTGATAACGCCGAGTAGGTAGGCATGACACTCCAACCAATGGGGTAGTTGATCTAAACACGCCAAGACCGGTGTTGACACCCTGGACTCCTGACCTGAACCGCCGTGCCGCCGGTCGCAACCGGCTGGGCGGCTTACAATGCGGGCCGTTGCCACTGACGCCTCGATGCCATGACCCACGCCGCTGCCAGTTTCTCCTCGCCCCGCTCCCTGACCCGCTTCCTGATCGAGGAAGAACGCGCCGGTCACATCGGTCCGGACCTGCGCCTGCTGATCGAAGTGGTCGCACGGGCCTGCAAACGTATCTCCATCGAGGTTGGAAAAGGGGCGCTGGGCGGCGTGCTGGGAGACGCCGGGACGCCCGGTCAGGCCAGCATGAATATCCAGGGCGAGGCGCAGAAGAAGCTCGACGTGATCGCCAACGACGTGCTGATGGAAGCCAACGCCTGGGGTGGCCACCTGGCCGGGCTGGCGTCGGAGGAAATGGACCACAGCGTGCCGATCGCCGACATCTCGCCGGACGGTCCGCGCGGCAACTACCTGCTGTTGTTCGACCCGCTAGATGGCAGCTCCAACATCGACGTGAACATCTCGGTCGGCACGATCTTCTCGGTGCTGCGCTGTCCCGAGGGCGTGAGCGTGCCGGCCGACGAGCACTACCTGCAACCGGGCACCAGCCAGCTCGCCGCGGGCTATTGCACCTACGGCCCCAACACCACCCTGGTGCTGACCGTCGGCCATGGCACCCACGCCTTCACCCTGGACCGCCAGATCGGCAGCTTCATGCTGACCACCCGTGGGATGCAGATCCCGGCCGACACCCAGGAGTTCGCGGTCAACATGTCCAACCAGCGCCATTGGCAGCCGCCGATGCAGGCCTACGTGGCCGACCTGCTGGCCGGCAAGACCGGTCCGCGTGGCAAGGACTTCAACATGCGCTGGGTCGCCAGCATGGTCGCCGACGTGCACCGCCTGCTGACCCGCGGCGGCATCTTCAGCTACCCGCTGGACGCCAAATGCGCGGCCAAGGGCGGCAAGTTGCGGCTGATGTACGAGGCCAATCCAATGGCGATGCTGGTCGAGCAGGCCGGCGGCGCCGCCAGCACCGGACGGACGCGGATGCTGGAGGTACAGCCCACCGGTCTGCACCAGCGGGTGCCGGTATTCCTGGGTTCCCGCCACGAGGTGGAAGCGGCGGTGCGCTATCACCACGAGCATGACCAGAACCCCGACGACGCGAAGGCGTAAGCCCGCCACGCCGAGGCCCGCAACCCGTCGTCACTGGACTGGCGGTCAGAAAGTGGCCGGATACCCTTGCTGGTACCGTTGATAGCCAACGCCCAGCGCCGTATTTTCTGCCCCGCATCTTGGGATGACCGGCTACTGCCGTAGCCGGTCGTTTTGGCGTCGTCATGCGCCGGACAGGCCCCTCCGACAAGGGTCGAAGTCGTCATATGCCCGATTTCATGACGACGTCACCACCGCGTGGGTACTCATGGGCGCCGCGGGATGACCGATGCCACCGAAAGCCGATTGGTCGCGGCCGGGGCGGGCTGATCCGATTCGACCGGCTTTCGAAGGGGTCTCATGGCTGCGATTCCACACCTGTCCAGGCAATGCGTCATCTGGTTCGGGCGGCCACTGCAACGCGAACGCGATGCGCTAGCGGCAGCGGGTTGGCAAGTCCGCATTGCGAACCTGGCCGATGGCGGCGGGGTCGGCATGCGTGGCGGCGATACGGTGGTCGGACTGGTCGATTTTCGCAGCGCCGGTAACGACGGCTTGGCGCAGATCGAACCATTGACCTCCGACTACACGTACCTGTTGCTGATGGCCATCCGGCCCGCACGCGCGACGACCGCAGACCCCGCGACACAACGCCTGTTGGACCACTGCGTGAAGGTGTTCACGACCCCGGTGGATTTGACCAGTCTGATCCATGCACTGGATATCGCCATCGGCAGCCAGCACGGCGGCGATGCACGCGGGATCGATGCGTTGATCGGCAAAAGCCCGGTCATGCAGGACGCCCATCTGAGCATCCGCAAGTACGCCCAGGTGGACCTTTCAGTCTTGATCACCGGCGCCACCGGTACCGGCAAGGAAGTCGCCGCGCGGGCCATGCACGATCTTTCCAGCCGCCGCACCCAGCCGTTCGCTGCGATCAACTGCGGCGCGTTGCCGGCCAATCTGGTTCAGTCGGAGTTGTTCGGCCATGAACGCGGCGCATTCACCGGCGCTACCACGCGACGGGCCGGGCTGTTCGAATTCGCCGAAGGCGGCACCGTATTCCTGGACGAAATCGGCGACCTGCCACTGGAGGCACAGACCAACTTGTTGCGGGTGTTGCAAGAAGGCCACCTGGAGCGTGTCGGCAGCCACCAGTCGATCGAGATTGATGTACGGGTGCTGGCGGCGACCAATATCGACCTGGACATGGCTGTCTCGCAAGGACGGTTTCGCAGCGATCTGTTCTACCGCCTGAATGTGCTGCGCCTGCACATGCCCGATCTGACCGACCGGGCCGGCGACATCGAGCTGCTGGCCCAGCATTTCCTGGACGATTTCCAGCGCAAATATCCCGGCCGCGCACGCTCGTTCACGCCGCAGGCGCGCCAGGCGATGCGCAGCTTCGGCTGGCCCGGCCATGTACGTGAGTTGCTCAACCGGGTTCAGCGCGCCGCCGTCACCGCCGACACCGAGCTGATAACCGCACAGGACATGGGCTTGGCGGATGCAGGCGTGGCGGACGTGGATGGCGCCTTGCCAGCAGGGCACGGCAAGTGCGCTTCCGCTGCCGGCAACAACCTCCTGGACCGCGCACGCGAGGGCGCCGAACGCGACGCCATCCTGGCCTGCCTGCGTGACAGTGGATACAACGTCAGCGAAGCCGCGCGCCGGTTGAAGGTGTCCCGGGTAACGGTGTACCGGTTGTGCAAGAAGCACGGACTGGTATTGAGCGACCTGCGCTAACAGCGCCGCGCCGCCGGGCACCGGTTACAGCATGTACGGAACCTTGAATGACAGGCTGAAGTCCGGCGCGTCCGGGGTCAAGCCAATACCAAGCTGGCTGACCAGGGTGGTGTGCTCGCTCAACGCGTAGGTCACGCCCAGGTTGAACATCGCCGCATTGGCATCGCTGCCGATGATCTTCAGCCAGTCCTGACCGTCATAACGGGTGCGTGCACGTGCACTGAGCTTGTCGCTCACCGAAATGCTCAGGCTGGTGCGCTCGTTGAAGGCGAACGCAACGCCGGCGCCAAAGTAGAAGCTGCGGCCAAGCTGCACGTCACCGGGGTTGACGGTGTCAGGATTGTTGTCCAGATCGTCGAAACTGTTTTTGAACGAGTGGATATAGCCGAAATTCGCGAACAGGATGGCCGGGTCGGCGGTCTTGACCATCGACATGCCGATATTGGTCTGCCACACGCCGTTGCCGGTGGGCTCGTCTTCCGGCACTGCGAACCGGATGAAGCCGTCGTCATCGCGCTCCAGTACGTTCCAGGAGATCCCGTACGGCTCGCGTCCGGTGGGGGTGGTAACGCCAAGAGTGAGGATGGTTTCCGGCCAGCTCGTGCTCTCCGGATGCACGCGGTAGTTGCCGCTGACGGTGATGTCGCCGATGCCGTGACCCGTGGTGTCTTCCTGCGCGATCGCCGCTGCCGACCCACCTGCACCGCCCTTCTGGTACACCGTCTTGCGGGCAATATAGGGCACGTCCAGATTGAGGGTCACGCGTGGGCTGACGCCATACCGGGCGGCGAAATTGTAGGTCAGCGTGTCGGACTCGACATTCTCGATCGCGATATTGCCCAGGAAGATCGCGTCCAGCGCGAGAAAGCCGGTGAGGGTCAGTTGCTTGCGGTCGTAGCGGTTGTAGGAAACACTGTTCTCCAGCGTCAATCTGCGGTTGAACAACGCCGCTTGTTGTTGCTTGACGTCCTGCACGCTGCGGGTCGGGGCCTGCTGCGCCTGCTTGGCCTCGGCGGCCGTACTGGCGTAGCCTTCCGCCGACGGCGCGGGTGCTTGCACCGGGGTGGCAGCGGCCTGGGCTGCGGTCGCCGGTGCAGCCTGGTTCCGGCTGGCCACTGGCGCGGAGGTCTGCGCGGGCATGGTCTTGCCCTGCACGCGCGATTGCAGGGCCTGGACCTGCATGTCCAACTCGCGCAGGCGACGAACCTCCTGCGCGTAGCTGTTTTTCAGCAACTCCAACTCGGCCAGCAACGCCTGGACATCGGCCTGATCAGCGGCAGTGACGTCTGTGGCAACAGCTGGCGTGTCCTGCGCATCCGGCGCGGTTTGGGCCTGCTGGGCAAGCGCCAGGCCCGGCACGCCCGACATCAAGGCGCCAGCCATGGCGGCGGTGATCATCTTCATCGGCCAGGTTCCCTCGGTGTCCAAGCTGCCATCCGTGCTCATGAATCGGCTCCGCCTACGCCTAGTAACCGCCAGGGATGCCGCGGGTCAGGTTGATCGCCTGGGCCACGTTCTGTGAAAGCTGCACGTTGGCGGCGAGCGACTGCCGTACCAGGTCGATCTGCAACTGGTTGCTGACCTGCTGGTTGTCCGCAGTCAACTGGATGGACTGGCCGAGACCGCCATTGCCGATCCACTGCCGCACCGCGCCCTGGCCGTCGATGGCCAGCAGCACGCTGGCCGAGTTGTCCTGGAAGCTGGCGCTCGCCAACGCATTGCCCTGGTTCTGGGCCGCATTGGCACCGATGCCGGTCGCCGCGCCCGCCGGTGCGGACCCGTCACGGACATTCAGCTGGGTGATGTTGTTGGCGCGGTTGCCATCACCGGCAACCTGCACGCTTTGGGTCATGCCCGACACGTTGGCAAGCCCGGAGGCATCAACGCTACGCACCACCCCACTGGTCTCCGGCATCGCGGCATCCGCCGCGGTGATGCTGACCGTCGGGGTGAAAGAGATCGTCGGAGTTTGTGACTGACTGAAGTCCATACCCAACGCCAACGTACTTTGCAGGGTCTGACCGGACGCGGTCTGCCAGGTGGAGATCATCGACACCCCAAACCACGCCACTGCGTTGTCGCCAACGGTATAGCGACCGCGCATGAGGGCCAGTTCGGGGTCGGGGATGGCTGTCAGTCCAGGCGCAGCGGCCGGCCCAGGGGTTGCCTGCCCGGCGTCCTGCGCAGCGATGACCGGGACCGCTGGCAGGCAGGCCAGGAAGGCGGCGACCAGAAGATGAATTGGGCGAATGCGCATGATTGCGCTCCTTCAGAATAGATCCGCATGGGTGAAACCAAAATCCAGCAACTCCGCATCGGTGACTGGCGCTTGCCGGGCAAGCAATGCGCGTGCGCTGGGCCGGCTGACCGGATCCAGCAGCACGGTGTTTCGATTGAAGTCACTGCCTATAACGACGAATACCGCTCGCGAGGGCCACGACTCCAGGAATTCCTCGATCGGGACACTTCGGTTGCCGAGGATCGGGTCGGCAATCTCGGCATAGCCATCGACCACCTGCTTGAGCACCACGAAATGGCGGAAGCCACGCACATCCATCAACACCAGTCCGGGGACCCGCAACGTGCGCAACCGCGCCTCGGTGACCCGGTAGCCGCGACCGCGCATCCCAAGCGATTCCACGTAGTGCTTGATGTCCAGCAGCGAGAACCCGCGTTGGGCCACCAACTCCGCATCCGATACCCCCAGCATTCCCTGGATCACGGTCTTCTCGTCCGCATCCAGGTTGTAGGCGTAGCGCAGGATGGTCGCCAGCGCGGAGGCACCACAGCTGTAGTCGGTCTGTTGCCGGACCACGTTGCGGAACCGGCCCTCACGCATGCTCTCCACGTTGCCCGTATACACCGCGCCGTTGGGCAGCACGCCGCTGAAGGCGACCTCGCTGGCCTGGGCCGGTGCCGCCACTCCCATGCAGACGCATGACAGCAGGGCGGTGATCAATAGTCCTCGGTACATGGCTCATCCATTGGAAAGAGAAAGCCCCACTCCCGGGGGAAGTGGAGCGGGGCTTCCGGGGAACCCCCGGCCATCAGGGAGTGGCCGGGGTTTTACGCTCCTTGATGAATCTTGTTACTCAACAGGAGGAATTTCGCCGCCACCGCCGGTGGACGGCTGGGCCACGGCCATGGCCAGGCTGTTGGCCTGCATGTTGCCGGTGCCGGCCGACACGTTGACGCCGATGTTGCCCGATGCGGCGCTGAACGCGCTGCCCGACAAGCTGGCCGTGTTGGTGGCGTTGACCGCGATGTCATACCAGTTGGTGACACTGCCACTCAAGGTCGCGTCGAGGATCGCTATGCCCATTTCGGAATAGCCCAGCTCCCCGGACTCGCTGCCTTCGTACGTGCCGGCTTCATCGGTATCGAACGCAAACCCGCCGATTTCCGTGCCGGCATCGTCCACGTCGCGATACGGATTGTTGACCGCACCCTGGGCCTCGCCGTCGAAGTCGGTATGGCCCGAATCGTTACCGCCCGGGTGCGGACCTTCATCCCAGTCATCCGGATAGAAGTTGTGCGCCTGGTAGGCGTTGCCGGTACCGGCGTACTCGCCGGAGGCACTGCCTTCATAGCTGCCCGAGCCTTCGGCGACGGTGAAGCCATCGACAAAGCCGGTGATGTCGATATCGACAGTCTCGCTACGACTCTCATAATGGCCGATGTTGTCGGTCAGGTTGCCCGAGCTGTTCTGGTTGGAGCTGACGCTGGACTGCGCATAGGCACTGGTCGCGACCGAGGCTGCCAGCGCGTTCTTCTGCTGGTTGTTGTTGCCCGAAGTGACGTTGACCCCGATGTTGCCGGAAGCGGCATTGAACGCGTTGCCACCGATACCAGCATCGTTGATCACGCCGACGTTGGTGGTGAGGTTGCCGCTACCGGCCTGGTTGACGAACACCTCGGCGTCGGCCATGCCAAACGCAAAGCTGGCATCGGCAGCCGACAGCGCGGCGGCGTTGTCCTGCACGTTGTTGTCACCGGCGGCGACGTTGAACGCCAGGTTGCCGGACGCTTCCGAGCCGACGTCATCCTCGATCGAAGCGTCGTTGGTCAGCATGTCGTTGAAGCCCTCGTTGTCGCTGGAGGACTGACGGTTGTCGACGACCGCAATGGCGGCCGAATCAATGACGATGTCACCCGAGACGGTGGGGGCGCCGGTGATGGCGATATCGGAGCTCAGCGACAGGTCCTTCTTCAGGGACACCGCGACCTGATGCTCGTTGCCTTCCTTGCGGATATCGGAGTTGACCACTTCGTTGCGCTCGATGTTTTCCGTCACATCGCTGTTCCAGCTGTAGTCGCGGTCATCGTTGATGGACACGTCGCTGGTGTAGTCGCTGGTGTACGAATCGCTTACCGAAGTGCTGTAGCTGCGGTCGTCGTTGATGGACACATCGCTGGAGTACGAATCGCTTTGCGTGTTGGTGGTGTAATTGTTGACGTTGGTGTTGTCGGTGGTGCTGTTGGTGGTGTCGTTGTTGACGGTGGTATTGCGGGTGTCGTCGACGGTGATATCCCAGTCTTCCACGACGACATGGTTATGGAGAATGTCGGCGCTGATGTTGGGGTCGTCGACGGTTTGCGCGAAGGCCAGCGGGCTGGTCACCAATGCGGCGACAGCCATGGCGATGGCGGTTTTCCTTAGGTTGATCATGGTGTAACTCCTCTCTCTCTCTCGTGGTACTGCTTGAAAAACACGTCGCTCACGGGCCTCCATGCACCGACAGACCAAACTGGTTGCTGATGCTGTTACCGGATCCCGCGATCTGGTTGAGTTGCAGGACGCCCTCGAATCCCTGCAGCGCGGTGGACTCCACCGCAACGCTGCGCGTGCCGGTCATGGCCACGTTCGAATCCGGAAGCGGCTGCCCCCCCGCTGTCGCGAACACGGCCGATGACAATCCACCGTCGGTCGTCTCGCGTATGCCCTGGTTGGCCAGCGCGGCGGTAACAACGTTCAGTTCCGCGTTGCCACTGCCGCTGGCCTGGTTGATCGACACCAGTCCGCTCGTCCGATGGAACGCTCCGCCGCCAATGCTTGCCGCGGCGTGCAGGGGCATGTCGTACTGGTTGCCGGTTTGTTTCTGGACGGCCACGACCTGGCTATCGGCGCGCTCACCGCTGGAAAAGCTGCGCAGGTTGGCTTGCTGGTTGAAATCACCCGCCGCCAGGTTGACAGCGATGGCGCCATTGGCCGCGTCGAACGCCTGGCCATCGATCCGGCTGTTGGCCAGATAATCGAGCATGCCGGCGTAGTCATCGGCGGATTGTGCGTTGGCGGGCGCGACGGCCACGGCCAATACCGCGGCGCAGAGCACGGTCGTCAACGCAGTGAGTGAACGAATGTCCATCCTCACCCTCCCGGCGGCGCATTGGCGGGCGGCGATACCAACGGGAACTGCGACAGCGCGCCCTGCACCTGGTCACCGATGCCGCGGGTCACATTGCCGACCGCGCCCATGTGCACGCCCAGCGATTGGGTGATTCCACTTCCAGAAAGCATGCCGTTGCCGGAGGTCACTCCCGCCAGCGAGCCGCCGATGGCGCGGGTGGTCATCCGCTCTACGGTGGTAATCGGCCGCGGGCTCACGGCGCCGGCGCCCATGGACGCGTATTCCGCGTCCGTCAATTCGCCGGTGCCCAGCATCATGCTGATTTCGCTTTTCGGGGACGGGTCCACGATCAGTGCCATGCCCGGTGGCGGTGACCGGTAGGCATGACGGGCGGAGACATCCCGCAGCAGCACGATCTCACCCGGCTCTGCATTGACGCCCTGGTGGGCATCCGCCGCGAATGCCGTCGCTGGCGCCAGCAACACGCCCATGAACAGCGGCGACAGCAAATGACTGAGCTTGAGACGAGCGCCTTGCATGACATTTCCCCGCGGTAGGTGTCTAAGCCTCCACGCAGACACCATGCCAAAGCGGAAAAACCCATTATTTACAATGAGTTAATAGGATATTCCGGTGGTTCTATATCGCCGGTTGTTACACCTGGCTCACAGTCAAATCCGGCCAGGACCCCCCGATTTGGCCCATCGCCCCGCGGTGACTGGCTTTCAGCGGTGTAACGCCGGTGATACACATCCCGGCCGCAGAGTTACAACGCCGGCGTATGGTTCGTGCGCCCGGCTTCGATATCCGCGGGTCGGGTGCGAGAATGGCCGCTGTTGCCATCGCTCCGTGGAGCACCATGCCTGACATGACCGCCTCCCCCATCGAGTCCCGCACCGACCCGGATAGCGGCCACGTCGATGACTTCATCGAGACCCAACACGATGCGCTCGAACGCGACTGGTGCGCCGATGTGGTGGCGCGCTTCGAACGCAGCAACGACACCACGCCGGGTCAGGTCGGTGGCGGCGTACAACCCGACCTGAAGGACAGCCTGGACCTGACCATCACCGGGCGCGAGCCGTGGCGCGATGTGGAGGCTACGCTCAACAATGCGGTCCTCCGGGGCCTGCTGGCTTACCTGCGCCGGTATCCGTATGCGTTGATCGCGCCGTTGATGCTGGAGGTTCCGGACGCGGAAGGTCGGCATCATCGGCTAACCCCCGAGCGCCTGCGGGCGATGGACGATGCGGCCCTTGCGCCGGTGGTGCAGACCGTCCTGCGACCGGGGGCGATCAACCTGCAGCGCTACCGCGGCGACCGCGGCGGCTATCCCTATTGGCATTGCGAGCTTTATCCCCGCGACCAGCACGCGGAAACGCTGCACCGACATCTGTTATGGACGGTGTACCTGAACGATGAGTTTGAACAAGGCGAGACCGAGTTCCTGTACCAGCGGCGCAAGGTGGCACCCCGGACCGGCTCGTTGTTGATCGCGCCGGCGGCGTTCACCCATACCCACCGCGGCAACCGGCCGGTGGGCGGGGACAAGGTCATTGCCACCAGCTGGATACTGTTCCAACGGGCGCAAAAACTCTACGCGCAGGGGTGACGCGCTGGCGACCTGACCCGGTTACGGCGTGCGCGGGTGGTTCAATACCAACCAGTACAAACCCACCTGTTTGACCGCCCAGACAAACTGCTCGAAGTCGACCGGCTTCTGGATATAACTGTTGACGCCCAACGCGTAGCTGGCCTCCACGTCAAACGGTTCGGTGCTGGTGGTCAGCACCACCACGGGCAGGCTGCGGGTCGCCTCGTTGGCGCGCACCGCCTGTAACACCTCGCGGCCATCGACCTTGGGCAAGTTCAGGTCGAGCAGGACGATCGAGGGCAGGTCGGCCGGATCGCGATCACCGTGGGCGCCGCGCGCGAACAGATAATCCAGCGCCTCTGCACCGTCGCCGACCACGACCAGGCGGTTGGCGATCTTGGCCTCGTCGAAGGCAAGCCGGGTCAGCTCGACATCGTCCGGGTTGTCTTCGACCAGCAGGATGACCTTATGTGTCTGCATTGCATTCCCGGGCCCGCGCGGCGGGCAATTCCAGATAGAAGGTGGCGCCGGCGCCCGGCTCGGACTGCGCCTGGATGCGTCCGCCATGGCGATCGATGATGCGGTGGGCAATGGCCAGCCCCAGCCCATGTCCACCGCCGTCATCGGGGCCATGCAGGCGCTGGAAAGGTTCGAACAACTTGTGGGCGTACTGCCCGTCAAAACCGCAGCCGTGGTCGCGCACGTGCAGCTCCAGGGTGGCCCCCTGAACCCGACCGGCTACTTCGATCCACACCGCAGGCCGGTCACGGGAAAATTTCCACGCGTTGTGCAACAACTGGACCAGCAACAATTTGAGCAGATGCTCATCGCCGTGCGCCATCAATCCCGGCTGCACCACGATCTCGGCATTGCGCTGCGGGTCGGCATCCTGCAGTTCCGCTGCCACCCAGTCGGCGAGCAGGCTGATATCGACCGGCGCGTGCTTGAGTTCGACGCGGGTCGCACTCGACAGGTCGCTCAGCGCCGCCAGCAAGCCGCCCATGCCCTTGGCGGCGTTGCGGATCCGCGTCAAGTGCTCCTGGCTGGTCGGGTCAAGCGCGTCGCCAGTGCGATGGGCCAGCAGTGAGGCGAAGCTTTCGATCGACCGCAACGGCGCGCGCAGGTCGTGCGTGGCTGCGTCAACGAACAGTTGCAACTGGCCGCTGGCGACCTCCGCGTCGGCCGCGCGTCCGTGTTCGGCGGATACATCGCGCCATTGCATCAGCAGGTATTGAGGCGCCCCCTCGGGGTCTCGCAGTATCGCGACGTCGGCCTGCAGCCAGGCCGACTCACCGTCACTGCGCAGGTAGCGTAATTGCTGGTCGATGGTCGCGATCTGGCCGGCAACCAGGGCCGCCAGTTGCTCTCGCGCCGATGGCTCATCGTCCGGGTGAAGGCAGTCAAATGCCGTCCGACCGATCAAGGCGGTCGCGTCACGGCCCAGCATGCGTTCAACGGCCGGATTGACCTCACGCCAATGACCTTCCAGGTCGGTGATGCCCATGCCGATGACACAAGCCTCCACCGCCAGTCGGAAGCAATCATCGCCAAGTTGTGGGGGGCTGGGCTGGTTCATCTGCAGTACGTGATTCCGGCAGCCCCATTGTAATGGGATGGCCTGTGATGGTTCGGTGGCCGATCACGGAAGCGGCCACCGTGCGAAGGTCCGGTGTTGTACCGCACAATGGCCCCCATGGACTGGCTTCCGATAACCCTGCAGCAACTGACATTCCTGCTGATCCTGGCAGGCGGCCTGTACCTGTTCATCAGCGAACGGGTGCGCGTCGACGTGGCTGCCATGCTGATCCTGCTGGCGCTGGTGGTCACCGGAATCCTGGACGAGAAGCAGGCGTTGTCCGGCTTCGCCAGTGAGCCGGCCATCATCGTCGCAGCGGTTTTCATCATCTCCGGCGGGCTGGCAGCCACCGGCATCACCGAGCACATAGGCCAGTGGATCGGCCGCGCCTCGGGCAAGAGCGAGGCACGATCGATCGCGGTGACGATGCCGGCCGTTGCGGTGATGGCATCGTTCACCCATCACGTGATGGTGACCGCGATGATGCTGCCGATCCTGAGCCGGCTGGCCAAGGACAAGGGGCTGGCCCCATCACGATTGCTGATGCCGATGTCGCTGGCCGCTTCGCTGGGCACCTGCCTGACCCTGGTCAGCGCGCCGGCGTTCCTGCTCGCCGACAACCTGCTGGAACGTACCGGGGCGGAAGGTCTGGGGATTTTCTCGATCACCCCGATCGGCATTGCGCTGGTATTGATCGGGATGGTCTACATGCTGCTCACGCGCTGGATCCTGCCCAAGCGCGGCGCTGAGCTGGGCGATGAGGGCTACCTGCGGCTGGATCGCTACCGCACCGAGCTGCTGATCGTGGAAGGCTCGCGCTGGAGCACCCGGCCATTGGCCGAATTGCAGAAAGCGCTGGGCGACAAGTTCCGCATGATCGGCTGGATGCGCGACGACAAGTTGCGCCGCGACCTGGGCGATTCCAGTCCCCTCATCAGTGGCGACGTGCTGCTGGTGGAAGCCTCCGCGGACGCGCTGGCCTCGCTGCACGACGATACCGGCATCGACCTGCACGCCATCGCGCGCTTCGGGGCGCGGGCGACCGGCGAGGATGAAGGCAAGGCGCAGTTGGTCCAGGCCGTGGTCGCACCGGGTTCGGAGTTCATTGGTCGCAGCATCCGTGAGCTGGATTTCTCGCGTCAGTTCCGGGCCGTCATCGTCGGGTTGTGGCGGCGCGAAGGCCATGTCGCGCCGCGGTTGGCGGACGCCCGGCTGCGCGAAGGGGATTTGCTGGTGCTGTGGGGCCGGCCGTCGCGATTTGCCGAGCTGGCCACCCATCATGGCTTCCTCATGCTGGTGCCATTCGCCGGGGAGGCCAAGCGGCGGGTGCGCGCGCCTCTGGCACTGGTGATCCTCGGGTTGACCATCCTTGCCGCCGTGACCGAATGGCTTCCGGTGCCGTTGGCGTTCCTGCTGGGTGCCGTGGCCATCGTTGCGACCCGGTGCGTGGAGATCGGCCAGGCCTATCGGGAAATCGACGTCCGGGTGTTCGTGATGATTGCCGGCGTGATTCCGTTGGGCATCGCCATGGAGCAGACCGGCACCGCGCAATTGCTGGCCTCCGGATTGCGCCACGTGGTGGCCGGCTGGCCAGTGTTGGCGATCTTGCTGGTCCTGTTTTCGATGGCCGGCTTGCTGACCCAGATTCTTTCCGACTCCGCGACCACGGTGTTGTTGGGTCCCATTGCCGTCGAGCTTGCCCAGTCGCTGGGCATGGACCCCACTCCGTTCGTGGTCTGCACCGCGTTGGGGGCGGTGGTTGCCTTCCTCACACCGATCGGCCATCACGGCAACTTGCTGATCCTCGGACCAGGCCAATACCGGTTCGGCGACTTCCTGCGGGTGGGAGTCCCATTGACGGTTGTGATTGCATTCGTGTGCGCGTGGATGACCCGCTGGCTGTGGCTGGATGGGCCGCTGCTGCCAGTGTTGTTCTGATGGCACTCGCCGCGTGAGCCGGGGGGTACGCCGTGATCGACGTCTTGACTGAACTGTGGCGCGACCTGCTCGCCATTGAGCACCTCAAACTATGGCTGGCGGTGGGTTGGGCCAGTTATGTGGTGTGGTTGGGACTGTGGATCGTGTTGCAAAAACGCGAGCCGGCGGCAACCCTCAGCTGGTTGATCAGCCTGGCGGCCCTGCCCTACCTCGGGTTCCTGATCTACTACTTCTTCGGGCCGCAGAAGATCCAGCGGCATCGGCTGCGCCGGGTTCGCGCGCATGCCGCGCTGCCACCGCCACCACCCGGCCAGTCGCTGGATCCCGATGCGATCGAGCTGGCCCGGCTGGCCCAGTCAACGACCGGCCTACCCCCCACTACCGCCACCAGCGCCGAGTTGCTGGTCGATGGTGCGCAAACCTATTCGCAACTGCTCGCCGCCATTGCCCAGGCGCGCGAGCACGTCCATCTGGAGTACTACATTTACCTGCCCGACCGCACCGGGACTGCGTTGCGTGACGCGCTGGTCGAGCGGGCGCAGGCCGGGGTCAAGGTGCGCCTGCTGCTGGATGCGGTCGGGTCCGGTCGCGTCTCGCGCAGATTCCTGAAGCCCTTGCTGGACGCCGGCGGCGAGTTTTGCTGGTTTCATCCGATGCGCTTGCGCTGGTTCTGGAAGCGCCCCTGGCTGAACCTGCGGACCCATCGCAAGATCGTGATCATCGATGGTCGCACCGCCTTTACCGGCGGCATCAATATCACCGACGAGCAGGACGAACAGCTCCACCCCAATGCCTACCGCGATCTGCACGTGCGCCTGGAGGGCAACGTCGTGCGTTCCCTTCAACTGGTGTTTGTCGAGGACTGGGCCTACGCCACCGGCGCCGCGCCGTTGACGCTGGACCACCCGCCGCCGCAACCGGGCGGGATATCGGCACAAACCCTCGTGTCGGGGCCGGATTCGTCCTGGGAGGCGATCCATCGGCTGCACGTGGCCGCCATCCATTCCGCCACCACCCGTGTCTGGCTGATGACGCCTTATTTCGTGCCCGGTGAAGCCGCGATGATGGCGCTGACTTCCGCTGCACTGGGCGGGCTGGACGTCCGTCTGGTGCTGCCAAAGATGAGTGACAGCCGGCTGGTTACCCATGCGGCACGCTCGTACTTCGACGACCTGTTGGCCGCTGGGGTACAAATCTACGAGTACGGTCCGCGCCTGCTGCACAGCAAGGCCTTGGTGTGCGACGAGGATCTTGTCATCGTCGGCAGTGCAAACTTCGACCACCGCAGCTTTCGCCTCAACTTCGAAGTCTCGGTGTTGTTTCGCAATCGGCCGTTGGCGCAGCAGCTGGCGCAGCTGGTCGAGCACGAATGCGGAAACTCGGTGCGGGTCAGGGATGACCGGGAACGACCGTTGTGGCGCAGCCGGCTACCCGAAGCTCTGGCCCGGCTGGTATCGCCGCTGCTGTAGGGGTTCGTGTGCGCCCGCCGCGAAATCCCTGCCCGCCGCGTTATGCTTCGGCGATGACTTTCCTCAGTGTCAACGTCAACAAAATCGCGGTGTTGCGCAACTCGCGCGGTGGCAACCAACCTGACGTGGTGGATGCCGCGCGTGCCTGCCTGGATGCCGGAGCCCACGGCATCACCGTGCACCCACGTCCCGACGCCCGTCATATCCGCGCCGATGATGTGCTTGCGTTGGCGGAATTGACCGCCTCACGCGGTGTGGAGTTGAACCTGGAGGGCAATCCTTTCGCTCCCGCCCGCCCCGGTTACCCCGGGTTCCTGGCCCTGTGTGAGCGGGTACGACCCACTCAGGCGACGCTGGTGCCCGACGGGGACGGCCAACTGACCTCGGACCACGGCTTCGATTTCCGACGTGACGCGGAACGCTTGCGCCCGCTGGTGGACCAGTTGCACGGCTCGGGCTGCCGGGTCAGTCTGTTTGCCGATGCGTGGGACCCGGAGCGCGCCGCGAGCATCGAGCTGGCCGCACACACAGGCGCCGACCGGGTCGAGCTGTATACCGGCCCGTATGCCGAATCCGCAGCGGCTGGCAACAGCGGAGCGATGCTGGTCCGATTCCACACCATTGCCGCCCGGGCGCAGGCGGTCGGGCTGGGAATCAACGCCGGCCATGACCTTAGCCAGGACAACCTTCAGGCATTCGTGCGCACGGTGCCAGGCCTGCTGGAGGTATCGATCGGGCACGCCCTGATTGCCGAAGCGCTGTATGCCGGACTGGCGGCGACGGTACGCGGCTACTTGTCGATCCTGCAGGACGGCGATCAAGGCTGATCGATGTGGCAAAAAAAACGCCACCCGAAGGTGGCGTTTCCAAATCCACGGTAGCGCTTGACGATTATTTCTCGACGAAACCGATTTTCTTCATATCCGCATTCCTGGCCAGCGACAGCACCTGTGCCAACGTGCCGTAGTCGGCATCATCGTTGGTGTCGATCTCCAGCTGTGGCTGGTTGGTCGGATCGCGCGCGACTTCCGCTTTCATCATGCTCGCGATCGCGCTCAACGGGTACGGCGAGTTGTTCCAGAACACCTGGCCGGACGCCTCGATCCGCACGCGGATCGGCGGCGGGGGTTCGGACAACGGCGGTGGCTGGTTGGAACGTTGCGGCAGGTTGACTTCGATCGGGTAGGTAGCAATCGGCGCGGTCACCATGAAGATGATCAACAGCACCAATAGAACGTCAACCAGTGGGGTGACGTTGATATCGACCATCGCGCCGCCGGAGCTTGAACTCATGGACATTTCGTGTTCTCCGGGTTTATTGGGTGCGATCCCTGACAGCGATGAAGCCCACCTTGCGCATGCCTTGCGACTGCGCAACGTTCACCACGTCCTTGATGATGCGGTATTTGGTGGTCTTGTCGCCGCGCACGTTGATCTGAGGCTGTGGTGTCTTCTGGGCTTCGACCGACAGACGACTCTCCATCAACGATGGCGTGACCGGCTCGTCATTCCAGAACACCGAGCCGTCGGCCTCGATCGCGATCGTGATCGGCTGCACCTCCGGCGCCTCCTTTTTCGTATCTTCGATCACCACTTCAGGCAGCTTGACCTGGACTTTGTGCGCCATGAGCGGTGCCGTGATCATGAAAATGATCAGCAGCACCAACATCACGTCCACCAACGGTGTCACGTTGATCTCGGCCATCGGGCCACCGCTATTTGAACTGAAGGACATATCCGGACTCCAACCTCATGCCTGGGAACGCTGGTCTATCAGCGCTGGGACGGCAACTCACCCACCCGCGAACCGGTGGCGAAGAAGTCGTGCAAGTCGTGGGCGAAAGTATCGAAGCGGCTGTTCGTCACCTGATTGACGCGGGTGAAGAAGTTGAATGCCACCACTGCCGGGATCGCGACGAACAGACCGAATGCGGTCATGATCAGCGCCTCACCCACCGGACCGGCCACCGCATCGATCGACGCGTTGCCGCTCTGGCCGATACGGATAAGGGCGTGGTAGATGCCCCAAACGGTACCCAGCAGACCGACGAACGGCGAGGTCGCACCGACGGTCGCGAGTACGGTAAGTCCATTTTCAAGCTTCATCGACTCACGGGTCACCGACTGGCGCAAGGCGCGGTCGACGAACTCGGAGCGATTCAGCGATTCGACCAGGCGAGAGCCTTCGTTGCGCTGATGATGGGCCGCAGCCTGGGCCGCATCGAGTGCGATCTTGGAGAACGGCTCCGAGCTGCCCTGTTCTTCCATGTAACGGATGGCATCCTGCGCGTTGGTGGTTTCCCAGAACGTCTCGATGACCCGATCGGCCTTGGAGCGCAGCCGCGCACCCTTGATCAGGTTGACGACGATCCAGTAGATCGACAGCACCGAAAACAGCGTGAGGGTGAGGAATACGATCCAGGCTACCAGATCGAAGTTCTGCACCATGTGGGAGAAGCTCATCTGCTGGAACGCGTCGGCGTTGTTGCCTCCAGCAGCGGCAGCGGTGGTGGTTTCCTGAAGCATGACGCTTACCTTTGGATGTCGTGGAAGAAGGGAACTGCAAAGTCAAAGTACTGCAATGGGTGGTTCTGGGAATCGGTGTTGCCTGCGCAGGATGTTATCTGGACAGTTGTTGCGAAATCATTTGCTGCCAGGTCAATCAAGGGTGAAGTCCACTGGGACGCGAACCCGGCTGGCGACCGGAACCCCGTTACTGATCTCCGGAGCAAACCGCCACTTTCTGGCCGCCTCTATTGCGGCCCGGTCAAGATCGCGGTTACGACTGGACTTCTCTACCTCGATGTCCAACACGTTGCCCTGGGCATCGATACTGATGACCAGTATCACGGTGCCTTCGATTCCGCTTCGGACCGCAGAGGGCGGATACTTCGGCGGGTTCATGGCCCTGGACGACGGGTTGACCGAGCCCAGCGTGTCTTGTGGCGCCGGTGGTGCTGGCGGTGCCGGCGGTGGCGCCGGGACATCCATCGGACTCGGGTCATCGACGATGATGGGCGGTTGTTCCGGCGGCGGCGGCAACGGCGTCTGCTTCGGCGGCGACAACTCCTTGGGCGGAGTAATCGGCTTGGGCTGCTCCGGCGGCGGCGGCGGCGGTGGTGGTGGCGGCGGCGGTGGCTTGATGATGTTCACCATCGTCACCTCCTCCTCTGCCGTATCCACCGGAGGAGCTGCCATCGGCGCCAGCATCAACAACAACGCTGCGGCGTGCACGGCAATCGCGATGGTGATACCGGCGACACGCGCCCAGTTCAACCCTTCGCGGTCGTCTCGTTTCTTGGTTGGGATTTCCAGGTCTTGCGTCATGCGCCATCAGCTCGGGTGGGGGTGCCGGGAGCGTACGTAACGCCTCGGGCCGTCAAATGGTTTCCGCTGCTTTTGGGCGGCGGGAACCTCCTAGGATATATCAAACTCAACCGCTGATTCCAAGCGGCAATGCACGGTTTCGTGATGCGGTCAGCTTCCGGGCAGCGCAATGATCCGGTTGGCGTCTTCTTTCTTCTCGATGCCTTTTTCAAGCGCTTTCCTGGCGGCATCCTTCGCCTGGGAAATATGGTTTTCCTGATGCAGGACCTTGGCAAGGTTCAGGTACGTGCTTCCGTCGCTGTCCAGCGGGGCCGCCTTGTTGTACGCGTCGATCGCAAGATCGGGCTGGTCCGAGAAGTAGTAAGCCTGCGCCAGCGCGAGATAGGCCTGATGGTCGGGCTCCAGTGCGCCTTTTTGCATGCCCTCGTTGATCACGGCGATCACGTCCTTCTCGCGCCCGTCCATGTTGGCATAGGTCGCGTACAACACCTGGTATTCGTTACCCGTGCTGAGCTGACCGCTGGCACGCAGCTGCTCCAGGACGGCAATTGCCTTGTCGGGCATGCCGGCGGTCTGGTAGGTCGCCGCCAGGTTCATCTGGGCGCGCTTGTCGTCCGGTTTGGCGGCGGCCACTTTCTCGGCCATGCCGACCGCTTCGGCGTTGTTGCCGCCTTCTGCATAGACCTGCATGAGCAGCGCCTGCCACTGCGGGTTGGGATCGGCGCTTGCTGCGATCGCCCGCTCCATGGTCGCAGCGGCGTCCTCGTAGCGCTCCATCAGATACAGACCCTGACCCTGCATCATCAACGCGGTCGGATCCTGGCTTCCGGTCTCCTTGAAGAAGCGTTCAAACGTCGCCTGCGACTCCGGATACTGCTCCTGCTGCTGTTGCAGCTGGGCGAGGTTCAACATCACGTTGTAGTGGGCATTGTTGTCCAGCCCGTCCAACTCGATCACCTGCTTGTAGTAACCGATGGCGGCGTCCTGGTCATCCGCGTCGTAGGCGACCTGTCCGGCGAACTGGGCCGAGTAGGCCTTTTCATAGCTATTGCTTTTCGAATCGGTGAGGATTTCATCGGCGATCGCGCGCGCCTGGGCACCCTCGTCCGCCTCATACAGATCCATCATCTTGCTCATCTTGCGTGACGCGCTCGCGCTCGCATTGGTCTCGGGATTCTGCCGGGTTGCCTCGGGGTAGGCCTGCTCGACCTCGGCCCGCGCGTCCTGGCTCCCGCGAGTACTCCGATCCGTGCGTGCTTGCCTGGCGCCGCCGCGGCGACGCTCGGTCGATTGCTGCGCGGACGACGACGAGCCGGCCTGCGCCTCAGCGACTGCCGCTGTCGCACCGGCGTCGGGCGCCTGCTGCGTCTGGGCCGCTGCGACCCCACCTGCCGCAGCGAACATCGCGCCGATGGCAACGGCGAGCAGCCGCTTGGAGGACATGGAACCGTTCATTCAATCACCTTGGCAGCGATCGCTGCCAGAGGCTGCGGATCGGTTGGAGGACAGTGGACGAACAACCTAGCAGAAACTTATTGCGGGTAGAAGGTGCATTTCGTCCTAGCCTGATGCCGCCTTAACCGCATTTGGGAACGTGGCCGGCGGCGCGAGCTTGCTGATAGGTCGCCGCCAACCCGTCCGCCCGCGCATCCAGCTCCGCGATACGGCTCTGCGGATCGGGATGGGTCGACAGCCATTCGGGCGCGCTACCGGAGCTGGCACCGATCATGTTCTGCCACAGGTTCACTGCTTGCCCCGGGTCGAATCCGGCCTGTGCCATCAATCGCTGTCCGACGACGTCCGCCTCGGACTCCTGGGTGCGGTTGTTGGGCAGCAACAGCGCGGTCTGCACCGCCATGCCGCCAAGCTGCTGTGTCGTCTGCGCGGCGCCGCTCCCATATTGCGAACCGATCAACGCGCCCAGGACACCCAGCCCGGCCTGCGCACCCATCTGCCGGGTAATGCGCTCGTCATGGTGGTGGGAGATGACATGCCCGATTTCATGGGCGATCACCGCGGCCAGCTGATCCTGGTTCTTGGCGACCTTGAAGATCCCGGTGTAGACGCCGATTTTTCCGCCCGGTAGCGCGAAGGCGTTCGGTTCATCGTTGGCAAACAGCGCCACCTCCCACTGGGTTTTGTCGCCGCTCGCCAGCTGCTGGGTGACAGCATCAACCACGCAGCGCACATAGCGGGTCTGGGCGGCATTTTTGCTCTGGGGCAGTTTGGCCTTGTACTCGGCAAATGCCTCCGCGCCCATCTGGTCAAGCTGTTGCTGCGAAACTGCGCCAACCGCCTGGGTGCGGCCAGTGGGCGAGGTGGTGGTCGCGCAGGCGGCGACGACGGCCGCCATCGCAACGCTGAGGAGCAGACGCTTCATAAGTGATATTCCTTGTTTGCAATGCCTTCGGTGTAACCGTAGACCGATGAATGCCAGGTCAAGGCCACGCAGCGGGCGTCCGCGCGATGCCTGCACCGCGCGGTCCCACACTCCGGTGCACGACCGGTCAGATATCCAGGTTGCCCGCCTTCAGCGCGTTGTCTTCGATAAACGCGCGGCGCGGTTCCACCACATCGCCCATCAAGGTACTGAAGACCTGGTCGGCAGCCACCGCGTCCTCGATCTTCACTTGCAGCAGGCGCCGGGTTTCCGGATTGACCGTGGTGTCCCACAACTGCTCCGGGTTCATCTCGCCAAGGCCCTTGAAGCGCTGGATCTGGCGGCCTTTCTTGGCCTCTTCCAGCAACCACACCTGGGCCTCGGCAAAGCTGTCGATGGCTTGTTCGCGGTTGCCACGAATGATTTTCGCGCCCTCGCGGATCAACCCATGCAGCTGGGCGGCGGCCTCGCGCAACGGTCGCAACTCGCCGCCGGCAAACGCGGCCAAAGGCAGTACCTGCAGCAACTCCTCGCCCATGTGCGTGCGCTTGGCCACCAGCGCCGCAGGATGCGCATCGGTGGCGGCCTGCAGGCTCAACGCATAACGCGGCTTGCCCAACTGCTTTTGGTTGAGGCGCTGTTCCAGAAGGTCCAGCTCATGGCGTTCGTCGATGTTCTGTGACAGATGCTCGGCGTCCAGCGGCGTGAAATCGATCAACGCCTCGAGCACCTCGGGGTCGTAACGATGCGCATTGCGGGCAATCGCTTCGCGTGCGCTGGCGTAGGCAAGCAACAACTGCTCCAGGGCAACGCCGGTGACCGGTGGCTCACCTTCGGCCGGGATCAGCGCCGCGCCTTCGATTGCATTGCTGGCCAGGTAGGCGTTGAGCGCCGCATCGTCCTTGAGGTACACCTCGGTCTTGCCCTGCTTGATCTTGTACAGCGGCGGCAGGCCGATGTAGACGTAGCCGCGCTCGATCAACTCTGGCATCTGCCGGTAGAAAAAGGTCAACAGCAGGGTACGGATGTGGGCGCCGTCGACGTCGGCGTCGGTCATGATGATGATGCGGTGGTAGCGCAGCTTGTCGGGGTTGTATTCGTCCTTGCCGATGCCGGTGCCCAACGCGGTGATCAGGGTGCCGACCTCGGCGCTGGAAAGCATGCGGTCGAAGCGGGCGCGCTCGACGTTGAGGATCTTGCCGCGCAGCGGCAACACCGCCTGGTTCTTGCGGTTGCGGCCCTGCTTGGCCGAGCCGCCGGCGGAGTCACCCTCGACGATGAACAGTTCGGACAGCGCGGGATCCTTTTCCTGGCAGTCGGCCAGCTTGCCGGGCAGGCCGGCAATATCCAGGGCACCCTTGCGACGGGTCAGGTCGCGCGCCTTGCGGGCGGCCTCGCGGGCACGGGCTGCATCCAGGATCTTGCCGGTGATCGCACGGGCTTCAACCGGGTGCTCTTGCAGGAACTCCTGCAAACGTGCACCGAACGTGTGCTCAACTACCGGTCTCACGTCGGATGAGACCAGCTTTTCCTTGGTCTGCGAGGAGAAGCTCGGATCCGGCACCTTGACCGACAGCACCGCGATCATGCCTTCTCGCATGTCATCGCCCGACAAGGTCACCTTGGCCTGCTTGGCCAGCCCGGACTGCTCGATATAGTTGGTCAGGGTGCGGGTCAGCGCGGCCCGGAAACCAATCAGGTGGGTACCGCCATCCTTTTGCGGGATGTTGTTGGTGTAGCAGAACATCGTTTCCTGATAGGCGTCGGTCCACTGGATCGCCACGTCCACGGTGATGCCATTCTCCTCACCGGTGACCGAGATGACGTTCGGGTGCAGCGGGGTCTTGAGCTGGGCCAGGTGCTCGACGAACGAGCGGATGCCGCCCTCGTACTCGAACACGTCCTTTCGCTGTTCGCCGCGTTCGTCCTGCAGGGTGATGCGAACCCCGGAATTGAGGAAAGACAGCTCACGCAGGCGCTTGGCGAGGATTTCGTAGTGAAACTCCACATCCGAGAAAATCGCGGTGGCCGGCTTGAAGCGCAGGATGGTGCCACGCTGGTCGGAGGCTTCCAGCTTCTTCAGCGGGTACAGCGGCTCGCCCAGCGAATATTCCTGCCGGTGGTGGAAGCCATCGCGCCAGATATCGAGCCAGAGATGCTCGGACAAGGCGTTGACCACAGATACGCCGACGCCGTGCAGGCCACCCGATACCTTGTAGCTGTTGTCGTCGAACTTTCCGCCCGCATGCAGCACGGTCATGATGACCTCGGCCGCAGAGACGTGTTCTTCCTTGTGCAGGTCGACCGGGATGCCGCGCCCGTTATCGGACACCGCAACCGAGCCATCCTCGTGCAGGGTGACCACGATATCGTCGGCGTGGCCGGCCAGGGCTTCGTCGACGGCGTTGTCGACCACCTCGAACACCATGTGGTGCAGCCCGGTACCGTCGTGCACGTCACCGATATACATGCCTGGACGTTTGCGTACGGCCTCCAGTCCACGCAAGACCGTAATCTTGCTGGAATCGTAGGTTTGCGACGGCGAGGTAGCGTCCGGCTGGGTTTCGCTGCGGATCGGGGAAGGATCGTGTTCGATCTGGGTCATGCGGCAACAGGCTCCGACGACGCGGCCGCCAAGTACGCGGCGGCGTCGAAACGCAAGGGAAAACGTAGCTCAGTATAGCAGGCAGGACGAGTGTCCTTGCGCCTTGCCGCGGATTTGACGGCCCGGCGCCCGGATTGGCATTCAGGCAGCCGCATGGGCAGCGTGGAGCGCCTCCTGCGGTGGAACTAGACGGTATCGCCTGCGCTCAGCACACCTTGTTCCACGTGGAACAAGGTGGCATCGATGGACAGGGCAGCCAGCGCTGCGGGCCGCTCGGTTCCAGTGATGAATACCTGCGCGCCACTGTTTGACAGACGCTGAAGCACACGTTGCTGATGGTTACGGTCCAGCTCCGAGGACAGGTCGTCCAACGCAATCACCGGCCATTCCCCACGAGTCGCCGCGTAATGGCCCGCTTGCGCCAGCAAGGCGGACAACGCGGTCAGCTTTCCCTGCCCGCGAGACAACGCGTCCCGACCTGGCAGCGAACCAAACTGGATGCGCCAATCGGCACGGTGCGGCCCCAGCGAAGTGAAGCCCGTCTGCAGGTCCCGGTCACGGGCGAGCAGCAACGCATCGGCAAGAGGAAGGTCATCGCGTCGCCAACCCGGCTGGTAGTCCATCGTGACACCCCCCAATGCCGGCGCCAGATCCGCCGCGACCTCGCTGAACAGAGGCTGCAGAGCGGACAGATAGGCGTGTCTGTACCTGGTGAGCGGCTCACCTGCCTCGGAAAGCTCACGATCCCACGCGTCGATCTGGGAGTGACCAGAGCGGGATTTCAACAACGCATTGCGTTGTTTGAGGGCCCGGGAGTAGCGCCGCCACAAGGGGAGAAAGCCCGGTTCCACGTGGAACAGTCCCCAATCAAGGTAGCGCCGGCGAATGTCGGCGGGCCCTGTTATCAGTGCGTGACTTCCTGGCTCAAACGTAACCACCGCCAAAGCAGCACACAGTTCTCCCAGGTGAGACACGCCGGCCCCATCCAGCCGGCCACTCCAGTCTTGCCCGCTATGGCGCAAACCGGCTTTCCGCATCCGGATATCACCGTCAGGGGCTCCCGTCGGCAGGAAGTGCCCCCCGGAACGGCTTCTGGTCAGTTCCTGCCATTCAACAAAAACCTCCAATGTGTCATCCCCATGCCGGACCAGCCCGTCGCGCACCCGACCGCGGAAGCTGCGCCCGTAAGCCATCAAATGCAGTGCTTCAAGGATGCTGGTCTTGCCTGCGCCGTTATCACCGGTGATCAGGTTCACCGTTGGGCCAGGTTGCAGCAACAGTTCCTGAAATCGCCGCAGGTGCCGGATATCAAGGCGGGTTACACGCATTGACCGCACCTTAAGCCAATCGCCGCGCGGCAGAAACCACTACGCCCGGACAAACCGGGCGTAGTGGCAAGGTAAACGCGTTCCACGTGGAACATGTGGGGTACGGGGTCCGTCAAAGCCTGAGCGGCATCACCACATGGCGGCAACGCTCGTTGTCGGCCTCTCGCACCAGGGCCGAAGAGTTTGCATCACGCAATGCCAGCACCACTTGATCGCCCCTCAGCGCTGACAACGCGTCCAACAGGTAATTGACATTGAAGCCAACCGCCAGGTCGTCGACCTTGGTATCTGCTTCCACTTCTTCCTGCGCTTCTTCCTGCTCAGGGTTGTGCGCACTGATCTTGAGCTGGCCCGGGGAGACCTCGATGCGGACGCCCCGGTACTTCTCGTTCGACAGGATCGCTGCGCGCTGCAGGGAAGCACGCAGCACTTCACGGTCAATCCGGACTTCCTTGTCGGCGCCGATCGGGATCACCGCTTCATAATCGGGGAATCGTCCGTCGATCAACTTGCTGGTGAAGGTAACGTCGTCACGCTTGACCCGGATGTGGCCGCGGCCCATTTCCAGTTCCAGCTCGCGGTCACCGCCTTCCAGCAGACGTTGCAACTCGGTCACGCCTTTGCGAGGAACGATGATCTGGCGCTTGGTCTGGGCGTTACCCTCGTAGGGCGCCTCGCACAGTGCCAGGCGGTGGCCGTCGGTGGCTACACAGCGCAGACTCTCTTCGCGCAGGTCGAACAGCAGCCCGTTGAGGTAGTAGCGGACGTCTTGCTGGGCCATTGCGAAGGCAGTGCGTTCGATCAACTCCTTCAGCGTTGCTTCGGAGACCTGCACCCGTTCGGTGGCCTCGACCTCGTCCAGCGAAGGAAAATCATTGGCCGGCAGGCTGGCCAGGGTGAAACGCGAACGTCCGGCTTGCACGGAAAGCTTGTCCCCGCTTTGGGACACCGTGATCTTGCTGCCATCGGGCAGGGCCCGAACGATATCGAACAGCTTTCGCGCCGGAATTGTGGTTTCCCCATCCTCGGCTTCGTCCACCGCCACTCGCGAGACCATCTCGACTTCCAGGTCGGTGCCCGTCAGAGACAGCTGGCCGTCCTTGACCTGGGCCAGCAAATTGGCCAGGACCGGAAGGGTCTGTCTGCGTTCGACCACGTTGACGACCTGGGCCAACGGTTTGAGAAACACTTCTCGTTGCAGGCTGAAACGCATTCGGTCCTACCCCTATGCCCAATACAAAAGAATGTATAAATCAAAAGCCTGGTGGTGGTGGTGTTCGGGAATATCCGGGATAACCATCCCAACCTATTGATTTAACTAGATTAACCGCCAATCTAAAACCTGGTACAACTGCCGCTTCAATGAAGCTTGAACCTGTGGACAAGTTTTGACCCGTACCCCGACGTGCGAGTTATCCACAACTTGTACCCCAGTGCTGCACACCGTTGCCGGAGGGACTACTCACTGAGTTTACGGATCAATTTTTCCCAGTCTTCATGCATCTTTCCGTCCGTTTCCATCAACGTCCTGATCTGTCGGCAGGCGTGCAGCACGGTGGTGTGATCACGTCCGGCAAACGCGTCGCCGATCTCCGGCAGACTGTGTTCGGTCAGCTCTTTGGTCAACGCCATGGCCATCTGCCGTGGGCGCGCGAGCGAACGTGTCCGTCGCTTCGACAACAGATCCTTCATCTGGAGACCGTAGTAGTCTGCCACGGTCTTCTGGATGTTGGGGATGCCGATGGCCTGTTGCTGTGCGCGCAGCAGGTCACGCAAGGTTTCCTGGGCGAAATCGATGGTGATCGCGCGACCGGTGAAGTTGGCGCGGGCGGTCAGTGTGTTGAGGGCGCCTTCCAGGTCACGGACGTTGGACCGCATCTTCTTGGCCAACAGGAATGCGACATCCTCCGGGATCGCCACGCCGCGTTCCTGCGCCTTGGACAGCACGATCTGGGCGCGGGTCTCGAAGTCAGGCGGATCGATCGCCACGCTGAGGCCCCAGGCCAGACGCGATTTCAATCGGGGTTCCAGCCCCTCGACCTCGCGTGGGAACCGGTCGCAGGTCAGGATGATCTGTTGCTTGCCGTCGAAAAGCGCATTGAAGGTGTGGAAGAACTCTTCCTGGGTACGGTCTTTGCCGGCAAAAAACTGGATGTCGTCGATCAGCAAGGCGTCGACGCGCTGGAAATGCCGCTTGAACCCGTCCATGGCCTTTTCCTGCAAGGCCTTCATCATGGCGCTGAAGAACTGCTCGCTACGCAGGTACATGACTCGCGCGGCGGGGTTGTTGGCACGCATCAGGTTGCCGGCGGCAAACATCAGGTGGGTTTTGCCCAGTCCCGTGCCGCCATACAGCAGCAGCGGGTTATGGCCCCGCTCACCGGGACTGAGTGCCGCCTGCATGGCGGCGGCACGGCCCAACTGGTTGCTGCGCCCCTCGACGAAATTCTCGAACGTGTAGTGGTTGTCCAGGTTGCCGTTGAACGGCTCGATCGCAGCGCTGCTGATCGGGCGTACCGGGGAGGGCACCAGCGCGGCGGGCATGGCTTCGCGCGGCAATGAGCCGACTTCCAGGCTGACATCGCCATCGCCGGAAAAATGCGCGAGTAATTCGCGGATCCGCCCCAGGTAGCGCTCCCGCACGTGCTCGACGACGAACGCGTTGGGCGCAAAAAGCACGGTAGCGCCGTCGCGGCGGCTGGCTTGCAGTGGTTTGAGCCAGGCGTGGACGTCCTCGGCCGGCAATTCGGCCTCGAGTCGTTCCAGGCAGTGGGGCCAAGCGTCCATAGGGTCTTTCATGCAATGGCGAAGATCGGCGTGTGCGAGGATGGGCATCGCGCCGCGCGGATCAAGGTTGTGGCGAGCCAGACTAGCACGCAGCAGAACCGGGCGATGACGCGGCGCAGGTGCCGCAGCTGGCCGGCTGTGCGGCGCGTTGCAGCGGCTGGACGCGCCTGGCGCAGCGGCCCGGATCGCCGCCATTTGACCAGCCCGCTGAATCCTCGTTAGACTTGCCGGTCTTATTCCGCCGTAAATGCAGAACCGCAGCCATGTCCACCAAGCGCACCTACCAACCCAGCAACCTCAAGCGCAAGCGCGACCACGGCTTCCGTGCACGCATGGCGACGGCCGATGGCCGCAAGATCCTGTCGCGTCGCCGCGCCAAGGGTCGCAAGCGTCTCTGCGCCTAAGCGCAGGTGATGTCGCAACGGCAGCCCCTTGCCGCCGTTGACGTCCTGATGCCGAAGACCCGCTTCCCGCGCACTGCGCGGGTTCGCGCGAAATCCGATTTCGACCGCATATTCAAGCACGGCCGGCGCGTGGCGCTGCCCGTGCTCGCATTGCATTGGCAGACCGCCGATGCGGCGCGAGCGAGCTGTGAACTGGCCCGCCGTGAACGTCCCGGCTCCAGTCGACCTTGTTTCCAGCGTCCAGAATCGGGCCCGCGCCTGGGTTTGGCGGTCTCGCGCAAGGTCGATCCGCATGCGGTCGGGCGCAACCGGATCAAGCGCGTGTTGCGCGAGACTTTCCGCGCCTGTCGTGCTGATTTGGCTGACGGTGATTACGTGCTGGTCGCCCGGGTCGGTGCCGCACGCTGTGACCACCAGCAATTGCAAGCGGCCTTTCTCGGGCTGTTGCAGCGAGCGGGTGCACTGCCGATCGACGCCATGGCGGCCCGCGGTTCCGCGTCGGCGCCGTTGCCGCGGCCTGGCGCGGACGGCACAATGCCGCCATCCCGACGTTCCGACGTTCCTTCTTCCACCGACCCCACGCCGCCTTCCGGCGGCGGATGAGCCTGCCTGTTGCCCATGAACCAGACCCGTGTATTCCTGATTTTCGCCTGGCTGATGGTGGCGACCCTGCTGTGGATGGAGTGGAACAAAGAGCAGGACGCGCCTCCTACGACGCCGACGACCAGCACCTCGGCGAGCACGTCGACGATCCCGGCCGCAAACCGTCCCGCCGGCGTTGATGGTGCCGGCAGCACGGGCGCCGGCGTCCCCGGGGTGCCGACCATGGCTGCGCCGGCGGCGGCCGCTGCGCCCGACGCTGTCGCCACCTCGGGCGTTAAATCGGCGACGGTCACCGTCGCCACTGACGTGCTCCAGATCGTGCTTGATGGTGGCGAGGTGCTCCAGGCCGATCTGCTGGCCTATCCGAGCACCGCGGACGAAGACAGCGCGCCGGTCCGGTTGTTCAGCCAGGACCCGGCCGACTATTTTGTCGCCCAGAGTGGCTGGGTCAGCAATAGCGGCTCCACGCCGACCCACCAGTCGGGTTTCGTGCTGGACCGCGACGCGCTGCCGGCAGGGGCGGATTTCCAGCTGGATCCGGGTGAAGACCAGTTGGTGGTGCCTTACACATGGAATGGCCCGAATGGCCTGAGCATCCAGCGCACCTATACCTTCCACCGCGGCAACTACGTGGTCGATGTGCGTGACGAGGTAATCAACCAGGGTACGGATCCGTGGCAGGGCTTTGTCTATCGGCAATTGAGCCGGGTGCCACGCGCGCTGGAAAGCAGCGCACCGATGAGTCCGGAGAAGTACAGCTTCCAGGGCGCGGCGTGGTTCAGTGCCACGGACAAGTACGAGAAGCGCAAGTACGAAGACTTCATCGAGGACGGCCCGCTGAACAAGCAGGTCAACGGCGGCTGGATCTCGTTCCTGCAGCACCACTTCTTCGGTGCCTGGATTCCCGGTGCGGCTGATGACAGCACCTTCTCGCTGACGACCGCCAGTGAAAACGGGGCCACCCGGTACCTGATCCGTGAGGTCGGTCCGGGCGTCAGCGTGGCGCCAGGCGGGACTGCCAGCACCCAGGCGCGCCTGTGGGTGGGTCCCAAGCTGGTCAGCCAGATCCAGGCCCAGCAGGTGCCGGGTCTGGACCGCGCTGTCGACTTCAGCCGGTTTTCACCGATGGCGACCCTGGCCGGATGGCTGTTCTGGGTGCTGCAGTGGTTGCATGGCTTGTTGGGCAACTGGGGCTGGTCGATCGTCGGGCTGGTGTTCCTGCTGAAAGCGGTGATGTTTCCGCTGTCGGCGGCGCAGTACAAGTCGATGGCGAAGATGCGCAAGTTCCAGCCGCGCATGGCCCAGCTCAAGGAGCGCTACGGCGACGACAAGCAGAAGCTGCAAGCGGCCATGATGGAGCTGTACAAGAAGGAAAAGATCAACCCGGTCGGTGGCTGCCTGCCGCTGCTGTTGCAGATGCCGGTGTTCCTGGCCCTGTACTGGATGTTGTCCGAGTCGGTCGAGCTGCGTCATGCACCGTGGATCCTGTGGATCCAGGACCTGACCGCACGCGATCCGTTCTTCGTGCTGCCGGCGATCAACATCGCGCTGATGTGGGCGACCCAGAAGCTCACTCCGATGGCCGGCGTCGATCCGATGCAGAAGAAGATGATGCAGTTCATGCCGCTGGCGTTCGGGGTCATGTTTGCCTTCTTCCCGGCAGGCCTGGTGCTTTACTGGGTGACCAACGCGGGTCTGGGCTTGATCCAGCAGTGGTGGATGATCAAGAAGTACAGCGAAGCGCCGGCGCCAGTGAAGGCTTAGCCACTCGCTGGAATGAAGACAGGAGCCCGCCAACTGGCGGGTTTCTGCTATCGGTCGTCGGCACCTACCAGGCACCTACCACGAGACCATCTGCGATCATGGACACCATGACCGGGCCCGACCGCGACACCATTGCTGCGATAGCGACCGCGCCCGGCGCGGGCGGCGTGGGCATCGTGCGCTTGTCGGGCCCGCGTGCGCGCTCAATCGGCGAGACCGTCTGCCTGCGTCCGCTGGTCCCGCGCCACGCCCACTACGTACGGTTCACCGACGTTGGCGGCGAGACCATCGACGACGGCATCGCGTTGTATTTCGCCGCACCGGCCAGCTACACCGGTGAAGACGTGGTCGAGTTGCAGGGCCATGGTGGGCCGGCCGTGCTGCAGGCGTTGTTGGCTCGCTGCTGGGACCTGGGTGCCAGGCAGGCGAGACCGGGGGAATTCAGCGAGCGTGCCTTCCTGGAAGGTCGTCTCGACCTGGCCCAGGCCGAGGCGGTTGCCGACCTGATCGCGGCGGCTGACGTGCGCGCCGCCCGCGCGGCGCGGCGGGCGTTGGACGGCGAGTTCTCATCGCGGGTCGAGGCGATCGCCAGCGGCCTGATCGGCGTGCGCGTGCATGTGGAGGCGGCGATCGATTTTGCCGACGAGCCGCTCGACACCCTGGGCGGCAATGAGCTGCGCGCCAAATTGGGGCAGCTGCAGCAAGCCCTGGATCAGCTGCTGGCGGCCGCCCACCGCGGCCGTCGCCTGCGCGATGGCCTGCATGCGGTGATCATTGGCCCGCCTAACGCCGGCAAGAGCTCGCTGCTCAACGTGCTGGCGGGCAGCGACCGGGCGATTGTCACCGACATTGCCGGCACCACCCGCGACCTGTTGCAGGAAGTGGTGCGCATCGACGGCGTTGAACTGACCCTGGTCGACACCGCCGGCCTGCGCGAGGGTGGTGACGCGATCGAGCGCGAAGGCATGCGCCGCGCCCACGATGAGCTGGAACGCGCCGACCTGGCCATCGTGGTGCTGGATGCACGCGACCCGCAGGCCGGCACCGCCGCGGTGGCCGAGGCGATTGCCGGCGTGCCGCGGATCCTGTGGCTGCACAACAAGGCCGATTTGCTGGATGGGGCGATCCCCGATTCGATGAAGTCAGGCCGGGCGGCATCGGGCCAGATGGACGCCAATCACGGGTCATCGCACCTGTGGGTATCGGCGCGCACCCGCATCGGCATGGACGACCTGCATGCCCACCTGGGCGCATTGGCCCTGGGCGATGGAGTCGATGCCGGCGACGGTGCATTCACTGCGCGCGCGCGCCATGTGGACGCGTTGCAACGCGCCCGTGTCGAGCTGGTCGAGGCGAGTGCACAGCTTGACCATGACGCGCTGGAACTGGCCGCCGAAGCGCTGCGCGCCAGTCACGATGCCCTGGGTGAAATCACCGGCAGGGTCCGCGCCGATGACCTGCTGGGACACATTTTTTCGAGCTTCTGCGTCGGCAAATAGCGCCACCGCGCGATGTGCTCACTCGTAGCGCAGCGCCTCGATCGGATCCAGCCCGGCCGCCTTCGACGCCGGCATGATTCCGAACACCACCCCGACCATGGCCGAGAAACCGGCCGCCGCCACCACCACCCACAGCGGTACATTGGCCGGTGGAAAGCCGGGGATCAATGCGGCCACGCCCATCCCGACCCCGACCCCGAGCACGATCCCCATCAGCCCGCCCAGCAAGGCCAGCAGGCCGGCCTCCAGCAGGAACTGGGTGAGGATGTCGCGACGGGTAGCGCCCAGCGCCTTGAGGATGCCGATCTCGCGGGTCCGCTCGGTCACCGATACCAGCATGATGTTCATGATCCCGATGCCTCCGACCAGCAGCGAGATGCCGACGATACCGGCCAGCACCGCAGTGGCCATGCCGGCAATCTGGTTGAACTGCTTGAGGAAGGAATCGGCGGCATCGACCTTGAAGTCCGAATCCTTGCCCGGCGCGATGTCGCGCGAGGCCCGGATTGCGCGCTCGACCCGCTCGCGGACCAGTTCGACGTCCTCCAGGTTGGCGACGGTGAAGGTCGCCTGCAGTATCGGCTCGTTGCTGTTGCCCGTCATCGCCCGGCCGACGCCGAACGGAACGTAGGCGAAATTGTCCTGGCTGAAGCCGAGGATCTTGCCTTTCTTCTCCATCATCCCGACGACCTTGAACCACTCGCTGCCGATCTGGAAATACTCGCCGACCGGGTTGTCCGGCATCTCCAGTTCGTCGCGCAACTCGGTGCCGATCACCGCCACTCGCCGCCGCCCCTGGTCATCGCTCTCGACGATGAAGCGCCCGTGCTCCGGGTACTCGTTGCGGACCTGCTGGAACTCGCTGGTGGTGGCGTAGATCTGCGGGCTCGCGCTGTGGTTGGCGTAGCTCGCACCGGCGGCCTGGATCGCCATCAACGGGGCGACCATGTCCACGCCCGGTACCCGGTAGCGCAGCACGTCGATGTCATCGAAAGTGATGTGGTTGAGCTTGCCGGTGCGGAAGTTCTCGCTGTTGTTCTCCGCGGTCAGCGTCAGCGTGCTGCCGCCCATGTCGGCGAGCTGGCTTTTGATCGAGTCCGAGAATCCCTGCACCAGCGAGACCACCGCGATCACCGAGGCGGTCCCGATCAGGATCCCCAGGGTGGTCAGGAAGCTGCGCATCCGGTGCGAAGTCAGGCTGATCAGCGCGGCGCGAAACGACTCCATGAGGGCGCTCACGTCAGTTCACCAAGGTCTTGCCAGGCTGGACGAGATCCTCGACGATGCGCCCGTCGCTGACCCGGATGGAGCGTCGGCAATGGTCCGCGATGCTCGGCTCGTGGGTGACCACCACCACGGTCTGGCCCTGCGCATGCAGCTCGTCGAACAACGCCATGATCTCCGCGGAGGTGCGTGAATCCAGGTTGCCGGTGGGCTCATCGGCCAGCAGGATCGAAGGCTGGCCGACCAGCGCGCGGGCCACGGCCACGCGCTGCCGTTGCCCGCCCGACAGCTGCGTTGGCCGATGCCCAAGCCGATCCGCCAGGCCAACCTTGACCAGCGCGTCGGTCGCCTGCTTGCGCCGTTCCGCGATCGGCATGCCGCGATAGACCAATGGCTGCATCACGTTCTGCAGGACGGTCAGCCGCGGCAGCAGATGGAAGCTCTGGAACACGAACCCGATCTCACGGTTACGCACCTGCGCCAGCTCGTCCTCGTTCATCGAAGACGTGTCGCGCCCGTTCAACGTGTAGGTGCCCTCGCTGGGCGTGTCCAGGCAGCCCAACAGGTTCATCAGGGTCGACTTGCCCGAACCCGACGGACCTACCAGAGCGACATACTCGTTGCGGTCGATGAACAGGTCGATGCCCGCCAGCGCCATCACCGTCTCTTCGCCCATCTGGTAGCGCTTGACGATATTGCTCAGCGAGATCATGCGGCGTCATCGTCGCTGGCATCGTCGTCGTCGTCGTCGTCGTCGTTGCCGTTGCCGTTGCCGTTGCCGTTGCCGTTGCCGTTGCCGTTGCCGTTGCCGTTGCCGTTGCCGCGATCGCCGCCATCGCCGCCATCGCCGCCATCGCCGCTGTCGCGATCGACGTCCTTCTTCTTGTCAGCCTTGACCGCCTCCACGTTGTCACCTTCGTTCAAGGTACGCAGGGTGCGGGCGGGGCCGACGATGACCTTGTCACCCGCCGCCAGGCCCTTCTCGATCGACTCCCAACGGTCATCGGACGGGCCGGTGGTGACGGTCGCCTTGTGCGCCTGTCCATCGCGCGCCACCCATACATGGCGAGTGGTCTGGTCGGCCTCACTGGTGTCGGTGAGCACGGCCTCCACCGGCACCACCAGGTGTTTGCGGCCATCGCTGAGGAACAGGTCGGCGCGCACGCTCATGCCGGAGCGCAATACCAGCCCGTCAGGCCGGTCCAGGTGTACCGTGACCAGGTAGGCGCGGCCCTGGCCTTCGATCGTCGGTACCAGGGCGATCTGGCTGACCGTGCCCTTGATCGCCTGTTCGGGATAGGCCGCCGGGTAGACGTCGGCGTGCTGGCCCAACGCGACCTTGGCGATATCCCCCTCATCGACTTTGAGCTCGGCCTGGACGGTGGTGGTGTCGGCGATCTGCATCAACTTGGCGCCGGCCAACGATGAGGTCGACGGGATCGCGGTCTCGCCGACCTTGATCGGCAGCGACACCACCTGGCCGGACTGCGGCGAGCGGATCTCGGTCTTGGCCCGTTGCTCGCGCGCTTCGTCGAGCACCGCGACGGTGCGTTTCAAGGCTTCCTCGCTGCCGCGGAGGTCCGCCCGCGCCACGTCCAGGCGGTTGCGATCTTCATCAAAGGTATTGCGATCGATGAACTGCCCGGCGACCAGCTGCTTGCTGCGCTCGAACTGCTTTTGTCGCAGCGACAGCTCCGCACGCTGGCGCTCGATGCTGATGCGGTTCTGCCGGAGGCTGGCCTCCTCGCGCTGGATGGCGTTGTTGTAAGTCTCCGGGTCCAGCCGCGCCAACAGCTGTCCCTTCTCGACCGTATCGCCTTCCTCAACCAGGATATCGATCACCTTGCCGACCACCTCGGCGGTCAGGTCGACCTCGGTGCGATAGGCCAGCAGCCCGGACGCCAGGATGGTCGGCCGCACCTCGTGTTGTTCGGCCGGCGCGATCTCGACCTCGATCCCGCGGGCGTCGCGGCTGTTCTTGATCACCAGCGGAACCACGACGACCGCGATCACCAACGCGGCTGCGACCCACTTCCTGTTGAACTTCATTCGGTCGAATCCGTCACTTCAACAGCGCGAAAGCAGCCATGCCGCCATAGATCAGCACGCTTGGCAGCGCTGCCACCACGGTCGCCTGCAACCAGCTGGTCTTGCCCCAGATGCGCCAGCCCAGTGCGGTCAGGAACAGGGACCAGAACACCAGCAAGCTGAAACTGCGAGCCAGTGCAGACCAGGGGCTATCCGCGGGCAGCTGCACCAGCAAGGGATCCACGTTGGCCAGCATCAGCGACTCCAGCGATGTCTGCGGGTCCATCATCAGTGCGCCGATCAGGGCCACCAGGGTGCCCAGCACGGCCGGCATGCTGGCCCAGCTGGCCAGGCTCATGCCGTGCTTGAAGGACACGGCGTTGCCGGTGACCTTGCCGGCCAGCAGGTAGTACAGCGAGGTCAGGGCCATGATCACCACGATGACCAGCGGCGAGCTGATCGCGCCGATGTAACCCATCGTGCGCGCACCCGGCATCATCTCGCGGGCTTGTGCGGCATCGCCGGCGCTCATCGCCAGGGTGGCCTGGTCCAGGTACCAGTCCGGGTCGACGCGCAGGAAGTAGGCCAGGGTCATGGCGGCCGACAGCACGGCGATGACCAGCAATGGCAGCAAGAACGTGGGCTTCTCGCGCAGGTCGGCGAACACCTTGCTGGGCTGCAGGAAAATATCGATCAAGTGGCTCATCTGAAGTCCTTTTTTACTGGGTTGGGTGACAGGTCGCGTTGCATCGGCCGCCGCACCGGGATCGGCAACCATCCGCGCAGTTCAAATATCCAGAGCCGTCCATCCCCAAACCGCCCCAGGATCGGCTTGAAGCGTCGATTCGACCACAAAAACGCCGTGGAGGAAAACCAACGCCCGTATCCGGGATGGCAATGTGGGTCACTGTCGAGTGCCGCGGTGTGGTGTCCGATTGTCCGATTGAGCTTGACAAAGCAGGCGTACTCTCGCGACCTTGTGCAAGTGTGTCCACCAGGATGCGCTTCAGGGGAGCTCGTCATGATCAGCAATTCATCCATCCGGCCATCCTGCCGGATGTCCACGGTTTCAAGATTTTCACTGGTAGTGGCCATGGGCCTGGCGTTGGGCGCTTGCGGCAACGAGCAGCCTGCCGAAGACGTCACCGCACCGGTCGCGACCACAGCCACGCCCGCCGCAGCGCCCGCCGCGACGCCCGAGACAGCGGTGTCCGAGGAGCTGCAGGCCCTCAGCAGCGAGGATTTGCGCGACGCGGCACGCAAGGCATACAGCGACAATCGCCTGTACGCACCCGCCGGGGACAACGCGGTTGAGTACTTCCTTGCCTTGCGCGACAAGTCGCCCGCCGACGCCGGTGTGTCCAGTGCGTTGACCGATCTGTTGCCGATGACGGTGATTGCCACCGAGCAGAGCATCAACCGTGACGACTTCGCCGAAGCCCAGCGTCTGGCAGCATTGCTGGAGAAGGCGGAGCCGGAGCACCCGGCGTTGGCGCGCCTGAAGTCCAGCATCGACACGCGTCAGCAAGAGGTCGCCGCGCGCGCCGCGCGGCAAGAGGTGACGGCCGAGGAACAGCTGGTCAGGCAAGCCGATCTGGAACGCCAGCGCGTGGCGGACCAGAAGCAGCAGCAGGAAGCAGCGGCGAAGGCGCTGCTCGCCAAGCAGGCGGCGGATGACGCTGCCGAGAACACCGCGGCGCAACAAGCCGCCACGGCGGCAGAACAAGCGGCCGAGCGGCGCAAGGCCGAGGAGGCGAAAGCGGCGGCGGCTGCGCAGGCCAAGGCCGCCGCAAAGCCCACCGCGGCTGACTTGCGCCCGCTGTCGACGCCGGCGCCGGAGTATCCGCGTGACGCGTTCCGCGCCGGAACGTCCGGCGAGGTGCAGGTTGAATTCATCGTGGGTGTCAATGGATCGGTCAGCTCGGCCCGGGTCATCCACTCCGAACCCCGGCGTATCTTCGATCGCGCCGCCCTGGAAGCCGTGGAGCGTTGGCGCTTCCAGCCACTGCCCGCGCCGGTGACTACACGGCGCACCATCGGCTTCAGTCCGGCCGGTGGCTGATCCGATCGGCTACTCGCGCAACAACAAACCCGGCTTCGGCCGGGTTTGTTGTTGGTGGGCGTGCGATCGCTGTCAGCCGGAGATCGCCAGCTTCTCCTGGTGGTAGCGACGCACGGCCGCGTACCACAACAAGGCGGCCAGCCCGAAACCGGCGACCATGTATATCAACCAGATGTCCGCGCCAATCGGCTCGGCCCGGATCACCTTCTGGATCAACTGGTTCTGGGCCAGGAATGGCACCGCGTACTGCCACAGTTCGGATTTCAGCGGGTTCACCGCCAGCAACATGATCGGCAGCATCGGCAGCAGCATCAACCAGGTCATGTGGCTCTGCGCCTCCTTCATGCTCTTGGAGGTGGCCGACAGGTAGCTGAGCAAGGTGGTGCCAATGAACAACATCGGCAACAGGATCAGCAGCAGCTTGCCGATCGCGGCGAAACGCACGTCAAGCATCGAGGCCATCTGCCCGGCGACCTGGGCGCTCAGCTTGAACGCCAGCAAGGTCAACAACAGCGACGTGAGCCCCACCAGGCAGGCGGCGGCGATCTTGCCGCTGACGATCGCCCCGCGCGAGGCGGGCGTGGCCAACAGCGGTTCCAGCGATTGGCGCTCACGCTCTCCCGCCGTCGCGTCCATGATCAGGTAGGCGCCGCCCAGGAACGACATCAGGATCAGCAGGTACGGCAGCAGCATCGCCATCATCACGCCGCTCTTGGCCTCCGGGGTGGCCAGGTCGCGGCGGCCCAGCGCGACCGGTTGCATGATCGCGGGGTCGATGCCACGCGCATACAGCCGCAATGCGCCCACCTGCCCACCATAGGCAGCCAATGCCGTCCGCAGCCGGGTCACCGGGATGTCCGCATTGCGGCGGGTACTGTCGAGAATCAGGTCGACGCGCGCCGGCCGGCCCGTCTTCCAGTCCTCGGCAAACTCGGCGTCGATCGCCAGGGCGACATCGACGTCCTGTTGTCGTACCGCGGCGTCGACGTCGGCCGGTGGTGCGATCGCCTTGATGCCATGGGTCGCCAGGAATGCGATCAGGTTGGGCGCGCGTTCGGCGCCCATCACCGGGACTTCCAGTTCCTTGTCCAGCTGGGTCCTGGCCCGGTTCTCGGCCATGGTGCCCATGCCCAGCATGATCAGCGGGTACAACAACGGGCCCATCAGCAAGGTCAATGCCAGGGTGCGGCGGTCACGCGAAAAATCACGCAACTCCTTGCGCATCACCGACCACAAGGTGGCGAAGACGCCGGGCGGTCGCGGGGACGGATCCTGACGGCTCATGCGTGCAATCCCTCGTCGCTGCCGATTGCCTTGACGAAGGCGTCTTCCAGGTTGGGTTCATCGAACCTGGCGCGCAGTTCGTCCGCCGTGCCGGCGGCGACCACCTGTCCCTTGGCGATGATGACGATGCGGTCACACAACGCGGCGACCTCCTGCATGATGTGGCTGGAGAAGATCACGCAGCGGCCCTCGTCGCGCAGGTGCATCAGAAAGCCGCGCATCGCGCGGGTGGTCATCACGTCCAGGCCGTTGGTCGGCTCGTCCAGGATCACGTTGCGCGGGTCGTGCACCAGGGCTCGGGCGATCGCGGTCTTGGTGCGCTGGCCCTGGCTGAAGCCTTCGGTCTGGCGGTCCAGGATCTCGTCCATGTCCAGCGCGGCCGACAAGGCCCGGGTGCGCTCGGCAATGGTGGCCTTCGACAAACCGTGCAACTCGCCGAAGTACGCAATGTTCTCGCGCGCGGTCAGGCGCTTGTACACGCCGCGCGCGTCCGGCAATACACCCAATGCACGGCGCACCGCGGCCGGGTCGATGGCGGTGTCGATGCCGTCGACCAGGATCTTGCCGGCGTCGGGCTTCATCAACGTGTAGAGCATCCGCAAGGTGGTGGTCTTGCCGGCGCCGTTGGGGCCCAGCAACCCGGTGATCTGGCCATCGGGTGCCTGGAAGTCGACACCATCGACCGCCTTGACCACGCCCGGATGGTTCTTGCGCTTCTTGGTCTGGAACGACTTGTGCAGGTTTTCGGCGCTGATCATGGGCGACTCCGTGCGGCGCGGTGACCACCGTTGACCGGTGGTGTGGACAAGGGCGCAGTGGCAAACCGGCTCATGGTGGCCAACCATTGAAGTTCACGAATGGCGGCACGTAGCTCAGGTTGTCCAGGCACGCGACATCCAGTGACGCCGCATCGGCGGTTTCGATGAACTGACCCAGCAACTTGGGCACGCAGCCGACCGCGGACACGTTGTGGCCCTGGCCTTGCAAGACCAGGGAGCGGCCGTTGGGCAGGTTGGCGGCGACCTGCCCGGCATAGCGGGGTGGGGTGACCGGGTCCAGTTCGCCCGACAGCAGCAGTACCGGCAGCTCGGAGGTGAATGGCTGGTGGAAGTCTGCCGGCGCCTTCCCGTGCGGCCAGACCGAACACGGCGCAAAGAAAGTTTCCGCCACATCGCTGCCGATGATGGTGTCGCTCGATGCCGGGTCGGGACGATAGCGGCCGGCGTCCTCGGCGCACAGTACCGACCACTGCATGCCGCGGGTCATCTGGCCCTGCATCTGCTCGGTGCTCATCTGCACCAGCGACATCAACGGCGCGTAGCGGCCCTGCGCGGCCTCGTCGATCATCAGCGGCAACAGCGAGGCGGTCTGCGGGACGTACGAGAACATGAAAGCCAGTCCGCCCACCGCGTCGGCGGTAACGGTGTCGTGGTGCAGCTCGCCGGTACGCGAGTCGCGGTAATCGACCTCGACGGGACTTTCCTGCAGCCGCGTCATCACCGTGCGCAGCTGCTCGCGCATATCGGTGGGGTAGCGTTCGCGGCAGGCCGGGAGCTGCTGGCACTTCGTCGATTGCAGGGTCAGCGCGTCTTCCAGGGTGCGGGCGAACTCGCCGCCCACCACCAGCGAGTTCGGGGCGACCCCATCCAGCACCACGGTCCGGGTGTGCTCCGGGTAGGTTGCCGCGTACTGCTGGGCGACGCGGGTGCCGTAGGACACGCCGACCAGATTGATCTTCTCGACGCCCAATGCCCCGCGTACCCGGTCCAGGTCGCGCACCGCATCGGTGGTGGTGTAGAAGCGCGGGTCGGCGCGGCCCTGCAGGCCCAAGGCGCATTGAGCGGCGAACGTTTGGATCTGCGCGAGGCTTGGCTCGACGGATGCATCCATTTCCATTGGCTCGCCATCGGCGTCACGGCAATCCAGGGGATTGGAATCGCCGGTGCCACGCTGGTCCACCAGGATGATGCCGCGCTGCTTGGCGACGTCGGCGAGCGCCAACATCACCGTTTGGGCATGTTCGGTTGCGGCCTGGCCCGGGCCGCCGGCGAGGAAGAACACCGGGTCCTGGGCCGCGTTACCACCGTCGGTGGGCAACCAGGCGATATTCAGGCCGATCATGCGGCCGTCGGGCTGTTCCGGGTTCTCGGGCACCTGGAAGGTGCCGCACTGGGCTTCGGTGGTCTTGCCGCCGGTCGCACTGGCCAGTGCGCATGCTTCGAACGCGATATCCCCGAAATAGCGGACGCCCTGCGCGTCGTGAGTGGCCCCGGCCGGTGCGGCGCCATCCACGACCCCGCCACCGGCGGTATCGCGATCGGTGGTTTGGCCGCAGCCGGCCAGGAACGGTGTCATCGCGATTGCGACGAGCAAACAACGGATCGTCATGACTTGCCCCTTTGTCTTCGAAAACCTGACGCGCGTGAACCTGGCGCGCATGAACCTGACGCGGATGTTCGGCGCCGTTCAGGATGACAGACGCAGCCGGCGCGCGAAACCTGACACCCGGGCGAGCCTTATTTGGAGGACACGTACTTCTCGCGCCGGATCTGCCTGATCTCCAGGCCGGACTCTTTCAGTGCCTCGAAGCAGGTATCGACCATGTTCGGATTGCCGCACAGATAGGCCACGTCGGTCGCGGTATCGGGGGCGAACTCGGGCAGGAACTGCTGCACATAACCGTGGCGCACGTCGGCGTGCGCATGCGGCGAGTCGGCCGCCGGCAACTCGCGCGAGAAGCACGGGATGAAACGGAAGTTGTCGGGATGGCGATTGGCGAACGCACGGAACTCATCGCCATACAGGAGCTCGTCGGTATTGCGGGCACCAAACAGCAGCACCACGCGCAGGTCGCGCTCGACAATCGCCTGCTCCAGCAATGGCAGCATCGCCCGGTACGGAGTGACCCCGGTGCCGGTGCCGATCAACAGGTAACGCGGGTTGCTGTCGGTGGGCTGCAGGCAAAAACGGCCGAACGGACCAGTGGCATCAATCGCGTCGCCTTCTTCAAGACCCTCGAACAACGCCGTTGCCGCGCCGCCAGGCACGTAGCTGACGGCAATCTCCACCAGGTTGTCCGGTGTTTTGGACGGGTCCGGGATGGTCGCCAGCGAATAGCTGCGCTTGGTCGCAGTGCCATCGGCGTAGTGGAAGTGGACCTGGATGAACTGCCCGGGGATGAAGTCCAGCGGTTGGTCGTCGTCGCGGGCGAACACGTAATGACCGACCTGGGGGGCGATCATGCGGCGGGACACGAGTTTGAGTGAAAAGTGCTGGACTGCCACGAATACAGGGGCCTTGTCTTGGTCGGGGGCAACCGTGTCGGCGGCGCGTGGCAACCGGAACACAGGGTGGCCGGGGCGTGGCCATCAAGCCGCCTATACTACCGTGATCGTCGCCCCGCTTCCCTGCGACGGCCCTGGCAAAGGCTGCAAACCCGATGACTCAAACCCGACCGAGCGCCATGGCTGCGCCCGATGCTCCGGTTCCGACCCTCACCCCGCCGGCCTTGTCGGTGCGAGACCTGCGCAAGACCTACGGCAATACGGTGGAGGCGCTCAAAGGCGTGTCCCTTGATGTCGAGGAGGGCGACTTTTTCGCCTTGCTGGGCCCCAACGGCGCCGGCAAGAGCACCCTGATCGGCATTGTCTCGTCATTGGTCAACCTGACTTCCGGCTCGGTGGAGATCTTCGGGGCCGACCTGGGCCGGCAGCGCGAGCCCGCCATGCGATTGATCGGGCTGGTGCCGCAGGAGATCAACTTCAACCTGTTCGAGCAGCCCCTGGATATCCTGGTGAACTACGCCGGCTTCTATGGCGTGCCGCGCAAGGAGGCGCTGGAGCGCGCCGAGGTCGAACTGCGCCGGGCCCACCTGTGGGGCAAGGCGCAGATGACCAGCCGGACCCTGTCGGGCGGGATGAAGCGCCGGTTGATGATCGCCCGGGCGATGATGACCCGCCCGCGGTTGTTGATCCTGGATGAGCCGACCGCGGGGGTCGATATCGAGATCCGCCGCGGCATGTGGGAGACCTTGCGCGAGATCAACGACGCCGGCACCACCATCATCCTGACCACCCATTACCTGGAGGAGGCCGAAAGCCTGTGCCGCAACCTGGCGATCATCGACCACGGCAGCATCGTCGCCCAGGGCCCGATGCGCAGTCTGTTGGCGCAGCTGGACGTGCAAGGCTTCGTGCTGGATGTCGATGGCGAGTTGCCGTCGTCGCTGCCGGTGATCGACGGCGCAATCATGTTTGCCCGTGACGACCGCACCCTGGACCTGGACATGCCCCGGCAGATGAGCCTCAACCAGGTGTTCTCCGCTTTGGACGGGGCGGGTATCCGGGTACGCTCGATGCGGACCAAGTCCAACCGGCTGGAGGAGCTGTTCGTGCGCCTGGTGGCCCGGCCGGAGCAATCCGCATGAGCCATCCCAACCTGGTCGCCCTGGCCACCATCACCCGTCGTGAGGTCAACCGCATCCTGCGTATCTGGGCCCAGACCCTGGTGCCGCCGGCGATCACCATGACCTTGTACTTCCTGATTTTCGGCGGCCTGATCGGCTCGCGGATCGGGACGATGGACGGCATCGGCTACATGGATTTCATCGTCCCCGGGCTGGTGATGATGAGCGTGATCCAGAACAGCTACGGCAACATCGCCTCCAGCTTTTTCGGCGCCAAGTTCAGTCGCTTCGTCGAGGAGTTGCTGGTCAGTCCGATGCCCAACTGGGTGATCCTGGGCGGCTACGTCATCGGCGCGGTGACCCGTGGCGTGGCGGTCGGGGTGATCGTGCTGCTGATTGCCACCTTCTTTACCGACGTCCACATCCCGCATCCGCTGGTGACCCTGACCACGGTGTTGCTTGGCGCGACGATCTTCTCACTGGCGGGCTTCATCAACGCGGTGTTTGCGACCAAGTTCGACGATGTGGCGATCGTACCGACCTTCATCTTGACGCCGTTGACCTACCTGGGCGGCGTGTTCTATTCGGTCAAGCTGCTGCCCGGCTGGGCCGAGACGATGACCCACGCCAACCCGATCTTCTACATGGTCAACGCATTCCGCTACGGCCTGCTGGGGGTGAGTGACGTGCCGCTGTGGGTCGCCTACGCGTTGATGATCGGCTTCGTGGTGGCGCTGACGGCGTTGGCGTTGTGGTTGCTCAAGCGCGGGGTTGGCCTGCGCAGTTGAGCTGGCGGAAGCCGGATCAGTCCGGCGTCGGCAATCCAAAGAACGCGCGCGCGGTCGCGGTGCTGTTGGCCGCCGTCACCGAGGCCTCCTCATCGCGGTCGCGCGCCAGCTCCTCGACGATATGGGCCAGGTACATCGGCTCGTTGCGGCGGTGGTTGGGCGCGGGTTTGACCGTGCGTGGCAGCAGGTAGGGGGCGTCGGTCTCGATCATCAGGCGGTTGGCCGGGATGTTCTTCACCAGCTCGCGCAGGTGCAGGCCGCGGCGCTCGTCGCACAGCCAGCCGGTGATGCCGATGTGCCAGTCACGGTCCAGGTAATCAAACAGTTCCTGTTTGCTGCCGGTGAAGCAGTGCACCACGGCCGCACCCAGTTGGCCGTCGAACTCGGCCATCACTCCCAGGAAGTCGGCATGGGCATCGCGCTGATGCAGGAACAGCGGTTTGCGCCCGGTCGCGTCGCCGCCGCTGTCGACGGCAATCTGCAACTGCATCTGGAACGCGCGCCGCTGCGCCGGGCGTGGGGAGAAATCGCGGAAGTAGTCCAAGCCGCACTCACCGACCGCGACCACTTCCGGCTGCGCCTGCAGTGCGCGCATTTCGGCATCGCATTCGGTGGTGTATTCGCTGGCGTGATGAGGGTGCACGCCGGCGGTCGCGAACAGCTCACCCGGATGCGCACGGGCCAGCGCCAGCGCCTGCGGCGAATGCTCGCGGCTGGCGCCGGTGACGATCATCTGCACGACGCCGGCATCGCGCGAGCGCTGCATCACCGCGTCGCGGTCATGGTCGAAGGAGTCGTGGGTGAGGTTGGCGCCGATGTCGATCAGGTTCATGGCGACAGTCTAGGTGGCGGGGGTACCGGGCGCGAACGCCCTTGTGTGCGAATGTCCCCCGGCACCGATGAAGCCGGTGCCTCCTCCTTTATTTCGCACACAAGAGCATTCACTCCCGTCATACCAGTAAGTGGTGGCTCCAGAAGTGCAAACCCGTCGTCTGCGTTGTCCGCTTGCGATGCCACTTCACTGGCGTGACCTGCAGGCCTTCGGGGCGAAATAAAGGAGGAGGCCTCCGCCGCAGGCGGAGGCCGGGGGACATTCGCCCGGAAGGACAGCAGGTCGCGCCCCGCGCCGTCACTACACTTCACAATCCCCACACGCACCCCGCCCCATATCCCCATATTCCTGATGAGCCGCACCGAATTCCCCATCGATGTCCTGTTGCCGCAGATCCGCGACAGGCTCGCCCAGCATTCCCGGCTGGTGCTTGAGGCACCGCCGGGCGCGGGCAAGACCACCCAGGTGCCGCCGGCGTTGCTGGATGCGCCATGGCTGGCCGGTCGCCGGATCATCGTGCTGGAACCACGCCGGGTGGCGGCGCGTGCGGCGGCGCGGTTCATGGCCAGCCAGCGGGGCGAGGCGGTGGGCGAGACGGTCGGCTACCGGATCCGCTTCGACAACCAGGTCTCGGCCCGGACCCGGGTCGAGGTGGTTACCGAAGGCATCCTGACCCGGATGATCCAGGACGATCCGACCCTGGACGGGGTCGGCGCGGTGATCTTCGACGAGTTCCACGAGCGCCACCTCGCCGCCGATCTCGGCCTGGCACTGGCGCTGGATGTGCAGTCGGCGCTGCGCGGGGACCTGCGGATCGTGGTGATGTCGGCGACCCTGGACGGCGCGCGACTGGCGCAGTTCCTTGATGCGCCGCGGTTGAGCAGCCAGGGCCGCAGCTACCCGGTGCAGCTCCACCACTTCCCCGCGCGGCGTGACGAAAAGATCGAACACCAGGTCACTCGCGCGGTAACGGATGCTTTGGCGGACCATCCCGGGGATGTGCTGGTGTTCCTGCCCGGGCAGCAGGAGATCAACCGCGTCGAGCGGTTGCTGGGCGGGCGCAATGGTGATGCACAAAGCGCGTCCGGACTCGTGGCAATGCCGCTGCGCGTGGACATTCTGACGCTGCATGGCGCGTTGTCGGTGGAGCAGCAATCGCGGGTACTGCAGCCCGATCCCGACGGTCGCCGCCGGGTCGTGCTGGCCACCAACGTCGCCGAGTCCAGCGTCACCCTGCCCGGGGTGCGCGTGGTGATCGACACCGGCCTGGCCCGCGAGCCGCGCTTCGACCCCAACAGCGGCTTCTCCCGGCTCGACATCGTCCACATCGCCCAGGCCTCGGCGGACCAGCGCGCCGGTCGTGCCGGACGGGTGGCCGATGGCTGGGCCTACCGCCTGTGGCCGCAATCGCAACGACTGGAGCCGCAGCGCCGGGCGGAAATCACCCAGGTCGAACTGGCCGGTCTTGCGCTGGAGTTGGCGGCCTGGGGCGATCCGGAGCTGCGTTTCATCGATCCACCGCCACCGGGCGCGATGGCGTCGGCGCAAGAGCTGTTGCAGCGCTTGGGCGCGCTCGACGGGACGAGCATCACCGCACTGGGCCGTCGCATGCTGGTCCTGGGCACCCACCCACGGCTGGCGGCGATGTTGCTGGCCTGCGAGGATCCGGTCGAGTGCGCGCTGGCGTGTGACCTTGCCGCGCTGATCGAGGCGCGCGACCCGTTGCGAAGCCGCAGCGATGCGCTGGCCGCACGTTGGCAGGCGCTGGCCAGCTTCCGCAACGGTCGCGTCCCGGCCGAGGCGTCGCGCGGCGCGCTGGTGGCAATCGACCAGGCGGCCGCGCAGTGGTGCCGACGCTTGCGGGTTCGCGCGAGGCCTCCGACGGATGTCGCCGCCCACCGTCTCGGCGACCTGCTCGCGCATGCCTTCCCGGACCGGATCGCCCATCAGCACCGCAGTGATCCGTTGCGCTACCAGCTCGCCAATGGCCGCAGTGCCCGGTTGTTTGATGACAGCGCGGTGTTTGGCGAGCCGTGGCTGCTGGTCAGCGAGTTGCGTGATGACCCGCGCGATGCGCGAATCCTGCGCGCCGCACCCCTGGACCCGGTACGGCTTGAACGCGATTGGCCGCAGCGCTTCATCAGCCGGGACCGGGTGTTCTGGGACGCGGATGCGCGGCGCATCGCGGCGGTGCGCGAGCGACACTTCGACCGCATCGTGCTGGACAGCCAGTCGCTGCCGAACCCGGATCGCTCGCGTTATGCCGAGGCCCTGATCGACGCGGTGCGGCAACTCGGCCTGGTGGCGTTGCCGTGGAGCGACGGCCTGCAGCAGTGGCGGGCGCGGGTGCGTTGCCTGGCGGTCTGGCGACCGGATCCATCACTGCCGGAGTTGGCGGACGAGGTGTTACTGCCCAGCCTGGAGAGCTGGTTGAAACCGGCATTGGCGGGCAAGAGCCGGCTGGATGCGGTGAGCGAGGCCGAACTGGCCGAAGCACTGAAGTCGGGCGTGTCCTGGCCGACGCGGCAGGCGATCGACACCTTGGCGCCGACCCGGATCGCGGTGCCCTCAGGGCTGGAACGCAGGATCGAGTATGGCTTCGACGATGCGGCCGATGTCCCCCTTGCGCCGGTACTGGCGGTCAAGTTGCAGGAACTGTTCGGGCTGGCCGACACCCCGCGAATCGCCGACGGACGGGTGCCGCTGACCTTGCACCTGCTGTCGCCGGGTGGTCGCCCGTTGCAGGTCACCAGCGACCTGCGCGGGTTCTGGGAACGCACCTATCCGGAGGTCCGCAAGGAGATGAAGGGCCGTTACCCCAAGCATCCCTGGCCTGAAGACCCGTGGACGGCCACGGCGACCCATCGTGCCAAGCCACGCGGCACCTGAACCGACGCGGGCATTGGTGCACCGGTCTCACGCCGCATCAACGGCGATCTGTCGACACTGGGGTCCGACCTCTATATCGCGGATACCGCAATGAGCAGATTCGACCACCTCCCAGATCGCGCATTGGACTTGGCCAGCCAGGTCGGCGACCGCATCCGGCATGCCATCCCGACCACCGCAAAGCAGCTGCGCAACGGCGGCCTGCTGGAGGCCGGTGTGGCCTTGGGTGCACTCAAGACCGGTGGGCGTGTGGCCACGACTTTCATCCGCCGCAACCCGGCGGTGGCGGTTGCCGCCGCGGCTGGCGCCGGACTGTTGTGGTATGCCGCACGCCGTCGGGCCAGGCGGGCGGAAAACGCAGCGATCGAGGGCAAGGCGACACGGGTGGAGACGCGGCGAGTCAAGCGTCCTGCGCGCAAGACCCCGGTGCGCAAGCGCAGTGCGGTGGCAACCACTGCCCGTTCGGATTAATCGATTCCGTCCCGGCTGAACCGGGCGCACTGGACCAGCGTTCCAAATCAGGCGGGCGCAGGCGCTTCCTCTACATCGCAACCCGTCGTCGACGCCGCCTCCGGCAACTCGATCACGAACAGCGCGCCACCATCCTCGCGATCTTCGTACCACAGCTGCCCACCGGCGTTGATGACGATCTGTTTGGCCAGTGATAGTCCCAGCCCGCTGGAATTCCCGTCATCGGGCTGATCCAGTCGGTTGAACGGCTTGAACAATTCGCGCTGCCGCGACTTGGAGATGCCCGGTCCACGGTCCGCCGCGACCAGCTGCCAGAACCCCGGTGCACCCGCACGCCCCGCCAGCACGAACTCGGTACCGGGTGCGTACTTCATCGCGTTGGTCACCAGGTTCTCGCCAAGCTGGCGTAACACCCGCTCGTCGATGGCAACGTTGGCATCGCCCGCCGGTAGCAACAGCTGCAACTGGCAGCCGTGCGCCTCAAGTTGGACTGCGTAGCGCTGCTCGAGCCATTCCAGGGTTGCGCCCAGACTGGCGCAGGCGTGTGGGTCGGCTTCGCCAGTCGCCCTCGGACCGGTTTCCAGGTAGTGGCGGATATAGCCCAGCGCGTCATTGGCGCTCTCGTGGATCATCTGCAGATAGCGGGGAATGCGTTCCTGCCTGCAGCCGTCCTGAATCAGGATTTCGCTGGCGAACAATACGCTCGACAGCGGGTTCTTCAGGTCATGCGCAACCAGGTTGACCAGCTCCTGGCGCTCCTGGGCGACCCGTTCCAGGCGGTCGCGGGCCAGCTTCAGGCCGACGTGGGCATTGACGCGCGCCAGCAGCTCTTCGGGCAGGAAGGGCTTGGTCACGTAATCGACAACGCCGGCCTCGAATGCGCGCAGCAGCAGGTCGCGGTCGTGGGCGACAGTGACGAACACCACCGGCACCTGAAGTCTCGGCTCCTGCTCACGCAGCGCGGCCAGCACCTCGAAGCCGTCCATGCCGGGCATCATCATGTCCAGCAGGATCAGGTCCGGTGCCGCGGCGGCACAGCACGCCAGCGCGTCCTGGCCATTGGTGGCGGTCACCACGTGATAGCCCTGTCGCGTCAGCAAGACACTGACTATCTTCAAGTTGGCTGGCTGGTCATCAACGACCAGGATGCTGCCAACGGTGGTGACTACAGGCATGTTGAATCCGTCAAGAGGGTTTCATCCCGTTGCGCGGCGTGCGAAGAAGCTGAACGTAGATGAAACGTTAGCAGAAAAGACCTGCGAGGCGGCGCGATATCGCTCCCAGCGGAAGGGCTGCCGGCAGTAACGCTGAACCGTTCAGTCAGCGGCCCCTGGCACTGGCCTCACAACTCGCGCCACTCACCGGGAGCCAACGTATCCAGCCGATAGGCGCCGACGGCCACCCGCACCAGACGCAGCGTGGGAAGCCCGACGGCGGCGGTCATGCGACGGACCTGGCGGTTGCGGCCTTCGCGGATCGCCAGCTCCAGCCACGCGTCGGGAACGCTCTTGCGAAACCGCACCGGGGGATTGCGTGGCCACAATGCCGGCGGTGCGATCATTCGAGCGCGGGCCGGCAATGTCGGGCCATCCTTCAGATCGACACCGGTGCGCAGCGCGGCCAGTTGCGTCGGCTTTGGATCGCCCTCCACCTGCGCCCAGTACGTCTTGTCCTGCTTGTGGCGCGGGTCGGTCAGCCGGTGCGCCAGCTTGCCGTCGTCGGTCAGCAGCAACAGTCCTTCGCTGTCGAAGTCCAGCCGGCCGGCCGCATACACATCGGATGGCAGGCCGAAGCCGGCCAGCGTCGGTCGTGGTGGTTCGACGTTCGCACGTCCGTGTGCGGCATCGGTGAACTGGCACAGCACGCCGTAGGGTTTGTTGAACGCAATCAGCATGGTGTCGGTACCGACGGTGGCACGCGATACGCCGCCTGGCAGCGGCGGGTCGGCGACGTGATCAGTCGGGCTTGCTGAAACGCAGGGTCATACGGTCGCTCTCGCCGATTGCGGCGTACTTGGCGTCGTCGGCATCGTCGTGGTTGTTGCCCGGTGGCAGCGTCCAGACTCCGTTCGGGTGGTCCTTGGTGTCGAGCGGGTTGGCGTTGACCTCGCTGCTGGCGTCGAGCACGAAACCGGCGGCCTCGGCCATCGCGATCACCTGGGCCTGGCCGACATAGCCGGTCTTGTCGTCGTCGGCGACATCCGCGGCGGCGCGATGCTCGGCCACACCGAGGGTGCCACCGGGCTTCAACACCGCGAAGAAACCGTCGAACATGCCCTGGGCCTGACCGCTGGAGCGCCAGTTGTGGACATTGCGGAAGGTGAGCACGAGATCGGCCGAGCCGGCCGGGCCGAACACCGGCGCGGCCGGGTCGTAGGCCACCACCTCGGCGTGGTCGAACTGCGCCGGAGCGCCGGCAAACTTCGCCTCGATTCCATCCCTGGTGCGTTGCTGATAATCGCGACCATTGCCGGCGGGCAGGGCCGCGGGATTGACCACAGCGGCAATGTACTGGCCACCGTCGCGCAGGTAGGGTGCCAGGATCTCGGCATACCAGCCGCCGCCGGGGACGATTTCCACCACGGTCTGGTCCGGTTGTAGGCCGAAGAAGCCGAGCGTCTGGGCGGGGTGCCGGTACTGGTCGCGCGCCGCGTTGGCGGGGTCGCGCCAATCACCGGCAATGACGGCGTCGAGCGTGGTGGCCGCGGTTTCACTGGCCGGAACATCGGCGACGGTGCTATCCGCCGGTGCGACCGCGTCTGTGGAACCGCCAGTGAAATTGGCGTTGCAGGCGGTGAGCAGGGCCGGCAGCAAGGCAGCAAGCAAAAGACGTTTCATGCGGAAATCCTTCTATCCAGCGAAGGCGCCAGCGTAGCGCAAGCGGCTCGCCAGGCCGATAGTCAGGTCGGGCGGATAAACGGCCGGGTTGTCGCGGCCGGACAAAGCAGCAGGCCCGGACTGCCGGGCCTGCTGGTACTGCGCTCCCGCGAGTCGGGATCAATCAGCGGACAGTGACGCCAGCGTGGTGTTGAAGGTCGCGCTCGGCCGCATCACCTGGTCCAGCAGCGCCAGGTCGGGGTGGTAATAGCCACCGATGTCGACCGGCTGGCCCTGGACCCGGTTGAGTTCGCCGATGATTTTTGCCTCGTTGTCGGTCAAGGCTTTGGCCAGCGGGGCGAACTTCGCCTTCAAGCCGGCGTCGACGTCCTGCGCGGCCAGTGCCTGCGCCCAATACATCGCCAGGTAGAAATGGCTGCCACGGTTGTCGATCTCGCCAACCTTGCGCGAGGGTGACTTGTTGTTGTCCAGGAAGGTGCCCGTCGCCGTGTCCAGGGTGTCGGCCAGCACCTGGGCGGAGGCGTTGCCGGTGGTCGTGGCCAGGTGCTCCAGCGACGCCGCCAAGGCCAGGAACTCGCCCAGCGAATCCCAGCGCAGGTGGTTTTCCTGCACCAGCTGTTGCACATGCTTGGGCGCCGATCCACCGGCGCCGGTCTCGAACAGGCCACCGCCGGCCATCAGCGGCACGATCGACAGCATCTTGGCGCTGGTGCCCAGCTCCATGATCGGGAACAGGTCGGTCAGGTAGTCGCGCAACACGTTGCCGGTCACCGAGATGGTGTCCTCGCCCTTGCGGATCCGGTCCAGCGAGAACTGCGTGGCCTCCACCGGCGCCAGGATGCGGATGTCCAGCCCTTCGGTGTCGTGGTCCTTCAGGTACTGCTCGACCTTGGCGATCACCTCGGTGTCGTGGCCGCGTTGCGGGTCCAGCCAGAACACCGCCGGCGTGTGGCTCAGGCGCGCACGGCTGACCGCCAACTTCACCCAGTCCTGGATCGGCGCGTCGCGGGTCTGGCACATGCGCCAGATGTCGCCGGCCTGCACGGCATGCTCCAGCAGGATCTTGCCGGTCTCGTCGACCACGTGCACCGAGCCATCGGCGGGCACCTGGAAGGTCTTGTCGTGCGAGCCGTATTCCTCGGCCTTCTGCGCCATCAGCCCGACATTGGGCACGCTGCCCATCGTCGCCGGGTCGAACGCGCCATGGGCCTTGCAGTCGTCGACCACGGTTTGATAGACGCTCGCGTAGCTGCGGTCGGGGATCACCGCCTTGGTGTCCTGCAGCTCGCCGGCCGCGTTCCACATCTTGCCGGAGTCGCGGATCATCGCCGGCATCGAGGCGTCGACGATCACGTCGCTGGGCACGTGCAGGTTGGTGATGCCCTTGTCCGAGTTGACCATCGCCAGGCCCGGACGCTGAGACAGCGCATCGATGTCGGCCTTGATCGCGGCCTGCTGGTCTTCCGGCAGACCGCCCAGGCGCGCGTACAGGTCGCCGATGCCGTTGTCGGGATTGAAGCCGATGTCCTTCAGCGCGGCGGCATGCTTTTCCAGCACCGGCTGGTAGAACTCGCGGACCACCACGCCGAAGATGATCGGGTCGGAGACCTTCATCATGGTCGCCTTCAGGTGCAGCGAAAACAGCACGTTGTTGGCCTTGGCATCCTTGATCTGGGCATCGGTGAAGCCTGCCAACGCCTGCCGGCTCATGGTTGCCGCATCGATGATTTCGCCGGCCAGGACTGCGGTGCTTTCCTTGAGCACGGTGGTGACGCCGTTGTTGCCAATCAGCTCGATCCGGACCGCACCGTCGTGGCCGATCACCACCGAGCGCTCGCTACCGTAGAAATCGCCACTTTCCATGTGCGCGACATGCGACTTGCTGTCCGCACTCCACGCGCCCATCCGGTGCGGGTGCTTGCGTACGAAGTTCTTCACCGACAGCGGCGCGCGCCGGTCGGAATTGCCCTCGCGCAACACCGGATTGACCGCGCTACCCTTGACCCGGTTGTAGCGGGCCCGGATGTCGCGCTCCTCGTCGTTGGCCGGGGCACTGGGATACTCCGGCAGCGGGTAGCCGCGCTGCTGCAACTCCGCGATCGCGGCCTGCAACTGCGGCTCCGAAGCGCTGATGTTGGGCAGCTTGATGATGTTGGCCTCCGGCGTGGTGGCCATCGCGCCCAACTCACCGAGGTCGTCGGTCACCTTGCGCTCGCCGGGCAGCTCCGGGAACTGGGCCAGGATCCGCGCCGCCAACGAGATGTCGCGGGTCTCCACGCCGATGCCGGCAGTGCCGGTGAACGCCTGGACGATCGGCAGCAGCGACTGCGTGGCCAGCAGCGGCGCTTCGTCGGTAAGGGTGTAGATGATCTTGGGCATGGTGATCTCGCGTGCGGAATAGGGGCGACGGGGTAGGCCGGGTTTCAACCCGACACCGCCGGCGCGGACCCGACGGCGCCCATGGCACCCCCGGGTCGGCCCCTCCATTGTCGCCCCCGACGCCGGCCGGAGCAAAGACGCACACATCCGCCCCCGTAGGTCGGGTTTCAACCCGACACCGCGGATCCGTCGTCACCGCCGATGTCGGGTTGAAACCCGACCTACCCCACAAGGTCTCATCGATCCAAACCCCATCCCCCTCCGTAGGTCGGGCTTCAGCCCGACACCGGGTATCCGTCGTCACCGCCGATGTCGGGTTGAAACCCGACCTACCCGACAAGGTCTCATCGATCCAAACCCCATCCCCCGCCGTAGGTCGGGCTTCAGCCCGACACCGCAAATCCGGCGTCACCGCCGATGTCGGGTTGAAACCCGACCTACCCGACAAGGTCTCACCGATCCAAACCCCATCCCCCGCCGTAGGTCGGGCTTCAGCCCGACACCGCAAATCCGGCGTCACCGCCGATGTCGGGTTGAAACCCGACCTACCCGACAAGGTCTCATCGATCCAAACCCTATCCCCCGCCGTAGGTCGGGCTTCAGCCCGACACCGGGGATCTGTCGTCACCGTCGATGTCGGATTGAAACCCGACCTACCCTGACAGGGTTTCGTCGAGCCAGATCGCGTCCCACAACGGATAGTCGCCGATCCGCTTGACCAAGCCTGCTCGCAGCGGATTTGCCACGATGTAGCGTGCGATTGCGCGCAACTGCTCATCCTTGCGCACCGCATGATCAAAATAATTCGGCTGCCAGACGCCATGGCCAATCGCGCGCGCCGTGCGCCCTTTCAACAAACGCACCGCGTCGGACAACTTGCCCTCGTGTAGCACCATCAACCAATGCAGGTGATCTGGCATCACCACGTAACACAGGGTTTCGGCACGCCCCGCGGCCTGCAATGCCATCAGCTCCTGCACCACCTTGCGTCCGTTATCGAGGGACGAAAAATGCGGGAAGCGATCCCGTGTCACCGTCGTGATGTGATACGGCAAGCCCGTGTGGGAAACGCGTCCCCTGCGCAAATCGGTGTAAGCCATTGTTCCTCCGTGAACCTGGCTGTGTAGTTGTCCATCCCTGCATGTAGGTCGGGTTTTAACCCGACATCGACGGTGACGCCGGGTCCGCGGTGTCGGGTTGAAACCCGACCTACGGCCGTGCGTTTTGTTCGTCCTTGCCTGTAGGTCGGGTTTTAACCCGACATTGGCGGTGATGCGGGGGTTTGCGGTGTCGGGTTGAAACCCGACCTACGTTGTGCCGCAGCACTTTTTGTATTTCTTGCCGCTGCCGCAGGGGCAGGGGGCGTTGCGGTCGGGGGTGGGCTCGGTGCGGATCGGTTCGCGCGGGGTGAGGGCTTCGACGCGGTGGTGGTTGAGGTCGGCGAGCATGCCGGGCAGTCCGGCGACGATCTCCAGACGCTCGCGGTAGCTGATCGGGGTGGCGGGTGCGGTCGGGTCCTCGGCCATCACCTCGCCACTGGCGAGCCGGTCAAACAGGTCGAAGATGTCTTCCATCCACTCGTTGTCGTCCAGCCACTGGTCCCATTGCGCCTCGCGCAGCGCCACCGCGGTGAAGAACCCCAGCGCCCAGTCGCGGCCAACATCCAGGTCGTCTTCCTGCAGGGCTTCGGCCTCGGGTTTGTCGAGGTCTTCGGGCAGCCACAGCAGCGGGGCGAGGTGGTCGGGCAGGTCGCTGTCGCCGTGGCGTACGCGGAAGTTGGCCATGTTGCGGTGGCCCAGCAGCAACTTCTCGACCCCGGCGCGCTCGACCGGGTCGTCCCAACGCGGCACCTTGCCCCACACCGGCGGCTCCCACTCGCTCATCGGGATCTCGCCGGGCGATACCGCCAACGCCGACAGGTAGCCGTCGAGGGCTTCCAGGTTGAAGCCGCGGAACGGTACCGCGCGCCGCTCAAGCAGGTCCGCGAGACGCTCGATCTGCTCGTCGTCGAGATAGGTTGGCGGGTTGGTCATGGTGGTTTCGACACGGGTTGGGGGATTGGGGGGAATGGTAGCCCCAAGGGGTGATGAAGACCCTCCATCCCACCAGCAATAAAAAAAAGGCGCGACTTTCGTCGCGCCCGGAGGGAGAGAGATGCCACTGTTCAGGCGTATTTCTTATTTTGACCGGGATCTATTCGACCGAGAATGGCGTGCTGTTCAACTTGGCACCGTCCACCCAGACTTCCGCGGTGTAGGTACCGGCCGGCCAGCCGTTGGCGTTGTTGAAGGTGATGTTGGTGGTTTCCATGCCCGTGGTGGTGACGGACTGCGACTCATCGCCGGCAGTCTGGCCATCCTCGTAGACCAACTTCGCATTGATGACGGCATTGCTTGCCGCGCCATTGGTGGCGATCGAGACAATGATCGGATCCGCGGTGCCGAAGGTGGTCACTGGAGAAGCGATCGACTTGTCGGCGCCGGCTTCAGACCCCAGGGTGACTGAAGTGACGTCCAGTGCAGCCTCGGTCGGCATCGGCTCGGCGGGCGGCAGCGGGGCGGGTTCACTCGCCACCGGTGGCGGGGCCATGGTGGTGTCGGTGGCCGGTTTGTCCTTGTTGCAACCGGCCAGCGCCAGCGAGGCAACAAGGGCGGCGGCTACGGCGTAGGGGAGTTTGTTGGCAGTCATGGGATTCTCCTGAAAGGCGGTCGGGTGCCGGAATCAAACGGCCGGGTTGTCGTCCTGGACGGGGATGTTGAGGATCTGACCGGGCTGGATCCGGTCCGGATCGTCCAGTTGGTCGCGGTTGGCGTCGTAGATCGCATTCCACGCGCCGGCCTTGCCGTAGAACTGCTTGGCGATGGCCGACAGCGTGTCGCCGCTTTGCACGGTATAGGTCTGCTGTGCGGACGCACCGACCTTCTCGGCGGTGGTATCGACGCTGCTGCTGACGCCGGAGAAATCGGCTTTTTCCTCGACCTTCTTGGCCGTGGTGTCGACATTGCTGGTGACGCCGGAGAAGTCGGCCTTTTTGTCTGGGGTGGTCATCGTGGGTGGGCTCCTGCCTTGTTGGCGGGATAACCTTGCCACGCAGGTTGTTAAGAACGGATCGTGCTGGTGTGAACCTTCCGGTCAGCCGTTCATTGGCGCAGGTCGCGTCCGGCGATGGGGGCCGCAAAGCCTTTTGTTGCCCGCCACGGGTTGATGTCCAGGCCACCGCGGCGCGTGTAGCGGGCCTGCACCGACAACTGCTGCGGCTGCGCATGGTGCATCAGGTCCAGGAAAATCTGTTCCACGCATTGCTCGTGGAAGCCGGCGTGGTCGCGAAACGACACCAGGTAGCGCAGCAGGCCGGCGCGATCCAGTCGTGGGCCGCGATAGTCGATCCGCACCCGTGCCCAGTCCGGCTGGCCGGTCACCGGGCAGTTCGATTTCAGCAGCGCACTGGACAGGCTTTCCTCGACCACCTCGTTGCGCGTGACCTGCAGGAAGTCCGCGCGCGGCGGGCCGTAGTGGTCGACATCGATCTCCAGCGTGTCCAGCGAGTCGCTGCCGTCATCACCGGTCGCGTCATCGGCCTGGTCGATGGGCGGCAAGCCGAAGGTGACCGCAACCGGGCTGCCGGCGACCCGTGACAGGTCGGCAGCGATGCGCGCGAGCATGGCCGCGTCGTCGTCGAAACGGGTCGCGTTGAAGGAATTCAGGTACAGCTTGAGCGACTTGGACTCGATCAGGTTTGGCGAGTCGGCCGGGACCGTCAGGGTGGCGGTGGCGACCCTCGGCTTGCCCCGGCGGTCCAGCCAGCCCAGCTCGTAGGCGTGCCAGCGGTCATGGCCGATGAACGGCAGGTCGGCCTGCGCCAACCCGGCAGCGTCCAGGCCGAGTTCGCCCCGCCCCAGCGCACGCGGGATGGGAAACAGCAACGCGGCGTCGTACACACGCGGGTAGTCAACGTGGCGGCCCAGGGGCAGGTCGATGGCAGTCATGCACGCCAGTTTACTGGTCAGCCCTCGACCCCGTGCAGGTAGTCCAGCGAAACCTGCAGCATCGCGCGCAGGCCCAGGTCGAGCGACGACTCGTCGAGCTTGAACTGGGGTGAGTGGTTGGTCGGCGCGGTCGCCGGGTCGATCCCGGCCGAGGTGGCGCCGACAAAGAAGAACATCGACGGCACTTCCTTCGCGTAATAGGCGAAATCCTCCGCGCCCATCTGCAGCGGTGGCTCGATCACGTGTTCGACGCCGGCGGCGGCGCGCAGGCTTGGCAGCATTTTCGCGGTCAGTTCCGGATCGTTGGCGGTCACCGGGTTGCCGGTGCCGACCGGTATGTCGGTCGTCACTGTGGCGCCATGCGCGGCGGCGACATGCTGGGCGACGCCTTCGAGCTCGGCGTGGATCTTCGAGCGCATGTCCTCGTCGAAGGTGCGGATGGTGCCGACCAGTTCCACCGAGTCGGGAATGATGTTGTAGCGGATGCCGCCGTTGATCACGCCGAAGCTCACCACTGCCGGCAGCTTGGCGATGTTGGTGTTGCGGCTGACGATGGTCTGCGCGGTACCGATCAGGTCGGCGGCAGTGACGATCGGGTCGATCCCGCCCCACGGCGCCGAGCCATGGCTCTGGCGGCCGTTGACAGTGATGGTGAATTTGTCCGACGCGGCCATCAGCGGACCGCCGCGGACGCCGATGGTGCCGGCCGGCAGCGATGAGAACACGTGCAGGCCGAACATCGCGTCGGGCTTGAAGTCGGCGAACAGGCCTTCCTCCAGCATCAACGAGGCGCCGCCTTCCTCGCCCGCCGGCGCGCCTTCCTCGGACGGCTGGAACACCAGCATCACCTGGCCGGGCAACTCGTCCTTCATCGCCACCAGCGCGTCGGCGACGCCGAGCAGGATGGCGGTGTGCGCATCGTGGCCGCAGGCGTGCATCACCCCGGTTTCCTGCCCGTTGAAGGTGGTGGTGATCGTGGAGGCGAACGGCAGTCCGGTCTGCTCGGTCACCGGCAAGGCGTCCATGTCGGCGCGCAGGGCGATCTTCGGGCCGGGCAGGCCACCGTCGATGATCGCGGTGACGCCGTGATGGGCGATCCCGGTGCGCGGCTCCAGGCCGAGCGCGCGCAGGTGCTCGACGACCTTGGCCGCAGTCTGCTCTTCGCGGTTGGACAGCTCGGGATGGGCATGGAACCAGCGCCGCAGTTCGACGACCTCGTCGCCCAGGCGTTCGGCCGCGGCGGTGACGACCGGCCGTTGCTGCGGGTCCGCCTGGGCCAGCGCACAGGGCGACACCAACAAAGAAATCAAGGCGGGCAAGGCAATCGAACGGATGGTTGGCAGCGGCATGGTCGTCTCCCCAGAGGAAAGCCGATGCTAACGCCAATCGACGCACGGGCCGATACGTGACCGCTGCACCTTCGCCGGAGCGGGTCGCGGCGACGTTGTGGCGGCTTTGGACTGCGGGGTGTGCGTTGTCGCTGGCCGCAACCTGGAATAGAATGCGAATCATTATCAACTTGGGCTGGGCCGCGTGGGTTACGCGCGTCGTTCTGTCTCCTTATTCTTTTCCGTCAAGGCTTTATATGTCCCAGGACGCTCGATCCTTCCTGTCGCCCGCACCGCGCGCGGCCCTGCTCAGCTTGTCACTGCTGGCCGCATTACCGGCCGTTGCGCAGGTCACGCCACTGGCCGCCACCGCCGACGTCGCCGCGTCGTCCGACGCCACCACCCTCGACACCGTCCAGGTCCAGGCGCAGATCATCAAGCGCAGCCAGACCGTCACCAAGACCGACACCCTGATCACCGAGGCGCCGCAGTCGGTGTCGGTGGTGAGCGCGCAGCAGTTCGCCGACCGCGGCCTGCATGGCATCGACGAGGCGATGTGGTACCTGGCCGGCACCCAGGGCGGCGGCTACGGCCAGGACACCCGCAGCGACTGGCTGCTGGTGCGCGGCTTCAGCCCCGCGCGCTACCTGGACGGGCTGGCGCTGACCGACGGCGTCTGGACCGGCGCGACCCGCGTCGAGCCGTACGGGCTGGAGCGCATGGACGTGCTGAAGGGGCCGTCATCGGTGTCCTACGGCGCGATGCCGCCGGGCGGGCTGGTCAACCTGGTCAGCAAGCGCCCGACCGCTGTGCCGCTGCGCGAAGTCGAGGTGCAGCTGGGCAACTTCGACCTGCGCCAGGCCGCGTTCGATTTCGGCGGGCCGTTGGACGAGGCCGGCGTGTGGTCGTACCGGCTCACCGGCCTGGCCCGCAACAGCGACAACCTGGTTGATCATGTCGAGGACGACCGCTACTTCTTCGCCCCGGCATTGGCGTGGAAGCCCAGCGAGGCCACCTCGCTGACGTTGCTGGCGCGCTGGCAGAAGGCCGATACCGCCAACGGCAGTGGCTTCCTGCCCGCCGAGGGCACGCTGCTGCCGAGTCCGCACGGCCAGATCTCACCCAGCGTCTTCACCGGCGAGCCGGGCTGGAACGACTACATCCGCACCAGCAAGTCGGCCGGCTACGAGTTCGAGCACGTGTTCGGCAATGGCCTGACGTTCCGCCAGAACCTGCGCTACGGCGAGACCGACGTCGACCATGACGCCGGCATCGGCACGCTGGGGCTGCAGGAAGACGGGCACACGCTCAACCGTTACCTGTTCCCGCTGGAAGAGCATTCCAAGGCGTTCGGCGTCGACAACAACGTGAGCTTCGACTTCGTCACCGGCGCGTGGCAACACACCGTGCTGGCCGGCGTCGATTACCGCCGGCTGCAGAGTGACTACGCGTCGGCATTCGCGTTCGGGATCGATCCGATCGACGTGTTCAACCCGGTCTATGGCGCCGATGTGGTGATACCGGACTACACCTTCCACGAGGACAAGGTGCAGCAGCAGACCGGCATCTACCTGCAGGACCAACTGCGGCTGGACCGTTGGGTGGTCACCGTCGCCGGCCGCCAGGACCAGGTGCGCACGCGCGCAGACAACCTGATCGCCGACCCGGTGACGCGCAGCCGGCAGGAGGACGACGCGTTCTCCGGGCGACTGGGCGTCAACTACGTGTTCGACTCCGGGTTCGCGCCGTACCTGGCGTGGTCGGAATCGTTCCAGCCGACGGTCGGCGTCGACTTCGACGGCAACGCGTTCGCACCGACCACAGGCGAGCAGATCGAGGCCGGCGTGAAATACCTGCCGCCCAGCGGCCGCGGGTTGGCGACGCTGGCGGTGTACGACATCCGCCAGCAGAACACGCTCAGCGTCGATCCCGACCATGTGCTGTTCTCGGTGCAGCAGGGCGAGACCCGCGTGCGCGGCGTCGAGTTGGAAGGCCGCTGGAACCTGACCCCGACGCTGGGCGTGTACGGCGCCGCAACCTGGATGGACACCGAGGTCACCCAGACCACCGACGCCGCCGCGCTCGGCAAGCGCGTCGCGCTGGTGCCGGAGCAGCAGGCTTCGCTCGGCCTCGACTACACGATTGCCTACGGCGCGTTGTCGGGCCTCGGTTTCGGCGGCGGCGTGCGCCATACCGGATCGGTCTACGGCGACATCTACAACGAATGGAAGACGCCGTCGTACACGCTGTTCGACGCCGCGGTGCACTACGACTTCGACCGCTGGCGCCTGCAGCTCAACGCCAGCAACCTGATGGACAAGGAGTACGTGGCGGTCTGCAACAGCGCGATGTGGTGCTACTACGGCCACCCGCGCACGGTCACCGCGACCGTGCGCTACCGCTGGTGATGGCGGGCGGAGCCAGATGATGGACATGGCCTGGGGCATTCTCGCGACCGCCGCCGCGCTGTTGTCGGCGCTGGCCTTGTACCTGGCCTCGCCCAACCGCACGTGGCGGCCCGGCGCCGGTCGCGACGGACTGCGCGTGCTCGGCGGGGTGCTGGCGCTGGCCTCGCTGGGCGCGTGGATTGCCGTGCTCGGCGTCGGCGCAGGGCTGTGCGCGATGCTGGCGACGTGGATGCTCGCCATGGTCGCGCTGCCGTATCTGGCGTGGTGGACGACCGCGCGACGGCCGGCAGATGCACGACCCGGCGCACGAGCGGCGCGCGAAACGTCTTCGCCGGTCAAGCCGCGCGCTGCGCTCGAGACCGACTGATGTGGGGCCGCGCGACCGCCGGCGCACTGCCGGGCTTCCTCCTCGCCGCCGCCCTGGTGAGCCTGCTCGGGCGCTTGCTGCCGGGGCCGTGGCAGTCGACCCTGGTGCCGGGACTGGTGCTGCTGTTCCCGTTGTGGATCGGGATCGCGGCGGCCAGCTTCCGCTTCGCCAGCGGCCTGCGGGCATGGGTCTGGATTGGTGGATCGGCGTTGCTCACGCTTGGCCTGCTGCGGCTCGTGCAGGCGGCCGGATGGGCGGCATGAGGACGCTTCGATGAAATTGCGCGCCAATACCCTGCGGGTGTTCACCGCGGTCCACAGTTGGGTCGGGCTGGTCGCCGGCTTCGCCCTGTTCGTCGCCTTCTATGCCGGCGCGATCACCATGTTCCACCACGAATTGCCGGTCTGGCAGTCGAGCGCGGTGGAGGCCGGGCCCGACTCGATCGCCGATGCCCAACGCCTGTTCGACGAGGTGCTGGCCCGCCACGAAGGCGCGCGCGTTCACCTTGGCCTTGGCTTCCCCGGAGCCGAGTCGGCGCAGGCTTCGGCCTGGTGGCTGGACGGTGAGGGCATATGGCAGTTCGCGACCCTCGACACCCTGCAGGGCAGCCCGACCCCGCCGACCTCGAGCCTGGCCGAGCTGGTCAACCTGCTGCACTTCTCGCTCGGTATCCCGATGGTCGGCACTTGGCTGATGGGCATCGTAAGCCTGTTGTACGGGCTGGCGCTGGTCAGCGGCGTGGTGATCCACCTGCCGCGGCTGACGAAGGACCTGTTTGCGCTGCGCCCGGGACGCAACCTCAAGCGCTTCTGGCAGGACGCGCACAACGTCATCGGCGTGCTCAGCTTGCCGGCGCACGTGATGTTCGCGGTCACCGGTGCGGTGTTGTGCCTGCTGTTCGTGCTGATGCCGCTGCTCAACCCGCTGGTTTATGACGGCAAGCTGTTGTCAGAGGTGCCGGCGGCGATGGACACCGCGCCGGTGGTCGCCGCCTCCGGTGAGCCCGCCGCGATGCAGTCGCTGACGCAGTGGCATGCGCGCTCGGTGGCGACGGCACGTGAGCATGGCATCGACGATTTCGAGCCGGCGTACCTGAAGCTGCAGCATGGCGGCGACGCCAACGCGGTGGTCGAGATCACCGGCGAGACGTCGCGCGCGCTGGGCGCGCTGGGCTCGGTGGCGCTGGATGCCGGCAGCGGTGAGGTGCTGGCGGTGCAGTTGCAAGGTGCGCGCGACGCCAATCACGCCACCCTGCAGGCGACCTACGCGCTGCACTTCGGCGAGTTCGGCAACGCACTGGTGCAGTGGATGTATTTCCTGCTCGGGCTGGCCGGCGCGTTCCTGTTCTATTCGGGCAACCTGTTGTGGATCGAGTCGCGACGCAAGAAGCGCTCGCCGCAGCAGGGACGCGCGCAGGTCAACATGGCGCGCGCCACGGTCGGGGTCTGTATCGGCGTGTGCGTGGCAATCTCGGCCAGCTTCGTGGCCGCGCAACTGGCGCCGATGTTCGGGCTGGATACCGCCGTGGCCGAGCGCTGGGCCTGTTTCGGCACCTGGGCGCTATGCGCGCTGTGGGCGGCTTTGCGGCCGCCATCGCGTGGTGTCCGCGAGCTGCTGTGGCTGGCGGCGCTGGTGACGCTGGCGATTCCCATCGCACACGGTTTCGCCAGTGGCTGGCCGTTATGGAAGGCTGCGGCCGCCAGCCACTGGGTGCTGGTCACGGTCGACGCGATGGCGATTGTGTTGGCGGTCGGCTTCGCCGCGCTGGCCCGCGCCAGTGCGCGGCGCGGGCGCGAAGGTGATCCGCACAGCGTCTGGGCCGACCCCAGGCCGGGCGCCGTCCAACAGGCTTCGTGATTCAGCCAAACGCGGCCGCAATCAGGGCCACGAAGCCGACGACGGCCAGGATCGCATGGCCCAGCAGCAGTCCCAGCGGCAATATCCGCCGCTGCCACTGGTAGACAAGATTCATCAAGGCACCGCCCGCTGCCGCCAATACCAACAGGCCCAACGCGACCCATGCCAGGTTGGGTACCTGCCCGGCAATCGCGGCGTATGCCAGCAAGGTCAGTCCGGCCGCGGCCAGCAGGCCGTGCACCATCGCCAGCCAACTGGGCGGATTACGTTTTCCGAACAGCCGGATCGCGGCCATTACCAACCCACCTGCTGCCGCAATCGCAAACAGGGCTGCCGCAACGCGCAACATACCGATCGAGTCCATGCTGGTTCCCTCGTCAAGGCAGCAATGGCTGCGCATCGAGGATAGGAGCACGCTTGTTAGCGAGACGTGGTCATCGACCCACCGACAGCCGCAAGCCAGATCAGCAGCGGTGCGCCTGGGCCAGGTATTCGGCCGAGCGCATCTCGATCAGGCGCGAGGCGGTGCGCTCGAACGCGCCGACCAGCCGACGACCGCGGTACAGCTCCAGCGGCGCAGCGGCGGCGGTGCAGACCAGGTTGACCTGGCGGTCGTAAAGCTCGTCGATCAGGTGCACGAAACGCCGCCCCGGGTCGTCGTTGTCGCCATCGAACAGTGGTATGTCGCCCACCACGACGGTGTGGAACTCGGTGGCGATCTCGATGTAGTCACCGCTCGCGCGCGGGCCTTCACACAGCGCCGCGAAGTCGAACCAGGCATGGCCTTCGGCAAGTCCGCGCACCGCGATCTCGCGGCCTTCGATCTTAAGTGGGCCAGTCTCGCGCGCGCGGCCGTCGACAATCTCTTCCCAGCGAGCGGCCAACCAGTCTTCCGAGTCGGCGTCCAGCGGCGCCCGGTAAACCGGTGAGCGGGTCAACGCACGCAATCGGTAGTCGTGGTCGCTGTCCAGGTGGAGCACGGCGCAATGTTTTTTCAGCTGGGAGATCGCGGGCAGGAAGCGCTCGCGTTGCAGACCGTCCTTGAACAGGTTGTCCGGGTCGATGTTGGAGGTGGTCACCAGCGCGACGCCGTGGGCGAACAGATGCTCCAGCAGGCGACCCAGCAACATCGCGTCGCCGATATCGGTGACGAAGAACTCGTCCAGCACCAGCACGTCGAGCCTCGCGCCGGTTTGCCTGGCGATGCTTACCAGCGGGTCGCGCTCGCCGGCATGCTCGCGCAGCTGCGCATGGACCTCCCGCATGAAGCGATGAAAGTGGGTGCGGTGCTTGCGGGTTGTCGGCAAGCCTTCATAAAACAGGTCGATCAGGAACGTCTTGCCACGCCCCACGCCGCCCCACAGATACAGCCCGGTGGCCGCCGGCGCGGGTTTGTTGAGCAGCCGGTCCAGCAAGCCGGGCCGCGGCGGGTCCAGCAGCGCCGCATGCAGGCGATCCAGCTCGGCCAGCGCCGCGTGCTGGGTGGGATCGTCACTCCAGCTCCCGGTGGCCACGCCTGCCCGGTAACGCACGCTGGGGAGCGCGCGCCCAGTCATGACCGGGTCACTCATCGGCGGTCGGGGTCGCTGTCGGCAGGAAGGGGCGCACGCCGTTCTTTACCGCGCCGCGCAGGTCCATCAGCTTGCGATGGAAGAAATGGCTGGTATCGGGAATGCGGACCAGCTCGGGCGGCGGATTCAAGCCATCGACCCACGCATAGACCGCGGCGGGATCGACGATCTCATCCGCCTCGCCTTGAACCACCAGCCACGGGCCGTCGAAGGGCGCGATGGCGGCAAAGTCGTAGCCACGACCTCCCGCAGGGGGGGCAATCATGATCAGCATGTCCGGCTGCAGCCGGGCGGCGGCCCTGTAGGCAACGTAGGAGCCGAAACTGAAACCGGCGAGCCAGACTTGTGCATTCGGGCGTTGTTCACGGACCCAGGCAACCACGGCGGCCAGGTCCTCAACCTCACCATTGCCCTCGTCGAAACTGCCTTCGGAGGCACCGACGCCGCGAAAATTGAACCGCACGGTGCTGGCGCCGGACTGGTGCAGCGCCCGCGCGGTCATGGTCACCACCTTGTTGTGCATGGTGCCGCCTTCAGTCGGCAGCGGGTGGCAGACCACCACGACCAGCGGTCGAGCAGGAACGTCGGGCTCGGGTGCCTCGACGATCGTCTCGATATCTCCGGCCGGGCCGGCGAGGGTGAGATTGGCGGCGCTGCCGCCAAGGAAGTCGGCGTCGTCGGGAAATGTGGGGTTGTCCATGCCGCCATGATAAGCCGCCTGTTGGCGGCCGTGCCGGCGGCGACGGCGGCGGCCGCGCAAATGCCGGCCGCAGATACGACAACGCCGCCCGGAGGCGGCGTCGTGCGCGGCAACTGCCGGGTACCGATTACTTCAGGTTGTCCATCATCCAGTCGACGGTGGCGATCACCTGCTCGTCAGTCAGCGCCGGGTTGCCGCCCTTGGCGGGCATCATGCCGGTACTGCCGGTAAAGCCTTCGATCGCGTGCCGGTGCAGGGTATCGATGCCCTGCGGAATCCGCGCGGCCCAATGCGCCTTGTCCATGGTCGGTGAGCCGCCGGCGCCGGTGGTGTGGCAACCGGTGCACAGGTTGTTGAAGATCACCGAGCCGTCCAGCGTGCCGCCGTAGGCCACCTGTGCGCTTGCCGCGGCTGCCGCTGCCGCCGTTGCTGCCGCCTGCGCCGCCGCGCCGGTGCTGCCGGCATAGACGCCGCCAACCGGTGCGATGTGCGCCTGGGTTCGAGCGGCCACGTTGGCGGGCACTTCTTCCGGCAACGACTCGTGGACGTAATAGGCGAGTCCAATGAGGCCCAGGGCGACCACCAGCAGGAAGCCCATCATCACGGAGAATTTCTTCAGGAATTCGAGGTCGTAGTTCTGCACGGTCCACCTGTTGTGCGTCGCCCATGAAGGGTGCACGTCGCCAATTCAACGGAAAGCCGCAATCAGGCGGCCGCGGGGCAGTATAAAGCCAACTCACCCCGACAAGTAGCCGTGCCCCGGGGTTGCACTGGAAACGGGTAGTTCGCGGCTGGATGCCAACAGCTTGTGGATCGAGCTGGCACGGGCCTGGCGCTGGCGCCATTCCAGCCCATCTGGAGTGGACGTTGAATAGGTGCTCTACTGCGATGCAGGTCTCATTTCGGGGCCAGTCGCCGCATCCCTGGAGATCCACATGCTCACCCAGCTGCCCCGCGTCGCAGGCCTCGTCCTCGCCATGTCGATTTCCACCGCACTCGCCCAGACGCCGCCGACAGCTGCCGAGCGCATCGCCGATGTCGAGCTGATCACGCGCGATGCGTTGTTCGGCAATCCCGAGCGCGCGATGGTGATGATCAGCCCCGACGGCAAGACCCTGAGCTGGGTCGCACCGGTCGAGGGCGTGATGAACGTCTGGGTGGCGCCGGCCGACAATCCCGGGGAGGCGCGCGCGATCACCGACGACACCGCGCGCGGCATCCGCAACCACTTCTGGTCCTTCCTGCCCGATACGCTGCTGTACCTGCGAGACACCGGCGGCGACGAGGACTTCCACCTCTATAGCGTCAACATCGCGACCGGCGAAGAAACCGACCTCACGCCGTATCCCAAGACCACCGCGATGGTCGTGGCGGCCAGCCACTCGCAGCCGGGCACGATCCTGGTCGGCATGAACGACCGCGACCCGGCGTGGCACGACCTGTACAAGGTCGACCTCGCGACCGGCGAGCGCACCCTGGTGGAGAAGAACGACGACCAGATCGGCGGCTACCTGGCCGACGACAGCCTCACGGTGCGCTATGCGACGCGCGCGCGGCCCGACGGCGGCAGCGACATCCTGCAGCCCGACGGGCAGGGCGGCTGGAAGGTCTATTCGGACATCCCGTTCGAGGACTCGATGACCACCGCCCCCGCCGGCCTGACCACCGACGGCGACACCCTCTACCTGGTCGACTCGCGCGGGCGCAACACCGCGGCGCTGTTTGCGGTCGACGTGGCCAGCGGCGAGCGCACGCTGGTGCTGGAGGACGCGCGCGCCGACGTCGGCCAATCGCTGACGCACCCGCAGACGGGTGAAGTGCAGGCGGTCGCGGTCAACTACCTGCGCGAGGAGTGGGAGCCGGTCGATCCGGCCATCAGCGCCGACCTGGAGAAGCTGGAGGCAATCGGCCCCGGTGAGATCGGCGTCAATGCGCGCACCCACGATGACAGCGTGTGGATCGTCACCTACTCGGCGGCCGAGGCCCCGGTGGTCTACTACCGTTACGACCGTGGCGCCGGCGGCACGCTGACCAAGTTGTTCTCGGCGCGTCCGGAGCTCGATGGCAAGCCGCTGGTTCCGCAGTGGCCGCAGGAGATCACCTCGCGCGACGGCAAGACGCTGGTCAGCTACCTCACGCTGCCCAAGAGCGCCGACGCCAACAACGACGGCAAGGCCGACGCCCCGGTGCCGATGGTGCTGTTCGTGCACGGCGGCCCGTGGGCGCGCGACAGCTACGGTTACAGCCCGTATGACCAGTGGCTGGCGAACCGAGGCTACGCCACGCTGGCGGTGAACTTCCGCGGCTCCACCGGCTTCGGCAAGACGTTCACCAACGCCGGGAACGGCGAGTGGGCCGGCAAGATGCACGACGACCTGCTCGACGCGGTGCAGTGGGCGGTCGACCAGGGCGTCACCACCGCCGACCAGGTCGCGATCATGGGCGGCAGCTACGGCGGCTACGCCACGCTGGCCGGGCTGACCTTCACCCCGGACACGTTCGCCTGCGGCGTCGACATCGTCGGCCCGTCCAACCTCAACACCCTGCTCAGCACCGTGCCGCCGTACTGGGCCAGCTTCTACGAGCAACTGGCCAAACGCATGGGCGACCCGCGCACCGAGGACGGCAAGCAGTGGCTGGTCGAGCGCTCGCCGTTGACCCGCGCCGACCAGATCACCAAGCCGTTGCTGATCGGCCAGGGCGCGAACGACCCGCGCGTGAAGCAGGACGAGTCCGACCAGATCGTCAAGGCGATGACCGCCAACGACATTCCGGTGACCTACGTGCTGTTCCCGGACGAAGGCCACGGCTTCGCGCGACCGGAGAACAACAAGGCGTTCAATGCCGTGGCCGAGGGCTTCCTGAGCGAGTGCCTGGGTGGCCGCGCCGAGCCGATCGGGGCCGACTTCACCGACTCCAGCATCAGCGTGCCGACGGGTGCCGACGGCGTGCCGGGCCTGGCCGAGGCATTGCAGGACCACGAGCAGGTGATCAGGAAGTAGACAGTGTGGCGAGACAACCCCATACGGCTTATTCCGGTTGCAACGGTCCCGGTGCCGCGCCCACGGCGGGATATTTCGTTGGAGGGCGTTGCGAGTATTACACCGCGTTGCGGCAGTCCTAATAGAACCAACTCGGATTCGAGCGGGCCAAGGTTAGATATGTGTAACCGGTTGATTTGGTGCCGGTTGTGAGCTGTTGGCCCGGAGGAGCTTTCGGGCATACTGTTTGCTACGCCCCGTTTAGGGGCTCGAATCAGCGTTAGGTCGCACAACAATGATCTCCGCATCCATCAAAAGAGCACTGCTTGAGATCCCGTTGCGCAAGGCATCTCCCGATCGCATTCCCCGATCCGGAGATGCTGGCGCGGCTGTCAATTGTTACACCACTCGTGTCATTCGCGGTGACGACGACTCTCTGATCGTTCAATCGGCCAACGACGATACTTGCAACTGTCTTGAGTGGGACGGAGACCGTTACTCAATCAAGTCCGAGATCGCGTTCAAGGAGCTTCTCAAGGATCGCTTTGAGTTCACCCACTATCATGGGCTTTGCACGACTACATATTCAGGCTGGCTTGACCTCGCATTGGGGCGAACATTTCGACTGCCCTACCTCAAAGCAAAGATCCACTTCGCGTACCACAGCCTTACCCAAGACCTGTACAACCGCCGCAAGCTCGTTACGAAGCAGCGGATAGAACTACTTAAAACAATCCTCTCGGCTCAGCTTAATGGTCGAGACAAACTTTCGTCGCTGTCCGTCATGACGCTGATTCACACGGAGAGGTGGTATCTCCATCCGAATCAGGAGGATGAGCACCACCGGGTACACTTCCATCTTGACAAGCTAGTAGAGACAAAGGATCTCATCAAGAACGGAATTGACTACCAGATAACTGGACAAGGTGTCGCAGCAATCGAGCTCTACGAGGAACAGGAAAGAAAGCACGGGGAGAGCATCTCAACCCAGAGGCGGATGTTCTGGCTAACAATTATTATTGCGCTGCTCACCTTGGTACAGGCTGGTCTTGTCAAACTGCCGCCTCTGTTGGATCTCACTAAACCGTGAACATGCGGCCTAACAATTCGTTCAAGCCGAACTTGCTTCGTTACGGCAAAGGTATGGCAGGAAATCTTGCCATACCTTTGCCGTCACTACGCAAGTCGGCTTAACTCAGGCGTTAGATTTCACCTCGGAGGTTTCATGAATCCTGATGTGCCATACATGATGTCGGTCACCAACCTCCACAAGATTCTCGACGCTATTCAGCGAGCCGGAGCCCCAGAGGTGTTTCATCTGGATTTCCTGAAGGATCTAGGGTTCAAGGCATCGAACGACCGCGGCGCGGTCAAGCTTCTGAAGTACCTTGGTATGCTCGATGGCTCAGGTAGGCCGCAGGCAAGCTATCGGGAGTTCATGGACCAAACCAAGGCCAAGCACGTTCTTGCCAATCGCATGCGTGCAACTTTCGACGACTTATTCACCGCTGATCGCAACGCCAACACTAAGTCGGTGGAGCAGCTGAAAGGTTGGTTCAAGACAAAGACGGGGGCCGGAGATGCTGTAGCGCAGAAGATGGCGTCCACCTTTCGTTCACTCGCTACATATGCGAATTGGGATGGCGCACCGCCCGCAGCGTCAGAGGAAGAGAAATCCGAATTCTCAACACCAGAGCGCATCCAGCCTCCCATTGATTTGCCGCAGCCAACCGGACATGGCAAATCGGCAATTGGTCTCGTGTATCGCTTCGAGATTCATCTTCCTGACACCCAGAATGTGGACACGTTTCGCGCAATATTCCGCGCGCTTAGAGAGGAGTTAATGTGAAGTTCGCCCTTTCTGATTTCATGTTCCGTGGCCTTCTCGCCACGCACTCGATTAGAGACATGCAAGCCGCAGGACAGCTGCGGGAAAGGATAGGAGAAGCACAGTCTCAGAGCGACGTTGACCTATTGGCGCCAGTTTCGGACGCGGTTAGGTCCGGATCGTTGTTCATGCAGCGAAGCTATCGCCTCCTATTCGTGCTTGAGAACTTGGTTCGGGAGTTTGTCCGCGAAGTGCTAGAAGAGATCGACAAGGATGATTGGTTTGAAAAGCGCGCTTCCCGCGACATGAAGAAGAAAGTTGAGGATCGGAAAGCAACCGAAGCCAAGAACAACTGGCATACCGGCCGTAATGCTCACCCTATCTATTATTTGGACTTCGGCGACCTCTCGCTCTTGATCCAGAATCACTGGGAAGCGTTTAAGGGCCTAATCCCTACTCAGTCGTGGGCAGTCTCCCGGCTCAACGACGCCGAGCGATCAAGGAATGTGATCGCGCATACCAACCTCTTAAGCGATGAAGAAGTGGTGCGGCTAGAAATGCACGTTAGAGATTGGGTGCTGCAAGTAAGGTGAAATCTAACAATTCCGTAAGGAAGTCCCCGTCAACTCCGCGCACGAAACGCTCTTGCCTTTAGCTTTCGGGCGACAGCTCGTTCTCCATTTTCGTTCTGGTGTCGCGTGGTGCGCGTCGGCTTGAGCGGGTTCAACGATTGCCAGACTGCATTTCCGTGAACGGTCTTGCTGGACGCACTGCCGCTCGTCCGGACCAGGGTATAAACCGCACCCGGAGGCCTCGTTCATTCATCGGCTTTGCCGATGCGGCGGGGATCAGCCGCTGCACCTGATGGCGCCGAACAGTTAGTCAGGCTTTCTCCAGGTCGGTCTGACCCGTTGTTACCTTGCTCGCGCTGACGGTGAAGTTGTTTCTATCATTCGGGTACGCGTCGTCGACGCGCCGGCCGCTGCACCATCGGATGCTTCAGCCATGCGTCGGCGTCGTAGTGCTCGCCGCGTGCCCGCATCGCCCACAGCTGGCGCGCATGTTTGTTGGCGATGGCGACCAGCACTTTTCCAAACGGCAGCCGGCGCTCGAGATCCTGGATCCAGCGTTGCTCCGGCGTGGCCTTCTCCCAAGCCACCGCCTGGGCCCGCTGCAGGCTGCTGCGCGCGCCCTGGATCAGCAGCGTTCGCAGGTAACCATCGCCACGGCAGCTGATATGCCCCAGTCGCGTTCGCCCGCCGCTGGAAGGCTGCATCGGAACCAGACCCAGCCAGGCCGCGAACTGCCGGCCGTTGGTGAATGAGTGTGCCGAGCCGATGGTCGCAACCACGGCGTCCGCGGTGATCGGGCCGACACCGATGATCGCGCGCAGTCGCGTGCAGGCTTCGTCGGCCTTGGCGTGTGCCTGGATCCGTCGGTCGGCATCGGCGATCCGGGCCTGCAGCTGCTGCCAGTGCGCATCGACATCGCGCAGCAGTTCCATCAATGACGACGGCAGGGACAGCGAATCGAGATCAGCCAACATTCGACGCAGCGCCGAATCGCTCTGCGCCACCACGACACCGAACTCCGCCAGCAAGCCACGCAGCCGGTTGCTGGTGGCCAAGGCCTCGGCCTTGTAACCCTCGCGCACGCGATGCCACGACAGTCGAACCTGCTGATCCACGGTCTTGACCGCAATGAAGCGCATGTTGCCCTGACGGGCGGCGGTGGCGATCGCCTCGGCGTCGTTGCGATCGTTCTTGGCGGTACGGCTGTTGCGGAACGGAGCGACGAACTGGGCGGCCATCAGCCGCGGCTCCAAGCCGTAGTCCTGGCAGCGGGGGGGCCAACGGTGCGGGCCACCTCCCCCCCCCCCCTCNTAGTCCTGGCAGCGGCGCGCCCAATGGTGCGCGCCGCTGCACCCCTCCATCGCCACGGTCGTGCCGGCAGGGACGTTCGGCAGCCACTGCCTGAAGGCGTCGCGGCGCAGATCCCGCCGGTCTTCGACGCGTCCGGCGGCGTCCATCGAACATACGGAAAACACCTGTTTTGCCAAGTCCACGCCGATGGTTATAGTGCGCATGGGAAGCTCCTCCTCCAGATCTACCGATGGTGAGAACCATCATGGTCCTTCAAGACCGAGCGGTTATCCGCAGGGATGGGGAGCTTCCTTTTTACTCGTTCAAGCCGAACCCGCTTCGCGGCTTCGGACCATTCTTTGCCGCAGCTTGCATCGTGTTGGGTCTTCACCGTTCACGTGCGGGTCGGCTTAATTCCAGCGTTAGGTGGTGATGGAAGTCTCTCAGGTAATCCAAAAAGAGCTAGAGGCTTTCGGCTTCGTCGAGATTGATGGGGTTCAGTCAATCCAAAGCGCACTAGAGCTCACCTCGCGACTTGGTCCTGTTAGGTCGCTGAATGGAAATTACATCCAAACCCTCAAACCAACGAATCAGAAGAGGGCTACATCTCCCTCGTTCAGTAGAACTTACGGTCATGGCAGGTTTCCTCTTCATACAGACACATCGTTCTGGAAAGTGCCCGCCAGATATGTCGTGTCGTACATGACGGAAGCCTCAAGCACTGCCACGGTGGTACTGCCATCGCTGCTAACTAGAGAATTACTGTTACGGTACAGGCGGTTGAATCCAATTTTCGTGCGGAACACAACCTCGGGCGTCAGCTACTCTCCGCCTTGGTTCGGACCTGACTCAGAATTCATCGTCTTTGATACGTGCTACATGAAGCCGGTAAATAGCGCCGCCGTTCAATTCCGCGAGGCAATTGAGGCGTGCCTTGACAATTCCATCGACACGACTTGGCAGGGCTTGAAAATGCTCATCGTCGACAATTGGCGCGCAGTTCATGGAAGACAGAAAGCTGACGATGGCAATCGCATTCTTCACAGGTTTTACAGGGGATAACACATGAGCTGGGAGAGAGAACATCTCTGGATTAAGGCTGTTCTCTTCATGCAGCGAGCAGCTGCGGAGGATCGGGAAAGCGCTGTGTTCGGTTTGTGGGCGTCACTTGGCCTGGAGTTACTGGCTCGCGCTGCGGTCGCAAAAACTAGTCCAGCGCTGCTAGCTGACCCTGACAAGGAACAGAAGAACTTGCTTCATGCACTCGGCATAACTTCGACCAATGCACCGAAGTCAATATCTATGATTCAAGTTCTTTCCCTGTGTCGAGTTCTGGTTCCTGGATTTACTGAAGATGAGTTCAAGGCATCTTCGGCGCTCGTAAATAGACGAAATGAAGAATTGCATACAGGGTCGGCTGCATTTGAGACCTTCCCAACGCAAACATGGCTTGCAGGCTTTTACCGATCAAGCAAGATCCTTGCGGAGCACCAAGGAGAGTCGCTTGACTCACTGCTCGGTACAGATGAGGCAAAAGTTGCACTTGAAATGCTTGGAAAGGTTGAGGCCAGTGTCCTTGGAAAAGTGAAAGCCTCAATCGCTGCTCATGCCAAAGTATTCGAAGGAAAAGATGCCGAAGAGCGCAAGAAGTTGTCGCACGATGCGCAGGTCGAATCAGATAACTTGTCTCATCGTGGTCACCACCGAGTGGAATGTCCGGCGTGTAAGTCGGTTGCTACGGTACAAGGAACGACCTATGGCGGTGAACGCCTAGAGCATAAGAACGAGCTGATAATCGTCAGAGAGAACGTAATACCCACTAAATTCCATTGCCTTGCGTGCGGCCTACGGTTTGAGGGGTATCAAGAACTTGTGGCTGCGGGAGTCGGCGATCACTTCACCAACCGTGCGGAATACTCACCACCGGACTATTACGAATTAATTGACCCGAACGATCCAGAAGTCATGTCAAGGTACGCCGAAGATCATGGCTTTTACCAATTCAGCAATGACTAGTCCGCGCGTCACCAGGTGAATTAACGCTCCAAGTGCAACACCTCTGACAATTCATTTAAGCCGAACCCGCTTCGCGGGTCGGCTTAACAACACAAGGATGGTTCCATGCAAGTCAAGTTGTTCTGGGTTCAAGCGCCTATGCAAGACAAGGGATTCATTGGTGCTCACAATGCCGGGAAAGCGGAAGACTTTGAGGCGCGCATCAACGAGTGGCTCTCTCAGAATCACGCTGTAGAGTTCCAACACATCCAACAGTCGGCTTGCGGCGGCAGCATGCAGCCAGCGCTTTGGCTCATCTCAGTTTGGTACAACGTAGCCAGCTAATGAACGCAGCGTTGTCTAATATTTCGTTCAAGGTGGGCGGCAGCGCCGCTTAACTCCAGCGTTAGGCGTCCCTTCTCACTGATCGGATACGCGGCCGACGATCCACTCGACGATCGCATCGAATCTATCTTGATCGAGAGCGTGTCCGCGGTCGACGCGGAGCTCGGTGATGAAGTCGCCGGTGACCTTGGCCACGACCTGGTCTGCATCCCGTGAATACTTGTCCTTGGTACCCGACACAACCATTGTCGGCCGAGGTCCGATGGCTGAAAGAACATCGTGCGTGTCGATCTGGCGAGCGAGCCCGGGCACGGCCTCGAAGAGGGTGATCCCGGTGTCTTCCCGGCGGCGGGTCTCGAAGCTACACACGGAACCGCTGATGCATGCGAACCTGCATCGTGCATCAACTGCTGCGTGGTAAAGCGCTGTGTAACCACCGTATGAGTGTCCTGCCACGCCCACGAGCCGCTCGTCTATATCAGCGGCTTGGAGCAGGACGCTCAGGGCCCGTTGGGCGTCATCCAGGCACTTCCTCATCAGCAGGTCGCCATCCAGCAATCGATAGCTCATGGCGTTGTAGTGCTGAAGCCAATCGTAATAATCCGGTTTCACCCCCCGAACCGCTCCTCGTCGATCCTCGAAAGTGATGGAGTCCGGGGCCAAGACTGCGAGGCCTCTACGAGCGAGCGCCGGCCCGAAGGCTTGAAAAGTGTCGCCCACCTCGCCGGCTACCTCGCTCTTGCCGAAGTGGAACTCCCCATTGTGTTGGTGAAAGACAACCACTCCGCCGAGCGTGTCGCGACCCCTCGGCGTGAACAGGAAAGCCGGAATGAGGTCACCTTCGAGACCCCGGTACTCGATCCGTTCTCGATCGAATCCGTCGGCCTCTTCGACGCCGCCTCGTTGGAACCCCACCGGAACAGGGTCCGCAAGCCCTAGGTGCTCTCGAAGCATCGTGGTGAGGTCGGTCATCATCTGCAATGGTAGCCCGCAATCAAGATGGCACGTAAGCCGCCCGGGGGTGGGTGAATTAACACTCCAAGTGCACCACCCCTGAGAGTTTGTGCATGCAGGCCACGAGTGCGACCTTGCCCAGCTTTCCGCGTGCACGCGCGCCCGCCGCGAGGCGAAAGCACCCACAACATTTGGTTATGCCAGGTGCCGCTTTTGTCATAGGAGGCTTCGCTTGCCTGTGACTATGCTCGATCAAGCTCGACCTCAATACGTGAAAGGTGACCGAATGTTCGATCAAGACACGCTGCAATCCCGTGCGAAGCCGGCCTGCGGCGCAATGCCGAACCGTCGCAAGCTGCGCTGGTGCCGATCGGTGTTGGTGGTGGCGATCGCCACGTTCAGCGTGCTGGCGTATGCGCGGGACACCGCGCCGCCGCGCACCACCACGACCACCGCCGCGATCGCCAGCGCGAATGCACTGGCCACCGAAGCCGGTTTCGAAACGCTTGCCCAAGGCGGCAACGCCGTCGATGCCGCGATTGCCGTGGCCACCTCGCTGTCGGTGGTGCAACCGGAAGCCTCGGGTCTGGGCGGCGGTTTTCTCGCGCTGATCCACGATGCCGCCACCGGCAAGGACACCTTCATCGATGCGCGCGAGATGGCGCCACAGGCGGTGAGCGAGGCCGATTATCTCAACGCCGACGGCACCCCCAACCGCGACACTTCGCTCAACGGCCCGCTCGCCGCTGGCATTCCCGGCATGCCTGCAGGCCTGGCCTACATGGCCGACAAGTACGGAAAACTGCCACTGTCGGTGTCGCTGCTTCCGGCGATCCGGCTGGCCGACGAGGGCTTCCACCCCAGCGGTGCGCTGGTCCGTTCGATCACGCGCAAGGCCGACGTGCTGCGCCGTTACCCGGGCTCGACCAGCAAGTTCTTCCCCAACGGCAAGGCGCCGCAGGAAACCGGCATCTTCCGCGACCCGGGCCAGGGCGCGACGCTGAAAGCCATGGCCGAACGCGGCGCCGACGGCTTCTACAAGGGACCGGTGGCGAAGGAGATGGTCAAGGCCGTCAAGGCGGCCGGCGGTACCTGGACGCTCACCGACCTGGCCAGTTACCAGGCGAAGGAGCGCGCGCCGATGGAGCTGGATTACGCCGGCTACAAGATCGTCACCGCGCCGCCGCCGTCCTCCGGTGGCGTGGCGGTCGCCGAAATGCTGAATATCCTCGCCCCGCTCGACCTCAAGAGCATGGATGAAGCCCACCGCATCCATTACCTCGTCGAAGCGATGCGCCGCGCCTTCCGCGACCACAACGAATACCTGGGCGATCCGGATTTCGTGAAGATGCCGCTGGACATGCTGCTGTCCCCCTACTACGCCGACGGCCTGCGCCAGAGCATCCTGCCCGATCGGGCCACCAAGTCCGAGTGGCTGCCGTCGGTGGCCGTGAAAGATCCCGGCATGCACACCACGCATTTCTCGATCATCGACAAGGACGGCAACATGGTCTCGATGACCGCCACCGTCAACACCACGCTGGGCTCCGGCTTCGTCGCCGGCAACAGCGGCGTGCTGCTCAACAACGAGATGGACGACTTCGCCCTGGTTGCCGGCCAGCCCAACGCGTTCGGCCTGATCGGCGGCTCCGCCAACGCGGCGGTCGGCGGCAAGCGGATGTTGTCCTCGATGACGCCGAGCTTCGTGGTCGGCAAGGATCGTCTGGCGGTGATCGGCTCGCCCGGCGGTTCGACCATCATCACCCAGGTCTTCGGCGCTATCCTCGCCTTCATCGACGGCAAGGATGCCGGCCAGATCACCGCGGAGAAGCGCATCCACCATCAGTTCATGCCCGACCGCGTCGACATCGAGAAGGGCAGCGACATTTCCGCCGATGTGCTGGCGAAGCTGAAAGAGATGGGCTACGAAATCAACGACACGGACTCGTGGGGCAACATGAACGTAGTGGTCTGGGACAAGGCCAGCAACGTCAAGACCGCGGCCAGCGATCCACGCAGCCCGAATGGCCTGGGCAAGGTCGAAGCCGTCGATTGAACGGCTAGAACGTCCCACCCTCCGGCACGGATCACCTGTCCGGTGATCCGTGCCGGGTCGGACGCGTTCGCAAAAGTCGGAAAATGGTGGCTCACTTGGCTCATGCCATAGGAGCTACCCATGAAACTGCTGCGCTCACTGTTCGTCGCCCTCCTTGTTTCGTTCGCCTCGCTTGCGTCAGCTGCAGAGGGTCTCGTGGTTGTCGAGAGTCCGCACAGCGCTGCAAACACAATGGACCGCTTCGAAGAGCTGGCAAAACAGCATGGCCTCAAAGTGTTCGCGCGCATTGATCATGCAGCCGGAGCGGCCAAGGTAGGCAAGACACTACGTCCAACGGAGGTGCTCATCTTTGGCAACCCGCAAGGCGGCACACCACTCATGGAATGCGCCCAGTCCATCGGCATAGACCTTCCACTGAAAGCCCTGGTCTGGGAGGACGCGTCGGCTCACATATGGCTGGGTTACAACGATCCTGCATTTCTTGCCCAGCGCCACGACGTCGCGCAGTGTCCGGCCGTCAAGAATCTTCGCGAAGTCTTGTCGGGCCTTGCTGCGGACACTGTCGCGCCCTAGATCCAAAGTAGAGCCGGCCGGCAGCGACTTACTTCGCGTCGTTGAATACCTTGTCCAGGCGACGCTCGAACTCGTGGTAACCGATGCGCTCGTACAACTCCTCGCGGGTCTGCATGAGGTCGACCACGTTCTTCTGGTGGCCGTCGCGGCGGATTGCGGTGTACACGGCTTCGGCGGTCTTGTTCATCGCGCGGAATGCGGACAGCGGGTACAGCTGCATTGCCACGCCGACCGAGGCCAGTTCGTCGCGGGTGAACAGCGGGGTCTGGCCGAACTCGGTGATGTTGGCCAACACCGGCGCCTTCACCGCATCCACGAAACGCTGGTAGGTCGGCAGGTCGTAGGCGGCCTCGGCGAAGATGCCGTCCGCGCCGGCTTCGACACACGCGATCGCGCGCTCGATCGCCGCGTCCACGCCGTCCACCTGGATCGCATCGGTGCGCGCGATCAGGAAGAAGTCCGGGTCGGTTTTGGCATCCACCGCGGCCTTGATCCGGTCGACCATCTCGCCCTGCGAAACGATCTCCTTGCCCGGGCGGTGGCCGCAGCGCTTGGCGCCGACCTGGTCTTCGATATGGCAGGCGGCGCCGCCGGCCTTGATCAGCGACTTGATGGTGCGGGCGATGTTGAACGCGCTGGCGCCAAAGCCGGTGTCGATGTCGACCAGCAACGGCAGCTCGCAGACATCGGTGATGCGGCGCACGTCGACCAGCACGTCCTCCAGCGTGTTGATGCCCAGGTCCGGCATGCCCAACGAGCCGGCTGCGACACCACCACCGGACAGGTAGATCGCGCGGTAGCCGGCGCGTTGGGCCAGCAGGGCGTGGTTGGCATTGATGGTGCCGACGATCTGCAACGGTTTCTCTTCGGTCAGGGCGTGGCGGAAACGGGCGCCGGGGCTGGTCATTGCGGTCATGGGTCTCTCGGGATGCGGAGGAGGGGGAGGCGGTGCGCGCGGGCCGTGTGCCGGCCGGTCGTCACAACGCGGCGTAGTTCGGACCGTCGCCGCCTTGCGGGGTGACCCAGACAATGTTCTGGGTCGGGTCCTTGATGTCGCAGGTCTTGCAATGCACGCAGTTGGCCGCGTTGATCTGCAGCCGCTCGTGGCCTGCCTCGCCGACGAACTCGTACACACCGGCCGGGCAGTAGCGTGCCTCGGGGCCGGCGTACTCGGCCAGGTTCACTTCCACCGGAATACTGGCGTCCTTGAGGGTCAGGTGGCTGGGCTGGTTCTCGTCGTGGTGGGTGCTGCTGAGGAACACCGAGCTGAGCCGGTCGAAGGTCAGCACGCCGTCGGGTTTGGGGTAGACGATTTTTTCGGACTGCGCGGCAGGCGTCAGGCACTCGTGGTCGGCCTTGGCGTGGTGGATCGTCCACGGCGGGTTGCGGATGCCCAGCTTGGGCAGTAGCCATTGCTCGATGCCGGTCATCAGCGTTGCCAGCAGACGGCCCTTCTTGAACCACTGCTTGAAGTTCTTCGACAGCTTCAGCTCCTCGTGCAGCCAGCTGTTCTCGAACGCGGCCGGGTAGGCCAGCAACTCGTCGCGCGAGCGGCCCTGCGACAGTGCCTCGAAGGCCGCCTCGGCGGCGAGCATGCCGGTCTTGAGCGCCGCGTGGCTGCCCTTGATCCGGCTGGCGTTGAGGTAGCCGGCCTCGCAACCGACCAGTGCGCCACCGGGAAACACGGTCTTGGGCAGCGACAGCAGGCCGCCGGCGGTAATCGTGCGCGCGCCATAGGAGACGCGCTTGCCGCCCTCCAGGTATTTCCGGATGGCCGGGTGGGTCTTGAAGCGCTGGAATTCCTCGAACGGACTCAGCCACGGGTTGGCGTAGTCCAGTCCGACGACGAAGCCGATCGCGACCTTGTTGTCCTCGGCGTGGTAGACGAACGAGCCGCCGTAGGTGTCCGAGTCCAGCGGCCAGCCGGAGGTGTGCACCACCAGGCCGGGTTCGTGTTTGGCCGGATCGACCTGCCACAGCTCCTTTACGCCGAGCGCGAAACTTTGCGGGTCGCAGCCCTTGTCCAACTCGAATTTGGCGATCAGCTCCCGGCCCAGGCTGCCGCGCGAGCCCTCGGCGAACACCGTGTACTTGGCATGCAGCTCCATCCCGCGCTGGAACTGCGCGGTCGGCTCGCCATCCTTGCCTACGCCCATGTCGCCGGTGGCCACGCCCATCACCGCGCCGGCCTCGTCGTACAGCACCTCGGCGGCGGCGAAACCGGGGAAGATCTCCACCCCGAGCCCCTCGGCCTGGGTCGCCAACCAGCGGGTGAACTCGCCCAGACTGGCGATGTAATGGCCGTGGTTGTCGAAACAGTCCGGCAGCAGGAAGCCGGGCGTCGCGAGTGATCCGGTCTCGCTCAGGAACAGGAACTCGTCGCGGGTCACCGGCTGCCGCAGGGGCGCGCCGCGCTCCTTCCAGTCCGGCAACAACTCGTCCAGCGCGCGGGTGTCCATGATCGCGCCCGACAGGATGTGCGCGCCGGGCTCGGAGCCCTTCTCCAGCACGCATACCGATACCTCGTGGCCCTTGTCGGCGGCCAGTTGGCGCAGGCGGATCGCGGTGGCCAGTCCGGCCGAACCGGCGCCGACTACGACGATGTCGAACTCCATCGATTCGCGGGGGCCGTAGGTGGCGAGCAGTTGTTCCGGGGTCATGGCGGTTCCGTGTTGCTGGGAGACATTGGGGGCCATTATCCCGCCCGGACGTGAAACGTGCAGGCGGGGACAGAATCATCTGACAGCCTGACGGTGAGTGTCACTGGCGCTTCACGCCCAGGGAGGGAGTGTTTGCTTTACAAAATCCGCTCATCCGCCACGCAATCATCAACTTTCGGAGTCCACCATGGCAGTCGACATCCTGAAGACTCTCAAGCAAGAGCATGACGATCTGCGCGCTCTGTTCGAGAAAATGGAAGACACCACGGATCGCAGCGAGAAGGGCCGGCAGGGCCTGCTTGAGAAAATCAAGCAGGGTCTTCTCCCGCATGCCATCTGGGAGGAGGAATTCTTCTACCCCGCATTCAAGGAGCGCGCCGACCGGGATGGCTTGAAGACGCATGCCGAGGCCATCGCCGAGCACCGCGCCGTGGAGCTGCGGGTGTTGCCCGACCTTGAAGCTGCATCGCCCGTCACGCCGGAATTTGCCGGCCGGGCGAAAGTGCTCGGTGAGTTCGTTGACCATCACGCCAAGGAAGAAGAAAGCACGATGTTCAAGATGGCGCGGAAGATGTTCAGCGGCGAAGAACTGGCGCAGATGGACACCCAGTACAAGCAGTGGAAGTCGTCGCCCAAAGCCGGACAGGCGATTCAGAAAGCGGTGAACGAAGCCGCTCAAGCACGTGAGACCAATCCGCCTCCGGCGAGCTGAACCCGGGATCCGGGGATCAGCGGTGCGTCGCGCTTGCGGGGATCAAGTTGGCTGATCTTCCGGATGTTCATGCGAATGAAGCGCGACTCGGACCGCAGCAGGACAGCTGACCAAGCGTTAAATCGCAACGCTCAAACCGGCTGCTCCGGGGATCAAGATGGTGCGCCTGGAGGGATTCGAACCCCCGACCAATGGCTTCGGAAGCCACTACTCTATCCGGCTGAGCTACAGGCGCATTGTTCTGACCGCGTTACCGTCAACCCGGCGGTACGGGGAAGGCATTCTAGCGGTAAATCGGATCATGCGCCGCGCGTCGGGCTGAATTGTCGACGCCATCGTCCATAATTGGCCCATGAGCTACGAGCGTTTTGAGCCCGAGCACGTTGCGCCCTGGAAGGCCCGTGTGCGGCTGTACTGGAAGCTGACCCGCAACGACCGTCCCATCGGCTGGTTGCTGCTGCTGTGGCCGACCTGGTGGGGCCTGTGGCTGGCCGCCGGGGGCGTGCCGCCGTGGTGGACGTTGTTCGTGTTCACCGCCGGGGTGTGGCTGACCCGGTCGGCCGGCTGCGTGGTCAACGACTATGCCGATCGCTGGCTCGACCCGCATGTGGAGCGCACGCGGCAACGGCCCTTGGCGACTGGCGCAGTACGCGGGCGCGAGGCGCTGGCGTTGTTCGCGGTACTGATGCTGGCCGCCTTTGCGCTGGTGCTGACGATGAACCGGCTCACGGTATGGATGAGCCTGATCGGGCTGTTGCTGGCGGCAACCTACCCCTACCTCAAACGCTACACCTACCTGCCGCAGGTCTACCTGGGCATGGCCTTTGGCTGGGGTATCCCGATGGCGTTCGCCGCGGTGACCGGCGAGGTGCCAGCGCTGGCGTGGCTGCTGTATATCGCCAACATCCTGTGGTCGACCGCCTACGACACCTGGTATGCGATGGTCGACCGCGACGACGACATCAAGGTCGGTGCGAAGTCCACCGCGGTGCTGTTTGGGGATCTGGACCTGGTCGCCCAGGCGCTGCTGTACGTCATGTTCTTCGCGGCGCTGGTGCTGGTGGGTCAGCGCGCGTCGCTGGCGGGTGCCTATTGGGCCGGGCTGGCGGTCGCGGCGGTGCTGGTGGCATGGGAGTTCCGGATCTCGCGCAACCGCGAGCGCGGGCCCCTGTTCCGGGCGTTCCTGCATAACCACTGGGTTGGTCTGGCAATTTTTGCCGGCATCGCGACGGACCTCGCCCTGCGCGGATAACGGCTGCCGGCAGCACCAGCCATGCATTGCCAAAGTGGGATCAAGGCACGCGTGCCGCCACCCAGGCATCGACCCGTGTCACGCCGGCGCGGCGCAGTGCGGTTGCCGCCGCATGCAGCGTCGCGCCGGTGGTCATCACGTCGTCAACCAGTGCCACATGGGCGGGCAGCCGGGTGCCGGGTCGCACGGCGAATGCATCGCGCAGGTTGCGCTGGCGACCGGCGGCGTCCAGGCGGGACTGCGGTGCGGTGGCGCGCTGCCGTATCAAGCCGTCGTCCCATACCGGGATATCCAGCATCCGCCCCAGCGGCCGGGCCAGCTCCAGCGCCTGGTCATAGCCGCGTTGGCGCAGCCGGGCATGGTGAAGTGGTATTGGCACCAGCGCGACCGGGCGCGGCAGGCGGGCAAACGCCTGCGTCATCAGCTGCGCGAGCAGCCGGCCGGCAGCGAGGTCGCGATGAAACTTGAAGCGGGGCAGCAGCCGATCCAGTGGCGCGCGGTAAGTGCAGGCGCTATGGGTCTGGGTCACCGGTGATGGCTGGGTCAGACAGGGGCCGCAGATCGACGGACCGGGCAGTACGCCGGGTGGACCGGACGCGGGTGCCGTCGCCGGCAGCGGCAATGCGCAGCATAGGCAGGCATGGCGGTGCCACGGCAGTTCGGCCAGGCAGGCGACGCACAGGTCCAGGCCACCTGTGCCGCGCGCAGTACAGACCAGGCAGCGGCCCGGCCACAGAAGCTGCGGGACGCCTTCGCACAGCCAGGCCGTGAGTCGGCGGCGGCTGTTGTCAACTTTATGTGAGTGAGTTTGGTTGACAGCATCGGTCATGCTTTCCAGACTGCCACGCTCGCCCTGCCGTCTCTGTCGGAAAAATGCCATGCCTGCTATCAGTGAACAGAACGTCCGTACCTCGGCCGCGCCGCCGCGGATCCGTCATGACTGGACCCGCAAGGAAGTGCGCGCCCTGTTCGACTTGCCGTTTCCCGAGCTGCTGTTCCGCGCGGCCAGCGTGCATCGCGCCCACTTCGACCCCACCGAGGTCCAGGTCAGCACCCTGTTGTCGGTAAAGACCGGCGGCTGCCCCGAGGATTGCTCCTACTGCCCGCAGGCGCAGCGTTATCACACCGGGGTGGACGCGCAGAAGCTGATGTCGACCGACGCGGTGCTGGACAAGGCGCGTGCGGCGAAGGCGGCCGGCGCGTCGCGGTTCTGCATGGGCGCGGCGTGGCGCTCACCGGCCGACCGAGATATCCCGAAGGTCGCCGCAATGATCCGCGAGGTGAAGGCGCTCGGGCTGGAGACCTGCGCGACGTTGGGGATGCTCAGCGGCGGCCAGGCGCAATCGCTGAAGCAAGCCGGGCTGGACTACTACAACCACAACCTGGACACCGCGCCGGAGTTCTACGACCAGGTCATCCACACCCGCGACTACCAGGACCGGCTGGATACGCTGGCCCACGTGCGCGACGTCGGCCTGAAGACCTGCTGCGGTGGCATCGTCGGCATGGGCGAATCGCGCGACCAGCGCGCCGGCCTGCTGCAGACGCTGGCCAACCTGCCGTCGCATCCCGAGTCGGTGCCGATCAACCGCCTGGTCAAGGTCGAGGGCACGCCGCTGGCCGACGACAAGAACCTGGGCGAGCTGGACCCGTTCGAGTTTGCCCGCACGATTGCGGTGGCACGCCTGCTGATGCCGCTGTCGATGGTGCGCCTGTCCGCCGGGCGCCAGCAGATGTCCGACGAGTTGCAGGCGTTGTGCTTCGTGGCCGGTGCCAACTCGATCTTCTATGGCGAGAAGTTGCTGACCACCGACAACCCCGAGACCAACCGCGACCTGGCCTTGTTCGAGCGCCTGGGTCTGCGGCCGATGCCGATCGTCGAGCAGGCGCCGGGCGCGACCGTGCACGCCGACATCGTGGAGACTGGCCGCATCGAGGCGAACCACATCGAGATCGAAACCCGGGATACACTTCACCGCATGGATACCGTCCGCACCGCCGGCGTAGTCTGAATCATGCCGCGGGCGTCCTGGCGCGAACGCATTGAGGCTGCACGTCTGGCGCGGGTCGCCGCGTCGCGTAGCCGGGTCCGGCGCGTGGTCAGCCATCGCGATGGCGCGCGTTGCATCGTCGATGGCCGCCAACTGCTGAATTTCTGCAGCAACGATTACCTTGGGCTGTCCCAGCATTACGCCGTAGTCGGTGCGCTGCAGGATGCGGCGGCGCGCGAGGGCGCCGGTGGCCTGGGGTCGCACCTGGTCTGCGGCCACCATGATTTGCACGACCGGCTGGAGAAAGAGCTGGCCGATTGGCTCGGCGCGCCGCAGGCCCTGCTGTTCGGCAGCGGGTTTCTGGCCAACCTGGCGGTGGTCCAGGCGTTGCTCGGTGATGAGGATATCTGTGTCCAGGACCGCCTCAACCACGCCAGCCTGATCGATGCGGCGCGCCTGGCTGGCTGCCGCCTGAGGCGCTATCCGCACGCCGACGCGGAGGGTGCGATCCGCCAGCTGCGCAGCCTGCCCGAAGGCGTTGCGATACTGGCCACCGATGGCGTGTTCAGCATGGATGGCGATGTCGCGCCGCTGCGCCAGCTGGCGTTGGTTGCGCGCGTCCAAAACGCGCTGCTGTATGTCGACGATGCCCACGGCGTTGGCGTGCTGGGCCCCGAAGGGCAGGGCAGCGTGGCCGAAGCGGGTTTGTCGGTGAAACAGGTCCCGCTGCAACTGGCGACCCTGGGCAAGGCGCTGGGCGGCTACGGCGCCGCGGTAGTGGGTGACCACGCCTTGATCGAGCACTTGGCGGAAACCGCACGACCCTACATCTACACCACCGCGTTGCCGCCGGCCCAGGCCGCTGCCAGCCTGACGGCGGTGCGGCTGGCCCGCAAGGAGCATTGGCGGCGCGAGAAGCTGGTCGAGCTGGCGGCCCATTTCCGCCGTCGCGCGCGCAGCGCCGGGTTGACGCTGCTGCCGTCGGACACGCCGATCCAGCCGGTGCTGGTCGGTGACGATGCGCGTGCGTTGTCGATGGCCGCCGCCCTGGAGCGTGAGGGTTACTGGGTCGCCGCGATCCGGCCGCCCACGGTTCCGGACGGTCGCGCACGGCTGCGGGTAACCTTGTCGGCGTTGCATGCCAGCAGCGATATCGACGGGTTGGTCGAGGCGTTGCTTCGGGCCCGGGACCGCGCAGAGGCGGAAGCGCGGATTGCCTCGATCCACGCCGGGGCGATGGCGTAGCGCGAGCGGCAATGCACTCGACCCTCTACTCACTCCACCCGCAGTAGCCGAAAGAACACCATGCACATTCAAACCCGCGGGCACGGCCCGGCACTCGGCCTGATCCACGGCTGGGCGATGCACGGCGGCCTGTTCGCCCCCCTGGTTGAGCGCCTGGCCGGACGCTATACGCTGCACAGCGTCGACTTGCCCGGCCATGGCCATTCCCGCGACGACGCCGGCAGCCTGGAGCCGGCGGCATTGGCACAGGCGCTGGTGGCGCAGGTGCCCGATGCGGTCTGGCTGGGCTGGTCACTGGGTGGCCAGGTGGCGATGCGTGCCGCGCTGGACCACCCCGACAACGTCCGCGGCCTGGTGATGGTTGCCTCCTCGCCGCGCTTCGTACGCAGTGACGATGACAGCTGGCCGCACGGAGTCGGGCGCGAGCTGTTTGCGGACTTCGGGCAAGCACTGCAGCGTGATTTTCGCGGCACCCTGGAGGGCTTCCTGGCGCTGGAGGCGCTGGGCTCCAGCAGCGCGCAGGAAGAACTGCGTGAGCTGAAGACCCAGGCGTTCGAGCGCGGTGAGCCGGCGCCGCGCGCGTTGTTGGAGGGCTTGCGTCTGTTGGACTCGGTGGATATGCGCGGCGAACTGGCGGATTTGCAGGTGCCCAGTCTGTGGTTGTCCGGCCGACGCGACCGCCTGGTTCCCGCTACCGCGATGCCGGCCGCCGCCGCGTTGGCGCCCAATGCGCGCAGCGTGGTGATTAGCAATGCCGGTCACGCGCCGTTCCTGGGCGCCGCCGATGAAGTCGCGACCGAGATCGACGCGTTCATGCAATCGATCCATGCGGAGCAGCCGGCATGAACGGCTTGTTTGACCATCGCCAGGTGCGCCGCGCGTTCTCGCGCGCCGCAGGTGACTACGATTCCGCCGCCGCGTTGCAGCGCGAAGTGGCGTCGCGGCTGGCCGAGTCGCTGGACTATCTTGACGATCCCGCGCTCGCTCTGGCACCGCCAAAGCTGGTGGTCGACCTGGGCTGCGGGCCGGGGCATATGTCGGCAACGTTGCAGAAACGCTGGCCGAAGGCGCGGGTGATGGCGATCGACGCTGCCCCGGGGATGCTGGCGCAGGTGAGTGCCGCCGGGCGCACGGCCGGCCTGCCACGCCTGAATCCGTTTGCGAACAAGCCGGTAGCGGTCTGCGCCGACGCACACGCGCTGCCGCTGGCCGACCGCAGCGTCGACGTGCTGTTTTCCAACTTGTGCCTGCAATGGGTCGAGGACCTGCCCGGGGTGTTTGCCGGCATCCGGCGGGTACTCAAGCCCGGTGGCCTGATGCTGGTGTCCACGTTCGGCATGGATACCCTGATCGAGTTGCGGCAGGCGTTTGCCGATGCGGACGAGGCGCCGCACGTGAGCCCGTTCACCGCGATCGGCCCCTTCGGCGATGCGCTGATCGCGGCCGGTTTCAAGGACCCGGTACTGGACCGCGACGAGTTTCGCCTCGGCCACCCCGACCTGGCCAGCCTGATGCGCGAACTGCAAGCGCTCGGTGCCACCAACGCGCTGACCACGCGTCGCCGCAGCCTTACCGGCCGTGCCAGGTTTGCCCGGGCCAGCCGGGCCTACGAGGCATTGCGCGGGCCCGATGGCCAGCTGCCGGCCACCTGGGAGGTGATCTACGCCCACGCCTGGGGCCCGCCGCCGGGTGCGCCGATCCGGGTCGATGGCGTCGACGAAGTACAGGTGCCACTGTCGACCATCCGGGTTCGCAAGCGCTCCGGGCCTGAGCGTTGAACCAGCGCAGACTGACGTTGCTTGCTGTCGCGATAGCGTTGCTGTCGGGGCTGTTTTTCACCTGCACCTATGTGCTCAACCGGGCGGCGGCAACCGGTGGTGGACACTGGGCGTGGACGGCCGCGCTGCGTTACCTGATCGCCCTGCCGCTGATGCTGCCGTTGATGCACTGGCAGGGCGGGATCAAGCCGGTGTGGCAGGCGATCCGGGCGCATCCGTGGCCGTGGTTGGGCTGGAGCACGATCGGATTCGTGTTGTTCTACATCGGCCTGAGCTACGCCGCCGCCAGCGGACCGTCATGGCTGGTGGCCGGCACCTTCCAGCTGACCGTGATTGCCGGGATGCTGTGCGCTCCGCTGTTGTACTCCGACGAACGTGCACGCATTCCGTTGCCTGCACTGGGCACCGGACTGGTGGTGGTGTCGGGCGTATTGCTGATGCAGTTTGGCGTCAGCGGAGGGGGTCTGGATCGCGACGGTTGGATTGCCTTGTTCTGCGTCGTGTTCGCCGCGGTGGCCTTTCCGCTGGGCAACCGCGGTTTGTTGCTGCACCTGGAGCGGGTCGCACAGCCCGGCGTCCCGGAGCTCAATGCCACGCAACGCGTGTTTGGACTGACCCTGGCCAGCCAGCCGGCGTGGCTGCTGGTGGCGTTGTATGCCGGTAGCCAGGCCGGACTGCCGCCCGCCGGCCAGGTGTGGTTGGCGGCCGGGGTGGCGGTGGGCGCCGGGATCATCGCCACGGTGCTGTTTTTCCAGGCCACCGGCATGGTTCGCGACACCGCAACGGGCCTGGCGGCGGTCGAGGCGATGCAGGGGGCGGAGATCCTGTTCGCCACCATCGTGGGGGTGTTCTGGCTGGGCGAGACATGGCCGCATGGCCTGGCGTTGTGGGGCGCCGGGATCGTGATCGTCGGCATTATCGGCTCCAGTTGGGTTGCCGCCCGCAACGCCGCCGGTGACCGACGTGCCATCCAGGACTTGCGAAGCGAGCGCGGCGCTTAAAGCGCGCAGCGCAGCGGCTAGAACGCACGTTGCGTTCAGCCGCGGGTCGCTAGATTCGTTCACACGTCACGTCACGCCACGAGTCGAGCATGTTCAGCCCAACCTCCATAGTCTTGGCGACTTCCGTCCTCACCCTGCTGGCCACCAGTCTGCTGCCGGTGCGCGCGCAGGACGCGCCCACCAGCGTCATTGAACAGTGGGGGTTTGATCCGGGTGTGCTGGTAGCCGATGGCCGTGAATTGTTGCGCCGCGCGCCGGACCCGGCCATTGACGGGTTGTTGCAGGCCGCCCACGCAAGCACCCGCAGCGCGGATGAAGCCGCCGCGTTGTGTCAATTGTTCGATCCCGGCGCGGACCGCAGCCTGGCCGGGCTGAACGCGATCGCCAACCGGTTGGGACCGGCCAACCAGGACCGCTTTGCCAACGCGGTGGCCAACGTGTTTGTCGCGGCCATGCAAGCGCCGGTACAGCCTTACGACGAGGCCGTTGCACGGCAGTCACTGAAAGCTGCCGGGGTACGCGCGGCGTTGGTCAATGACGGGTTTGTCGCCGGCTTGAATGGCACTGACGCCGACGCCCGCTGTCGGTCGATTGGCTGGCTGCTGGACGCGCTGCACGACCGGCCGTTGCCGGAACGTGCCTCGGTCGCACGCCTGTTGCTGGGTGAAGGCCTGGAGCAGTTGGCAATCGGTACCAGCGTCGCTGCGCCGGCCGCGGACGTTGTGCCATTGCGATAACGCGGCCCCTCAGGCGGTAGCTTCCAGTGCCAGCAATGCCGGCAGCGCGTCCAGATCGACGTTGCCGCCGGAGAGGATGATGCCGACCCGCCGCCCGGCGAAACGCTCGCGATGGCCCAGCACTACCGCCAGCGGCACGGCGGCAGACGGCTCCACCACCAGCTTCATGCGCTCCCACAACAGCCGCATCGCCGCCACTACCTGTGGGTCGCTGGCCAGCAGGATGGCGCGCACGTGGGCTTGCAAGATCGGGAAGGTCAATGTGCCCAGCTCCGCGCGCAGCCCGTCACAGATGGTGTTGACGGCGCGGCCGGAAATGCGCGTCCCGGTCTGCAACGAATCATGCGCGTCGCGCGCGCCCTCGGGCTCTGCGCCCAACACCTCGATCGCCGGGTCGATGCCGTGCGCGGCCAACGCCGCACCGGACAACAGGCCGCCACCACTGACGGGCGTGATCACGGTGTCCAGGTTGGCGACGCTGTGCAGCAGTTCCAGCGTCGCAGTGCCCTGGCCGGCGATCACCCGGGTGTCGTTGAACGGATGTACCAATATCCCGCCGGTGTCGCGCAGCACCTCGGCGCTGACCTGGTCGCGCGCTGCCTGCGTCGGATCGCACAGGATCACCCTCGCGCCGTAATTGCGCATTGCCGCGAGCTTGACGGCCGATGCCGTGCGAGGCGCCACCACAGTTGCCTCGGCGTGGCGCAACCGGCACGCCAGCGCCACTCCCGCGCCGTGGTTGCCTGAGCTTTGGGTGACGATGCCGCGGGCGAGCTCGGCCTCCGTCAGTGAGAAAATCGTATTGCACGCTCCGCGGAACTTGAACGCTCCGGTGCGCTGCAGGTTCTCGCATTTGAAATGGAGCTCGCAGCCCGCCAAGGTGTCCAGGGTGCGCGACCGCAACACGGGGGTTGCATGGACGTGCGGTGCAATGCGCGCGGCGGCATGGAGGATGGCATCAAAATCCAGCGCAGCGGAGGATGGCTGGCCGGGCGGAGTCTCGGGGAGGATAGTTTGCATGGGATGAGTCCGGCGCGACGCCAGCAACGTGTCATGGCAGAGGAGCTGAATGCGGGAATTGCCGAGTTAAGCGCTAGTTCAACGGCGGAAGCCGACGATGACTACATCATAACGGGGGATCCCGCAATGCTGAGAAAACTGATTTTGCCACTTTCCGCGATGGCGCTGCTGGGCGGTTGCATGACCGGCGGGTATGGCTATCAACAGGCGCGCGGCGACTACTACTACGGTCAGCCGACCACCGACTACCGGTACTACAACCAGTACGACGGCTACTCCAGTCATCGGTACCCGGGGTACTACGGCGGCGCCCATTACGGCAATGGCTATTACGGCAACGGCTATAACCGCAGCTATCCCTACGGCTACTACCGGCCACCGGTGATCGTGGTGCGGCCCGGCCACAACAACAACAACGGCAACAACGGCAACCACACGCCGCGGCCGGATACCGATCGTGATCGCGCGCCGTGGCGGGATTACGAGCGCCTGCAGCGCGAACGGATCCAGCGCTCCGAGCGTCCTACCGGTTCGCCCGCGGCGGTGCAGCGCAGTGTCATCGCCGCGCCGGTTCGCCCGACTGCCGCGCGCCCAGCCTCGTCGGCGCGCCCAGCGTCGACAAGCAGCAATCGGGGCTCACGGACGGAGACAATGATCCGCAAGTCCAAGGCCGGACGCGAAAAATCCAATCCCGTAAGACAGAAATAGTGGCCTCACGGTGCATCCGGTAATTCAACACCGGATGACTACGATGCGCTGGTATTGACAGATAGCGTCGCAATGCGACGTAATCAGGTATCGTCTCTATGTCGACGTCTCACGAGGAATCTCGGATCCCCCCTGTTCCGCCCTCGTTTGACGTCGACGCCTACACTGAAAGCCCCGCTCCGGCGGGGCTTTCGCTTGTTCGGGACGCATCGGGACGCATCGGGGCGCGACAGGAATCCCTGGCTGGAGGCGTGTCGCCGCGGCAGGGAGGCGGTATTTATCCGCGCAAAGTGAGGCGCGCGTCACATTTAATGCATAGAAAAAGGGCCGAATGTCCCCCGACATTCGGCCCCCGTGCTTCCCCAACAGGCACTTGGTCGGCCCTGTTCCAATTCCGACCGGCGCCAGGCGCCTGCCCTGTTGGGTGCATGATTGATAAAGCATGAAGCGTGCCAAGTCCCGCTGCCTGCCGGGATATTCCGCCAGCATGTGCGGACGCGACACACGGGTGAACGGCGTAGAATCCACGCCCTGCGGCGGCTCGGGATGTCACGACGGGTTGCCCAATGACGGCCGACTGGCCAGGTCTTGCGATGAGCAATGATTTCTTTCAATACGACGTGATCGTGGTCGGTGGCGGCCACGCCGGCACCGAGGCCGCACTGGCATCGGCGCGCGCGGGTGCGCGGACCCTGCTGCTGACCCACAACGTCGAGACGGTCGGCGCGATGAGCTGCAACCCGGCGATCGGCGGGATCGGCAAGGGCCATCTGGTGCGGGAGATCGACGCGCTTGGCGGCATCATGGCGCACGCCGCCGATGCGGCCGGAATCCAGTGGCGTCGGCTCAACGCGAGCAAGGGACCGGCGGTGCGCGCGACGCGCTGCCAGGCCGATCGCAGCCTCTACCGCGCCTTCATCCGCCGTGCGGTGGAGAACCAGCCGGGCCTGACCCTGTTCCAGGCCGGGGTCGACGACATCGATTTCGACAACGCCAAGGTCCGCGGCGTCACCACCCAGACCGGTCTGCGCTTCCATGCGCCGGCGGTGATCCTGACCGCCGGCACCTTCCTCGCCGGCAAGGTGCACGTCGGCCTGACCACCTACGCGGCCGGGCGCGCGGGCGATCCGCCGTCGGTCACCCTGGCGCAGCGGTTGCGCGAAGGCCCGTTCGTGGTGGATCGGCTGAAGACCGGCACCCCGCCGCGTATCGACGGACGCAGCCTGGACTACTCGGTGATGGTCGAGCAGCCCGGTGACGACCCGCGTCCGGTGATGTCGTTCATGGGATCGCGTGACGACCACCCGCGCCAGCTGTCGTGCTGGATCGCCGAGACCTGCGAGCGTACCCACGAGATCATCCGCGGCGCACTCGACCGCTCGCCGCTGTACACCGGCCAGATCGAGGGGGTCGGCCCGCGCTACTGCCCGTCGATCGAGGACAAGGTGGTGCGTTTCGCCGAGAAGGCCAGCCACCAGATCTTCGTCGAGCCCGAGGGTCTGGGCGTGGCCGAGATCTACCCCAACGGCATCTCCACTTCGCTGCCGTTCGATGTGCAGCTGGAGCTGGTGCGCTCGATCCGCGGTTTCGAGAATGCCCACATCACCCGCGCCGGTTACGCGATCGAGTACGACTACTTCGATCCGCGCGGGCTCAAGGCGACGTTGGAAACCAAGGCGGTCGAGGGCCTGTTCTTCGCCGGTCAGATCAACGGCACCACCGGTTACGAGGAGGCCGCCGCGCAGGGGCTGCTGGCCGGGGTCAATGCGGCGCGTCAGGTGCGTGGGGAGGCCGGTTGGTGTCCGCGCCGCGACGAGGCGTACATCGGCGTGCTGGTCGATGACCTGATCACCCACGGCACCGTCGAGCCGTACCGGATGTTCACCAGCCGCGCCGAGTACCGCCTGCAGCTGCGCGAGGACAATGCCGACCTGCGGCTGACCGAAACTGGCCGCAACCTGGGTCTGGTCGGCGATGCGCGCTGGGCCGCGTTTGCCGCCAAGCGCGAGGCGATCGAGACCGAGAACGCGCGGCTGGCTGCGATCTGGGCCTCGCCCAACAATCCGCTGGGCCGCGAGATCAATGCCAGCCTGGGGATCGAGCTGAGCCGCGAGAGCAGCGCGCGCGACCTGCTCAAGCGGCCGGAAGTGACCTATGCGCGGCTGGTAACAGTGGCTTCGCTGGGGCCGGCGGTGGCCGACCCGGCGGTGGCCGAGCAGGTCGAGATCGGGGTGAAGTATTCGGGCTACCTCAACCGCCAGAACGAGGAAATTGCCCGCCAGCAACGCCATGAGACCACCGCGATTCCGCCGGGCTTCGATTTCGCCCGGGTCCACGGACTGTCGGCAGAGCTCAGCGGCAAGCTCGAGCGCGTGCGGCCGCAGACCATTGGTCAGGCCCAGCGCATCCCCGGCATGACGCCGGCAGCGATCTCGCTGCTGCTGGTGCACCTGGTGGGCGCGCGACGCCACCAGGTCGCCTGAGAGACCTGGTGCCGGCGTCAACTCCCGGTTGACCGGTTTGCGGGCGGCTGCCTAAACTGCGGCAGCTTGCCGGGGCCCCACTCCCCCGGCCATGACCACACCGTGGACACACCGAGTCGATCTAGAACATTCCCCGACACCATGGCCCGCACGCGCGCGCGGCGATGCGTGGAGCCTGCGACGACCCGGTAAACCGGTGTTGCCAGCTTCCGCGATCGCACGATAGCGACCGGCCGGAGGCATGAAGATGCAACCCAACCCCCAACAGGCCGTGCGGCCGTTTTACCGCGCCGATATCCACGGCAACTTCGATGCCGATCTGGTCGCCGAGGCGATCGCGGCCGAGCTTGGGCACGACCAGCTCCAATACAACAACTCCGAGGCCCTGCAGGCCGCGTTGACCGAAGTGCTGGCCGCCGACCTGGCGGACGTGCTGACCCGCCTTTCGCCGGAGCAACAGGCCGCAGTGCTGCCGTTGATCGCCGCTGACGAGCGCGCGCTGGTGTTTGGCTACCTGCCGCTGGAACTGCAGACCTTGCTGGTGGCCGGCATGCCGCGCCCGGTGGTGCTGGAACTGCTCAAGCTGATGTCCGCTGACGAGCGCGTGGACCTGTTCAACACCTTGCCGTCGGATCGGCGCGAGCGCCTGTTGCCGGCATTGGCGCAAGCCGAGCGCGACGATATCCGGCGTCTGGCCAGTTACCCGCGTGACAGCGTCGGTGCGTTGATGACGTCCGAGTACGCGACCCTGACGCCGCAGTTGACCGCAGACCAGGCAATCGCCGAGCTGCGCCGGGTCGCGCCCGACAAGGAGACCATCTACACCTCCTACGTGATCGACCACGATCGCCGTCTGCTGGGTGTGGTCACGTTGCGGCGCTTGATCCTGGCCGATCCGGCCACCCTGGTGTCGGAGATGATGGCTGCCAATCCCGTCACCGTCCACGTCGATGCCGACCAGAGCGAGGCGGCCAACAAGATCGCGCGATACGACTTCATGGCGTTGCCGGTGGTCGACCATGACGAGCGCATCGTCGGCATCGTCACCGCCGATGACGCGATGGACGTGGCCGAGGCGGAAGCGACCGAGGACTTCCACAAGGCCGGCGGCACCCTGGGCAGCCTGACGATGAGCATGAAAGATGCCACCGTCGGACTGCTGTACCGCCAGCGCGTTTACTGGCTGGTGCTGCTGGTGTTCGCGAACCTGTTTTCCGGGGCCGGCATCGCCCACTTCGAGGACCTGATCGCGGCCAACATGGCGTTGGTGTTCTTCCTGCCGTTGCTGATCGCCAGCGGCGGCAATGCCGGTGCGCAGTCGGCCACGCTGATGGTGCGTGCGCTGGCGACCGGTGACGTGGAGATGCGCGACTGGGGCAAGATGCTGGGGCGCGAGGTGGTGGTCTCGACGTTGCTGGGGCTGACGATGGCGTTTGCCGTGAGCGCGATCGGCCTGTTTCGTGGCGGTCCGGCGATTGCCCTGGTGGTGGCCTTGACGATGCTGCTGATCGTGCTGGTGGGCAGCGTCATGGGCATGTCGCTGCCGTTCCTGCTGAACCGGTTCAAGGCCGATCCCGCCTCGGCCAGCTCGCCACTGATCACGTCACTGGCCGATGGCGTGGGCATCCTGATCTACTTTGCGATCGCCACCGTGCTGCTGTCGTGGCTGGGTCATGCCGTCGCCTGATGTTGGCGGCAACCCGCGCCATCGAGTGACGGCGCCGGGTCGGCGGTTGGCGGACAGCAGCGGTAGACTGTCGCGATGAAGCCGACCCGCCTGGATGTGCTGACAACCGCGGTCCTGGCCACCGCAATCCTTTGCGGCGCTTGCAGCCCGGTACCAGACGCCGACACCGCGGCAGTCGATAGCGCGGCAGTCGGCGACGGTGCGCTCGACGTCCCCCCCTCTGCCATCGCCACCGAGTATCAACGTCATCCATGGCCGTTGCCGGCGCCGGTCGGCGCGGCCCAGCCGGATCTGGTGGCAGCGCTGGATGGCACCTTGTTGTTGTCCTGGATTGAACCCAGGCAGGCCGGCAGCCACGCGCTGGGGTTTTCCATCGCGGAGACGTCGGGTGGAAACGACGTGGCCGGCTGGACGGCGCCGGCGACAATAGCGACCGGGGACGACTGGTTCGTCAACTGGGCCGACACCCCGCATATCGCCATGGGCAATGATGGCGCGTTGTGGGCGCACTGGCTGCAAAAGTCCGCCGCCGCCGGATACGCCTATGACATCGCCCTGGTGCGATCCGACGATGGTGGCGGCACCTGGTCGGCGCCGGTACTGGTCAACGACGATGGCACTGCGACCGAGCATGGGTTTGTCTCATTGTGGCCACAGGGCGAGGCTGGACTCGGCGTGGCGTGGCTGGACGGCCGCCAGACGGCGGGCGGCGGCCACGATGCGGGCGCCGGGCATGACGGCCATTCCAGCCAAGCGGGCGCGATGAGCTTGCGCGCCGCGCAGTTTGACGCCGCGCAGTTTGACGGCATGGCTGCGGACAAGGTCCTGCTGCGCAAGTCGGCCGACACCCGCATCGACGCGATGACGTGCGACTGTTGCCAGACCGCCATCGCGGTGACGTCCAAAGGCCCGCTGCTGGCCTACCGTGACCGCAGCGCCGGGGAGATCCGCGATATCGCAGTCACCCGGTGGCAGGACAACAACTGGACGCCGCCGCATATCGTTCATCCCGACCAGTGGGAAATGCCGGCCTGTCCCGTCAACGGCCCGTCGATTGCGGCCAATGGCGACCAGGTCGTGATCGGCTGGTACACCAGTCAATCCACACCGGCCGGCGAAATTCCGACCGTCAAGCTTGCCTACAGCGACGATGCCGGCGATACCTTCGCCGCCCCGATCACCCTGGACCAGGGTCAAGCGGTACAAGGGCGCATCGCGGTGGCCATGGACGCCGATTCGGCGTGGGTGGTGTGGCTGCGTGAAGACGCGCAAGGCCAGTCGCTGCAGCTGGCTCGCTACTCGGCCGGACTGGCGCGGGAAGAGCAACGCATCGAGCTGGCCAAGGTCGCCGGGCGCGGGCGCGGTACCGGCTTTCCGCAGATCGCCCTTGCCGGTGGCGACGCCCATGTGGTCTGGACCGAGGTCGTGGACGGCACGCCCAGTGTCCGCGGTGCGGTCATGCAATCGCAGGTCGCGCAGAACGGTCCGTTGCACTGATCCGGTCTTTTTTCTTCGTTCATGGCGCCCCCATATCGGTTGGGTCGGGTTGCCGGATTCGTGTTCGTCTGGCGTTTGTCCCCGGCCGTGGGAGCCTTGGCTTCGCCCGACAGGCGGTTTGGAGGAAGATAGTGCCCACGACCTTTGATTCATGCCCCCAGTACAGAGCGTTTGCAGGCCCCCCATGAGTGATGCCAAACCCGCCATCGACACCGCGACCTCGCTGCATGCCGCTACCGGGCCCAAATTGAACGACATGGACGCCGGCCTGGAACCGTCTGCGGAACGTGCGCCCCGCCTCGACTACGTTGACAGCTGCGATCTGCCGATGCCGTGGGCGAACTTCCGCATGCACGGCTTTGCCGATCGTGCCAGCGGCGGTGAACACGTGGTGTTGACCCTCGGTTCTATTTCCGATGGCGAACCTGTGCTGGCGCGGGTGCATTCGGAATGCCTGACCGGCGATGCCATGTTCAGCCGCCGCTGTGACTGCGGCGCGCAACTGGAAGAGGCGCTCAAGCGTATCGCCACCGAAGGTCGCGGCATGCTGCTGTACTTGCGCCAGGAAGGCCGCGGCATCGGTCTGCTCAACAAGATCCGCGCCTATGCGCTGCAGGATGCTGGAGCCGACACGGTGGAGGCCAACGAGGCGTTGGGGTTTGCCCCTGACCTGCGTGACTACGGGATATGCAAGCCGATGCTGGCGCATTTCGACGTGAACGCGCTGCGCCTGATGACCAACAACCCGGCCAAGGTCAAGGCCATGCAGGCGGTGGGCGTTGCGGTCACCGAGCGGGTCGCGATCCTGGTCGGCCACAATCCCAGCAACCGGCGCTACCTGGCGACCAAGCAGGACAAGCTCGGCCACTTGATCGACACCACGGCAGCGGCGAAGGCGCCGGCACACGACTGAAGCCGTCCGGCGCCGGCTTCACGTCGGCTCGACGAGGTGCGTAGCTACTGTGCCCCGACCCATGCGGCAAGAGCCTCGGGGTTCGACGACATGACGTGACCAGCGAGGCGGATGCCGATGGAGATATTCGAACTGTCGATGCCGCTATGGAAGTTGCTGGCGCGCGCCACGTTGATCTATTTCTCGCTGGCGATCGTGCTGCGGTTGCTCCCCAAGCGCGAGATCGGCGGGCTCTCGCCAAGTGACCTGCTGGCGCTGGTCATAATGGGCGGCTTGGTGGCCGATTCGATGTCGACGGGTGCGGAACACCCGCTGGATTTTGTCGTCCTGGCGGGTGTGGTGCTGGCATGGTCCTGGTTGATCAACATGCTGGAGTTCCGGTCACCGCTGTTCGCGCGCTGGACCGTCGAGGCTCCGGTGGTAATCGTGCGCGAAGGCGAGATGCTGCGACGAGCGATGCGCCAGGAGCTGGTCACCGAGCTGGAGCTGCTGAGTCAGTTGCGACTCAACGGCCTGGAGAAAGTTGAGGATGCGGCGCTGGTGACAGTGGAGCCCAATGGCCAGCTCAGCGTGATTGCCAAGTCCACCGGGCATTGACCGCGCGGCGCTATTTTTCCTTGCGCCAGTTGACCGAGCCGCGGTTCTCGATCGAGCTGGATTCGATCTCGATATCAAAGCCGTGGTCGAGCAGGTATTTCAACGTCAACACCTGGCCGGTGCCCAGCAACGACACGCCGTAGCCGACGTACAGCCTTGGCGAGAGCTGCTTGCCAACGCCGAACACGCTGCCGCCGAGCGCTTGGCTCTGCATTACCCCGGCTTCGTCCAGGCCGATTTTCGCGCCCAGCTGGGAAGCCAGCAGGCTGCCGCCGGCGGTGAGGGCGGCGCTGGCGGCGTTGAGCTGGCCGCGCTCGCTGCCGCTCAGGGTCGACAGCGGGCGGCCCAGGGTGAGGTAGGCGAGCGACTCGGCCTGGGAGCTGGCGGGATTGGACCAGACCTCGGCCTGCGGGTCGGAGGCGCGGCCGCTGACGTCGACACCGGCGGTGACATCGCCGATCTTCCGCTCCGCGCGCAGCCGGATCGCGGGGTCGGCAATCGGGTCGTTGGACCAGCTCAACTGGCTGCTGGTGATGCGCAGGTCCTGGCCGTAGGCGGTGTACTCGCCGGCCACGGTGATGATGCCGGTGGCGGTCATCTCCCGTCCGGGGCGCGACACGATACGCATGCCGCCGCCCAGCTTCCCGTCCAGGCCGAAGCCGTTCATCTGCACGTCGTCGCCGAGCCGGATCACCAGCTCCATCTGCAGCGGCGTACCGGGGCCGTCCTCGGGATCGACCGGATCGAGCACCACGACGTCATCGGAGACCGCTACCGTCTGGTCGAGTTGTTCCAGGTTGATGCGGGCCTCCGGCACCTCTACCCGGCCGCTCAGTTGCAGTGGTTGGCCGGCCTGGTACTGCAGCTTCAAGTCCGGGCTGGCGACCAGGCGCAGTTCCAGGCTGTCCGATACCAGCACGTCGGTGCCGCGGACCGTGAGTACCAGCGGCGTCTGATCGCCTTGCCAGCCCAGGCTGCCATCGATGTTGAGCACGCCGCTGCCGGGGTTGCCGGCGGTCGATGCGGAACGCACGCTGCCATGGATCTGCGCCGTCCCGTCGGACAAGGCGTTGAGCTGCAGGTTGCCCTCGCGCAGGGTGATGGCCAGTGCCGGGATCTCGGTGCTGAAGTCGGTCAGTTGCGCCTGTCCGCCCAGTTGCGGCTCCGCGCGGGTACCGCCCAGGCGGATATCGGCGTTCAGCTGGCCGGTCGGCTCGACGATGTCGGCAACAAACAATTCCAGCCAGGTGAGTTCATCGGTGTCCAGCGAGACCTGACCGGCGAGGGGAGAATAGGCATCCCAGCCGGTAATGACGTGCGCGTCGATGCGGCCGTCATCGTTGAAACCGGAGGCGAGCACCGCCTCGATCCCCTGGCGGCGGAAGTCCGCCGTCAGCGACAGGTTGTCGTATTCAATCAGCTCGCTGCGTGCACGTGGACTGGCCTTGATGCCGCCACTGGCCGAGCTGACCCGCATCTTGCCTTCCCAGTAGTCGCCCACGGGACGCAGTTGCGCATCGATGGCGATCTCGCCACGCATCACCCACGGCCGGTCCTCTTCGCGTTGTGGCAGGTAAGGTTGCACCAGTGCCAATGGCAGCCCTTGTCCGGTGATGCTGATGCCCGGTCGCGGCCAGTCAACCGCCACGCACGCCGAGCCGCCGGCGCTGGACGCCAGGCACGCATTGTCGAGGCTCCCGGTGCCGGCGGGGTCCGGGCTCCAGGCGAACGCCGCCGGTTGCAGCAAGTGCCAGTCCGCGCCGCGTTGCAGCTCCAGCCGCAGCGTCTCCAGCACGCCTTGCCAGCGACGGCCTTGCCGGTCGAGCTTGGCGGCCACGGCCAGGCTGCCCAATGCGCCGCTGGTGTTGGCGTCAAGCGCCAGCTGCTCGACGGCCCCACGGGCGTCGATGGCCAGTGTGTCCAGTTCGATGCCCGCGACCAGATCGCTGGCACGCACGCTCAACGAGCCGTTGCCGCGCGACCATGGCAAGTGGCCGTCGATGCGGATCGAGCCGGCCGAGTAGTCACCAAAGACAATCCCGTTGCCGTCCAGGTCGGCGCTGATGTCGGGTGCCGTGGGCGAGCCAACCAGGTGGATCTCGCCGCTCAAGCTGCCGGCGCTGTCGGGCAACAGGTCGGCCAGCCGCAACGGCGAGAACCGCGCGTTGATGTCCAGGGTATCGCCGGCGCGACCCTGGGCTTCTATGCGGCTGCCGCCGAGGGCGAGGGTCAGTTCGCCCTCGTAGCTTGCGTTGCCTCCGGTGGGCGCCGCACCGTGCATCGTGAAGCTGCCCTCGCCATCAAGTGGTCGTCCGCGCAAGCGGCCACCCAGGTCTGCAAGTTCGGCGTTGATGTCCAGGCCGCCGTCGTCGCGGGTGAGCCCGTCACTGGTGATGTGGCCATTCACCGCCCCATCCCAGCCGGCGGCGAAGTAACCCGGATCAAAGCCGGCCAGTTTTGCGTCCAGGTCCCAGGCCAGGCCCGGTGCCCACGCCACCGTGCCGGTGGTGGCCAGCGTGCCGGTCGGCATCTGCACGTCCAGGCGCTGCAGCTGCATCTGCTGGGCATCGCCGCGCCCGTCCAGGGTCAGTGCCGCCTGCTCGCCGGCGCGCGACAGGGTAGCGGTACCGACCAGCGCCCAGGCCTTCATCGTGCCTGCCAGCCCCAGATCCGCATCGGCGTGGATGACGGGATTGTCAGCAACAGTCGCCGACGAAGTGGTCGCACTGTTGGAGCCACCCCATTGCAGGTCGCGCACGTTGGTGGCGAAACGAAACTCGGGATTGTCCGGGTTGTTGAAGTCGGCGCGGCCGCGCGCGGTGACGGCACCCCCGAGCAGTTGCAGCCGCAGCGGGTTCAGCTGTAGCACCTGGTCCTGGACGTGAAGCCGGGAATTGACTACCCGGGCCTGGAAATCCCCTTGCCGCAGCTCGCCGCGCAAGCGGGCGTCGCCGCCAACGCCGTCGGCCTGGAATTGAAACGCCAGTGGTGTCGGTGAAGGTGCGACGTCCGACCCGGTCAACAAGCCGATATCGAGTGCCTCGGCGTTGGCGCGCAATTGCCAGCGGGGTCCCTCGGTGGCGGTCATCGCCGGGCCTGACACGACCTCGCCGGCGCCGGTGACCAGCTGCGGTTCGCTGCCGTCGCCGCGCAGCACCAGTGTCGCCTGGAAGGCTTCCGGTGCGCGGCCGGCCAGTGCCACGTCCATGCGGTCCAGGTCGCCTTTGGCCACAAAACCCAGCCGGGCCGGGGTGCGTCCGGTGGCCGCCGGCAGTATCGCGGTTGCCACCAGGTCGCTGCGGTAGCGGTCCGCGGGCACGTAATCGCCGTGTGCGGTGAACCGGCCACGGTCGCTGTCGACCACCAGATGCTCGATATGCAGCGTGCCCGGGCCGGCATCGAGGCCGCCGCGCAGGCGCTGGATGTCGATGGTGGGAACCCCTTCGCTGCTGACCCGGAACCCGTCGACCTGGATGTCGTCGGCCTGCAGCGCCAGTGGGGGGGCGATCTGTGGCAACGAGTCCGGCCAGCGCGGCAGCTCGAACGGCTCATCGCCTTGCGGCAGGTCCAGCGTCGCGTTCTCGATCTGCATCGCGTCCAGCCGCAGGCGCCGGCCCAGCAGCGGACGCAACGCCGGGTCCACGGTGACACGCTGCGCGGTGAACACGATGGCGTCGTAGGTAAAGCGCACGTCATGCATGGTCAGCGGTCCCGACGCGGGTCCTTCGGCCTTGCTCCAGCTCAAGGTGGCGTTGTCGGGCAGGCGCGAGACCACTTGGCCGAGCAGGAACTCGCGTCCGCCGATGCTGCCCAGCAACCAGTAGCCGAATACACCCAGGGCGACGACCACCAGGGCGGCCGACAGCCCGCCACGGACGGCCAGGTAGCGCGTGCGGGCCTTGCGCCGCGCACGCAGCTCGGCAATCCGCTGCTCGCGCTGTTCCGCCGTGAGGTCGGGATCGATCCGTCGGCGCAGGATGCCGGCCACCGGCTACAGGTCCGCGCCGATGCTGAGGTAGATCTGGAACCCGGCGTCGGGGTCGTCCAGGCCGTGGCCGATATCGACCCGGACCGGGCCGACCGGGGAGCGCCAGCGCACGCCGGCGCCGACGCCGGTGTGCCAGTCCGGCGTGCCGTCGAACGCGCTGCCGCTATCGACGAACGCCGCGGCGCCCCAGTTCTGGGTGAAGTAGTGCTCGTACTCGACGCTGGCAGTCGCCACGTTCTTCGCGCCCAATGCGTACAGCTTGCCGTCGCTGCCCTCCACACGCGGACCGACCTCGCGCCAGGCGTAACCGCGGATGCTGCGGTCGCCACCGGCGAAGAAGCGCAGGCTTGGCGGCATTGCGACCAGGTCGTCGGTGAAGGTATGGCCCAGTTCGCCGCGCACGATCAACCGGTCGCGATCGCCCATCCCGCGATACCAGCGCAGCGTCGCCCTGGCCTGGGAAAAGTTGGCGTCGCTGCCCACGCCTTCCAGGCCGCCGCGCACCAGCAGGGTGCCGGCGAGACCGTTGCGGGGGAAGACCAGACTGTCGGCATCGATGTATTCGGCCCGCAACGACGGATAGGTGAAGGTCGCGTAGCGGTAATCCGGGCCGGTGCTGGCGTCGCCATCGTCATCGGCGAGATAGGACCAGCGCTCGCGCAACGCATGCAGCGACGCGGTGACGTTGAGATGGTTGTTGATGCGCCCACTGCGACTACCGACGAACTCGATCCGGCGACTGTCCATGTAGTCGGTCTGTTCGTCCGCCGCTTGCGCACTGAACGTATACCAGCCATCCACCCACGCGAACGCGGGGATGCGGTACTGCGTGGTCAGGGTCTTGCGGCGCTGCGCGTAGTCGAGCTGGACCAGTGCCTTGTGGCCACGATCGTTGACGTAACGGCGCTCCATCCCCAGCCGCACACCCGGACCACTGTCGGTGCCATAGCTCAGGCCGGCGCTGTAAATGCTGCGTTTGGCGGGGAACAGCAGCACGTCGATGGGAACCTGGCCATCGACGGCCTGGTCGGGGTTGGGATTGATGACGACCGAGGAGAAGTAGTCCAGCCGTGACAGCGACTCGCGCAGCCGGTCCAGCTTGCCCTGGTGGTAATAGCTGCCGGTTTCCCAATAGACCAGATTGTCGAGCAGCGAGGTGCGCAGGATGGCCTCGGGCTTTTGCTCGAACGTGATCACGCCCATGTCGTAGCGCCGGCCGCTGGTCCACACCAGGTCGATGTCGGCCGCGTGCTCCGCGCGGGTGACTTCAACCCGGCGACTGGCAAAGTCCGCGTCGAAATAGCCGCGCTGGCCAAGCCGTCGGCTGATGCGGGTCTTGCTGGCTTCGTACACCGGGTGTTCGAACACCTCGCCAACCTCCGGCTGGAACGCGGCGATGTCTTCGGTCAGGTAACGGTCGCGGCCGCCGTCGCCTTCGATGGCAACGTGCTCGCGTCGCACCCGCACCGGCTCCCCGGGGTCGACCGCGATGGTCACCGTGGAGGTGGCGTCGCCGCGGTCGCGCTCCACGGTAATCGTCGGTGAGTAATAGCCGAACGGTTCCAGTGCTTCACGGGTCTGGTCTTCGGCCTCGCGTACCAGATACGCCAACCGCCGGCCGGACAGGTCCTTGCCGACCACGTCGACCAGCGCCACCGCGCTGCGCACGTTCTCGGTCATCGCCTCGTCCAGGCCGGTGACGATCACCTTGTCCACCTTCGCTGCGTGCACCGGGCCGCTGGCGAACAAGTACAACGCGGCGACGGGCAGAGCGAGGCGGGGAAGGCGCATACGGGCGAGGATACCGGTAGCGCGTCAACAATGGATTAGGACAGGTCTCAGATCGATAAGTCTCAAATCGACCCGCCTCAAATCGATAAGTACTCGATTGCCGCCACGCTGCCCAGCCGGTCACTCAGACGCTTGAGCAGCGCCAGCCGGTTGTTGCGCACCTTCTCATCGTCGGCGTTGACCATCACCTGCTCGAAGAACGCATCGACCTGCGGACGCAGCCGGGCCAGCCGGCCGAGTACGGCCACGTAATCGTCCTGCTCCAGCAGCGGGTCGGTATCGGCGATCGCCGCGTCGACCGCTTCCGCCAATTCGCGTTCGGCCGGCTCGCAAAACAGGCTCGTGTCGACGATGTCCGGCACCGGACCCTCGACCTTCTTGAGGATGTTGCGGCTGCGCTTGTTGGCGGCGGCCAATGCGGCCGCTTCCGGCAGGGCCGCAAACGCGCCGATCGCCTTGAGGCGGCGGTCGAAGTCGAGCAGCGAGTCGTGGGCTACCTGGGCCACCGCCTCGAACTGTTGCACCGAGATGCCCTGGTCGGCGTAATAGCCGCGCAGGCGGTCGTAGACGAAGGCGGTGACATCAAAACTGCCGAGGTCCGGATGTTGCAGCGGCTGGGCGGCGATGGCGCGCTCCAGCAGCTCGTGCAGCAACAGATCGTGGCCGCCTTCGAGCAAGGTGCGTGCCAGGCTCAGGGCATTGCGCCGCAGCGCGAACGGGTCCTTGTTGCCGGTCGGCTTCAGGCCGGCGACAAAACCGCCCGCCAGGGTATCCAGTCGTTCGGCGATGGCCAGTACCTGGCCGAGTTTCGATGGCGCAATGGCATCGCCGGAGAAACGCGGCATGTAGGCTTCGTCGATCGCGTGGGCCACCTCGACCGGTTCGTTCTCGACCGCCGCGTAATAGCGGCCGGCGATGCCCTGAAGTTCCGGGAACTCGCCCACCAGGCGCGACTGCAGGTCGGCCTTGGACAGTTCGGCGGCGCGCCGGGCCAGTGCGGGGTCGATGCCGACTTCGCCGGCGATCGATCCGGCAAGAGCCGTCACGCGTTGCACCTTGTCGGCGAGGCTGCCGAGTTTGGCCTGGTAGGTCACGCTGCCAAGCCCGTCGTTCATCGACGCCAGTCCCTGCTTCATGTCCTCCACGAAGAAAAACTTGGCGTCGCTGAAACGCGGCCGGATCACCCGCTCGTAGCCCTTGCGGACCTCTGCTTCATTCTTGCTCTCGATGTTGGCAATGGCGACGAAGTGCTCGCTGAGCCGGCCCTGCCCATCCAGCACCGGGAAGAACTTCTGGTGGGTTTCCATGGCCGCGATCAATGCCTCGGCCGGGACCGCGAGGAACTCGGACTCGAACCCGCAGGTGATCGCACTGGGCCATTCGACCAGGCCGTTGACCTCTTCCAGGATGCCAGGCTCGATCCGCGCCACGCCGTTGCATGCCTGCGCCGCGGCTTCGACCTGGCGCACGATGCTTTCGCGCCGCTCGTCGGCATCCACCAGCACTTTCGCGCCACGCAGCGACCCCACGTAATCGCCGGGCGTGCTGAACCAGACCGGCTTGTCATGCATGAAACGATGACCGCGACTCATGCGGTCGCTGCGCACGCCCAGCAGTTCGACCTCCACCACGTTGTCGCCCAGCAGTACCACCAGCCAATGCACCGGCCGGGCGAACCGGTAGTCGTGGTCGCCCCAGCGCATCGGCTTGGGGATCGGCATCGCCGCCAGCGCTTCGCTGATGATCGCGCCCAGCAGATCGGCGGTCTTCGCGCCCGGTTTGACCGAGCGGTTTACGAAGCGCTCGCCCTTGTTGTCGGTGGTCTTCTCCAGCGCGGTCCACTCGACGCCGGCCTTGGCGGCAAAGCCCTGCAGCGCGCGCGTTGGCTGGCCCTCGGCGTCCAGCGCGATGTTGAGGTACGGCCCCAGCACTTCGGAGGACTGCTCGGGTTGCTCAACGGCCACGCCGGGCAGCAGTACCGCGAGTCGGCGCGGGGTGTACAGCGGCTTGGCCTCGTCGCGCTCGAAGGCGACGCTGCGCTTGACCAGGCCGTCGAGTACGCCATCGAAGAACGCTTGCGCCAGCCCGGCCAGCGCCTTGACCGGCAGCTCCTCGGTGCCCAGTTCGATCAGCAGCGGTTGCATCCGCACGCCCGTGTTGCCCGAGGTGATGTTGTTCATCACACGCTCTCCTTGCCGGCCTGCTGGGCGGTGGCGTTCTTCGACGAGCCCGGTTTCAACCCGGGAAAGCCCAACTTCTCGCGTTGGGCGTGATAGGCCACGGCCACCGCCTGGGAGATCTTGCGCACGCGCAGGATGTAGCGCTGGCGCTCGGTGACGCTGATCGCGCGGCGCGCATCGAGCATGTTGAAGCTGTGGCTGGCCTTCATCACCTGCTCGTAAGCCGGCAGCGGCAGGTTGAGTTCGACCAGTGCCAGCGCTTCGGCCTCGCACTCGTCGAAGCGCCGGAACAGTACGTCCACGTTGGCATGCTCGAAGTTGTAGGTGCTCTGCTCGACCTCGTTCTGGTGGTAGACATCACGATAGGTCACCGGGTGGCCGTCGGGGCCGTGGGTCCAGACCAGGTCGAACACGTTGTCCACGCCCTGCAGGTACATGCACAGGCGCTCCAGACCGTAGGTGATCTCGCCCAGCACCGGCCGGCATTCCATCCCGCCGGCCTGCTGGAAGTAGGTGAACTGGGTCACCTCCATGCCGTTGAGCCAGACTTCCCAGCCCAGCCCCCAGGCGCCGAGGGTCGGCGATTCCCAGTTGTCCTCGACCAGCCGCAGGTCGTGCACCAGCGGGTCCACGCCGAGTGCTTTCAGCGAGTCGAAGTACAGCTCGACGATGTTGTCGGGCGAGGGCTTCATCGCGACCTGGTACTGGTAGTAGCGCTGCAGCCGGTTGGGATTGTCGCCGTAGCGGCCGTCGGTAGGGCGGCGGCAGGGCTGTACGTAGGCAGCGTTCCACGGCTCCGGCCCCAGCGCGCGCAGGAAGGTGGCCGGATGGAAGGTGCCGGCACCGACCTCCAAGTCCAGCGGCTGGATCAGCACGCAGCCCTGCTCGGCCCAGTACGTATTCAGGCGCTGGATTAATTGCTGGAAGGTCGGAGGCGACATGCTTGAAAGGCCGTGGGGCAAAGCAAGTTAGTATACGGCCCGCTTTGCACGCGTCGTTTTTTCGCCGTTTCACTCTGGGATACCGCTGTCCGTGACCATGCCTTTCCTGATTATCGCGACCGGCCAGCCGGCCGAACCCCTGCGCCGCCACGGCGATTTTGCGCACTGGATCCGGGTCGCCGCGGGCTTGCCACGCGACGGTGCGGTGGTGATCGATGTCCAGGCCGGTGACACATTGCCCCATCGCGAAGGCTTCGCCGGTGTGATCGTGACCGGGTCGGCCTCGATGGTCACCGAGCGCCTGGCGTGGAGCGAGGCCACCGCGGCCTGGTTGCGTGACGCGGCGCACGCGGGCTTGCCGCTGTTTGGCATTTGCTACGGCCACCAACTGCTGGCGCACGCACTGGGCGGAGAAGTTGGCGACAACCCGGCCGGTCGCGAGATGGGCACGGTCGAGATCGAGCTGCTGCCTGCGGCCGCGCAGGATCCGTTGTTCGCGCCGTTGCCTGCGTCGTTCGATGCACAGCTGACCCACCTGCAAGCTGTGTTGCGTGCGCCCGCCGGGGCCGAGGTGCTGGCGCGATCGGCAGCCGACCCCTGCCAGGCATTCCGCTGGGGGGATAACGCCTGGGGGGTTCAATTCCACCCCGAATTCAGTGCCACCCACATGCGTGGCTATATCGAGGCGCGCAAGATTGCATTGCAGCGCGAAGGGCTCGATCCACGTGCGATGCTGGCGGCGGTGGGGGCTTGCCCGCAGGGTCGACGGGTGCTGCGCCGATTCGTCCACCACGCGCGCGGGCTGACACAGGGTGTATCTACAAGGGAGAAAACCGGGTCATGACGGATATTCGCAAGGTGCCTGCCGGTGCAGGCGCGGAATGGTTGCTGGGCGGGTTGGCGTTGTTGCGCAAGGCGCCGCTGACGCTGGGCTTGCTGGGTGTCATCTGGGGTGGCCTGTCGACCTTGGCGTCGGTCGGCGGGCAGGTCTGGCTGAGTCTGGTGTTGGCGGTGCTGGGGCCGGTCCTGTTTGCCGGCGTTGTTTACGCGACGCGTGAAGTCGACCAGGGGCGCCCGGCGTCGCCGGCCGACCTGGTGCAGGGCGTGCGTGATGGCAAGGTGCCGCAGCTGTTGGCGATGCTGCTGCCGCAGATCGCCGCGTTGGTGGTGGTGATGGTGTTGCTGGTGGCGATGGTGGGAAGCCAGGAGCTGGTGCGCCTATCCGAGCTCATGGTCGAGCTGCAGGTCAATCCGGATCCCGCACTGGTCGAGTCGCTGCCGCTGGGTCGGCTGTTTGGCTGGATGATTGCCGCGTTGGTGGTCGGCGTAGTCGCCGGATTCTTTACCTTCGTTGCGATTCCCGAGGTGATGTTCACCGATCGCGGCGCCTTCGCGGCGATGAAGCTGAGCTTCCGCGCCTGCCTGAGCAACCTCGGCGCGGTATTGGTGCTGTTGGTGCTGTTGGTGATCGCGATGGTCGCGCTGAGCCTGGCGTTGCAACTGGTCGGGATGGTGTTGAGCATGGCAATCGGGGCAATGGCGTCGATGTTCGTGGTCCAGCTGCTGCTGATGGCGATCCTGCTGCCGGTGATGGGCGGGGTGGCCTATCTCGCGTGGCGACAGATGATCGGTGACGCACCGACGGCGCCAGTGGTGTCGGCAGGCGGTTTCGAGGCCTGATCGGCGGCAAGGTGTGACGGGCTGACGGGCATGCAGTAACGGAGCATGCAGTGCAGTGGCGGCACAGTCCCCGGGGGAGGACGGCCGGGTTTGACGTGATGTACCACCTGTGGCGTGACGTTTGTGATGGCGGTAGCGATGAAGCCATCCCTGCCGGGGCGCTCACCGCCTGATCGGATCCGCGTCAGAGCAGCGCTTGCTCCAGCGCAGTGCGCATCACCGCCATCGCCGCAATCATGCCCCATAGCGTCAGTGCGATGGCGGCGATAGCGAGTACTCCAAACCAGACCCAGACCCAGGCGGGCAGTTTGCCGCCCGGGTCTCCGGCGGCCACTACCGGGGCTGTCACTACCCGTGTCGCGCTGATGCGGTCGTGCAAGGCCAGGTGGTGCGGCGCCAACGCCGCCATCAGGTGGCCGATGTTCAACGTGGCCCATGACAGGCTGCCCGCAAGGTGGCGGGTGAGGGCGCGATGGGGTGTCAACGCTTGGCCATGCGGGTCGAGCACCTGCAAGCCAAGCAGGCGCTGGCCGGGTGTCGCCCGTCGGCGCGAGCATTCGCAGAGGACGTGGTAAACACCGCCCAACAAGGCGATGGCGAGCAGCAGCGGCCACGTCAGCGACCACAGCGTCGACTGCAAGCTCAGGCTAGCCTCATGCAACGCCGGGTTGTGCAGCAGTGCCGCGGCCAGTTGCGGCAGGGGAACGTAATCAATGATCGCGTCGGCCATGGCTTGGCTTGCCGCCTGCAACAAGCCGGTCACCTGAGACGACACGGCATGCGCCGGAGCCGAGGTGATCGGCCAGGCCAGCAGCAGGGCCAGCGGCGTGATCGATGCCGTGTCGATCGACCACGCCGCGGTACGCTGCCAGAACCCCGCGGGAGTCAGTAGCCGGCGGTCGGGAGGCGGATACGCGACCACGCGACCACGCTCAGTCTTTTGGGGCTGTCGCCGCGGATGGCACCAGCCACCGTGACGCGACGATGCCGACCTCATACAACAGGCACATCGGGATCGCCAGCATCAGTTGCGACACCACGTCCGGCGGGGTGATCACCGCGGCGACGATGAAGATGCCCACCACCGCGTAACCGCGTGATTCGCGCAACTGCTGCGGGGTTACCCAGCCGAGCAGCGTCGCGATTACCAGCGCGACGGGCAGCTCGAAACTGGCGCCGAACGCCAGGAATATCACCAGCACGAAATCCAGGTAGGCGCTGATGTCGGTCATCATGGCCACGCCATCGGGCGCGATGCGGGTCAGGAAGCCGAATACCATCGGCAGCACCAGGAAGAACGCGAACGCGCAGCCGGCGTAGAAAAGCAGGACGGCCGAAGCGAGCAGCGGAATGGCGAGCCGCTTCTCACGCTGGTACAGGCCCGGTGCGACGAACGCCCACGCCTGGTAAAGCAGCCAGGGCATCGACACCATCACGGCGGCAAAGAAGGCCAGTTTCACCGGGGTGAAGAACGGACTGGCGACTTCCACAGCGATCAGCTGGCCACCGGCGGGCAACTTCTCCAGCAGCGGCGCGGCGAGCAGGGCGTAGAGGTCATTGCCGAACGGCAGCATCACCACCAGCACCACGACCAACCCGACCACCGCACGCAACAGCCGTGAGCGCAGCTCGATCAGGTGATCGAGCAGGCGGGGGGCGTTGCCCGACTCGGTATCAGTTGGCTCGTTCGGCGCAGTCATGGGCGCGACGACGACGGGTCGCGGACCGGCTTGTCAGGCGATGGTGGGTCGCGCCGGACAGGGTCAGGCTCGACAGGGTCGGGCTCACGTCGCGCCGGGGCAGCTGGACCGGGCTCCCGGTGCTCGGGCTCGGCCGGCTCATCGCGCGGCGGACCGGGTTCGCCGGGATATGGCTCATCGTGCGTCTGGTCGCCGCCGGGCGCGGGCTGCCCGGAACCATGCGAGTCGTGGTCGGCGCTGGGTTGCGCCTGGGTGGCCTGGGTCCATTCACGTTCGGCAATATCGCGGCCGTGTTGCAGGTCGCGTCGCAGACCCTCGCCGCTGGCCTGCAACTGGTCGCGGGCATCGCGCAATTCGTCCTGGGTCTTGCGCAGGCTGCTCTTGAGTTCCTCGTCCGCCAACTCTCTTTCCAGTTCGGACTTCACCGAGTACCACTGCGCGCGGGCGCGGCGAACCCACAGTCCGGCGAATCGCGCAGCGCGTGGCAGGCGCTCGGGGCCCAGTACCAGCAACGCCACGATCGCCACCACGAAAAGCTCTGAAAAGCCGATGTCGAACATGCCGGTAGCCGGAGGACGCCGATGCCCGCGCTCAGCGCGGGGTGTGCTCGTCGTCGTGCGCGGCTTCCTTGTTGCGCGAAGGCGTCTCGTTGTTGGCGCTGTCGCGACGAGCCGCATCCGACAGCTGCGCCGGCGGCTGGTCCTTGCGTGCGGTGTCGTCATCCGCGTCGTGGATTCCCTGCTTGAAGCCCTTGACCGCCTCACCCACGTCCTTGCCCACGTTTTTCAGGCGCTTGGTTCCAAACACCAGTACCACGATCACCAGCACGACCAGCCAGTGCCAAATACTTAAACTGCCCATCGGATCTCTCGCTGGAAGTGGGGATGCAGGATAGCGCAGCCAGCCTAACCGAATGGCATCGCGATATCGGCCAGTGCCTCAGCCAAAGGCCAATCGCCGGCTGGCAGCCACTACTCGATCGGAGGCAGTGGCTCGGTCTGGATGGGTGGCGCGGTGGGGCTGTCCACGGTCTGGAACGGCTCCGGCTGGCTTGTGGGCTGGTTTGTAGGCGTGTTGAGCGGCGCATTCACGGGGCCATTGACGGGGTTATTGGCCGGCGACGGCGTGTACTGCGGGGCTGCGGTCGTGACGGCCGCCGGTGCGGGCGTATTGCCTTGTCGCGCGCTACGCGCCGCTGCCGTGGCTTCTTCCAGCTGGTCGCGGAAACTCACGATGGTGTCGGATGGACGCGCCTCGGCGCGGCCTTCGAAGATCATCCGTGGCGTAGTGCCCGGGCCGTAGGCGGCAACATTGGCGTCGTCGTCGATGCTCACTACCCCCCCGTCCAGCGCGACGCCCGCAAACAGGCCGCGGGCCCGTGACCACGACCAGATCTCCGCCTTCAACTTGCCGTCGGTGGCCAGGCTGGTGGTTCGCCCGATCGGCCCGGCGGCGATGCTGGCATCCGCACCAAGGGTGATCTTGCCGTTGACGATGGAGTCCACGCCACGCTGGCTGGTGAAGACCATCACCACGTCGGAGGACTGCACGCCGGCCTGGAAGCCGATGCTGCCACCGGTCAGCTTGACGAAGGCGGGATTGGACCAGGTGCCTTGCGGCGTCTTTACCGAGACCAGGCCGTGACCACGGCGACCGCCGATCACCAGGCCGATCTTGAGCGTGTCGGGCACCACCACTATCGCCTTGGCCTCGTCGAACAGGATGTCCGGAATGCTTGACTCGGGAATGGCCTGGATTTCATTGAGTACGCGCAACGCATTGCGTGCACGCTCGTCCTCGGCAACACCCGCCATGGCAGGGGCGGCCAGACCAAACGTGAGCAAGGCGATGGCGAGTCGGGGCAGGATGGGCATGGGCAACTCCGGGGACGTGGATGCAAGCGGTGCGCAACGAATCATAATGGGTGCGCTGCAATTGACCGCGACGCGCGAATGGAGTTCAGGCTAATGAGAAGGCGATGAATAAGGTAGGAACCGACACCGCACTGGTACTGGTCAACCTGGGTACCCCGGCCGCGCCCACCGCCGCGGCGATCCGTCGTTACCTGGGAGAGTTCCTTGGCGATCGGCGGGTGGTTTCGCTGCCACGGTGGTTCTGGCTGCCCTTGTTGCACGGGCTGATCCTGCCGCTGCGTGCACCCAAGGTGGCGCCCAAGTACGCCAGTGTGTGGATGGCCGAGGGCTCGCCGCTTGCCGTGCATACCCGGCGCCTGGCCGAAGCGGTTCAGCGCGAAATGCCCGGGGTGCGCGTGATCGATGCGATGCGCTACGGCGAGCCCTCGCTGGCGCAGGTGTTGCAGCGATTGCGGTCGGAGGGGATCAGGCGCGCGCTGGTGTTGCCGTTGTATCCGCAATATTCGACCACCACCACCGCTTCGGTGGGCGACGTGGTTGCGCGAGCCGGATCGCTGCCGTTGCGCATGGTCCAGGACTATCACCTGGATGCGGGCTGGGTCGATGCCGTGGCCAGCTCGATCCGCGCCCACCGCGACCCGCATGGTGCCAGCGAGTTCCTGCTGTTTTCCTTTCATGGCTTGCCGCAACGCCTGGTCGACGCGGGTGACCCCTACCAGCGTCAATGCGAAGCCGGTGCCCAGGCGATCGCGGCGGCCTTGGGGCTGGATGAGGCGCAATGGGGCGTCAGCTACCAATCGCGGTTCGGCCGTGAGCGCTGGTTGGAGCCGGCCACCGCCAACACGCTGGTCGCGTTGGCCGACCGTGGAGTACGCAAGGTGGACATCGTGGCGCCGGGATTCGCCGCCGACTGCCTGGAAACCCTGGAGGAGATTGCAATCATGCTGGCCGAGGACTTCGCCGCGCGCGGTGGCCGGCTGCGCTACATCCCGTGCCTGAACGACAATCCGGCACACGCCGCAGCATTGGCGGCAATCGCACAACGCGAGTTGCAGGCATGGGATTGAGCAGCGTCAATGCGCACGCCATGCGCGAGATCAACCTCGACACGTCGCTGGGCCGGTTTGCCGGCTTGCGCAGCGGCACAGCAGGCGCGCCGCGAGTACTGGCGCTGCATGGCTGGCTGGATAACGCTGCCAGCTTCGTGCCGTTGCAGCCGTGCCTGGGCGGGATCGACCTGGTCGCACTGGACATGCCCGGCCACGGCGCCAGCGTCCACCTGCCAGCGGCCGCCGAATACACCGTGGTCAATACCGCCCGGGTGGTCTTTGCCGCGGCCGATGCGCTGGGTTGGGAGCGGTTCTCGCTGCTTGGCCATTCGCTGGGCGGCGCCGTGGCCAGCGTGATGGCCGCCGCCGCACCGGAGCGGATCGAGCGGTTGTGCACGATTGAGTCGCTGGGCGCGCTGGCCGAGCAGGACAACGAGGACGAGGAGGCCGTGATTCGCCTGCACCGATCCTTTTCGCAGCGGTCCGCTGAGCGAAAGCCATTACGGGTGTTTGCCGACCCGGCGGCCGCGGTGCGCGCCCGGATGATGGCCGGCGGAATCAGCGAACCCGCGGCTAGCCTGTTGGTGGCCCGCGGCCTGGCGCCCGCCCGTGGCGAGGACCGGGCGCGCGGCTTCAGTTGGCGCAGTGATCCACGCCTGACCCGTCCCACCGCGGTGCGACTGAGCGAGGCGCAAGTGCGTAGCCAGTTGGCGGCAATCACCTGTCCGGTCCGGGTGATCTATGCCGAGCCGGCCCAGGTTTACTTCCCGGAGACACTGCGCCGCGCGCGTTTTGATTGCCTGACAAATGCGGATCTGGTGGTGTTGCAGGGAGGTCACCATGTGCACATGGAAGCGCCTGCGGAGGTCGGCACGGCCATCGGTGACTTTTTCAGTGCTGCCCGCCGAGTAACGCCCGCAAGGTCGCCTTGAGTCGGCGGCCCTCGCTTTTCAGGTAATCCCGGTCCTCCCGCCACGCCGGGCAACGCGCCTCGACCTCACTCCAGAAGGCCGGTGAGTGGTTGGCCTGGAGCAGATGGCACAGCTCGTGGACCAGCACATACTCAAACGCCGAAGGTCGCGCCAGTACCAGTGACAGGTCCAGCGCCACGGTGCCGTCGGGCGCCAACGAACCCCACTGCGACGACATCTGCTTGAACCGGAATTGCCGCGGCGGCCGTGGCAGTCCGGCCTGGTACGCCGGCAGCCAACGACCAATGTCGGCACGCGCCTGACCTTCGTAGAAGTCACGCAGCGCGCGGGCGATCGCGGAGGGACCAGCGCGGTCAGGCAGGCTGATGACCAGGCCGGTGTCACGGTCGTCGGCATCCTCACCGTCATGCTGAAGCTGGGTGTGGCGTCCGGTTTGCCAGCGCAAGGGGAGCATTTGGCCGCGCAGCGGCAAGGCCGTGGTCTGCAGTCGATCCACCGCCGCCGGTACGTCCAAGGCGTGGTGGGCGACCTGTGCCGCCAACCAGTCGGCGTGCTCGCGGCTGAAGCGCTCGCCGCTGGCCAGGCTGGCGCGCAGCGGCAAGGTCAAGCGTGGGCCGCGCTCGTCAACGGACAGCTTGATCCGCCGCGCGCGCGGGTCGCGGAACCGTTGCACCACCAACATCCTGCCGTCCGCCAGCACCAACTCGAACGCGTCGCGCTCCACCGCACGTGGTTTGCGGGCCAGCTGGCGGAACGGGTTGAGGCTCACGGCGGCTCCGGTGACGGACTATTCCGACTTGCTGATCTTGAACGCGGCTTCCAGCACCACGAACAATCGCTTGACCTCCGCGCTCATCAGCACAAAGCGCGCATCCAGCTCGGCGCGCACGTCCTCGCTGTCGGTGGACTCCAACTGGTCGACGGCGCCGTCCAGGAGCTTGAACTTGCGTACCACCAGATCCTCGCCGAGTACGAACGAGACGTGGTCGTCCAGGGTCAGCGCCAACCGGGTGACCTGCTTGCCGGTCTCCAGGTGCTTGGCGATCTCGTCGTTGTCCAGCTCCATGCGCTGCACCTTGACCACCGCACCGTGATCGGCCGGATCGCGCAGTTCGCATTCGTCGCCGATGCTCAAGCCATCGGGCAACGGCTCGCCGGCAACCCAGCCGGTGAGGATCGAGCGCGGCGCGATCTCGGCGCTCAGCGGCAAGGCCGGGAAGCTGCCCAACGCGCGGCGGATCTCGCTGCAGACGTTCTCCGCGCTCTTGCGGCTGGAGGTGTCGATCACCACGATGCCGTGTTCCAGGTCGAGCAGCGCATCGGTGCGGCTGGGCTTGATGAACGCCCGCGGCATCAGCTCGGTGATCAGCTCGTCCTTGATCCGCTTGCGGGTGCGCCCCCCGGGCTTGCGCCCCTCGGTCTGTTCGATCTGGGCCAGTTTGCGCGCCAGCATGTCGTTGACCACCGAGCCGGGCAGCAGTCGATCCTCGCCGCCCATGGTCAGCCACAGCGCATCCCCCAGTCGATGCGAGAGCTCCTCGGCATCACGGCCGAACGGCGAGATGAAGCCGCGCGAGGACAGTTCCAGCGCGCCGACCGGCTTGAGCAGGCATTCCTGCAGGCCGGCATCGAGAGCGTCGAGTTTGGTGCTGGGGGGAAAGCGGAACAGGGTCAGGTTGCGGAAGAACATTCGATATCCGGAAAAGAGGCAACGGTCGTGCGGACCGGCCATTCTACCGGCCGCGGCCCGCGTTGCCCGTGCTTCGGTAGGCAAGAGTCGTGTCGCTTGCGCGGCCGCGCTATTGTGCAGGGATGAACGACAGCGACGATCCAGCTGACATCGAACGACGCCTGGTGCAGCTGCGCCAGGAACACCGTGAGCTCGATGCCGAGATCGCCCGGCTGGTCGCGTCCGGGCCGGACGCAGCCGACGAGCTGGCCTTGAAACGGCTGAAGAAGCACAAGTTGTTGCTGAAGGATTGCATCGCGCGCCTGCAAAGCGCTTTGATCCCCGACTGGCCTGCGTGAGCCTGGAATCCGGCGCTGCGTGAAAGCCGCCCGGCGCTGGATCAGCCAGGTCGCTGGTAACCCCCGGCAACGCCATTCTTTGACAGTACCCACTGCCACAGCTGCAACTCGCGGGCGCGGAATGCACCGGCGCACGAGAGCAGGTAATAACGCCACTTGCGGCGGAACGTCTCGCCCAGCTCGTCGGCAAACTGCGGCCACGCCGCCTCGAAGTTGGCATGCCAGGCCATCAGGGTGGGGTCGTAGTAGGCACCGAAGTTGTGCACGTCCTCGGCAACGAACAGCCCGTCGATGGCATCGCCGATCTGGCCTGTCGATGGCGTCTCGCCGTTGGGGAAGATGTGCTTGTCAATCCACCGGTCGGGCACCGCGTCGCGCTGGTTCTTGCCGATGGTGTGCAGCAGGAACAGGCCATCGTCGGCCAGGCAACGCTCGGCGACTTCCATGTACTCGCGGTGGTTCTTGTGGCCGACGTGCTCGAACATGCCGACACTGACGATGCGGTCGACCGGCCCGCCGAGGGTGTCCTGGTCAAGCTCGCGATAATCCTGCAGGACGAACTCCAGCGGCAACCCTGCGTAACGCTGCTGGCTGTACCGGGCTTGTTCCTTCGACACCGTCACCCCGATGCAGTGGACGCCGTAATGTTCGGCGGCGTATCCCATGAAGCTGCCCCAGCCGCAACCGATGTCGAGCACGCGCATGCCTGGCTTCAGGTCCAGCTTGCGACAGATCAGGTCCAGCTTGGCGACCTGGGCCTGGGCAAGGGTGTCGGCGTCACGCCAGTAGCCGCAGGAGTAGACCATGAGCGGGTCGAGCATCGCTTCATAGAAACGGTTGCCCAGATCGTAATGGGTCTTGCCGACCTGCCATGCGCGGGTGCGGTTCTGGCGGTTGAACATCCGCACCTGCAATGCGTGCCAGGCAATACGTGCCGGTGCTACCTCGCGTTCGAGATGGGCCCGCAACAGACGGTCGAAGAAGCCGTCCAGCTGCTCACAGTCCCAGGCGCCGGCCATGTAGGCCTCGCCGAGGCCGAGGTTGCCCTCTGCCAGGGCGCGCTCCAGCGCGGCCGGGTCGTGCAGTTGCATGTCCCAGGGACGATCGCCGTTGATGCGGATGTCGGCCTTGCCGAGCAGGCCGGCCACCAGTTGTTGCGGAGCGTTGGCAAGTGGCGGTGACGGGTCGGGCGCAGGGTGGGGCGTTTGCGCTTCGGGAGTGTCGCGAGCCGCGGTGGCGGGTGTCGGTTGAGTCATGACGCAATCCTCCGGCGGTGGTCGCGGCGACCGGCACGGAGCCGGTGTACATCGATCACGGCCGGTCCGCGACGGTTCCGGCGGCGCCATTCATCCTACCCTTACCATGAACCGGTCGCAGCACCCTTCTCAGGGGTTGCCGGGAAGTGCATCCGGATCGGGTTTGGCGGCCTCGGGACTGACCTTTTCGATACTGTGGCGCAACTCCCGGCCGAGGATGAACTTGGCATCGCGCGCCCAGGTTTCCAGCAGTTGGTCGAACACCAGCTTGGCGTTCTCGTCGAGCCGGACCAGCTTGATCTCGCGCAGCTTCTGGATGAAGCCGCGGAACAGGGTCTTGTCGAAGAACTCCGGCGCGGCCGGGGCGTAGAGCAGGCTGAGACGTTGCGCGGCAAGCTGGCACAGGCTTTCCAGCTGCCCGGTGGACAGGGTGCCACTGCCGTTCTTCACCAGCACCGAGATGGTGATGTAATAACGCTCGAACGCCTGCTGCAGGGAATGGCCGATTGCGCGCAGCCGGAACACCTCGTCGCTCTGGCCGGCATTGCGGGCCAGGATGCCGCCGTCCTCGTCATTGACGCGCTCCAGCAGCCCTTCGCGCACGAAGATGTCGATGGTGCCGGTGAGGCGCTCCACGAACTCGTCCTCGCTCCATGGCAGGAACAGTTCGGTCTGCAGGAACGGATAAACGCTGCGGCCCAGCCGCAACACGCTGTCCTGGGCCATGCGGCGGTTGTTCTGGAAGCAGCAGGCAATCCACGAGGCCGCGGTAAACAGGTGCAGCACGTTGTTGCGGAAATAGCTCAGCAACACCGACTGGTCGCCCCCGACCTGCAACACGTCGCCCAGCGGGTGGGCGGTGCGGGTCAGTACGCCGATGTCTTCGGCGTGGGCAATGATCTGCGCCGGGCTGTGCGGGGTCACGGTGACCCGGTCCGAGTACGGCAACTCGGCCAGCAGCGTGGTCGACAGCGCAATCTGGGCCAGCAGGTCGGCCTCGCCCATGGCGTGCTTGGGCGTGGACAGCAGCGCCAGTGCGAGCAGGTTGATCGGGTTGACGTCGGCCGCGCGGTTGACGTTGACCTGGATGCGCCGGGCCAGCGACTCGACCGTCCCCGACAGCCAGGCCGGCTTCTCGTCATCGCCCAGCGCCTTGCCTTCCCAATCGGGCGCGTGCTCGGCCAGCACGTCGTCGAGCTTGATCGGCTCGCCGAAGTTGACCACTACCTGGCCATAGTTGGAGCGCAGTACCTTCGGGATGCCGGCCAGCAGCTGCCAGATCGACTCGCCCTTCTTCTGCTTGCCCGACAACTCGTCCAGGTAGCTGTTGCCCTCCATCAGCTTCTCGTAGCCGATGTAGACCGGCTGGAACAATACCGGCCGGGTCGGCTGGCGCAGGAAAGCGCGCACGGTCATCGACACCATGCCGCCCTTGGGTGGCAGCAGCCGGCCGGTCCGCGAACGGCCGCCTTCGACGAAATACTCGATCGAGTAGCCACCGGAGACCAGCTTGGCGACGTACTCGCTGAGCACGGTCGAATACAGCATGCTGCCGCGGATGCTGCGACGGATGAAGAACGCGCCACCCTTGCGCAGCAACGTGCCGATGACCGGCAGGTTGAGGTTGATGCCGGCGACGATGTGCGGCGGCACGATGCCACGGGTGTACAGCAGGTAGCTCAGCAGCAGGTAATCCATGTGGCTGCGATGGCAGGGCACGTAGATGACCTCGTGCCCCGGCGCGGCCTGTTTGAGCTTGTCCAGGTGATGGACCAGCACGCCGCGGTAGATCCGGTTCCAGACCAGGGTCAGCAGGAAGCTGGCTGAGCGCACCACCGGGTGGGAATAGTCGGCGGCGATCTCGTAAGCGTAGCCGTGGGCTTTCTTCCACGCGTCTGCAGCGCTGGAATTGTCGCGCCGCGCCTGGTCGGCGATGGCGTCCTTGACCGAGTCGGTGGCCAGCACCTTGTCGACCAGCAAACGCCGGGTCGACAGATCCGGGCCAATGACCGCGGCCCGGATGCGGCGGAAATGGGTGCGTAGCACGCGTGAGAGCTTGCGCACCGTGCGTTCCGGCGGCAGGTTCTCGGCAATGATTCCGCGCAGGCTGATTGGCGGCGCGAACCGCACCGTGGTGGCGCGGCCATTGAGCAGGATCGCCAGCAGGCGGCGGAAACGGCCGACCAATGCCCAGTTCTCCGAGAACAGCACCGAAAACCAGCCGCTGGTCTTGTCCGGTGCGCGGCCGACGAAGATCGATACCGGCACCAGCAGGACGTCGAGCGTGGGGTCATCGCGGTGGGCTTTCAGCAGCCGTGCCAGCGATTCGGAGTGGCTTTTGGATGATGGCGGTGCGCTACCCAGCGACTGCTGCAGGGGTGCCAGCGTGCTGGCGTTGCGCCGCGACAGCGCGACATACGCGCGCTTGCGTCCCAGCGGGTCACCGGGCAACGGTTGCAGCGGTGAAGGCAGGCCGCTGTCTTGACACGCCCGCTCCAGGATCAGGGCATTGGACAGGCCGTAATGCTCGATCACATAGCAGATGGGATGCTCAACCAGCCCGGCCGCGTGGACCGCCGGCTCGCGCGGTTCAATCGTCAGCGCGATCCATGGCGCCAACAGGCGGCCCAGCAGGCGCGCCCACCAGGGTCGCCACGAGTCTTGTGAGCGCTCCGAGGCGACACCTGCGGCCGTTGTCTTGTCCGTGACCGGCTCGGCTTCATCGCCCAGGGTGGAGCCCGGCTCGAAGCTGGACAGCGACTGGTCGCGCACCGGTTCCGCGGCCGGCGTACTGGCATCGTCGCCAGGAAACTGCAGGGGTGTCTGTTTTGGCATCGGCGCCATTATGCCGGTTCGCTCGCGGTGGATAGACGGCTCAGCGAACGGTGAGATCGGTCGGCGTTTCGAGGGTGGCCGGTGGTGGGCCCGATTCAGCGCCGGTGCTTGCAGCCGGAACCTGGGATCGGGCGTGACGCAACAGGTCGGTCAGGTACCAGTGTCCATCGTGCCGCTCGACCCGAATCTCGGCTTCGATGGCGATGCCGGCAAGAGTGTAAGCCACCGAAACCCGGGCCTGGTCGCCGGTTTGTTCGAGAAGCCGGACCTTGGTGCTATCCAGCGCCTGGTCGAGATCCAGGCCATAGCCGGTCAATACCTGTTTGAAACGTGCGAAGAACGGGGCGAGGCGATCCAGGCTGCGATCCATCCCGGTCGTGGGAAACGCATCGGGAGCGGCCAGACCAGTCAGGCGCGCAGCAGCCACCAGCTGGGGTATGGCTATCCTGGCCTGGGCCACGTCACCCAATGGAGCCTGTTGGGCCCATTCGCTCAACGCCGTGATCAGCTGCACATAATGCTCGCGCTCCGCGGTGCTGTAGTCAGCGCTGCCTTGCACATACTGGGTGGCGAACAAGCCCAAGGTCGCCGCCGCGGTGCGCAATTCCCGGTCTGCGCCGGCAAATTGGTGGTTGTAGGCAGCCAGCAGGGACTTCTCTGCCTCCGGCTCCGCCAACAGGGTGATAAATCCCGGTAGACGGTCGTCCAGCGGCAGTTCGGTCAGTGGCCAGATGGTGTGTCCCTCGCTCCATGCCACGCTCATCTGTCGGTGCAACGACGGTGGCAAGGCGTGGCGCGAGTAGGCGGCCACGTCGTTGGCTCGAAGGTCCTCGACCAGCCGGTTGACCGCCGCGACCGGTCCGGTCGGGCCGGTGCTGGCCGGGGCCTCGGTCGGGGTGCGGTCGCACGCCACGCCCACGGTGGTGATGATCGCCAGCAGCGCGAGGGCCGATAACAGTCTTGTCGATAGCAGCCTGAAAGTGATGCGTCGGATCAATAACATGCAGCGGCTCCCCAGTCGCAGTCCGGCATCTTCGCCGCCACCGGTCCTCGTTACAAGCCGGGTCGATGATCTGGACAACAATGGCCGCCCACCGCGATCAGCGTCCACGGACTTGCAGGCAGAAGGACGCGCGAGCGCACACGATCAATCGCGACCCGGGTCCACGACAGCGCCCGCAGTGTCCAGCGCGGCGCGCTTTGCCTCGCGTTGCGCTGCCGGTGGCAGGCTCCAGTCGTTACCGAACAAGGCCGGCAACCAGTCGCCATAAGTCGGGTTGGACAACATCCACCAACGCTCGCCGAAACGGTCGCCGTATTGCTCCAACAGCGCCTGCCGATGGGCGGTGGTGTTGGGTTCGACCTGGACAAAGTCGCCCAACTGGTCGCCGAACTGCATCAGCACCCGATAGCTGCGGCCAACCAGCTGGCGACGGCATTGCTTGTCGCTGCTGGAGGGTTGCGCGCAGTGCTCGACCTGCAGGCCCTTGCCCAGGTACACCGAGTTGTCGGCGACCGGCAGGCCCACTGCGCGCAGGTTGGCCAGGGTGGCGGCCTGCTGATCATGGTTGCGATTGGAGATGTAGATCATGGTGATGCCGCGGGCACTGGCCGCCTGTGCGAACTCGACCACGCCGGGGACCGGGCGGGCGCTTGCCTCGGCGACCCACGCCGCCCAGGTGGCGGGGTCGTATTGCAGCCCGGTCTGGATCAATCGCGCCTGGTAGGGCGAGTTGTCCAGCACCGTCTCGTCGATGTCGACGATGACCGCCGGCTTCAGCCCTGTTGGGGGGTTGGCGCGCTCATCGGGGACCAGGGCATCCCATTGCGGGTCGGCCAGGGCGGCGTCGAGCTGGTCCGCTGCGGCGCGATAGGTCTGGGCCGCGGTGGCACGAAACTCAACCGATGACTGCATCCACAAAACCGCGTTGAGGTTGTCGTCCGCTGCGGCAACCGAGGCAGACGGCTGGACCTCGGTCTTGGCGGCGCCCGCACCTGGATGAGTGAGGCCGTGCTGGCAACCCGATAGCGCAACAACGCTGGATAACAGTGCGGGAACAAGCAGGCGACGATGCATGACGGGCTCCGGAGGATCAGGTCTGCGAGTGTAGCGGAGGGCCTGCAACCAAAACCCCGGCCGAAGCCGGGGTTCTGGTGGTGCGTCCTTGCCGTGGTTGGGTCAGTCGACGCGGGCCTGGATACTCGCGCGGCTGTAGGCACTTTCACCGACCACCAGGATGAAGTAAGTGGTGGCTTCCGGGTTGCGCACGCGGACGGTCTCGTTGTTGCCCGGACGTGAGGACTCGTGGTCATACGCCGCGGTGGTTGGCGCTTCGCCGGCGCTGACATACACGCTGACGTTGCCGCTGCCGCCGTAGGTCATCACGTTCAGCAGCCGCGAGCCGGCCGGGACTTCGATGCTGTACAGCGTTTCGCTGCCCGACGCGCCGGACAGGTTGCGTACGGCCTCCCTGCTGGTCAGCTCGATCGCATCCGGAGCGCAGTCCTCCACGGCAGGATCGCACGGCACCTCCATCGCCTTGGCCAGTGCATCGGGCGCGTCAAGCAGGCCACTGCCGATGTCCCGGTCGGGGGTAGACGGGAACGGCCGAGCACTGTCGACCAGGATGGCTTCCAGTTCGGCCGGCGTCCTGGGTGCCTGGCCTGCAGCAACCACGGTGCTCTGGACCAGCGCGCCGACTGCTGCAACGTGGGGGGCGGCCATCGACGTGCCGGCCATGCCCATGTAGGTGACCTCACCCAGTTCCGGCGACGTGGCCGAGTCGTTGCCAGCCTGCCAGACGTACCCGTCCGGATTGCCATCGGTAACCCCACCGCCGGGACCCGACAGGTCGACCTTGTCGCCGTAGTTGGAGTAGTAGGCGCGGGTACCGGTGATGCCGACGGCGCCAACCGAGATGACGTTCTCGCAGCTGGCAGGGGAGTGGTTGGCAACATCGCTATTGCTGTTGCCCGCCGCGACCACCACCGTGGTACCCAACCCGACCGCCTGGTTGATCGCCGCCTGGCTGATCGGGTTGCAGCTGCCAGTACCGCCCAGGCTCATGTTGATGATCTCGGCGGGGTTGGTATTGGTGGGCACGCCGGGAACGTCGCCGCCCGCGGCCCAGACGATCGCGTCGGCGATGTCGGAGGTGTAGCCGCCGCATTTGCCGAGCACGCGCACCGGCAGGACCTTGGCATTGTGGGCAACGCCTGCCATGCCGAGGCCGTTGTTGCTCAGTTCGGCAATCGTCCCGGCGACGTGGGTGCCGTGGAACGAACTGCCCGAGGCTTCCACCTCCTGGCATTCGCCGGCGGCGTACCAGTCGCCGTAGTCGTGCGCGCCAGGTACGCGCTCATCGGTCGGACGACGCGATACCTCGGCGTCGGTGATGAAATCGTAGCCGGCCAGCATGTTCGCATCCATGTCCGGATGGTCGATGATGCCGGTGTCCAGCACCGCCACGACCACGCCTTCACCGGTGGAGGTGTCCCAGGCTTCCGGCGCGTTGATGCCGCCAGCCGTGTCTTGAAGGTGCCACTGGTACTGGGCGAAGTACGGGTCGTCGACTACCAGTTGCGGCTGTACCAGGTCGCGGCTGGCGACCTGCCCACTGGTCTTGTCGATCGCATGCATCATCTGGTCGATCTGGACCGACTTCACCGCCGGGTCGGCAGACAGCTCCCGTACCAGTGCCTTCAGCGCAGCCGGGTCGAGATCCCGGTCCAGCCGGACCAGGTCCGCGCCCACCGCAAGCTTGCGCATATAACGGGAGGCGGGTGCCTTGGCGCCGCTCCGAGAGCTGGCCGACAACATTGCACGGCTGCGCGAAGCGGCGGTATCGACGGTCTGCAGCTTGGCTGCGTGGGACAGGTTGCTGTCCTGGTAGCGGATGATCAGGCGGGCGCCGTCCTGGGCTGCGGGGGCAGCTTGGGGGGCACCACGGGTCGGCAGCGGTGCAACGCCGGTGGCCATTGCCGCGGGGGCGGCGATGGTGACTGCCACTGCGGCGGCGAGCAGGCTGATGCGGAACGATGGGTTCTTGCAATTCATCTGGCACTTCCTCGTGGTGATTGACATGCAGGTTGTGAAAAGCGTCGATCTGGAACAGGCTTGATCTGGAACAGGCTTGATGCAGCATTGCGGTGGCGGGGCCAGGACGTTCTGATCCCGACCCCGCCGGGGGAACTACCAGCCAAAGCCGACACCAGCGCCGACAGAGGAGTCGTCGCCGCTGAACGCGCCGCCGAAGGTCACCGTGGCGCGGTCGGACAATGCGCGTTGGTAGCCGACCGACAGCGCCGATGCGCCGTTCTGGAAGCCGACGCCGACACCGACCCGGTTCGGGGTGCGGACGCCTGCTGCACTGGTGGCCATGTTCAGCATCGCCGCGCTCATCGCGCCCATCTGGTCGAACCGGTGGTCGACTTCGTAGAAGCGCTCATTGACCTCGCCGCGCAACGCATTGAAGTCGTCGTTGAGCAGGCCAATGCTCTGGTCGGTGTAGGCCTTGGCCGAATTCAACGCGTTGGTGGTGCTGGTGTCGGTGTAGTTGTAGGCCGAAGTCAGCGTCTGGGTCGCAGTGGTGTCGGTGTAGCCCTGCGCGCTGGCCAGGGTGGCGGCGTTGCCGGCTTGCACCTGCGCCACGTTGGTGGCATCGGTGTCAGCGGAGCCAGCGGCGACGTTGGTTACCCGGCGCTGGTTGCTGGCCGAACCCACGGAGACGGTGTTGGCCTCATCGGCCACCGAACCCTGGCCGAGTGCGACTGCACCCTCGGCCGTGACCGTGGCGCCTTGACCCAACGCGGCACCGCCGGAGGCGGTCACGTTGGTATCGGCACCGATCGCGACCGCGTTGCTTGCCGCCGCATCCACGCTGCTGTTGGTGCCCACGGCGGTGCTGTTGGCCGCATTGACGACGCTATTGTTGCCAATCGCGATGTCGTTGCCGTCCGCAGCGTGGCTGCCATTACCCATCGCAATCCCTCCGGCGGAGCCTGCGGTGGCAGCAGGAGCCGTACTTTGCGGCGCTACGGTTGCGACTGCGGGGGTGGGCGTCGTCGCGGCGGCGGTCTGTGCTACCAGCGTCGTTGCCGACAGCTGACGCGGTCTGGTCAGGCCTGGGGGCAGGTTGTCGATCACCGCGTTGATGATCCCAAGCTCGACATCAATCGCGGTGAAAGCGGCACCGACGTTGGTGTAGTTGCTGCCCTGGATCATGTAGCTGGGCCCGCTGAAAATGCCTCCACTAAAGCCTGCGCCGCCGCCCAGGGCAGTGGCCATGGAGCTCAGCTGGAACAGATTGACGGCGTCGGTGTCGAATGTTCCTGCCGCGACATTGGTGATCTGTCGCTCGCTGCCGACACCACCCATGGAGACGCTGTTGGCGCGATCGGCCTGCGAGCCGACACCCAACGCCACGCTGTTGTCGGCAGTGGCAATGCTGTCGGAACCGACCGCTGTGCTGTCATCGCCTAGTGCCGTGGCGGCGCTGCCGACGGCGGTGCTGTTATAGCCAGCGGCGGTGGACAGCCCGCCCAGTGAAGTAGCGAAGTCGCCGGTGGCTTCGGCGAGGAACCCGGTAGCCACCGAAACATTGCCACTGGCAACGCTTTCCGCCCCCAAAGCCGTGGCGGCTTCGCCACTGGCCAGGCTGAAGAACCCGCTTGCGGTGGATTCGATTCCGGAGGCTTCACTCAGCGAGCCGGTCGCCACGCTGCCATCACCGCTGGCGATCGCGGCGGCACCGGTAGCGGTGGCATACAACCCGCCAGCCTCGCTCTCGGCACCGGTGGCGCTGGCGTACTCACCCGACGCGTTGCTGTTGGCACCGCTGGCGGTGGCGTTGTCGGCCAATGCGACGGCATTGAAGCCGTTGGCGGTCGCCTGGGTACCGACTGCAACTGCGCCGGAGCCGGACGCGCTGGCACCTTCACCGATTGCGCTGCTGCTGGAACCAATGGCGGTGGCGTAATCGCCTTCGGCGTAAGCATTGCTGCCCGCGGCTACGGAGTCCTCGCCCGCAACGATGGCCTCACCGTCGCCCGTTGCCTGGAACAGTCGGCTGGTCTCTCCGGCTGTCTCCGCCACGGAATTGAGCTGGTCCAGGTTCACCGCGTCGGTGCCCTCGGTACCGGCGGCGACATTGCTGATCTGGCGCTCGCCGCCAACTTCGCCGACGGAGACGGTGTCGGCGCGGTCAGCCACCGATCCGGCCCCCAGGGCGACGCTGTTGGGCGCAGAGGCGTATGTCCCGTAACCCAGCGCGGTCGAATCATCCGCTGCGGCCCATGCTGCGCCGCCCACGGTGGTGGAACCGATCCCATCGGCGCTGCTCAACCAACCGACGGAAGTGCTGTAGTCGCCTCCGGCCCAGGCGCCATTGCCGAATGCGGAGGCGCCCTCGCCGGACGCTTCGGTGGCGATGACCCCGAACGCGGTTCCACCGACCGCCGTGCTTTCCAGGCCCGAAGCCGAGCTGGACTCACCTATTGCGGTGCTGCTGGCGCCGCTCGCAGTCGCGGCTGCACCCACCGCCGTGGCGTAATCGTTGGAGGCGACCGAGCCATAACCGATCGCCGAGGACAGGAAACCGTCGGCTTCGGTATAGCTGCCCACGGCGGTGGATCCGTCGCCGGTGGCCGCACTGCGGAAGCCATTGGCGGTGGCTTGGGTAGCCGCTGCCGTGGATTCGGTGCCGGTCGCGGTGCTGTAAGCGCCGGAGGCATTTGAGCCCGCGCCGGTTGCGGTGGCGCCGACTTCGGCGGCGACCGCGCCGGCGCCCAGCGCCGTGCTGTCATTGCCACTGGCGACGGTGTTGACGTAGGTCGGGTTGCCGTCCGCATCCAGGACCGGATTGCCTTCATCGTCCAGGACCGCGCGGCGGCCACCCATGGCGACACTGGAGGTGCCCGTGGCTTCGCTGTTGCTGCCATTGGCCACGCTGTCATCGCCGGTGGCGACCGCGTTGTAGCCGCTGGCCGAGCTGAACTCACCCAGCGCCATCGCACCGCTACCGAACGCCGAGGCGCCTTGCGCTCCCGCGTAACTGCTGGAGCCGACTGCGGTGGTGTAATCGCCGTCGGCCATCGCGTTGGAACCGGCCGCTACCGCATCCGCGCCGACGACCAGGGCATCACCCTCGCCGCTGGCCTTGAAGTACTGGTCGGTGGTCTCGGCGACCGCAGCGACCGCGTCCAACTGGTCCAGGTTCACCGCATCGGTGCCCTCGGTACCGGCGGCGACGTTGGTGATCTGGCGCTCGCTGCCGACATCGCCAACGGAGACGCTGTTGGCGCGGTCGGCGATCGAGTTCGCACCCAAGGCGACGCTGTTGTCCGCATCAGCGGTGCTGTAGTAGCCGATTGCGGTGCTGTCGGCGCCGTAGCTGGTGCTGTAGTAACCAACTGCCGAGCTGTTGGCGCCGCTGGCCCAGGAGTTGGCGCCCAGCGCCGACGAGTTGGCGCCTGGCGCATAGGCGAAGTAGCCCAGCGCGGTGCTCATTTCGCCGGAGGCTTCCGACAGGCTGCCATTGGCCGTACTGAAGTCGCCAGCGGCGATCGCACCGGCACCGAACGCGGCCGAGCTGAGCCCGCTGGCCTGGGTGTAGACGAGGATGCCCCAACCGGGGATCAGGTCCGCCGGACCGCCCACCGCCACGCTGTAATCACCGGTGGCCCCGGCGGCATGGCCGAAGCTGGAGGCGTATTCGCCGTTGGCAATGCTGCCATAGCCAAAGGCCGATGCCGCGTAACCGTTGGCCTCGCTGAGCACGCCAACAGACGAGCTACCGATGCCAGTGGCCAGACTGCCAGAGCCGACCGCCGTCGCGCCCAATCCGGACGCCACCGTGTTGACCTCGATCGGGTTGCCGTCGGCATCAAAGGCGTTGATCTTTCCACCAATGGCGATACTGGAATCGCCGCTCGCCTCGCTATTGCTGCCGCTGGCGACGCTGTCACTGCCGCTGGCGACCGCGTTGTAGCCGCTGGCCGAGCTGAACTTGCCCAACGCCATCGCACCGCTACCGAACGCCGAAGCGCCTTGCGCGCCGGCGAAGCTGGAAGAGCCGACCGCGGTGGTGTAATCGCCGTCGGCCATCGCGTTGGAACCGGCTGCTACCGCGTCCTCGCCTTCGACCAGCGCCTCGCCCTCACCGGTGGCCTTGAAGTACTGGTCGGTGTTCTCGGCAACCGCCGCGACCGCATCCAGCTGGTCCAGGTTCACCGCATCGGTGCCCTCGGTGCCGGCGGCGACGTTGGTGATCTGGCGCTCGCTGCCGACATCGCCAACGGAGACGCTGTTGGCGCGGTTGGTTGCCGAGTTGGCACCCAGCGCCACGGCGTTGTCGTCCAGGGCGAACGCGTTTGCACCCAGCGCCAAGCTTTGCTCGCCGTCGGCGTAGCTGTTATGTCCCACGGCGGTGGCGTACTCGCCGGTGGCCCATGCGCCATTACCGACGGCAGTGCCGCCGGTGCCGCTCGCCTGGGTGCTGATCAAGCCGAAGAAGGTGCTGCCGCCGACCGCGGTGCTCTCATCGCCGCTGGCCTGTGCGGCCTCGCCCAGTGCGGTGCTGCTGGCACCGCTTGCGGTCGCGGATGCGCCCAGCGCCGTGGCGTAATCATTGGAGGCGACCGAGCCGTAACCGATCGCCGAAGACAGGAAGCCATCCGCCTCGGTATAGCTGCCCACAGCGGTGGATCCGTCCCCGGTGGCCGCACTGCGGAAACCATTGGCGGTGGCCTGGGTAGCCGCTGCCGTGGCTTCGGAGCCGGTTGCGGTGCTGTAGGCACCGGCTGCATTGGCGCCGGCGCCGGTTGCGGTGGCGCCGACTTCGGCGGCGACCGCGCCGGCGCCCAGAGCCGTGCTGTCATCGCCGCTGGCCACGGTGTTGACGTAGGTCGGGTTGCCGTCCGCATCCAGGACCGGATTGCCTTCATCGTCCAGGACCGCGCGGCGGCCGCCCATGGCGACACTGGAGGTGCCCGTGGCTTCGCTGTTGCTGCCGCTGGCTACGCTGTCGTCGCCGCTGGCGACCGCGTTGTAGCCGCTGGCCGAGCTGAATTCGCCCATCGCCATCGCGCCGCTGCCATACGCCGAAGCGCCTTGCGCGCCTGCAAAGCTGGAAGAGCCGACCGCAGTGGTGTAATCGCCGTCGGCCATCGCGTTGGAACCGGCCGCAACCGCGTCCTCGCCTTCGACCAGCGCCTCACCCTCACCACTGGCCTTGAAGTACTGGTCGGTGGTCTCGGCGACCGCCGCGACCGCGTCCAACTGGTCCAGGTTCACCGCATCGGTGCCCTCGGTACCGGCGGCGACATTGGTGATCTGGCGCTCGCTGCCGGCACTGCCGACGGATACGCTGTTGTCGCGGTCGCTCATCGAGTTGGCACCGAGAGCCACGCTGTTGGTGGCGGGTGCATAGGCGCTGACGCCTACTGCCACGCTGTCTACGCCGGACGCGTAGCTGTTGTACCCGACTGCGGCGCTGCCGTCGCCGGCGGCAAAGCTGTTGTGGCCAAGCGCCGTGCTATAGCCGCCGGTTGCCCAAGCGCCGTTGCCGAAAGCGGAGCTGGCGGTTCCGCTCGCACGGGTATTGATCAAGCCATAGAGGGTTGTGCCGCCGACTGCGGTGCTCTCGTCGCCGCTGGCCTGTGCGGACTCGCCCAGTGCGGTGCTGCTGGCGCCGCTCGCGGTCGCGGATGCACCCAGCGCCGTGGCGTAATCGTTGGAGGCGACCGAGCCGTAACCGATTGCCGAAGACAGGAAACCGTCGGCTTCTGTGTAGCTGCCCACAGCGGTGGATCCGTCACCGTTGGCCGCACTGCGGAAACCATTGGCGGTGGCCTGGGTAGCCGCTGCCGTGGCTTCGGCGCCGGTTGCGGTGCTGTAGGCGCCGGAGGCATTTGAGCCCGCGCCGGTTGCGGTGGCGCCGACTTCGGCGGCGACCGCGCCGGCGCCCAGCGCCGTGCTGTCATCGCCACTGGCGACGGTGTTGACGTAGGTCGGGTTGCCGTCCGCATCCAGGACCGGATTGCCTTCATCGTCCAGGACCGCGCGGCGGCCACCCATGGCGACACTGGAGGTGCCCGTGGCTTCGCTGTTGCTGCCATTGGCCACGCTGTCATCGCCGGTGGCGACCGCGTTGTAGCCGCTGGCCGAGCTGAACTCGCCCAGCGCCATCGCACCGCTGCCGAACGCCGAGGCACCTTGCGCCCCGGCGAAGCTCGAAGAGCCGACCGCGGTGGTGTAATCACCATCGGCCATCGCGTTGGAACCGGCCGCAACCGCGTCCTCGCCTTCGACGAGGGCCTCACCCTCGCCGCTGGCCTTGAAGTACTGGTCGGTGGCCTCGGCGACTGCCGCGACCGCATCCAACTGGTCCAGGTTCACCGCATCGGTGCCCTCGGTGCCGGCGGCGACGTTGGTGATCTGGCGCTCGCTGCCGACATCGCCAACGGAGACGCTGTTGGCGCGATTGGTTGCCGAGTTGGCCCCCAGCGCCACGGCGTTGTCGTCCAGGGCGAACGCGTTGGCCCCCAGCGCTACGCTTTGCTCGCCATCCGCCCAGCTGTTGTGTCCCACGGTGGTGGCGTACTCGCCGGTGGCCCATGCGCCGTTGCCGACGGCGGTGCCGCCGGTACCGCTTGCCTGGGTGCTGATCAAGCCGAAGAAGGTGCTGCCGCCGACTGCGGTGCTCTCATCGCCGCTGGCCTGTGCGGCCTCGCCCAGTGCGGTGCTGCTGGCACCGCTTGCGGTCGCGGATGCGCCCAGCGCCGTGGCGTAATCATTGGAGGCGACCGAGCCGTAACCGATCGCCGAAGACAGGAAACCGTCGGCTTCGGTATAGCTGCCCACAGCGGTGGATCCGTCGCCGGTGGCCGCACTGCGGAAACCATTGGCGGTGGCTTGGGTCGCCGCTGCCGTGGATTCGGTGCCGGTTGCGGTGCTGTAGGCCCCGGAGGCGTTGGACCCGGCGCCGGTTGCGGTGGCGCCGACTTCGGCGGCGACCGCGCCGGCGCCCAGCGCCGTGCTGTCATCGCCACTGGCGACGGTGTTGACGTAGGTCGGGTTGCCGTCCGCATCCAGGACCGGGTTGCCTTCATCGTCCAGGACCGCGCGGCGGCCACCCATGGCGACACTGGAGGTGCCCGTGGCTTCGCTGTTGCTGCCATTGGCCACGCTGTCATCGCCGGTGGCGACCGCGTTGTAGCCGCTGGCCGAGCTGAACTCGCCCAGTGCCATCGCGCCGCTGCCGAACGCCGAGGCGCCTTGCGCTCCCGCGTAGCTGCTTGAGCCAACTGCAGTGGCGTAATCACCATCTGCCAGCGCGTTGGAACCGGCGGCAACCGCGTCCTCGCCTTCGACCAGCGCCTCACCCTCGCCGCTGGCCTTGAAGTACTGGTCGGTGTTCTCGGCGGCTGCCGCGACCGCGTCCAACTGGTCCACGTTCACCGCATCGGAGCCCTCGGTACCGGCGGCGACGTTGGTGATCTGGCGTTCGTTGCCGGCGCTGCCGACCGAAAGCGCGTTGTCTCGCAGCGCGATCGAGCCGGCACCGACGGCGACGCTGTTCTCGCCCACCGACAGCGCACCGTTGCCGACGGCAGTACCGGTGCTGACGGCGATGGACCTCGCGCCAACGGCAGTGGTTCCATCGCCCACGGCCAGACTGTCTGCGCCCACCGCGGTAGCTCTCAGCCCCGCTGCGTTGCTGGCGGCACCGGTGGCGCTGGCGCCCTCGCCGACGGCGCTGCTGTCCGCGCCGGCGGCCGTGGCGTCGCGGCCAATAGCGATACTGGCCGCACCGATGGCGGTGGCGGCCTGGCCGATCGCAATGCTGCCCTCCCCGCAAGCCAGCGCCTGGTCGCCGATCGCCACCGACGTGTTGCTGCCAGTGGTTTCGCAAGTTTCTGCGGCGATGGTGGGCGCGGTCGCCAAGGTCAGCGCCGCGACGAGCGCGAGATACAGCGGTGCGCGCTTGGCGTGACCGCGGGGGGTGTTCAGGACGGCGTTGTGGGTGGAACGGATGGTGTGCAAGACGGACATGGCTGATTTCCCCGGTCGGCTTCATTTGGAGCGCTGTCGGCATCGCGACAGCGACTCCCCCAATGACAACTCCGGGTGCCCATTTCAGCTCTAGGTGTCGCTACGAAATCGAGCAGAGAAACTTCATGCTGGAGTTACGCCGGGCATGAAATCGGGGACGCCGGAGTACATGCAATTGCCATGGATCTGGCAACTGCCTTGCCGAAAGCAATAGCACGAAAAATGACTCGGGGGTAAATACTTGATGACGCACAGAGGCACTTATCGACTATAAAGGCCCGTAATCGCTACTTATAACGTGATTTTCATCACAAATAATTGTGCGGTGCGGCAAATGTTGCCGCGCTGCGTCAGTTGTCTAAAAGCGCGCGGATTGCGGCCAATCCGGCGGTTGCCCGCTCCTGCTTCCGGGCCGCGTCGGCGACCGGGTCGGCACCGTCGCGCTGGATCTCGGCGGCGGGCAGTTCGTCGAAGAAACGGCTCGGTTTGAGGCGGATCGTGTCGCCCCATTTTTGCGCCTTTTTCGAGTAAGACAGCCACAGTTGTTCCTTGGCGCGGGTGATGCCGACGTACAGCAGGCGGCGCTCTTCCTCGATGCTGCCTTCGTCGATGCTGGCCTCGTGCGGCAGGGTGCCGTCCTCGACGCCAACGATGAAGACGTAGCGGAATTCCAGACCCTTGGCGCCGTGCAGGCTCATCAGCCGGACCTGGTTGCCGGCATCGCCCTTGTCGGCGTGCGAGAGCAAGGCCAGCTGCGCGGCGAGCTCGCCTGGCCCCGCGCCTTTGCCGCCGTCGAACCAGTCGGCGAGCTCTTCCAGATTGGCCTTGCGGCGCTGGAAGCTGGTCTCGTCTTTGCATTGGGCACGGATCGAGGCGAGCAGCCCGGACTTGTCGGCCAGCGTGCGCACCAGTTCCGCCGGGGTCATCCGGCGGGCGTCGTTGCGCAGGCCGCGCAGGATGCCGACGAAGTTGTCGAGCGCGTTGCCGGCACGGGGCGGAAGCTGCTTCAGTGCGCCGACCGATTCGGCCGCGCGCGACATCGGCATGCCGGCGCGCTGGGCCAGCTCGCCCAGTCTGGACAAAGTGGTCGCGCCGACCTCACGCTTGGGCGAGGTCACCGCGCGCAGGAAGGCAGCATCATCGTCGGGGTTGGCGACCAGGCGCAGCCAGGACAGCGCGTCCTTGACCTCGCCGCGTTCCAGGAACGCGGTGCCGCCGGAGAGGTGGTACGGAACCTTGACCAGCTGCAGCGCCTTTTCCAGCGCGCGGGACTGGAAGTTGCCGCGGAACAGGATGCAAAAATCGCTCCATGGCGCCTGCCGGGCGGTGGCGACAAACTGGATTTCCGCGGCGACTTTTTCCGCCTCGTGTGCGTTGTCGCGGCACTCCCAGATGCGGATGCGCTCGCCGTCGGCCTGCTCGCTCCACAGGGTCTTGGGGTGCGCATGCGGGTTGTTGGCGATCAGTGCGTTGGCGGTGCGCAGCACGCGGTTGGAGCAGCGGTAGTTCTGTTCCAGCTTGATGATCCGCAGCGCCGGGTAGTCGGTGCCCAATGACAGCAGATTGTCCGGGTTCGCGCCGCGCCAGGCGTAGATCGACTGGTCGTCGTCGCCCACGCAGGTGAACAGCCCCCGCGGGCCGGCCAGCGCCTTGAGCAGTCGGTACTGCGCGTCGTTGGTGTCCTGGCACTCGTCCACCAGCAGGTAGCCGATGCGCTCGCGCCAGCCCAGCGCGCACTCCTGGTCGGATTCCAGCAGCTGCACCGGCAGCCGGATCAGGTCGTCGAAGTCGACCGCGTTGAACGTGCCCAGCCGCGCCTGGTACAGCGCGTACACCGTCGCCGCGTCGATCTCGCGCGCGGTACGTGCCTCGGCCATCGCCTGCTCGGGCGACAGTCCGGAGTTCTTCGCCCGCGAGATCAGGTTGCGCATCGCATCCAGCGCATCGGGTTTGGTGCCGGTGCCGAGCAGGTCCTTGATCTGCGCCGCGCTGTCGTCGCTGTCGAAGATCGAGAAGCCGCGGCGCAGGCCGAGCTTGGCGTGCTCGATCTGCAAAAAACGCAGGCCCAGCGCGTGGAAGGTGCAGATGGTCAGCCCCTCGGCGCCGTCACCCCGGATGCGCTTGGCGACGCGCTCGCGCATTTCCTTGGCGGACTTGTTGGTGAAGGTGATCGCGGCGATGCGCTTGGCCGGCATTCGGCCCGACGCGATCAGGTGCGCGATCTTCTCCACGATCACCCGGGTCTTGCCGCTGCCGGCGCCGGCGAGCACGAGCAGGGGGCCGTCGATGTGCTCGACAGCGGCGCGTTGGGGGGGATTGAGGCCGTGCATGGAGTGACCGTCGTGGACCATCCCCATTGTCGCACCCATACCGGCGATCGCTACGGTGACCCGAATCGGTAAAATGCCGTCATGGCCAAGCTGTATTTCTACTATTCGGCAATGAACGCCGGCAAGACCACCAACTTGCTGCAGTCCGCGCACAACTACCGTGAGCGCGGGATGCGGGTGGCGATCCTGGCGCCGCGTCTGGACGACCGCGTCGGCAGCGGCACGGTCGCCTCGCGCATCGGCCTGAGCGCGCCGGCGACCGTGTTCGATTCGCGGCAGGATCTGCAGGCGCTGGTGGCGGCCGATATCGCCGCCCATGGCGCGTTGCATTGCGTGCTGGTGGACGAGGCGCAGTTCCTGTACAAATCGCAGGTGTGGCAGTTGACCGAAGTGGTCGATGCGTTCCGGATCCCGGTGCTTTGCTATGGCTTGCGCACGGATTTCCGTGGTGAATTGTTTGAGGGCAGCCAGTACCTGCTCGCCTGGGCCGACGAGATCAGCGAGATCAAGACGATCTGCCACAGTGGCAGCAAGGCGACCATGACCGTGCGCGTGGACGAGCAGGGCCGCGCGGTAAGCGACGGTCCCCAGGTCGAGATTGGTGGCAACGAGCGTTACCTGTCGGTATCGCGGGCCGAGTTCAAGAAGGTGGCGCGTGGCGAAGGCACGATCACCCCGCAACAGCCATCGCTCGCGCTTGAGCCCAGCGACCGCGACTGACCGACGGGTGACCGGTCGGCATGCTCAGCCGCCGATCCCCGCCCGGGCGGATCTGCCCGCGCTGCAGCCCAGACGGATCGCTTCGACCTCCCGCGGTATCACGCCCCCTTCCGGCCGGGCCTGCTGCAGGTCCTGATCCAGCTGGTCCAGCTGGCGCAACGAATCCTGCCGTTGGGGGCCATGACAGCGAAGTTGCGCTGCATAGGCGCGCGCGCGCCAGATCGTGTCGCGCAATTCGATGTCGTTATCCGGAAGTTGCGCCAGTGCATCCAGCTGCGCCAAAGCCGCGGCTGCGGCCGGCAATCCGGCAAACCGGGACGCACGCTGGTAGGCCAGGGCCAGCTCGGCACGTCGGGTGAGTGGATAGTGGTTGCCGTAGTCGCCCCGCAACTGGCGGATGGCGTGCTGCAGGCGTTCCACGCCCTGGCCGGCTTGGCCCATGGCGATCTCGACCTCGCCGAGAAGACGATCGATCTCGCCGACCGATCCGTCTTCGATACCGGGAAGGGTCTGGCGGATCTCGTGCGCCTCCAGCAGCAGGGGATGGGCGAGCGGGTCGCGGTCGTCCGCATGCAACACCGACGCCAGGCCCAGAAGCGCATCGGCGACCGGCCCGGGTCGGTCGTCGGCGCGGAGGATTGTGAGCCGGTGACGCAGCGACGCCGATGCAGCGTCCAGATCACCTTGTTCCCACTCGATCATGGCGAGCGCGTGGTAACTGTCGGCGAGATCGGGATGGTTCGGTCCGAGCCGTGCGGCAAGCAGCCGATGGCTGTCGCGCAGTTCGGCTTCGGCCTGCCTGTAGCGGCCTTGCTGGAAATGGATGGAGGCCAGTTGGCGACGCACCGCCAGCGTGGTCGCATGCTGCGGCCCGTGGACCTCCGTACTGATCGCCAGCGCGGTTTCAAGCTCGCCCTGGGCCGGTGCCAGCTCTCCCTGGGCGCGGTGCAGGCGACTGAGGTTGCGGTGGATGTCGATCAACAACGGGTGACGGTCGCCCGCTTCACGCAACAAGCGGTCCCGCGCTGTTTCGAAGTCCGCCAGGGCGACAGCGGTCTGGCCCCCGTCGGCATGCAGGCCGGCCAGATCCATCAGGTTTTCCACCTCCCCCACGCGATTGGCATGGCCTTCACGGCGCAGCATCAACGACCGCTCGAACAACCGCTGCGCACCACCGCGCTCGCCGTTGGCCCGGCGGCAGCGGCCGAGCTGGGAGTAAAACTCGGTGGCTTGCGGTGGCAACCTGGCCTGCTCGGCCCGAGCGTTGTCCAGTGACGGCTGCATCAGCGCGATGCATGCGGCCGGGTCGCCCAACAGGCGGGCCACGCGGCCGCGTTGGGTCAGCGATTCCAGCTGCAGGCTGCTTGGCACGGCGTCGCTGCCCGCGATCAATCCCGCCTGCTGGTCCAACAGGAGTTTCGCTTCCTGGTAGTCGCCCAGCCCGATGCGCAGCCGCGCCACCACGCCGAGTATCTCGGCCAGCGTCCGTGGCTGACGGGCCAGCTCGCGATTGGCGCGCTCCACCGACGTCCCCAGCAGATCGCGCAGGTCCAGCGGCTCGCCGTCACGGGTACCGCCTGCACCTTCGAATACGCCAACCATGAACGCCTGCAGTGCCTGCGCACGTGCGGCCTCATTGACAGCCTCACGCGCTTGCCAGGCGACCACCGCCAACGATGCGGTGAGGACCAGCGCGGTCAGGCTGCCGGTGGCCAGCGGCCAGCGGTGGCGGCTGACAAACTTGCGCAGTTGATAGTTCAGGCTTTGTGGTCGCGCCCGCACGGGCAAACCCGCGCCGTAGCGTTGCAGGTCCTGGGCGAGTGCCTCGACCGAGGGGTAGCGTTGCTCGGGGCGCTTGGACAGCGTCTTCAACACGATGTTGTCCAGGTCGCCGGACAAGGCGCGTGCCCGCCGCCGCCATGCACCACTGTCGCGGGGTTGGTCCGGGTCTGTGGCGTCAGGGGGGCGTTGCAGCATCGCCTGGGACGGACGCACCGGGTCGTGGGCCAGGATCGCCTCCTCCCAGGCTGCATCACTGTCGCGCCGCAACCGGTACGGCTTGGTGTCGGCGAGCAGTTCATACAGCACCACCCCCAGCGAGTAGACGTCGGTCATCGTGGTGACCGGCTCGCCACGGATCTGCTCGGGAGCGGCGTAGTGCAGGGTGAAGGCGCGTGTCCCGGTCTGGGTCTGCTCGGGCGCGATATCGCTGTCGAGCAGTTTGGCGATGCCGAAATCGAGCAGGCGCACCTCACCCGCCGGCGTCACCAGGATGTTGGACGGCTTCAGGTCGCGATGGACAATCAGGTTGGCGTGGGCGTGGCTGACCGCCCCGCAGATCTGCTCGAACATCTGCAGCCGCGTTTCCAGCGGCGTGTCATGGTCGCGGCAGTAGTCGGTGATGGGCGCGCCGTCGACATACTCCAGCGCCAGGTAGGGCAGTCCTTCGGTGCTGATGCCGGCGTCCAGCAGCCGCGCGATGTGTGGATGGGCAAGGCGGGCGAGGATCTGCCGCTCGCGGGTGAAGCGCAGGCGCAGGTCGGTATTGGCCAGGCCCGGCCGTAGCAGTTTCACCGCGACCCGACGCTGGTACAGGCCGTCGGCGCGCGCGCCCAGCCAGACCTGCCCCATGCCCCCTTCCCCCAACAGATACTCGAGCTGATAAGGCCCGACCGTGCTGCCGGGCAGGACGCCGCGCTCGGTCATGATCACCGGTTGGGACAGGAAGTCCTCGCGTGCGTCATCCAGCGCGATCAATGCTTCCAGCTCGTCAGCCGCCTGGGCATCCTGGGTGCGCAATTCATTCAGACGTTGCGCGCGGGCATCGGGTTGCAGCTCGAACAGCTCGTCAAGCAGTGGCGACAATCGTTGCCAACGCGCGGGGTCCATCGTCAGTACGTCGCAACAACGTTGACCGCTGCCATGCCGGATCTCCCTCGACTGCGGCGATTACCCACCCTGAATGCCGGTACTGCGGCGACGCCGTGGTCAGCCTGCCGCCTCGTCCCGCAGCGAGGCTAGCAGGAACAGGCGCGCCTTTTGCCAGTCGCGCCGGATGCTGCGCTCGGAACGCTCCAGCAGCGTGGCGATCTCCAGCTCAGACAAGCCGGCGAAGTAACGCAGCTCCACCACTTTCGCCAGGCGCGCGTCGACCGCCGCCAACCGGGTAAGCGCGATGTCCAGGGCCAGCATCTCGTCGTCCAGCCGCAACCCGCCTTCCAGGTCCTCGGGCAGATCGGTGACCCGGTGCAGGTCGCCGCCACGCTTCTTCGCCAGTCGCTGGCGCGCGTAATCGACCACCACCGAGCGCATGGCCGAGGCGGCGTAGGCAAAGAAGTGCGAACGATCATCAAACGTCGCCTCACGTTTGCTCGACAACTTCAGATAGGCCTCGTGCACCAGGGCGGTGGCGTCCAGGGTCTGCCCGCGCTGGCCGGCGAGTTGGCGTCGGGCCATGGCATGCAGTTGGTGGTACAGCGTGGCCAACACCTGGTCGAGCGCGGCACGATCCCCGCCCCGCGCTGCGTCCAGCATCAGGGTGATGTCGCCAATGTCTTCAGCGTCATCAATTTGATTGAGACTGGCCATCGTATTGCCTGAGGCGTTGGACTCTCGACTATAACGTGAACGTCCCGACAGGTTTCACCCGGGCTGGCGCATACGTTTTCGCGTTTTGCGGTTACGGGAGACAGGACGCCAAGGCCGCCCTGTCGGCATCAGCGCTGGCAGTGGTTGCACCAGACGCTGGAGCGCTGCCCGATCCGGGCGTGTTTCAAGGTCCGTCCACAAGCCGGGCACGGTTCGCCAGCGCGCCCATACACCGACAATTGCTGGACGAAATAGCCCGCGTTGCCGTCGGGGTTGATGAAGTCACGCAAGGTGGTGCCGCCTTGGGCGATGGCCGCTGCCAGGACCCGCTGGATCTCCGCGGCGAGGCGTTGGTAGCGCTCGCGTGAGACCCGACCCGAAGGCCGTGTTGGTGATACTCCCGCGCCGAACAGCGCCTCGGCGGCGTAGATGTTGCCCACGCCGACGACGATGGACTGGTCCATCAGGAATGACTTCACCGGAGCCCGCCGACCGCGGCTGCGGGCAAACAGGTAGTCGCCATCGAAGGCCAGGCCGTCAGGATCGGCCAGGCCGGGTGTATCAAGCGGCTCGGCTCCCAATGAGGCCAGCAGCGGGTGCAGCGTCCCGGGAGGCTGCCACAACAGGCAGCCGAAGCGGCGCGGATCATTGAAACGCAGGACCCGGCCATCGTCGATACCGATATCGACATGGTCGTGGGGCCGCAGCGGCGTCCCGGCTGGCAGCACCCGCAGGCTGCCCGACATGCCCAGGTGGATCAGCGCGCTGCCGGCGGCGGTATCGAGCAGCAGGTACTTTGCCCGTCGGCGCACCGCATCGATCCGCTGGCCGCGCAGCGCGCTGCCGATCTCGGTGGGAATCGGCCACCGTAGCGAGTCCCGGCGCAATGTCACGGCGGTGACCTGGTGCCCGGTCAGGTGTGGTGCCAGACCGGCACGTGTGGTCTCGATTTCAGGAAGTTCCGGCATGGCGAGAGTCTACGGCGGCGCGCACCGCCCGGGTTCGACTGGGCCATTCAGCTGCGTGAGGGCGGTTGCCGCTGAATGGCCCAGTCGTGACAGGTGCCCGCCAGCAAGCATTGAACTGGCGACAGTGGCATCATTACCTGTGCGGCCGAGCCATGTGGCCACTTGTTTTCCGGAGTCTGGAAATGCCCGTTTCACTACTCGATTTTCTCGCCGGCGGCGTGCTGCAGGCCGGCATAGTCGGGCTGCTGGTCTATTTGCTGGTGGTTACCCAGCTGACCATCTTTGCGGTGACCTTGTACCTGCATCGGTCGATGACCCATCGCGGCGTCGATTTCCACCCGGTGGTCAACCACTTCTTCCGTTTCTGGACCTGGTTGACGACCTCGATGATCACCCGGGAGTGGGTGGCCATCCACCGCAAGCACCACGCGATGTGCGAGACCGAGGAAGACCCGCACAGCCCGGTCACCAAGGGCATCGCCACGGTGTTCTGGCGTGGCGTGGAGTTGTACCGCGAGGCCCGCAGTGACCGCGCGTCGATCGAGAAATACGGCAAGGGTTGCCCGGATGACTGGATCGAGCGGCACCTGTATACGCCGCATGCGACCAAGGGTCCGGTGTTGTTGTTGCTGATCAGTTTTGCGCTGTTCGGCTTTGCCGGCGTGGCGATCTGGGCGATCCAGATGTTGTGGATCCCGCTGTGGGCCGCTGGCGTGGTCAACGGACTGGGCCATTGGTGGGGTTATCGCAACTTCGAGACCACCGACAAGGCCACCAACCTGATTCCGTGGGCGTTCTGGATTGGCGGGGAAGAGCTGCACAACAACCATCACGCATTCCCCAGCTCGGCCAAGTTTGCCCTGCGCAAGTTCGAGTTCGACATCGGCTGGAGCGCCATCCGGGTGCTGCAGGCATTGCGATTGGCGAAGGTGCTTCGCGTCGCGCCGACCCTGGACGTGCGCCCCAACATCGCCATGCCCGACCGGGAGACGCTGAAGGCGCTGCTGGCGATCCGCTTCCAGGCAATGACCGATTACTACCGCAAGGTCACGTTGCCGACCTTGCGTGCCAGTGACGAGAAGTTGCCGCGCAAGCTGCGCAAGGGGCTCGCCGATGGTGGTCGCTGGCTTGATGACGAAAAGCGCGAACGGTTGCAGGCGTGGTTGGCCGATCGTCCGCACATGGCGACACTGGCCGAATACCGCCAACGCCTGCAGCAGGTGCTTGACGACCGGTCCCACGATGCCCAGGCAACGCTGCAGCGCCTGCATGACTGGTGCGTGGAAGCGGAGAACAGTGGCAACCACGCCTTGCAGCAATTCTCGGCACGGATGAAGGGCTACACCCTGGTGCCCGCGCGGGCCTGAGTGTCCTCAGGGCCTACCCGGACAAGAGGGGCGGCGACGCCCCTTTTGTCTGCCCGCCTGTTGCAGGAGTTATCGACGATGCGTGCCAAGCCGTTGCTGCTGATGTTCGTGCTGTCGGTGCCTGGCGCCGTGATTGCGCCGCCGGCATCGGCACAGTCACGGGTCGATGCGACCGGCGACTACCTGCAACGCATGGACACCGATCGTGATGGTCGCGTTTCGCTGGTCGAGTACCAGCAGTGGATGGGGTACGCGTTCGAGCGCATGGACGTGGACGGTGACGGTGTGCTCGACCCGGCCGAGCTGCCGGGTGGCCGCGGCCGTCCAGTGACCCAGGCCCAGCACCTGGCGGCCCTGGCCGCTGCGTTCCATCGCCAGGACCTCAATAGCGATGGCTTTCTCGATGCGCGCGAACTGGCCGCGCCGCCGCCGCGCTAACGGCGTAAGCCCGGCAGGCAGTTCAGCCCTGTCGCTGCCACTGGATCGACAACGCCTCACCGCGCGCCATGCGTTGCAGGTGCTCGGCGACTATCGGCTCCAGCTTCTCGAGCTCTGCGCTGTCCGCGCTTTCGATGGTCGCGGCAATGGTGTCGCCCTGCACTCGCAGCACGCATACCGCGTTGCCGAATACGATCCGGGCGCCGGTGTCGTCGTGCTCCACTTCGAGCTTGTGTGACCAGTGCTTCGCCAAACGGCCGATAAGCTTGGCCGGCCCCAGGTCGGTGACGGTAATGAGCGAATGGGTGGAGTGCATTGGTTCTACCTCTGCCAGTTGAGAGTCATTCTCATTATCCACAAAAGACAACACCGGCACGAGGCCGGTGTTGTCCCTGCTGCACTGACGCGGGGGTTGGCAGTGGCACGGTCGCAACGAAAGGCGACCGTGCACTTCAAAGTTGAATCCGCCGCGCTACAAGGTGATGTCCACGTCCTTGGTCTCGCGCAGGAACAGCGAGCCGACCACGAACGTCATCAACGCGATGATGATCGGGTACCACAGCCCGTAGTAGATGTTGCCGGTGGCGACCACCAGCGCGAACGAGATGGTGGGCAGGAAGCCACCGAACCATCCGTTGCCGATGTGGTACGGCAGCGACATCGAGGTGTAGCGGATCCTGGTCGGGAACAGTTCCACCAGCCACGCCGCGATTGGCCCGTAGACCATGGTCACGTACAGCACCAGGATGGTCAGGATCAGCAGCACCATGGGCTTGTTGATGCGTGCATCCTCGGCCTTCTCGGTGTAACCGGCGGTGGTCAGCACGGTCTTCAGCGAGCTGCCAAATTCGCTGGCCCTGGTGGCTGCAACCTCCTTCGCCAGACCCTTCGCCTCGTAGCTGCCGACCTCGACATCGCCAATCATCACCATTGCCACGCTGCCTGCCGGCGCGGGTTCCACGTCATACGGCACGCCGGCCTTGGCCAGGGCCGCGGTGGCGATGTCGCAGGAACTGGTGAACTGCTTCTTGCCGACCGGATCGAACTGGAAACTGCAGGTGGCCGGATCGGCCAGGACCAGTGCCGGGGATGAGGCGCTGGCTTCCTCGATCGCCGGGTTGGCGTAGTGGGTCAATGCCTTGAACAGCGGGAAGTAGGTCAGTGCGGCAATCAGGCAGCCGGCCATCACGATCTTCTTGCGGCCGATCTTGTCCGACAACCAGCCGAAGAACACGAAGAACGGTGTGCCGATCAGCAACGCGCCACCAATCAGCAACCAGGTCGTGGTCGGATCGACCTTCAATGACTGGGTGAGGAAGTACATTGCGTAGAACTGCCCGGTGTACCAGACCACGGCTTGGCCGGCGGTGGCGCCCAGCAGGGCCAGCAACACGATGCGGCCGTTCTTCGAGAAGAAGCTCTCGGTGATCGGTGCCTTCGACAGCGTGCCTTCGTCCTTCATTTTCTGGAACATCGGCGATTCGGCCAGCTGCATGCGGATCCACACCGACACGCCGACCAGCACGATGGAGATCAGGAACGGGATGCGCCAGCCCCATTGTTCGAACGCCTCTTCGCCCAGGATTCCGCGCACGCTCAGGATCACCACCAGCGACAACAGCAGCCCGACCGTCGCGGTGGTCTGGATGAAGCTGGTGAACAGGCCGCGCCGGCCGTGCGGGGCATGTTCGGCCACATACGTCGCGGCGCCGCCGTACTCACCGCCCAGCGCCAGCCCCTGCAGCATTCGCAGAACCACCAGGATGATCGGCGCAGTGATGCCGATGGATGCGTAACTGGGCAGCATGCCGACCAGGAAGGTCGAGATGCCCATGATCACGATGGTGATCAGGAACGTGTACTTGCGCCCGACCATGTCGCCGATGCGGCCGAACACGATCGCGCCGAAGGGACGCACCGCGAAACCGGCGGCAAACGCCAGCAGCGCGAAGATGAAGCCAGTGGTCTCGTTGACGCCACTGAAGAACTGGTGCGCGATGATCGCCGCCAGTGAACCGTACAGATAAAAGTCGTACCACTCGAACACGGTGCCAAGGCTGGACGCAATGATGACCTTGCGCTGTTCCTTGGTGATGGTGGCCTTCGGCAGTGAGCCGGCGGCGGGATTGACGGTAGACATAAGGTGGTTTCCCTTCGGGTTGGGCGATGCGTTAGAAGCTGTACTTGACGGTGGTGTGCAGGCGGCTCAGGTCGCCCTCGCGGTCGTCCTCGAGGAAGCGCTGGCCGAAGCTCAGCTCCGCACCGATATCGAGCTTGGGGAACGGCGAGTAGATGAGGTTGGCGTGCAGCGAGTGGGCGCGCTCGGTCACACCCTGGCCGGTGATTCCGACGTCGTTGTCGAAGTGCGCGGCCGAGTACATCAGGTTGCCGCGCAGCTTCGGACTCAGCATGTGACGCCACGCGACATAGCCGCCATAGCCGTCCAGCGCCTCGAGGTCGCCGTCGACGTCCTGCACCACGTCGCTGCCCATGCCGAACGCGAGGTAGCGACCGATCCCGCTGCCGCCGTTGATCGCGTAACGGATGTCGTCGCTGGCGCCGAGGTTGAACTTGCCCGAGGCGCTGAGCGCGCCGCCGGTCGCGGTCTCCTCGCCAGCCTTGAACTGGCGCAGCAGGCCGGCCACGGTGAAGTGGCCCCAATCGCCCTTGGTGATCCAGCGCGCGGTGGCGTCGGGGGCGATGTTGTCGCCGCTGTTGAAGCGCGGGCCGGCGGCGAGGTACGGGGTGACGGTGGTCTGCGGGTTCTCCAGTGAGAACGACCACGGGCCGCTGGTGTAGCGCAGCTGGGCCTGGCGCACGAAGATCACGCCGTCGGTCGGGCCGACGAAGTCGACCGAATCCGGCAGCGCGGCGGTGTCCTGGAAGTTCGACCAGGTCTGGCCGGCCAGCCAGTGGTTCCAGCTCACGTAGGCGTGGCGCAGGGACACACCGTAGGTGTTGGTCGAGGTCTCGTTGCCGAGCAATGAATTGCTGCCGCCGCCGTACATGTCGGCCTCGATGTAGGCCTTGACCTTGTCGCCGGCGTCGGTGACGTGGTCGGCGGCGAGCCAGAAGCGCGAGAACTGCGCATGCACGTCGGTGTAGGCGTCGCCGCCCTCGGCACCGTCGGGGCCGACCGGAATCGTGCTGGGGACGTAGAACAGCCGGCCCGCCGAGCCGTCGGCGATGCGCCCGTCGCTGGTGTCGGTGACCATCGCGTCGAGCTTGATGAAGCCGCCGAAGCTGAAGGCGGTGCCAGGTGCCGCGGACGGCGTGATGGTGGTGGCCTGGATCGCCTTGCCGTCGGCTACCGCGGTCGCGGTCGGGGTGGCCGGCACCGCCGTGGTAGTGCTGATGGCCTGCTGTTGCTGCGACACCAGTTGCTGGACCATCTTCTCCAGCTCGACCACGCGGGCCTCCAGCTCGACCTCCTTGGCCGTTTGCGCGTAGGCGAAACCCGGCAATGCCAGTGCGACCAGTAACGCCGCGGCAAGTGGTCGCTTGCGGATCGGTCGTTTGTGGAGCGTGGTCACGCCGTACGACGGCTTGCGATTGGACATGTTCCCTCCCATGGAAACCGCGTCGTTTGCACGGTTCGCAGGCAGACTGCGTGGCCACCGCACTGCACAACCATTCACCTTTGGTCGTAGATGCCCCTGTTCATCCTGCCGATTACGACCAAGGTCTAAGGCGAGGTTTACCGACCGCCCCGGTCGATGCGGCACACTGACGCTCCTGGCACCCGCCGCGTGCCGGCCCCGCAACTGCATATCGGAGTGCGTCATGAGCGAGCCCGTCTCGAACCAGCCCATCGCGGTCTATCCGGTCAAGCCCGGATTCGCCGTCGATACCCGCATCACCCAGGACGACTACCAGCGCCTGTACGCGCAGTCGGTCGCGCACCCGGACCAGTTCTGGGGGCAGGTGGCGGAGCGGCTGGACTGGATGACCAAGCCGACCAGGATCAAGAACACCAGCTTCGATCTGGCCGATTTCCGCATCCGCTGGTACGAGGACGGCGAGCTCAACGTCAGCGTCAACTGCCTGGACCGCCACCTGGCGACCCACGGCGACAAGACCGCGCTGGTGTTCGAGCCCGACAGCCCTGACGCCGCCGCGCAGAACATCACCTACCGCGAACTGCACCAGCGCGTATGCAAGCTGGCCAACGCCCTGCGCGCGCTGGGCATCGGCAAGGGCGACCGGGTCACCATCTACCTGCCGATGATCCCCGAAGCGGCGATCGCGATGCTCGCCTGCTCGCGCATCGGCGCGGTGCACATGGTGGTGTTTGGCGGCTTCTCGGCCCACTCGATCGCCGACCGTGTGGCTGACAGCGGCAGCAAGTTGATCATCACCGCCGACGAAGGCTTGCGTGGCAGCAAACGGGTGCCGTTGAAGGTCAATGTCGATGCCGCGCTGAAACTGCCCGGGACCAACAGCGTCGAGACCGTGCTGGTGGTACGCCATACCCGCGCCGCGGTCGACATGCAGATGCCGCGTGACCGCTGGTATGACGCCGTGGTCGACGGGCAGCCGGTCGAGTGCGAGCCCGAGCGCATGAATGCCGAGGACCCATTGTTCATCCTCTACACCTCCGGCAGCACCGGCAAACCCAAGGGCGTGCTGCACACCACCGGCGGGTACCTGGTGTATGTCAGCTACACCCACGAAGCGGTGTTCGACCTGCGCGAGGACGACGTCTACTGGTGCACCGCCGATGTCGGTTGGGTCACCGGCCACAGCTATATCGTCTACGGACCGCTGGCCAACGGCGCCACCTCGCTGGTGTTCGAGGGCGTTCCAAACTACCCGGACGCCTCGCGCTTCTGGCAGGTCATCGACAAGCACCAGGTCACGATTTTCTACACCGCGCCGACCGCGATCCGCGCGCTGATGCGCGAGGGCGACGAGCCGGTCAAGGCGACCTCGCGCAAATCACTGCGCCTGCTGGGCAGCGTCGGGGAGCCGATCAACCCCGAGGCCTGGCGCTGGTACTACGACGTCGTCGGCGACGGTCGTTGCCCGATCGTGGACACCTGGTGGCAGACCGAGAATGGCGGCATCCTGATCTCGCCGCTGCCGGGTGCGACCGACCTCAAGCCGGGTTGCGCCACCAATCCGTTCTTCGGCATCCAGCCGGCGATTGTCGACACCAACGGCAATTTCATCGAAGGCGAGGGTGAGGGCAACCTGGTCATCGTCGATTCCTGGCCGGGCCAGATGCGCACCGTCTACGGCGATGACCAGCGTTTCATCGACACCTACTTCAAGACCTATCCGGGCACCTATTTCACTGGCGATGGCTGTCGCCGCGACGCCGACGGCGACTACTGGATCACCGGCCGGGTGGACGATGTGATCAACGTCAGCGGACACCGCATCGGCACCGCCGAGGTGGAGAGCGCGCTGGTCTCGCATGACAAGGTCGCCGAGGCCGCCGTGGTCGGCTTCCCGCACGACATCAAGGGCCAGGGCATCTATGCCTATGTGACCCTGATTGCCGGCGAGCAGCCCAGCGATGCATTGCGCGCGGAACTGGTCAAGCACGTGCGGGCCGAAATCGGCCCGATTGCGACTCCCGACCACCTGCAATGGGCGCCGGGTCTGCCCAAAACCCGCTCGGGCAAGATCATGCGTCGCATCCTGCGCAAGATTGCCGAGAACGCGCCGGATCAACTCGGCGACACCAGCACCCTGGCCGATCCGGCCGTAGTCGATTCGCTGGTCAAGGAGCGCCGCGTCCCGTAGCGTCCGCCCATGCCGACCCTGCTGATTGCCGACGACCATCCGCTCTTCCGCGAAGCCCTGCGCGGGGTGGTTGCACGGGTGCTGCCGACAGCGCGTCTGTGCGAGGCCGACAGCGTGGGCGCCCTGTACGCGCTGGTCGAAGCCGAGCCGGATGCCGATCTGTTGTTGCTCGACCTGAACATGCCCGGCGCGCAGGGCTTCAGTGCGTTGGTGCACTTGCGTGCCTTGCGTCCGCAGTTGCCGATCGTGGTGGTGTCCGCGCGTGAGGAGCCGGCGGTGATGCGGCGCGCGCTGGACCACGGCGCGGTCGGCTTCATTCCAAAGTCCGCCGATGTGGCCACACTGGGTGAGGCGATCGGTACCGTCCTGGCGGGCGATCGCTGGGCTCCGTCCGCCGCCTTCAACGCCCCGGCCGCAGATCCCGATGAACACGATGCCGCCCGCCGCCTGCGCGACCTCACCCCGCAGCAATTCCGCGTCCTGCAGATGCTCGGCTCGGGCTTGTTGAACAAGCAGATCGGTTACGAGCTCACCGTCTCCGAGGCCACCGTCAAAGCCCACGTCACCGCGATCCTGCGCAAGCTCGGCGCCAACAACCGCACCCAGGCGGTGCTGATTGCCGGCCGACTGGCGTTGGATCCGGGCAACATCACGTTGCCGCCGGAGGAAGGCGAGTGACCCCGGCCGCCAGGAACGCGCGCAGCGACGCCGGCTTGATCGGTTTGGTCAACACCAGGCAGTGATGCTCGCGGGCGGCGTGCTTGAGCGCGTCGCTGCCGTCGCCGGTCAGCAACGCGGCTGGCAGGCCGGGGCCGAGGCGCTCGCGCAGCAGGTCGATGATGCCCAGACCGTCCAGGCGGTCGTGCAGGTGGTAGTCGACCAGGGCGACGTCGGGAGCTTCGCCGGCCGGCAGTGCCTCCAGCACTGCGATGGCCTCGTCGACGGTGGCGGCGGTCAGGCTGACAACGTGCCAGCGGGTGAGCAGGGCGCGCATGCCTTCGAGGATCTCGCGGTCGTTGTCGATGCACAACACACGCAGGCCGGTGAGGGAATCGGTAATGCCTTCGGTGCGCGGGGCGGGTGCGGGGACGTCGGGGAAACGTGCCCGGCCGAATGGCACGGTGATCGAGAACACGCTGCCGGCACCGACCCGCGAACGCACGCCCAGCGGATGGTCCAGGGTGCGGGCGATACGTTGGCAGATCGACAATCCCAGACCGAGGCCGCGCTCGCCGCGACCGGGGTGGTCGAAGCGGCGGAACTCGTCGAAGATCTGCCCGAGGTGGTGCGGTGAGACCCCTGGCCCGGTATCCCAGACCTGCAGCTCGACGGCGCCCTCGCGCACGCGTGCGGCGATCAGCACACCGCCATCGCGGGTATAGCGCAAGGCATTGGCGAGGAAGTTCTGCAGTGCGCGGCGCAGCAGCCGGCGATCGGTGCGAACCATCAGCGGGGCGGCCGGCGCCCGCACCCGCAATTGCAGGCCGCGGCTGGCTGCGATCGGCGAGTGCTGGGCGGCCAGTTCGCGCAGCAGTTCGTTGACGTCGAAGTCGGCGATCTCCGGGCGCAGTGCACCGGCGTCAAGGCGGGAGATATCGAGCAGCCCATCGAGCAGGTCCTCGGCGGCGCGCAGGGAGGCATCGACGCGTTCGGCCAGGCGGCCCTGTTCGACAGACTCGTCACTCTCGCGCAGGGCCGAGGTGAACAGTCGTGCGGCATTCAACGGTTGCAGCAGGTCGTGGCTGACCGCGGCAAGAAACCGTGTCCTGGATTGCTGTGCGTCCTCGGCCTCACGGGTGCGCTGCTCGACGCGCTGCTCCAGTGTCTCGTTGGATTCACGCAGCGCGCGCTCGACGCGTTTGTAATCGGTGATGTCGCTGTAGCTGGTGACATAGCCGCCCCCATCAAGCGGCCGGCCCCGCAGCTCGATCACCTGGCCGTTGGCGCGCACGCGTTCGGACACATGCGGCGCGCCGACACCAAGGTGTTCGATCCGGCGCTGCACCTGGGTCTCGGTATCCCCCGGACCCATCTCGCCGCGCTCGGCATTCCAGTGCAGCAGGTCCGCGACCGGACGGCCGACGTACAACATGCCCTGCGGGTAGTCGAACATCTCCTGGTAACGGCGGTTCCAGGCCACCAGGCACAGCTCCGCGTCCACCACGCTGACGCCCTGGCTGATGTTCTCCAGCGTGGTCGCCAGCACCTGGCGGTTGAAGCGCAGCTCCTGGTTCGCCTCGTCCAGCAGCGCCACCACCTCGCCCAGTTCCATGCCCGATCCGCGCAGGGCACTGGTCAAGGTGAGCCGCGCCGAGGCAGCACCGATCGCGGCGGCGAGCAGGCGCTCGGTGAACTGGGCGAGCGCGCGGTCGGCAAGCTGTTCCGGGTTCCAAGGCTGACCTTGCCGACCGGCATAGTCCTGGAAGGAGCGTCGGGCATGACGTCCACCGACGATGCGTTCGGCCAACGCCAACAGGTCGCCACCGCGCACGTTGCCGGCCCAGCCGCCGGGGCCGAGCGGCGGTCGCTGTCGATACGGGTCCAGGAATGGCGCCGCCCGCAGTTGCTCCTGCAGCCGCGGCCGCTGGTGTGCGGAGACGTAGACAAACGCGCTGGTGTTGAGCAGCAGCGACCAGAACACCCCATGGGTCAGGCTGTCCCAACCCACCAGGCCGAACAGTTGCTCCGGTTGCAGCCAGGCAATGCCGAACGGGCCGACATCGACCCAGTCCGAAGCGATCCAGCCCCCGGTGGCCAGGCTCGGCAACAACAAGGTGTAGAACCACACCGATGCGCCAGCGGCGATTCCGGCCAGCGCACCGGTGCGGCTCGCACCGCGCCAGTACAGGCCACCGATCAGTGCCGGTGCGAACTGCGCGACCGCGGCAAATGCCAACAGGCCGTGCTGGGCGAGGCTGCCGTCACCGGACCCCCGGGCATAGGCGTAGGCCATCAGCGCCAGGCCGATAATCGTTGCCCGGCGTACCCACAGCACACGCTTCTCGATACCCGGCCCGGTGCGGCTGAGGGCGCCGGTACGCAACAACGCCGGCATGATCAGGTCGTTGCTGACCATCGTTGCCAGCGCCACGCTGGTCACGATCACCATGCCGGTGGCGGCGGAGAATCCGCCGATGTAGACCATCAGTGCCAGCAGGCTCTGGTCCATGGCCAACGGCAGCGCGAGCACGTAGGTGTCGGGCGATACCCCGCTGTCGCCCAGCACGGCCTGGCCGGCGAGGCTGATCGGCACGATCATCAGGCTGATCAATATCAGGTAGCCGCCGAAGAACCAGCGCGCGACCCGCAGGTCGCCGACGTTCTGACATTCCACCACCGCGACGTGGAATTGCCGAGGCAGGCAGATCAATGCGGTGAAGGCGAGCAGGGTCTGGGCGACGAAGCCCGCCGGCAAGCCGGGCCGGGTGACGGTATCGGCGGCCTGCACGATGCGCTCGCCCAGGCCGCCGACGCCCGGCAGGTGCATCAGCGCGAAGATACCCACGGCGATGAACGCGACCAGTTTGACCAGCGACTCCAGCGCGACCGCCAGCACCATGCCGTGATGGTGCTCGGTGGCGTCGATCCGCCGGGTGCCGAACAGGATCGAGAACACCGCCAGCAGCAACGCGATGTACAGCGCCGGATCCGCCAGCAGGCTGGTGTTGTCCGGCACCCCGGCGAGTACCTCGATGCTGTCGGCCACGGCCTTGAATTGCAGCGCCACGTAGGGAATCGCGGCGATCAGTGCGAGCAGCGAGACCAGCGCCGCCAGCCCCGGCGCGCGACCATAGCGTGAGGAAAGGAAGTCGGCGATCGAGGTGATCCGCTGCTCGTCGGAGATCAGCACCAGCCGTTCCAGCAGCCGCCAGCCGAACAGCAACAGCAGCAGCGGCCCCAGATAGATCGGCAGGAAGCCCAGGCCGGTGCGCGCGGCGGTGCCGACCGCGCCGTAAAACGTCCACGACGAGCAGTAGACCGCCAGCGCCAGCGAGTACACCGCCGGTCGTACCCAGCGATGTTTCGGCATCGCTTCGCGTTGATCGCCGTAATACGCGACCCCGAACAGCATGCCGACGTAGCCGACCGACACCAGCAGCAGTACCCAGCCAGGAATCAATTGCGCGCGCCTCCGTGGTCAGTCGATCGCCGAGTGTATGGCGAGGCAGTACGACTCCGGTACTGCCTCGACGAAGGTCTAATCCCCGCCGAGCAGTTTGCGTGCGATGGCTTCACTCTGGCTGCGCAACTCGGGTACCGCCAGGCTCTCCCACAGGCTGCCGATGCGCAGGCTGCCAAGCGCCAGCACGGTGGCCTGTACCGCGCCATCCCGTGCGATCACCTCGCCATTGGCTGCCGTATCTATGCCAATGCCATGCGGGCCAGGCACCGCCACGCCCGTTGCCAGCAGGCCCTGCAACAAGACGTTGCGCATCGATACGGCGCGGGTCTCCACGCCGGTGGCATTGACGAGGTGATCGACCTTCAGCATCCGTGCGTCGCCGTCGGCCCGTTGGACCTCCAGGCGCACCCCGTCAGCGGTGGACGTTGCCGCCTGCAAGCGTCCGCGATGAAGCCGCAACTGGCCGCAGGCGCGCAGCGCATCGATCGTGGTGTGCACGTCGGGCGCGATCCGGTGTCGGTGCACGTCCCATTGCCGCACGACATGACGCAGGAAGCGCCGCTGATCAGTGACCGACAGGCTTTGCCACAAGGCCTGCACGTGCGGGCGGATACAGTCGATCACCCCTTGCCACGCCTCGCCACGGGCAATCGCATTGGCCGCATGACCGCGTAGTGCCTTCAATCTCTGGCGCAAGGACAGTGCGAGCAGTGTCGCCGGGTCGAAATCCGCGGCCCCATGGGTGTCGGCATGCGGCAGCGGCATCAGGGCGTGTCGCGACAGCACATGGATGCGGCCGCGGTGACCGCCGGCGTGAAGCGACAACACGACATCGGCCATGCTCAGGCCCGAACCGATGATCGCGATATCGGCATCGCGCCGAAGCTGGACGATGGACTCGTACTGCCAGGCTTCCAGGTATTGGCCGACCGACAACGCATCAACCCCGAGCGCGGGCAGCGGGCGCATGGTGTTGCCCATTGCCAGCACGACATTGCGCGTGCAAACCGTCGCGCCCGAGGCGAGCCGCACACGCCAGTCCGGTCCCGATCCTGTCATTGCGACCGCGCGATCGTGCACGACTTCAAGCTGGGCGACACTGGCTGTCCCGGCCTGTCGCAGCCGATCACGCAGGTAGTCCGCATAGTGTCGGCGTTGCGCATAACTGGCGGCCAACGACCCCGCCGATCGATCGGTAGAGCCGTGGTGTTCCAGCATGAAGTCGAGGAAATCCTCGGGCCGGTCGACAAACGCGCTCATGCGCTGCACGGGCACGTTGAGCCGATGCTCGGCGGCGCGACTGGCGTAGGCGACACCTTCGCCGAGCATCGCGGCAGGTTCGACCAGGACGACCTGCAGCGGCGTGGCAGCCAGGCGCAAGAGATGGATGGCCGTCATCACGCCCGCCGCGCCACCGCCGATGATTGCGACATCCACGGAAAGGGTTGGATTCGTCATGGCCCGATTGTAGGTGAGTGGTGGAGACCGCTTCGCCGCTGAAAACCGCGTTTGCGTGACATGTGCAGTGACGATGTTGGCTGCATTAACGGGGATCGGTCAACGCTGTATCTGGGCGGCCGGGTCCCGGTTGTGGGCAGGTGCCGCCGCGATGGTCGCTTCGCGGCCTGCCGGCCCGTGCGTCATCCAGTCCAGGTTTGCGCCCCGCATGCCGGTGGTGGCAACTTGCGTGCCCGCGGCAGGGCCTTGGACGTCGCAGTCATCGAGCCGGCTATCGGCCGCCATCAGGCTGTGCAGCTCCAGCTGTACCGCGACATCTCCCAGCGCATGGGCGCGGGCGTGACTGCGTGCCAGCAAGGATTGTGCGGCTTCGGGCCGGTTGTCGGCCAGTGCGTGCAAGATTGCGACCTGGTCGAGGCGGTGGGACTGCATCCAGGTGTCGTTGGGATAAGTTTGGCGTGCGGCCTCTGCGTGGCGCATCGCCTGCGTCCACCCGCCGCGCGCGGCCGCGGTTTCGGCTTGGCCAACTTCCGCCTGAGCGAGCAACCAGGCGTATCCGGAACCTTGCAGTGCGTCGTGGGTGGCGGTGTACAACGCGTCCGCTTCTTCCAGTTGACCCGCGCGAGCCAGCAGTGGCGCGGTCTGCAGTGCCGTCAACCAGCGGCGGGGGCCTTGCTCCATGGAGCGGGTCCGGGTCACCATCGTCTGCAGCCCTGGCGACGCGGACGCAGCATCGCCGGCCAGCAGGGAGATGGCAGCTTGGTGCATCACCAATTGATCCTCCAGCTCGGGTGGCCCATCCAGACCGCAGCGCTCCAGCGCCACGCGCGCTTGCTGCATCCGTCCCAACGACAACAACCCTGTCACCCTTGCGCATGCCAGTCGTGCGGAAACCACCGTGGGCAATGGCGGCAGGTCTTCACGGGCGAGACGCTTCACGGTGTGCTCGAGTATTTCCAGCGCGCCGGTGTAGTCGCCCTCGGTGGTCAGGATAATAGCCTCGAGCTGGTCCAGCCACACCGCCAGGTTGCCTTTCAACCCTAGGCTTCGGATAAGGCGAACACGTTCACGAGCCTGATCGAAGCGACCCGCCAGGGCGTCCTCGTTGAGCAAGTCCAGTTGCAATGCACGCTGCCCGGGGGCATCGCCCGCAGCCACGGCGATGGCGAGCGCCTCATCCAGTCGCTTGCGGTATTCAGCCAGGTTGCCGGCGTGGTAGTGCTGGAACGCGACACGGCGCAGCAGTTGGACCTCCAAGGATCGATAACCGCCGGCGTGTGATCGCGCCAGCAGGGTGTCCAACTGCTCCGACGGCGCCGACGGCGGCTTCGACAGTTCGGCGGAAACCCTGACGTACAATGCGTCCAATTCCGCGCCGGCAGCGGCGAACAGCGTCGCCGCCTGCTCGAATTGCGACATATCGGCCTCGTCCCCGAATTCGGCGACATCGGCCTGTGCTTTCAGATGGATGGCGACCGCGCGCTCAGGCTCCCATCCCGGGCCGGCGTCCCGTGCCAGTTGCTCGGCCGCCATCGCGTGCGTACGCATGGCAGTGCCGTCGCCGCGTGCGCCGGCAATCTCGGCCAGGCAAATCAACCAGGGAATGCGCAAGCTGATGGGCTGGCGTTGCCACTCCACCCCCGCCAGGCTCTCCAGTGCCAGGTCGGCCTGGCCGGAGCGTAGCTGGAACCAGGCCTGATCGAGGCGGAATCTCAGGTTTTTCGGGTATCTGTCCGCCAGCGCGGTGATTGCCGCAGACGCCTCAACCACGCGACGCGGATCGACCCACAGTTGTGCGGCATCCAGCACCTGATCGGTGTCGTCGCCGATCGGCACCAGCAATTCGCGCGCCGTCTGCATGTGTGCCACGGCGGCATTGGCTTGGCCCAATCGTGCCCGGGACATCGCCAGTTGCAGCTGTGCCAGTCCAAAACCGGGTGACTGTCCGACTACCGACTGCAAGCCGGCCGCGCTGGCGGACATGTCCCGGTCGCGATAGTCCCGGTAGGCGATGGTATAGCTGCGGGCTGCGGATGCATCGATGTCCAGCGTGGGCCACGGCGTGTCGTCGCGACCGGGAATCAACTGCGTCAGTATCTGCTGAGACAACTGATCGACCAGTGCCGGAATCCGCGCCAGGTTCCCGCGCAGTTCCAGTTGCCGGGTCCCATCGGCGTCGGTAATGCGGGCGCGGACGAAACGTTCGCCCGGTTGGTTGGCGGCCTGGCCGGAACTGAGCAGCACCACCGTGGGCGACAGTGAGGCCGCATCGGCAGCCAGGTGAGCTTCGCTCATCACGATGACTTCCGGCAGCGAGTCGAGTTTCCATTCCAGCCAGGCATACAACAGGGTTGCCGGCCAATGCGCCTCGGCATCATTGTTGTTGCCAACCTCGATCAGTGCGACGGCCACCGGAGCGGTGGCCGCGTCAATCGGTGCCAATGGCGTGGGCTTGGGTACCAAAACGATGGCAATGGCGGCCAGCGTCGCCAGTCCCGTCGCCACCAGCCAGAGGTGGAGCCGTTTCTCAGGAACTTCTGGGCCGCCAATGCGGACTTCCGACGGTTCCGCAGGGTGCGAGTCGTCCAGCCCGGCTGCCACGCTGTCGATGGCATCGGTCGCATTGACCAGCACCGGTTCCACGGGTCCGGGCGGCTCGAACACGTAACCACTTTTTGCAACGGTACGGATCCATTGCTTGCGCGACGGCCCCAGGGCCTTGCGCAGTAGCCATATGCTTTGTGACAGGTTGGCATCTTCGACGATCACACCCTGCCAGACCTGATCAAACAACATTGCGCGGGTATGCAGGGCATGGGGGCTGGCAAGAAACTCCAGCAACAGGTCGAACGCGCGCTGTGGCAGTTCGACGGTTTGCTCCGGACTGCTGACCTGGCGGTACCGCAGGTCAATTTCCAGGTCACCGATCCTTAGTTGCCTGACCTCGCTGGGCCATGGAAACCCGAGTGCATCCGTCACTGCGCGTGCTCCTGTCGTGGGTTGTATCGCGGCGGTCCGCTTCTGCAGGACCCGCCATGCCGGCTCCCGCCGGACCCATAACTATCCCGATAGCGGCTGCCGAGGGGGATGTTCGCCGGTCAATAACGTGATGAGTATCTCGTAATTATCGCTAATTGATAAGAAATTGAACACTTTGCATAAGTAAATGCCCCGTGACGTCACCTATATCTGTCCTGCACCCCGGTTGCTCAGGCAATTGGAACGCCCTCCAGGGAGGAACGCCAGGGAAGGAATGCCAGGGAAGGGCAACAGCGGGGTGCAGGGGCCTCGCAAGGACGTCGGTACGGAGTGCCGAATAGCGACGTCTTCGGCCGTGGACGCAAAGGAAGCCGCGTCACACGGTCTCCCACCGAAGCTTCAGGTTCCGAGTGCGAACTGCCGGTGCATATGCATCGGAATGTGCAAGTCGGGTCACATTCGCCCATAGACAAATCATAGACAAATCAATGGGGGGAAGTAGTCATCCCGATCCGCTCCATGACGTTAACGCCCGCAGCTTCCGCTTGCGGGTTCAACTTTTAACACACCAAGTTATTCCGGGAGTTCAAAGCAATGTCCAGGAAATCGAACAAGCGCATTCGCATGCGTACATTGGTCGCCGCAACCGCGATCGCACTGACAACCATGGCGGCGACCGCGTCCGCCGGGCAGCGAGTCAATCTGAGCAGCCTGAATGGTCTGCAGGAAGCCGGCGCGACGCAGAGCCGCTTTATCGTGAAATACCGCGATGGCAGCACCCAGGCCACCAGCGTCAGCGCGTTGGCCGGGTCGCTGCAAAGTGCCGCCCGCGCCGTTCCCTCCACCCAGGGTGTAAGTCATCTCCGCCGTCTTTCCGTCGGCGCCGATGTGATCAAGACCGATCGTCCGCTGGACCGCGTCGAAGCCGAAGTCTTCATGCGGCAGATTGCCGCCGACCCGAACGTCGAGTACGTCGAAGCCGACATTCTGATGGTGGCGTACGACGCGCCGAATGATCCGGAGTATGGAGACCAGTACGGCCTCAAGAATGGCCCGGGTGGCTCCCACGCCGAGCAGGCCTGGGACAAGTCGACGGGTGAGGGTGTCGTGGTCGCGGTACTCGACACCGGCTACACCGATCACTCCGACCTGCTGCCGAACATCCTGCCTGGCTACGATTTTGTGTCCGAGCCCCTGATCGGCAACGACGGCGACGGTCGCGATGCGGACGCACGCGACGCGGGAGATGGGTACGAGACCGGCTTCTGCACGCAGTTCACTGGCAAGCCGAGCCCGGCTCGAAACAGCGGCTGGCATGGTACGCATGTCGCCGGCACCGTTGCCGCGGTCACCGATAACGCCAAGGGCGTTGCGGGTGTCGCACCGAATGCGAAGGTCGTGCCGGTCCGCGTGCTGGGCCGTTGTGGCGGTTACGGTTCCGATATCACCGATGCGATCACCTGGGCCTCGGGCGGCAGCGTTGCCGGCGTCCCGGCCAATCAGAACCCGGCCGAAGTACTGAACCTCAGCCTGGGCAGCCAGGGTCCCGCCACCTGCAGCGACACCACCAAGCTGGCCATGAAAGAAGCCGTCGAGCGCGGTGCGATCGTGGTGGTCGCCGCCGGTAACTCCAACGACGATGCATCCCAATATACGCAGACCAACTGCGGAAACGTGATCTCGGTCGGCTCGAACACGAACACCGGCGCACGCTCGTACTTCTCCAACTACGGGGCTTCGGTGGATATCGCCGCACCGGGGTCGGACATCGAGTCGACTGGCAATACCGGTACCCAGGATCCGGGTCAGGAAGACTACGTTTCAAAGAGCGGCACCTCGATGGCGTCCCCGCACGTGGCCGGCGTGATTGCGCTGGTCCAGGCGGCGGCGGAGACCCCGCTGACCCAGGCAGAGATGCTCGAGCTGCTGCAGGACACCGCGAGCGACTTCCCGTCCACCCCGTCGCAACCGATCGGCGCCGGCATCGTCAACGCCGAGGCCGCGGTGAACGCCGTGCTTGCCGGCACCGACCCGGATCCGGACCCGGACCCGACTGACCCGGATCCGACTGACCCGACGCCCGATCCGGTCGACGGTGAGTTGCAGAACGGCGTGCCGGTGACCGGCGTGGCCGGTGCGGCCCGGAGCCAGCAGTACTGGACCGTCGACGTGCCGGCCGGGGCCACCAACCTCAGCATCAAGCTTGTCGGTGGCTCGGGCTTCTTCTCCTCCGCCGACCTGTACGTGCGGCTGGGTTCGCAACCCACGACGACCGTCTACGCCTGCGGTCTGACGGGCTACCGGGCTCCCAAGACCTGCCGTGGGACCTACCCGACGCCGGGCACGTACCACGTGATGGTGCGTGGCGGCGGGTTCCTGCCCTACTCGGGTGCGAGCCTGGTTGCCACTTACGACAACTGAGTCCCGCTGTAAACGCAGCAACCCCGGCTTCGGCCGGGGTTGCTGTTTTGCGTATTACCGATCCATCGCGGCCAATGCATCTTCCGCATCCCGCAACGTGCCTGTCCGTCGCGGCATCCGCTTGCGGGGTTCAGCTTTCAATACACCAAGCTATTCGGGGAGTTCAAAGCAATGTCCAGGAAATCGAACAAGCGCATTCGCATGCGTACATTGGTCGCCGCAACCGCGATCGCACTGACATCCATGGCGGCGACCGCCACCGCCGGGCAGCGGATCAATCTGAGCAGCCTGAACGGGCTGCAGGAAGCCGGCGCGACGCAGAGCCGCTTCATCGTGAAATACCGCGATGGCAGCACCCAGGCCACCAGCGCCAGCGCGTTGGCCGGCTCGCTGCAAAGTGCCGCCCGCGCCGTTCCTTCCACCCGGGGCGTGCGCCATCTCCGCCGTCTCGGCGTCGGCGCCGACGTGATCAAGACCGATCGTCCGCTGGACCGCGTCGAGGCCGAGGCCTTCATGCGGCAGATCGCCGCCGATCCGAATGTCGAGTATGTCGAAGCCGACGGGGTGGCGGTGGCGTACGCCGCGCCGAATGATCCGAAATACGGAAGCCAGTACGGTCTCAAGAATGGCCCGGGCGGCACCCACACCGAGCAGGCCTGGGACAAGTCGACCGGTGAAGGCGTCGTGGTCGCGGTAATCGACACCGGCTACACCGAGCACTCCGACCTGCTGCCGAACCTCCTGCCCGGCTACGATTTTCTTTCCGATCCCGTGAGGGGCAACGACGGCGACGGTCGCGATGCGGACGCACGCGACGTGGGAGATGGGTTCGAAGCCAACTTCTGCGTGCAGTTCGGTGAAAAGCCGCATGGGGGTAAAAACAGCTCCTGGCACGGTACGCATGTCGCCGGCACCGTTGCCGCGGTCACCGATAACGCCAAGGGCGTTGCGGGTGTCGCACCGAATGCGAAGGTCGTGCCGGTCCGCGTGCTGGGCCGTTGTGGCGGTCCCTGGTCCGATATCAGCGATGGGGTCACCTGGGCCTCGGGCGGCAGCGTTCCCGGCGCCCCGGCCAATCAGAACCCCGCCGAAGTGCTGAACCTCAGCGTGGGCAGCGGGTACCCCGGCACCTGCAGCGAAACCACCAAGCTGGCCATGAAGGAAGCCGTCGAGCGCGGTTCGATCGTGGTGGTTGCCGCCGGCAACGCCAATGGCGACGCATCCAGATATATGATGACCAACTGCGGCAACTCGATCTCGGTCGGCTCCAACACCAACACCGGTGCGCGCTCGTCCTTCTCCAACTACGGAGCGTCGGTGGATATCGCGGCACCAGGGTCGGACGTTCTATCGACCGTCAACAGCGGCCGCCAGGGGCCGGAACAGGAGGCCTACGCCAGTTACGACGGCACCTCGATGGCGGCCCCGCACGTGGCCGGCGTGATTGCGCTGGTCCAGGCGGCGGCGGAGACCCCGCTGACCCAGGCGGAGATGCTCGAGCTGCTGCAGGACACCGCGAGCGACTTCCCGTCCACCCCGTCGCGCCCGATCGGCGCCGGCATCGTCAACGCCGAGGCCGCGGTGAACGCAGTGCTTGACGGCACCGACCCGGACCCGGACCCGGACCCGACCGACCCGGACCCGACCGACCCGGACCCGACCGATCCGGTTGACGGTGAGTTGCAGAACGGCGTGCCGGTGACCGGCGTGGCCGGTGCAGCCTGGAGCCAGCAGTACTGGACCGTCGACGTGCCGGCCGGGGCCACCAACCTCAGCATCAAGCTTGTCGGTGGCTCGGGCTTCTTCTCCTCCGCCGACCTGTACGTGCGGCTGGGTTCGCAACCCACGACGACCGTCTACGCCTGCGGTCTGACGGGCAACCGGTCTCCCAAGACCTGCCGTGGAACCTACCCGACGCCCGGCACGTACCACGTGATGGTGCGTGGCGGCGGGTTCCTGCCCTACTCGGGTGCGAGCCTGGTTGCCACTTACGACAACTGAGTCCTGCCGTAAACGCAGCAACCCCGGCTTCGGCCGGGGTTGCTGTTTTTCGTATTACCGGTCCATCGCGACCAATGCATCTTCCGCATCCCGCAACGTGCCCGTCCGTCTCAGTTCCTCCAGGCTGGAGCGCGTTTCAAGAAAAGCCATGTGGTCGGTGCCCAGAAGCTCGGCGGCCACGTCGGACGCCTCAAGCAGAAGGGCCTCGGCCCGCGCAGTGTCCCCTTCGCGGACGGCGCACAACGCCTGGTATCTCAGCGACTCGTAGATCACCGCCTGGGCGAGGGTCGCCGGTAACAAGGCAGTGGCTTCGTCGATGGTGGCTCCCAGTTGCCGATAGCTTTCCCGGGTATGTCCTGTCCGGAACAGCAGGATGGCCAACGAATGCCGGACCAGCATCGGGTAGGTATGGTGCGACCCGTAATAGGTTTCGGCATCCACCATGGCCCCGCGCAGCAGGTGTTCGGCGTCGGCCAGGTCTCCCGTGTGGTGACGGCTCATCAGGGTTCGCGCCAGGTGCAGCTTCTGCTGCGGCATGGGGATGTGCTTGGTCCTGCCCACCTGCAACAACTGCGCGTTCAGGGCGATGCTCTCGTTGATCGCCGCCTGGTAGCGTTCGGCAGGCCAACTGGCGGGCGCCGAGCTCAATTTGTTGCCGAGGTTGTGTCGCGCCCGCCGCGCCATGTCGTGTTCGGGGCCCAGCGCCTTTTCGATGATGGCCAGTGCGTCGCGGGATTTCTCAAGGCTGGTTTCGTAGTTGTCACGCGCGTAATCGATCAATGATTCCACGCGCAATGCCTCGGCATACTCGGGGTGGGACACGCCGTAGGTCTGTTGGAGTATCGCCTTGCCCCGGGCCAGCGATTCGGCGCTGGCGTCTATCTGCCCCTGCATGAATTGATTGTCGGCCAGCACCACCCAGGCGATTCCGGTATCGGGGTGCTGCTCGCCCAGGGAGCGGCGGCGGCTTTCTACCAGCGCCTGGGCGATGGCCGCGGCTTCGTCGGTGCGCTCGGCCACCACCAGGGTCTGCGCCAGCTGTTGGCGCGCCTCGTCCGCCAGCAGGAGATTGTCGTCTTCCACCAGCGCGATCGCCCGCCGCAGGTCCCGCTCCGCATCGTCGAAACGAAGGATCCTGGTTCGCCACGATCCTCGCAGGGTCAACAGCTCGGCCAAGGGTTCCGGATCGGTGTCGCTCATCGCTTCCGCCGATGTCAGCGCCGCCTGCAGCGTGACCAAAGCCAGGTCACTGTCGGCCATGCCCCACTGCGCACGTGCCTGCTCGGTCAGCAGGCGGAGGCGAACATGACCTGCATGCTTGTCATCGAGGCTGCCGAGCCGCTGCAGACCTGCGGATGCCACTTCACCGGCCTGGGCGTGCAGGGCCTGCAAGTTGAGGAGGGATGCCCAGGTCGCACGGGCTTCCGCATTCTCCACTCCCTTTTGGGGTACCGCGGCCTCCGCCTCGCGCGCCAGCTGTGCTGCTTTCGGGTAGTCGCCGATGACGGCATAGCCGCGTGCCAGCGCCGACAGGCCACGCGACAGCAGGGTCGGATGCGACTGCAGGGGCTCCTGTCGCAATTGCGCTTCGGTGTTTTTGAGCAATGTCCGGGAAGAGAACGGTGTCTCGCTCAGTCCCGACAACGTGGCGTTGCCCAGCATCTGCTCGAACAAATGGCTTACCGCCCGGGTGGCCCCGGCTTCCCGGGCCATGCGGTGGTGCTGAATCGTGTTGACGCCCAGGCCGCCGGCCACCGCCAGCGCGACAGCCGCAGTCAACACAACCGGCAATCGGTTGCGGCGTAGAAACTTGCCCAGCCGATACCCGGTGCCGCTGCTGTGCGCCTGCACCGGCAGTTGCTTCAGCCATCGGAGCAGGTCGTCTTGCAACTCCGTGGCATTGCGATAGCGCTGTCCGGGAGTATTGGCCACGCATTTCAGTCCGATCGCGCTCAGGTCCCCGGCCAGGTGTCGGCGCAGCGCTTGCGGATTGCCGAAACCGCGTCGCCACGCCATTTCATACGTAGCCACAACGGCTACCTCGTCCATCGGCGCGGGTAACGGCAGCGGCGTCGCCCGCGTGCGCAGCAACGATGGCGGCAGCGGCCAGCCGCCGCACAGCAGCCGGTACATCACCACGCCCAGCGAGTAGATGTCGGTTCCGACATGCGGCCCGATGCCGGAGAGGATTTCGGGGGCGGTATACCCGTTGGGTACTGCCATGGGTGACGGGTGGTCCTGTTTGCCTCTTGTCAGGGTGGAAGACAGACCGAAATCGAGCAGTTGTACCCGTCCGTCGCCGGTCACCAGCACGTTCGACGTGTTGATGTCCTGGTGCAACACCAGCTTTCCGTGCGCGCAGGCGAGCGCATCGCAGACCTGCATCAACAACTTGACCCGTTCGTGCACCGGCAGTTGGCGCTCGGCGCACCAGTGATCAATGGGGATGCCATCCACGTAATGCATGGTGAACCACGGCTGCCCGTCGGGTTCGACCCCACCGTCGAGCAGCGCGGCGATGCCGGGGTGGTCCAACTGCGCCAGGTTGTTGCGCTCGTCGAGAAAGGCCTGGATCAGGCGCGGTGAGCAGAGTCCGGCGCGGATGCATTTGAGGGCCACGCGCTGCTGGTAATGGTCGTCGGCGCGGTGGGCTTCGTACACCGTCCCCATACCGCCGGTGCCAATGATGCGGTCGATCTGCCACGCGCCCAGGCGCGTGCCAAGGCGGAGATCGGGCGGGGGTGGCTCGACGGCCGCGCCTTTGCGCTGAAGCCGGGCCAGCAGTTCGAATGGCGCCCCGTCGAGCGGATGCTCCAGCGCGTCGGCCGCCAGCATGTCCGCCAGCGCGTCATGCAGCGGTCGGTCGTGGTCCCTGAGCCGTTCCAGCGCGCGCAATTGCCGGCGGCGGGACATCTCGACGTATTCGTCGAACAGCTTCAGCGCGTGGGCTCGTGTGGCTGGCATATAGGGCTGTCCGACACCGACCTTTATGGGGTACTTGCGTAGTTTCGTGGAAGCGGGCGGCCACCGGACATCGGTTGCCGTCATGCCCGCGGGATTTGGGCTGACGGCCAAGAATATATCCCGGGACAGGCATGTCCTGGATGTGCCCCTTACTGCGAGTACCTCTTGTATAGGGGTACGCGCTTCGACTTGATTCCACGATAAGGGATGGGGAATACGACATGAACAAGATCTACAGCACGGTATGGAATGCGAAGCTGGGGCAGTTGGTGGTGGCCTCGGAACTCGCCAAGGGCGGCAGTGTCGCGCCCACAGGAGCGGGACGCGTTTCGGGACCCAGGCTTGGTGCGCTTGCGGTGGCACTGGCCGTGCTGTTGCAGGGGTGGCCGCCGGGAGCGCATGCCAATACGCTCGAAGATGGTACTGAGACGTGCATAGGGGGTGCCGGCTTGTCTACTATTGGTAGGATAGCCACCAACCCTACTGTGGATGACCCCGAGGATGGTACTGGCTCTTTTTCCACCGTAGCCGGCTGCGAAGCGACGGGCAAAGACCAAACGGCAGCCACTGTCTACGGTGCTTGGAGCTCGGTAACCGGCAAAGGCGGCGCTGCCTTCGGTTTCAACAGTCAGGCGGGGCAGTGGGCGACCGCGGTCGGTCTGGAGAGCCGGGCGACGGGCAGGGGCAGTACGGCGCTTGGTTATGGTGTCATCGCGTCTGGACTCAATGCGGTGGCTATCGGCGGCTCCAGTTCCAATGTCGCTGGCGAATCGTTGTCCGTCCTCAACTCCACCACGGCCTCCGGCGTGTACTCCATCGCCATCGGCGCCAGCAACAGCAAGGGTGCCCAGGCCACCGCAAACAGTGCGATTGCCATTGGCGGCAACGCCGCGTCCAGCGGGCTCGGGACCGTCGCCCTCGGCGCGAGCTCCGTGGCCAGTGCGGAGCGCGCCACCGCCTTGGGGGTGGGCGCCGCCGCCGCAGGTGTGTCGTCGGTCGCCCTTGGCGATGGCGCGGTGGCCGCTGGCGACCGGGCCGTCGCCATTGGTAACAACACCCTGGCCCCCGGCACAAATTCCATTGCCATGGGTTATCAGGCAACAGCCAACGAATACGCGATTTCCCTGGGCTCGGGTTCCGATGCCACAGGGGATAACAGTCTGGCGGTTGGCCGGATCTCCCAGGCCACCGGTCTTGCGGCACTTGCCATGGGCTATCAGGCGGCAGCCAGCGCGGAGTATGCGACTGCCGTGGGTTCCGGAGCCGATGCCACGGGGGTGGGCAGTCTGGCGCTTGGCAATGTCGCCAAGGCCACGGCAGAAGGCGCCACCGCGGTGGGCAAGGACGCCACCGCCGGAGGCGTCAACGCGCTGGCCATCGGCACCGGCGCGCAGGCCAGCGGTGTCAACTCCATCAGCATCGGCACCGGCAACCAGGTCAGTGGCAACAACAGCGGCGCGATTGGCGACCCGACGGTGATCACCGGCGCGGGTTCGTACTCGCTGGGTAACGACAACACCATCGACGCCGACGAGGCGGGCATGTTTGGCAACAACAACGTGCTGGCGGCGGCGGCGGACGGCAGCCGGATTGTCGGCAACGGCAACAACGTTGCCGTGGCCGATGCGTTCGTCATCGGTAACGGGGCGGATGTGACCGTAGCCGGCGGTGTGGCCCTGGGTTCGGGGTCGGTGTCGGACACGGCGGCCGGCGTGGCCGGTTACGTGCCGACCGGCGCGGACGCGGCCGGTTCGGCGGCGATCGCGGCGACGGTGGCCACGCGTGCGGCAGTGGACGTGGGCAGCCGCCAGATCACGGGCGTGGCCGCGGGTGCCGCGGATGATGATGCGGTAAACGTGTCGCAGCTGAGCGCGTTGGCCGATACCGTTGATGCCAGTGCCACGCACTACTACAGCGTCAACGACAACGGCGTGCAGGGCGGCAACTACAACAACGACGGTGCGACCGGGATCAACGCGATTGCCGCTGGCGTGAATGCTGTGGCGAACGCGCAATCGAGTGTGGCGATGGGTACCGGCAGCGCAGCTTCGGGGGCCCGTGGCGTGGCAATCGGCAGTCTGGCCAAATCGCAATTCGCGGACGCCATTGCCATCGGCAGCGCTGCATCGGCGGGCACGATCAACAGCATCGCAATCGGCAACAACGCCACCCTTTCTGGCGCCCAGTTGAAGGTGGCCCAACTTCGTACCGATGGACTCGGCTTCCCCACCGACAATACCAGTGGCGGCGCCAATCCCATTCTATTCAGCTCGGTCGTGCTCGGCGACAATGCCGCCTCGGCCGGCGCGGGTGTCGCGCTGGGTTCCCACACCGATGCGGACGGGCAGGCTGCCGTTGCCATCGGCATGGGCGCGCATGCCCATGGCGGGTCGACGCTCGCCATTGGTGTTGCGAGCTACGCCGAGGGCGTCTATTCGACCGCGCTGGGGCGGATGAGCGTCGCCCAGGGTTCCCAGAGCCTGGCAATCGGCCAGGTCGCGACCGCCATCGGCAGCGGCAGCGTGGCGATCGGCGATTCTTCCTACGCCACAGGCGATCGTTCGGTGGCGCTGGGTTCGTCCAGCGCGACTTCCCAGGCTCAGGACACCACCACCAATACGCGCGCGGTTGGCGCCGATTCGCTTGCCCTTGGTACCTCGGCGGCGGCCTTCACCAACAGCGGTATCGCGGCTGGCCGCAACGCCGTCGCGGGCGTGGCCGGTTCGGCCACGGCGATCAGCGACATCGCCATCGGCACCGGCGCGCAGGCGACCGGCGGCAATTCGGTGGCCATCGGCACGGGCGCGCAGTCCAGCGGCGTCAGCGCCATCAGCATCGGCACCGGCAACCAGGTCAGCGGCAACAACAGCGGTGCGATCGGCGACCCGACGGTGATCACCGGCAGCGGTTCGTACTCGCTGGGCAACGACAACACCATCGACGCCGACGATGCGGGCACATTCGGCAACAACAACGTGCTGGCGGTGGGGGCGGCCGGCAGCCGGATTGTCGGCAACGGCAACAACGTGGACGTGGCCGATGCGCTCGTCATCGGTAACGGCGCGGATGTGACCGTGGCCGGCGGCGTGGCCCTGGGTTCGGGGTCGGTGTCGGACACGGCGGCCGGTGTGGCCGGTTATGTGCCGACCGGCGCGGACGCGGCTGGCACGGCGGCGATCGCGGCGACGGTGGCTACGCGTGCGGCAGTGGATGTGGGCAGCCGCCAGATCACCGGTGTGGCTGCGGGCTCCGCGGATGATGATGCGGTAAACGTATCGCAGCTGAGCGCACTGGCCGACACGGTCGATGCCACTGCCACGCACTACTACAGCGTCAACGACAACGGCGTGCAGGGCGGCAACTACGACAACGACGGCGCAACCGGCGTCAATGCGCTCGCCGCCGGTGTGGATGCCAGCGCGACGGTGGACAGCGGCACGGCGCTGGGCAATGGCGCCGTAGCCGGAGCGCAGGCGGGCGACGTGGCGCTGGGTTCGGGCTCGACCACCGCGGCGGTGGTCAACACCACCGGTGCGACGGTGGACAACGTGGCCTACACCTACGCGGGCACGGCGGCGACCAGCACGGTCAGCGTCGGCAGCGTGGGCGCCGAGCGCACACTCACCAACGTGGCGGCCGGTCGCGTGGATGCGACCAGCACTGATGCGATCAATGGCAGCCAGCTGTTTGCCACCGACCAGGCGGTCGACGCGCTGGGCGTAGACGTGGACACGGTCGGCACGACGACCGCGGCATCACTGGGCGGGACCTCGGCCTACGACGCGGCCACGCACACGGTAACGGCCGGCCTGGACGTGGACGGCACCACCCACACGACGGTGCAGGACGCACTGACCCAACTCAGCGACACCGCCAATGCCGGCTGGAACGTCACCGACGGCACCACCGCGGCGAACATCGGCCCCGACGGCACGGTCACCTTTACCGGTGACAGCAACCTGACGGTGGCACAGACCGGCGTGGACGATGCCGGTGCGGTGGAGATCACACTCAACGAAAACATCGATCTGGGTCCGGCCGGCAGTGTGACCACCGGCGAGGCGGTACTGAGCAACGCCGGCGTGACGGTGGGCCCGAACGTGGCGCTGGGCAACACCGGCCTGACCATCGCGGGTGGCCCCAGCGTGACCACCACCGGTATCGATGCCGGCGGCGCGGTGATCACCAACGTGGCGCCCGGCGTGGCCGGCACCGACGGGGTGAGCGTGGACCAGCTGACCGACGCGACCACTGCGGTGCAGACGCATTACTACAGCGTCAACGACAACGGCGTGCAGGGCGGCAACTACGACAACGATGGCGCGACCGGGATCAACGCGCTCGCCGCCGGCGTGGATGCCAGCGCGACGGTCGACAGCGGCACGGCACTGGGCAATGGCGCGGTGGCCGGAGCGCAGGCGGGCGACGTGGCCCTGGGCTCGGGCTCGACCACCGCGGCGGTGGTCAACACCGCCGGTGCGACGGTGGACAACGTGGCCTACACCTACGCGGGCACGGCGGCGACCAGCACGGTCAGCGTCGGCAGCGTGGGCGCGGACCGCACACTCACCAACGTGGCGGCCGGTCGCGTGGATGCGACCAGCACCGATGCGATCAACGGCAGCCAGCTGTTTGCCACGGATCAAGCGGTCGATGCACTGGGCGATAACGTGGACACGGTCGGCACGACGACCGCAGCTTCACTGGGCGGCACCTCGGCCTACGACCCGGCGACGCACGCGGTGACGGCCGGCCTGGACGTGGATGGCACCACCTACACGACGGTGCAGGACGCGTTGACCCAGGTCAGTGACACCGCCAGCGCGGGCTGGAATATCAGCGCGCAGGGTGCGAACGCGACCAACGTGGCGCCGGACGAGACGGTGGATCTGAACAACAGTGACGGCAACATCGTGGTGAGCAAGACCGCCACCGACGACGACGTGACCTTCGACCTGGCCGACGACATCGCGGTGGACAGCGTGACGGCAGGCGGCACGGTGGTCGACGGGACCGGCCTGACCATCGCGGGTGGCCCCAGCGTGACCCTCGCCGGCATCGATGCGGGCGGGCTGGTGATCGGCAACGTGGCGCCCGGCGTGGCCGCCACCGATGCGGTGAACGTCAGCCAGCTCACCGGACTGAGCGAGACACCGATGACCTTCACCGGCAACGCCGGCACGGTGGACCGGCTGCTGGGTGAGGAGCTGCTGGTGACCGGGGCGGCGACCAGCCCGGGCACCTACAGTGGCGCGAACCTGCGCACCGAGGTGGTGGGCAACGAGTTGCAGATCCAGATGACCGACCAGCCGGTGTTCGGTGCGGTCAGTGTCAACACCGCGGGTGCGGGCACCATCAACGGCCTGACCAACCAGACCTTCGACCCGGACAACTACACCTCGGGGCAGGCGGCCACCGAGGACCAGCTCAAGCAGATCAGCGACACGACCAATGCCGGCTGGAACGTCACCGACGGCACCAGCACGGCGAACATCGGCCCGAACGGCACGGTCACCTTTACCGGCGACAGCAACCTGACGGTGGCGCAAACCGGCGCGGATGATGCCGGTGAAGTCGAGATCACACTTAACGAGACCATCGACCTGGGCCCGGCCGGCAGCGTGACCACCGGCGACACGGTACTGAGCAACACCGGCGTGACGGTGGGTCCTGATGTGGCGCTGGGCAGCACCGGACTGGTGATTGCCGGTGGCCCGAGCGTGACCGCGACGGGCATCGACGCGGGCGGACTGGTAATCGGCAACGTGGCGCCCGGCGTGGCCGGCACCGATGCGGTGAACGTGGACCAGCTGACCGACGCGGTTTCAAGCGCCCAAACCAAGTACTACCACGTCAACTCGACCGGCGGCGGCAACGAAAACAGCGACGGTGCCACCGGTGTCGATGCAATCGCGGTCGGCAAGGATGCGTCGGCTGGAGGCAACGAGGCCATGGCCCTGGGCCTGGGTGCCTCGGCGGACGGCGACGGCAGCCTGGCGTTGGGCTCCGGGGCAACGGCGTCCCACGGCAACAGCGTCGCCTTGGGAGCCGGCTCGGCCACCTTGGTGGGCGCGCAGGCGAACTATGAAGGTGCGTACGTCGGCGCAAGCAGCTCCACCGGTGAGATGAACATCGGTGGCCGGCAGATCACCGGTGTCGCGGCCGGCTCGGCCGACACCGATGCGGTCAACGTCAGCCAGCTGCAGGCCGGTGTCGAGAGCGCCGTTGCGGAGTCCAACGCGTACACCGATACGCAGATCGACACCGTCAACGACTCGGTCAATCAACTGGGCGACCGTGTCACCACCGTCGAGGGCGATGTCGCCAATCTGGATGACCGGGTGAACAATGTCGAAGGCGACGTGACCAACCTGGGCACCACGGTCAACCAGTTCGACGATCGCATCACTGGCGTCGAGGACAGCGTCACTGCCCTGCAGCAAGGCGGGGTTGGAGCTTTCCGGGCCAGTGCGGATTCCAGCACGGTGGCGCCAAGCGCGACGGGCACCAACTCGTCTGCCGGTGGCGCCGGTGCGGCGGCCAGTGGAGAGAACGCCGTGGCGGTGGGCAACCAGAGCACGGCCAGCGCAGACAACAGCACCGCGGTAGGTACGGGGGCCGAGGCGACCCACGGCAACAGCGTGGCACTGGGTGCGGGTTCGGCTACGACGGTGGGCGCGCAAAGCGGCTACAACGCTGCGTATGTGGGCAACAGCACCTCGGCTGGTGAAGTGAATGTGGGTGGGCGTACGGTTTCCGGCGTGGCGGCAGGCGTAGCAGGTACGGATGCGGTGAATGTGAATCAGCTCAACTCCGGCGTGGATTACGCGATCAACCAGGCCAACAGTTACACCGATAGCCGGATCGACGGGCTCCAGAGCGATGTGTGGACCTTGGAACGCGGCTACAGGGGCGCTACCGCCTCGGCGATGGCGATGGCGGGATTACCCCAGGCGTATCTGCCCGGCAAGAACATGTTGGGTGTGGCCCTGGGTGGCTACCAAGGCGAGGGTGGCATGGCTGTCGGCCTCTCAGGCATCACCGAGAACGGACGCTTTGTCTACAAGGTCCAAGCCAGCGGAAACACCACCCGCGAATGGGGCTTCTCGGTCGGCGCCGGTATCCAGTGGTAAGCACCCGACGGCGGGTGGCCTTCAGGAAAGGTTGCCCGTCACCGCGGCGATGCGGCCGCGGGACTGAGTTCGCATTCCACCGAGACCAAACCTTCAAGGCGAAATCACAATGATCAACAAAAGCCAATCGATGATCCTCCTGATGATGGTGGGCGCGGTCGCCCTTGCCGCAGGCTGTACCCGGCACATCAGTCGCGACATCTCGCCGCAGGGGCAGGCAGGCGAGGTGATCTTTCCTTCCGCCGACCGGGTGGTGCTCAAAGGCGGCACCTTCCCCAATATCGACAACCTGCGGCAGATCGGTCCGGGCGTCACCAAGGATCAGCTGTACGGCCTGGTCGGCAAGCCGCATTTTCGCGAAGGCGCCTTCGGCGTGCGCGAGTGGGATTACCTGTTCCACTTCCGTCGGGGCAACGAGGTCACTACTTGCCAGTACAAGGTGATCTTCGACCAGGAGTACCAGGGGCAAAGTTTCCACTGGGCGCCGTCGAGCTGCGCCGATCTACTCAAGGTCGCGGATGAGGACGTGGCGGTGGAGAAACGGTTCGAGTTGTCCGACGAGGTACTTTTCGAGTTCGCCCATTACGCGCTGGAGGACGTACTGCCGGGCGGTCGCGAGCAGCTCGTCTCGATCGTCGACACGCTGGAGTCGACGGAGACCGGTGAGGTGCGCGTCATCGGCCACGCTGACCGGATTGGCCGCGAGGACGACAACCTGTTGCTGTCGCAACGCCGCGCCGACACGGTACGGAGCTTTCTGGTCGAGCAGGGCGTGCCGTCGCACGACGTCTCCTCGCAGGGGCGCGGTGCGAGCGAGCCGGTGAAGGAGTGCGATGACGGCCTGGAACGCAGTGCGCTGGTGGTGTGCCTGCAACCCAACCGTCGGGTCGAGATCGTGGCCGATGGCGTGATGTCCGAGGAATGACCACGACCGTTGAATCGGTGAAACGGAGCTACGACGAAACCCCGTATGATTCGCGCCCGTTTCCCCAGTCGACTCCGGAGCACGTGGCGGCCGTCGCGCACCTTTTCGGATTGCAAACGCCCGCGCCGGACACGGCCCGGGTGTTGGAGCTCGGTTGTGCGGCAGGCGGCAACGTGGTGCCGTTCGCGGCGCGCCATCCGGGCGCCCAAGTGCTGGGCCTGGACTTGTCGCACGTGCAGATCGACTGTGGGCAGAGGGTTGTCGATGGCCTGGGATTGCGGAACCTGGAGCTCCGTCAGGCCGACCTGAGCACGCTTGAGGATGATGTCGGCGAGTTCGACTACATCATCTGTCATGGCGTTTACAGCTGGGTGCCGGCGCATGTGCAGAACGCGATACTGCAGTTGTGCGGGCAACGCCTGAGTCCGAATGGCGTTGCGTATGTGAGCTACAACACCTATCCAGGCTGGAAGGGCAAGGAGATCGTGCGCGATGCGATGTTGTTGCGCGGTGCCGAACGCAACACGCCGGCCGACCGGCTGGCCTATGCGCGCGGCATGATCGAGTTTCTCGGCCAGATGGCACATCCGGACAGCGTGCTGGCACGGGTGGTGGAAGAAAACCTGCCAATGCTGAAGAACTCGCAGGATTACTATCTGCTGCACGAGTTCCTGGAGGAGTGCAATGCGCCCTGCTATTTCGGCGACTTCGTGGAACGCGCCTCCGGGCATGGCCTGTCCTATCTTGCGGAAGCCGAGCCGGCCGGCATGTTCGTTTCAAACCATGGCCAGGGTATCGCCGGGCCGTTGCTGAAAGAGTGTGGGGACAGCCAGGTAAAGCTGGAGCAGTACCTGGATTTCGTCACCAACCGTCAGTTCCGGCAGACCTTGCTGGTGCCTGCCGAACGGGCGACGGAGATCAACTACGCATTGTCGGCCGAGCGTCTGCAGGCGCTGCACTACGCGGCCAACCTGCCTTGCCAGGATCAGGTGCCGTCAATGGATGCCCGGCCACAGCGCTTCGGGCCGTCCCCCGGCCAAAGTATCAGTTTGGACGGGCCCGCGGCCAAGGCGGCGGCAGGCGCATTGACTCGGGTCTGGCCCTCGACATTGAGCTACCCCGACCTGCTGTCGACGGTGGCAGCCCGCGTGGACGAGCCTCGGGAGCAGGTGCGCATCCAACTGGACGGCCTGCTGGAGTCGCTGGTGATAAGTGGCCTGGCGCGGTACCGGCTGTCGCCGGTAGCCGTCGGCGGGACGACAGGGGACAAGCCCTGCATCGGTATCCACGCACGCAAGGCGGCGGCATTGCACGACGTGGCCGGTGGGACGTTCAATGCATGGCATGAAACGGTCGCCCTGGATCCGGTGGGCCAATGCCTGTCTCCCTTCCTGGACGGCAGTCATGATCGTCAGGCACTGTTGAAGCGACTCGGTGATGCGGTGCGGAAAAAGCGAATCCAGTTCGTCATGAACGGCCGGCCGGTGACCGGCGAGGCCGAGCAAGCCAGATGCATGGAGGAGCATCTGGATGCGTTATTGAGTTACTTGCCGCAAACAAAACTGTTGCTGCCGATCGATGGTTGACGGCCAACATCATCAGGATCGGACAGGAGGAATATCCCTATGAAGAAGTTCCCGCTCACGCTCTGCCTGCTGCTGCTGCTGACGGCAGGCACCGCTCTGGCGCAGCAACCGCAGCAACGACCACAATCAGCCGAGGGGACCGCGCCTGCGGCACAGCGCAACGCGCTGAGTCCCAATGATTTCATCAACGCCGGTTTGCAGGCTGCGCAATGGATCGATGCCGGCCGGGTCGGTGATCTGTGGGAGGGTGCGTCCCCGTTGACCAAGAGCAGTGTCGCGCGCGAGGCTTTCGTCGCCGGCATCGCCAAGGTGCGGCAGCCGCTTGGCACGGTGGTCAGCCGCAACTGGGTATCGTTGCATCGTCAGCAGGGCGACGCCTCTGGCCCGCTTCCACCCGGACAGTACGTCGGCATCGGGATGGCCACGGTTTTTGCTGCTAACACGGTTGCGCATGAGCGGGTGACACTGCATCTGGACGAGGACGGAATCTGGCGGTTTACCGGTTACGTGCTGGAGTAACCGGCGGTTCGCTCGTCAGACACTGTCCGGTGTGTCGGTCGACGCGCGCTCGCCCTCGCTCAGGTGACTGAACAGGTACGCACGCGCCTTGCGCCAGTCGCGGCGGACGGTTCGTTCGGTCAGGTTCATCACCCCGGCTATTTCCTGGTCGTTGAATCCGCCGAAATAGCGCAGCTCAACCACCCGGGCCAGGCGCGGGTCCACTGATGCAAGGCTGTTCAAGGCCTCGTCGAGTATCAGCAACTGCTCCAGTTGCGAGCTCTCGCCGGGCTCGTGAATGTCGTCCAGTGCGCAGACCTCGATGCCATCGCCGCGCTTCCCGGCCAATGCCCGCCGTGCCTGGTCCAGCAGGACGAAGCGCATGGCGCGCGCGATCAGGGAGATCAAGTGTGTGCGGGTGCCGACATCGAAGTTGGCACTGACCAGCCGCAACCACGTCTCACTGATCAGCGAGGTGGGGGAATGGACTAAGCGGCGCTGCTGCTGCCGAATCTGGAAACGTGCGACCTGGTGCAGATCCTTGTAGAGCAGCATGTAGATACGGTCCCACGCATCATCGCGCCCGTCCTGGGCCTCGGATATAAGCTTGGTGACGGTTTCCAGCGTGTCGCCGCCGGTCCTGGTGTTGAAGCTTTCCGACGTCGGGGTTGCGGCGCCTTGCTCCGGCTTTGCCGACTCGCGGTGCACCATGGCCGCATGTGCTCCTTGTCACGGGGTCAACAGTGGTCGAGCAGGTTGGGTCCCCCCAAGTCTTAATCCTACGCGATGGACAGCTCCCCGGCCCAGGTGACCACGAAGAACGCGGCTTCCCCCGCTTCCACTGGCCACCGGTAAGCAAAAAAAAACCCGCCGGAAGGCGGGTTTCTTTTTGGACAAGCCGGAAGGCTTACTTGATCTTGCCTTCCTTGTAGATCACGTGCTTGCGAACGACGGGATCGTACTTCTTGATCTCCATCTTGTTCGGCGTGTTCTTCTTGTTCTTGTCAGTGGTATAGAAATGACCGGTGTTGGCCGAAGAGATCAGGCGAATTTTGTCGCGCTTGGAAGCCATGGTTCAATTCTCCTTAGATCTTTTCGCCGCGTGCGCGGAGATCGGCCAGAACGGAGTCGATACCGTTCTTGTCGATGGTGCGCATGGCGTTGGCGGAAACACGGAGCTTCACCCAGCGGTTTTCACTGGCGACCCAGAAGCGGCGCTCGTGAAGGTTGGGCATGAAGCGGCGACGGGTCTTGTTCATGGCGTGCGAGACGTTGTTGCCGGTCGTCGTTCGCTTGCCGGTTACTTGGCATACACGGGACATTACGCACCTCGAAAGGATGTTGATGCTTCCCTTGGCCAGGGAGGCGGCGGCCCCGCCGGGTCCACGGTTCAGGTGGGCGGCATGCGATACGGGAAGGGTGCCGTCCCGGGGGACGGACGCTGGAACCGGGCGACCCGGAATCGCGCTTCCGGGAGTCGCCTTGCTTACCCATTGGGAAAGCAGGACACAGCGAGCCAAGTATTATGCGGGCTTGGGGGTGGCTGGGCAAGTATTCACGGCAACGGCAACGGCAACGGCAACGGCAACGGCAACGGCAACGGCAACGGCAGGGCGTGGGCTTCGGGGGGAGCGGCGCCCGGTGCAGGGCCTGCTCTTCGGCTCGGTCGGCCATCCATGGCCGACTCGCCGCCGCGGACATCCATGTCCGCTATACGCAGGCCCTACACCGGACGCCGCGTCGGCGCTTTGGGTGGCGCGTGCTCAGGCGCTTGTGGCTTCGGTCTTTGCGGGTTGCGTGGAATCTGCGGCCTTGGATTGCTCGATGAACTCGTGTACCTGGGTTTCCAGCACCGGTAGCGGAACCGAGCCCAGCGCCAGCACCATGTCGTGGAAGGCCTTGATGTCGAACTGGTTGCCCAGTTCTTTCTCCGCCTCGCCACGCAGGCGGACGATCGCCAGTTCGCCCAGTTTGTAGCTCAGTGCCTGGCCGGGCCATGAGATGTAGCGGTCGACCTCGGTGGTGATCTCGTGCTCGCTCAGCGCAGTGCGGTCGCGCAGGTAGGCCAGGGCCTGGTCGCGGGTCCAGCCTTGGGCATGCACGCCGGTGTCGATCACCAGTCGCGCCGCGCGCCACATCTCGTAGGTCAGTCGGCCGAAATGTTCGTAGGGGGTCTGATAGATGCCCATTTCCTCGCCCAGTTTTTCCACATACAGCCCCCAGCCTTCGCCAAAGGCGGAGATGTAGGTGTTGCGGCGGAAGTCGGGCAGGTCGGTCTGCTCCTCCGCCAGTGCGCCCTGCAGGGCGTGGCCGGGCGAGGCTTCGTGCAGGGTCAGGGCCGGCAGGTTGTACAGCGCGCGCGAGGGCAGGTCGTAGGTGTTGAGCCAGTAGGTGCCGTTGCCACCGCGACCGCTGGTCCAGAACGGGGCGATGTCTTCCGGTACCGGAATGATGGTGAAGCGGCCGCGTGGCAGGGTGCCAATGTATTTGCCGACGACGCCGTCGATGCGCTTGGCGATCCAGGCGGCGCGATTGAGCAGTTCCTGTGGGGTCTTGGCGTAGAACTGCGGGTCGGTGCGCAGGAACTCCAGAAACTCGGCAAAGCTGCCTTCGAAGCCGACCTGCTCGATGATTGCATCCATCTGGGTCTGGATCCGGGCGACTTCATCCAGACCTATCTGGTGGATCTCATCGGGGGTGAGGTCCAGGGTCGTGTACTTGCGGATCTGCTGGCGATAGAACGCTTCGCCATCGGGAAACTCGGAGGCGCCCAGGGTGGTGCGTGCGCGCGGCACGTATTGCTCGCGGAAGAAGCTCAGCAGTTGGCCGTAGGCGGGGATCAGCTGTTCACCGATCGCAGCGCGCGCGGCTTCGCGCAGCCTGGCTTGCTCGGCGGCAGGGATGGTGTCGGGGAGCTTCTCCAATGGCTCGTAGAAGCTGGACTGGGTCGGGTCGTCGAGTTCGGCGATGGCGGCGATCGAGACATCGCGCCCGTCCAGCACGATCCGCGGCACGCTGAAGCCACGGTCCAGCCCGGCCCGCATGTTGGCGATCTGCTGGTCGAAGTAGCGCGGCACGTCGGCCAGGCGGTCGATGTAGGCCTGGTAGTCTTCCGCGGTATGCATCGGGCGCCGGGTCATGAAACCCAGGTTGGACCAGAACGAGGAGTCCGAGTTGAACGGCATTTCGTAGCTGCGGAACCGGACCTCAGCGGCGAGGTTCTCGACCTGGGGGCGATACACCGCCAGGTTGATACGGTTGTCCGCCGACAGTGCGTCGGGATCGATCGTGTCGAGTTCGGCCAGCACTTCCTCCCAGACCTTCAGCCGCGCGGCCTGGCTGGCCGCGTCGACCGATGGAAGCTGGTGCTGGTTGGCACCGTCACTGTCCTCGTCGGCGCTGCCGAATTGCTTCTGCCGCCAGGTCCATTCGCGCTCGTGGATCGCCTGGAAACGGGCGTCAGCCGCCGAGGCTTCGGCCGCTGGCTCGGCGCCGGGCGTGGTGGCCGTCGCTCCGGCAGCGGCCGGTCCGGCGTGGGCGGGCACGGCGGCAAGCGCCAGGTGGGCGGCGAGGAGGGCGGGGAGCAGTAGGTTCACGGCGGCCACGGATACGGGAAGGTTCCTGATCTTCGCATTCGCGCCCGATGCCTGCCCACGGGCCAAAAGTACCGGGCTGACGGCGCCGGTCGGGTCCGTCGGTGTTACTCGCCGCGGCCGCGCAGCTTCTCCAGCACCCCGTCGAGTGAATCCAGGTCGCTGTAGTGGATCACCAGCCGACCCTTGCCGCCGCGACCGTGCAGGACATTGACCTTGGTGTTGAGCGACTCCGACAGCTCACGCTCCAAGGTGACGATGTCGGCCTGTGGGCGCGCCTTGGCCGGGCGTGCGCGCTTGCCTTCGGGAACCTTGCCCAACGCGTACTGCTGGACGCGATGCTCCACCTCGCGCACCGACCAGCCGTGCTCGGCGGCGTCGCTGGCGAGCTTGCTGGCAAGCTCTGGCGACAAAGTAAGCAGCGCGCGCGCGTGCCCCATCTCCAGTTGCCGGGTCTCGACCAGCGCGCGGATCGCCGGCGGCAGTTCCAGCAAACGCAGCAGATTGGAAACCGATGCGCGCGAACGCCCCACGGCGCCGGCGGCCTGGGCGTGGGTGAGGTCGAACTCGTCAATCAGCCGCTGCAGCGCGGAGGCCTCTTCCAGCGGATTGAGGTCCTCGCGCTGGATGTTCTCGATCAGGGCCATCGCAATCACGGTGCGATCGTCCACTTCGCGCACGACTACCGGGATCTCGTCCAGCCCGGCCAGTTGCGAGGCGCGCCAGCGGCGCTCGCCGGCGATGATCTCGTAGGTCTTGCCGCCGTGCTCGCGGGTTTCGCGCGCGACAATCGGCTGGATCACGCCCTGGGCGCGGATCGACTCCGCCAACTCCTCCAGCTTGTCTTCGTCCCAGTGCTTGCGCGGCTGGTACTTGCCCGGCGCGAGAGCATCCACGGGCAGGTAGCGCAAGCTATCGCCGATACCCGCCTCCAGCACGGTCGCGCCGGCCTTCGGGCCAAGCAGCGCCTCCAACCCGCGACCCAGCCCCCGCTTCTTTGCCGTGGCCGCCTTGCTTGCCGGACTTTTGGCTGCCGGGTCCTGTGCGGCGGCTTGCTTGCCGGGCTCGCCCTTTACGGCACTCATGCGACGGTCTCCGTGGTTGGTGGCGTGATCCCCGGCTGCGCTTGTTTGACCGCCCGGCTGCGCTCGCGCTGGCGGCGCAATACTTCCCCGGCCAGGCCAAGGTAGGCAATCCCGCCACGGCTCGCACCGTCGTAGCCGACGATGCTCTGGCCATGGCTGGGGGCTTCGGCCAGGCGCACGTTGCGTGGGACGATGGTGCGGAACACCTGGTCGCCGAAATGAGTGGTCAGCTCGGCCGAGACCGCGTTGGCCAGGTTGTTGCGCACATCGAACATGGTCCGCAACACGCCCTCGATCTCCAGTTGCGGGTTGAGGTTGCCACGGATAGCCTCGATGGTATCCATCAGCGCGCTGATGCCTTCCAGCGCGTAGTACTCGCACTGCATCGGCACGATCACCGAATCGGCGGCGGTCAGCGCGTTGAGCGTCAACAAGGACAGTGCCGGAGGGCAATCGATCAGGACGAAGTCGTAGTTGTCGGCAATCGGCGCCAGTGCCAGCTTCAGTTGTTGTTCGCGTGCATCGGTGGTCATCAGCCGCAGCTCGGCGGCCGTCAGGTCGATGTTGCCCGGCAGCAGGTCGAAGTCTTCCTGGGTGCGCACGATCGCGGCGGCGGCGGTGTCCTCGCCCAGCAGCACCTCGCAGATCGACGTTTCCAGCTCGCGCTTGTCTACTCCGCTACCGGTGGTGGCGTTGCCCTGCGGGTCCAGGTCGACCAACAACACCTTCTGCGGCGTGCGCGCCAATGCGGCGGCCAGGTTGACGGCGGTGGTGGTCTTGCCGACCCCACCTTTCTGATTGGCGACGGCGATGATGCGGGCCATGCGGCTCGTCCCCTGGCTCAAGGTTGCAAAGGCGGCGCGGTGCGCCGGTCGGACTGGGGATTATGCCCGCCTCGGCGGTTGCCTGCCGAGGGCGTGGCTTCGTCCCACGATGACCAGGTGGCGCTCGGCGTCCAGGCCCGGGACCGACAGCGGATGCGACGCACTCAAGGCCCAGCCCGGTGGCAATTCGGCGATCTCCTGCGCGGGATACACGCCCTTCATTGCCAACAGGCAGCCGTCGGGTCTGAGCAGATGGCCGCCGAGCTGGAGGATCAACGGCAGCGTCGCCAGCGCGCGGGCGGTAATCGCGTCGAAGGCGCCAGGCCGATCCAGTGCCTCGATCCGCGATTCGACCACTTGCACGTCCCGCAGGCCCAGCTTGCGCACCACCTCGCGCATGAACCGGCACTTTTTGCCATTGCTCTCCACCAACGTGACCCGCAGGCCGGGCTTGGCGATGGCCAACGGGATGCCCGGCAGGCCGGCACCGGTACCCAGGTCGGCCAATGCCCCGCCCGCACCGGCGATGTCGTCCAGATACGCGTGCATCGCCAGCGAGTCGAGCAGGTGTTTGTCGACCATTTCCAGCGGGTCGCGCACGGCTGTGAGGTTGTAGGTCTGGTTCCAGCGCACCAGCAGGCCCAGGTAATCGAGCAGCGGCACGGACAGGCCACGATCCAGGGCGAGGGCCTCCAGGCCCGCTTGCAGGCGAGATTGGAGGCGCTCGGGGGGCGCTGCGGCAGGGACGGTTGGGCTGATCATCGTCGGAGAGTATGACGGCCTTAGACGGCTGGTAGCCGTCACGTCGACGGCCAGTGGTCACGCCAGGCAAGCATTGCGGTGTAGCCAGGGGCGGGTGACAGTTCACGCAGGCCCCACTGCGAGGGGCGTCCCAGTGCCGGGTCACAGGTGGCCAGTTGCAGCCCGGCCGCGGTGTCCGTAAACGCGAGCCGGTCCAGGCCAAATGCCAGACCGCGCCCGTGCGCCTTCAGGACCGCTTCTTTCGCACACCATAAACGCACGAAGTTGTGCTCACGCACCGTGGGGTCCAGGTGGTCGAGCCATTGAGCCTCCTGCGCGCTGAAGAAGCGCCGGGCCAGCATCTGCGCGCGCGGGCGTGGGCGTTGCCACTCCAGGTCGGCGCCGACCCGGCGGCCTTCCGCAAGTGCGGCCAACAGGCCTTCACCGCTGTGGCTCCAGTTGCAGTCCCAGCGGTCGAACGGTGCGCCGAGCATGGGGCGCCCATATGGCGTGCGTTCGATCCGCAGATCTGCCGCTGGATAGTGGAGTTGTTCCGATAGCCATTTCCGCACGACCGGCTCGGCCGCCTGTCTCCGTGGCAGCGGCAGCCAGGTCCAACGAGGTGTGGGGGGATCGGACAGGAACATGAACTCGCTGTTGATCTGACCATGGTCGGTCAGCGTAAGCTAATGCAAGGGGAGCGGCGTTGCCGCAGGATCGGCCTATGTCTGCGGTTATCGATAATTCTGCCAATGAAGTCATCCCGCCGGATGCGTCGGCCATGGTTGCCGGTGCGCCTGATCGGGTGATCGCGTTCAACGCCGATGGCGTGATTTCGCTGGCGACGTTCCAGCGTGAAGTATGCGCCGTGGCCGCGAGCTTGCCGTCCGCCCCGTACGTGATCAACCTGTGCGAGGACCGTTACCGCTTCCTGGTCGCTTTCTGCGCCGCCGTGATGCGTGGGCAGACCACCTTGCTGCCTTCGTCGCGTGCACGGGTGGTGATCGAGCATGCGCAGTCGCGGCATCCGGGCAGTTACTGCATTGGCGACAGTACCTGCGGTCCGCTGTGGGCCGGCGTCCAACTGCTGCCCGACAGGCTTCCCCAGCTGGATGGGGCGTTGCCGGCGATAAGAGAGCAGGCATTGGTCGCGATCGGCTTCAGCTCCGGCAGTACCGGCGAGCCCACCGCGACGGCCAAGCGTTGGGGTTCGTTCCAGGCCAGCACCGCGCAGAACCTGGCCGCGCTGGCCGGACTGCTTGACCGGGATGGCGTTACGCCCCTGGTCGCAACGGTGCCGCCGCAACATATGTACGGAATGGAGATGTCCGTGCTGCTGCCGCTGCTCGGCCCGGTTGCCATGCATTCGGCGCGCCCGTTCTTTCCGGGTGACGTGGCGCAGGCACTGGCCGACGCCGCCACGCCCCCCTTGCTGGTAACCAGCCCGGTGCACCTGCGCATCCTGCTGGACTCGGGGATCAAGCTGCCGCGGTTGTGCGGAGTGGTGTCGTCCACCGCACCGCTGCCGGTTGAGTTGGCTGCCGCTGCCGAGAAGCGCTTTGGCTGTGAAGTGCGCGAACTGTTCGGCTCAACCGAGACCTGTGTGATTGCCCGTCGCCGCACCGCGGTGGAAAGCGCCTGGACGCCGTTGCCCGGCGTGCGGCTGGAGCCGCAACCCGACGGTACGGCGGTGCATGCGCCGCACCTTGCACAGCCGGTAAAGCTGGCTGACCTGGTCGAGTTGCATCCGGAAGGTTGCTTCCAACTGCGTGGACGCAACGCCGACCTGCTGGAAATCGCCGGCAAGCGCGCCTCGTTGGGCGACTTGAACCGGAAGTTGCTCGCCGTACCCGGAGTCGTGGATGGGGTGATGGTGCAGTTGGATGCCGCGGACGATGCCGGCGTGCGCCGGATTGCCGCACTGGTGGTCGCCCCGGGACAGGACGAGGCGACCATCCTGCTCGCATTGCGCGGACAGATGGATCCGGTGTTCCTGCCGCGTCGCCTGCGCTGTGTTGACGGTCTGCCACGCAACGACACGGGCAAGTTGCCACGCGATGCGGTGTTGGCACTGCTGGCTGCCGGCTGAGGCCTGCTGACACCTTCGTCACGCCGCCCTATACAGACTGGGATCGCCCCCAAGCAGGGGAGCATTTAAACCTCTGAATGGACAGGAGAGACAAACATGATGGGCATTATTATCTGGTTGATTGTAGGCGGCATCATCGGTTGGATCGCCAGCATGATCATGAAGACCGACGGTCAACAGGGGATCTTTCTCAATATCATCGTCGGCATCGTCGGCGCGTTCCTGGGTGGCTGGCTGGCCGGTGTCCTGGGTATTGCCGGCGGCAGCATCGGTGATGGGATCAGCATCCCGAGCATCCTGATTTCCCTGGTGGGTGCGGTGATCCTGCTGGCGATCGTGAACCTGTTCCGTCGCGGTCGTCCGCGCTGATAGTCGCGCGCTGATGCCCGAACAAACGGTTTGATAAACGGTTCGATACAGGCAGTAATAGTGACAGGCAAATGCCCGGTACCCGCCGGGCATTTGCCATTTGTAATCGGCTCGCGCCCGACTACCCGGCGCCATCCATCGCTGGGGTGATTTCCACCCACGCCGGTGCATGGTCACTCGGCCGCTCCCACGTGCGCGGCTCACGGTCCACACCGGCGGCCACGCATCGCGGCTTCAACGCATCCGATACCAGGGTCAGGTCGATCCGCAACCCGAGGTCGCGGCGGAATCCCGCCTGTCGGTAGTCCCACCAGCTGAATACCCCGGCATCGTCGTGGTGGAGCCGGTAGGCATCATGCAAGCCGAGCGCCAGCAACCCTCGCAGCGCGTTGCGCTCGGCGGTCGAGGTCAGAATGTGGGTCTCGTTCCACACCGCCGGGTCGTGCACGTCGCGGTCGTCCGGCGCGATGTTGAAATCGCCCAGCACCACCATCTGCGGATGCTCCTGCAACTCGGCGGCGATCCATGCCTGTACCGCCGCCAGCCACCGCAGCTTGTAGGCGTACTTGTCGGTGCCCACGTCCTGCCCATTGACGACATACAGGTTGACGATGCGCACGCCGTCGACGGTCGCTGCAATCACCCGCTTCTGCTCATCGTCGAATCCGGGGATGCCGATCTGCACATCGGTCGCCGGTTGCCGCGACACGATGGCCACGCCGTTGTAGGTTTTCTGGCCACTGAAAACGCTGCGATAGCCAAGTGCCGCCAAGGCGGTGTCGGGGAAACGATCGTCAGTGAGCTTGGTCTCCTGCAGCCCGACCACATCGGGCTGGGCCGTAGCGAGCCATTGCTCCAGGTGCGGCAGGCGTACGTTGAGCGAATTGACGTTCCAGCTGGCGATTTTCATGCAGCCAGTCTAGCCGGCACTGCCGGTTCCATCATCCGCGCCAACGCCTGCTGCCAGCGGACGCTTGCGGTCAGGCGCGCGCGCGGTCAGCCGGGTTCAGTCAAGCGAAGAGCTGTTGGCGGGTTCGGTGACGCCGAGTAGCTCTTCCATCTGTGCCAGCGTGGCGTCGTCCTTGACTACCCGCCTGAGCCACACGTGCAGCGGCATCTCCCCCCATTGCGCGGCCTTGTCGGCCAGGTAGGCGACCGGGCTGTGCGGCTCGCTGCGGCGGAAGAATTCCGCGACCCGGCGCAGCTGCGCGATGGCCTCCTTGCGGGTGGTGATGGCGTGGTTGCCCAGTGCAGGGACCGGTGCCGCGGCCTCGGAGCCATCCGGCACCTCCGTGGTCCCGGCGTCGTCCGTGTCCACCAGTACGCCTGCATCGCGAGCAAATCGATTGATGGTGTCGCCCAGATGGGCAAGTTGGTCGCGCAAGGCGGTGAAGCTCGGCCCATCCTGGCCCAGACGCGCGTCGACGGACTGTTCCAGTGTCGCCAGGGCTTGACGGCATGCAGGGATCAGCTCGGAAAGCCGCGCATAGAACGCGTGCGGGCTATGGCGTCGCGCGGACTCGAGAGTCTCCAGTGAGGGAGCCATGCCCTCGCCATCGTGGTGCAGGCGCGCTGCCTCGAAGTCGGCCAGGCTGAAACTGCCATGCGAGGAATCGGTCAGGGGTAGCCGCCGCAGCCACTGGCCGGAACGCGAGATCAGCCAGTCCAGGTTGCCAATGCGTTGCTCCAGGTCTCCATCCTCGACCTGGGGGTGGACGTCATCCCAGTAGCGGTCGCACAGGCCAGCCATCAGCAGGTAGCCGCGGCGAAGGCCGGCGAACCCGTGGAGGTGCGTCTGGGCTTCGGCCCACCACACAGCCAGGTGAAGATCCTTGCTGCGTTGCTGCAGCAATTCGGCGGATTGCTTTTCGACCGCAGTCCAGTCGGCCACCTTCAGGTCGGTGATCCATTCGCCCTGTTCCAGCGAGGGGTCGTCGGCGCGGCGCGCTTCCTGGATGGCGTCGTACTCAAGCGAGAACGACAGGTTCTCGCCAACGGGACTGGTGCCCGGGATGGGTATCAACAGGTCATTTGGGTCAAGCATGGCAGTCCATTGCGTGAAGTTGGTGGTCCGGTGGTCGGCTTATGGCAGCGTTACGGTCAGGTGCGCCGTCCGGCCAGGCAGTTGCACCACGTCCTGGTAGGCTGCCAGTTGCTGCCCGGTATCGCGTTCCAACATCGTGTGAAGGCCGAAGTAGCCGATCAGTCCGAACACCGCCAGCACCGCGGCGGGCGCCCATAGCGGCACCACCCGGTGCAGGATGTGGGCCACGTTGTCCGGTGGCGCCCAATGGGGCGCGAAGCCGGTGCGTTTGCCTTTCAGGTACACGATTTCATCACCGAGGCGCGCGATCAGATAGCCCAGCTTTTCGGGCCCTTCCAGCCGATACTTGCCTTCAAAACCCAGCAACAGGCAGTAGTGGTAGACCTCCAGCGACGGCAGTCGCGGGGCGCCCTGGGCGCGAAGCTGTTCCAGGCGATCGAAGAAGTGTTCGCCTGCAAGGTGCTCGCCGAACAGCCGCAGCTGCAAGGGATTGCGCTCCCACTCGTCACGCAGTGATGAGGGTTGCGAGAGCATGGCCTCATCGACGGCCGCGCAGAACGCATATTTGGCCGCGTAGATATCCTCGGATGTGATGCCAAGCTTGGTCGCGCCGCGTTCGACGTTTTCGAGGAAGCGTTGTACCGATGCGACGAAAGTGCCCTCACCGGTGGGCAGCTGGCCTCGCTTCAACAGCATCAACAGATAGAAGCCGTCGGCCATCAGTTCGAGCAGACTGCGCGGGTTCGCGGTCCCGCCCGGAGGTGCGCTGGCGTGCTCGGGGGACAGCGATGGCATGCGTTGTGGGACCGGTGTGTTGGGATAGTTCATGGCGTCCTGCCGGGTACGGGTTCTGGTCCTACGGAGTCAATGCGATCAGTTCGAGCTTGAGCTCGCGTACCCCGGAGGGGACGTAGATCATCAGCGACTGGGATTTGAGCATCCGCTCGTACAGCGGCCCGCGCGGCTCGATCGCGAAGTACTGGCTGCCGGGCCGGACCGGAATCGCCGCCGGGACCTGCGCGGCGTGGGTGAGCTTCACCCCTGGCAGTGCGGACAGCACGCATTTGTCGACATCGTCGGGTGCGCCGATCTTGAATCGTACCGGCACCGTTTGCACCAGTTCGGGGCCGGGCAGATCCGCGCCTACGCCGAGGTAAAACGCGGACTGTTCATCGATGCGCTGCGAGTCCAGGCGACCCAGGTGGAACGATGGCTTGACTTCGTTCAGGGCGATGGAGAAATAGCGCGCCGAGATCACCGTATCGAGCAGCTCGCGGATGATCGCGAACAGCCGCTCGAAACCGGCCTCCGGCTGGGCGTGCTGATAGCCCGGCAAGTCGACCAGCGTGAAACTCCTGGAAAATGTGAGCAGGCCTCCGGCGAGTCGCAGCAACTCCTGGTGCAGGCGCTCCGGGTGCAGACCCGGATGCCGGAACAGGTGCGACAACGCCGCGAATGCACTATTGGCCGTATGCAGCAACCAGAACGACGCGGTGTCGCCGGAGCGGAACTCGACCACCGACTGCGAAGGCTCGCGATGCAGCCCGTACAGCGCGTCGGTTTTGGCCTGGAGGCTGTCAAGTAGGCGGCGCAACTGGAGCAGCAGTTGCGGCGACGCGGCCAGGCTCAGGCTGGGAGGGACAAAAGACTCGTCAAGCTCGAAGCTGCCGGTGGATGTCCTGTGCGCTCGCGCAACCGGCACGGTTACATACCGGTCGCGTGGCTCATCGTCGAGCAATAGACGGACGGTCTTGCGCAGGTAGGCCAGCTCCGCCTCTCCGGCATCGGTGTACAAGTCCGGCGTCGCGCGGCTGGTTTGCAGGTAGCGGGTGACGGCCACACCGTCCGTGTCGCTACCGCAATTGCCACCGTGGTCCCTCAGCAATGGCAGTGCCAGGTGGATGGTGGTTGCCTGCACGCCGTCGGGCAAGTCCGATAGCGACAACGCTTCCGGAAGTTCGTCGTCGCCGGGCGCATTGTAGATTTCACCATCGGGAAATATCGCCGCCAGCCGTTGCGTGCGCAGGGTGCCACTGGACAGTGCCTGTGCATCGAATTGGACGTCGCGGACGCCCCAGGCACAGGGATGCACCGCATTGGCGAACTCGCGCAGGCGCGCCTCGTGGTACGCGTCCTGGCGCTGGAAATGCTGTGGGCGCAGGAACAGCCCTTCGCCCCAAAAAACCTTCGACATATGACTCATGCGATTGTCCGATCCTTGGCTGCCGGTGGTGGTCCATGCCCCGCTATCGCGGTCACCGGGTGTGGGTGCAGGTTACTACAGTGCGCAGGCATCAATGGCTGACCATCAGCCCGATGGCGGTGTGCAGTGGGTCGATGACAGGCTGTGCGATGGCGTTGCCAGCGGGGTTTCCAGTGATCGGCCACGGGTCGTCATCGCACAGGCATGCAAGCCCAGCGTAATGCCATCCACGGCCGCCTGATCCGCATCGAATGTGTATCGCCAACGCGTTGGTGCAGGCGCGCGAAAAAGCGCGACCACCCCGAGATGGTTGCCCTCGGCCGGCAGGTGCTCCAATACTTCGTGGCGCTGTCCCGGGGCAAGCAGGAACTCGGTGACCGCCAGCAGGTCATCGCCGAGCACGTCGCGTTCGCGCTGCTCATCAAGAAACACATCAAAAGCCGCCGCGTCGAAACGCTCGCGCTCGCGCAATTGGTAAACCCGCACCACCAATGACAACGCGCGCTTGCTATCGCCGGCGTTGAGGTTGTCCGCTGCATACAGGCGCAAGGCAATCGTGTGCTGTTGCGGTGGCGGCTGTTTCAAACCGATCGCTTGCAAGGTATCGCCGAAGGTTTTCTTGACGCCGCCCTGGCTGCTGCACCCGGCGGTGGTGGCCAGCAAGACGCCTGTAGCAACCAGCAATAACCACGTCCGCGCCATACCGCAGGGGCGCGTGACACGCGTAGCCAGGGGAAAAAAACCGTCCATAGTGTGTTGCTCCATCGAGAAATTCCCGTCGAACCTGTCCATCCGACATCACCGCCGGACACTACCGCCAGGGCAGCTCCGGCCAGACTGCAGGTCAATGACGACTTGCCGAGGTGGATCTGTCTGTTGAACAATACGCGCTGTCACTGTTAGCTTGACGGCGACAGGACAAGGCTACTATATCTAGCTTGGGTGTCATCAAGTGTCATCACTTGATCATGGAGATCTGGCCGCAATGCACCCTGCGCGCCTCACAAGGAGAGTGTCGAATGAAACCGTCCGTGTTTTCCGTCTGCCGCTTGCTGGTCACGCTCGTACTGGCAGTGGGCCTGAGCGCGTGCAACACCCTGTCGTCCAATGACAGCGGTGCCCTGGGCTATACCGGGCTTCTGGATATTGCCGAGGCGGATGTCGCCGCGGGCCGCGTAGAGGCGGCGCTGGTCGCCTTCGATAACGCCGCCAAGGCCGACCCCACCCGCAAGGAACCTTGGCTGCGCACCGCACAACTGCAGTTCGATGCCGGCAACTATGGCCGCGCCATTGTTGCGGCGCAGGAGGTTCTGCAGCGCGACCCGATCGACCTGGTCGCCGATAGCGTGTTGACGGTGTCGGGTTTGCGCATTGCTTCTGAATCACTGCACCGCCTGCAGGGCAACGGTGCGTTGGCGTCCGATACCGCCCGTGCCGAGGCCGAGCGCCTGGCCGCGACCATGCGCTCCACGATGGGCGAAGACATCCTTGACAGTGGGCAGCCTGCCAAGGTCACGACACGCTCGACGTCGCGCCGCCGCGCCGCGCCGCACCGCACGCCAAGCCGTGCTGCCACGCCCGCGCCGCCAGAAAAGTCGGCTGGCAGCAAGCCTGCTATTGCCAATCCGTTCGGTGGTCCGGGTAGCTGACCCGCCACGATTCGTACTTGATCGTCAGGGAGACGACGTGATGTCCAAGAAGGAAAGCACCCAGAAGCGCCTGGAAAAGATTCGTCCACCGCGCGTCCAGCTTACATACGACGTCGAGAAGGGCGACGCGATCGAGCAGAAGGAGATCCCGTTCGTGGTGGGCGTGCTGGGTGACTTCAGCGGCCAGCCAAGCCAGCCCTTGCCGCGGCTCAAGGATCGCAAGTTCGTCAACGTCGATCTGGACAACTTCGACGAGGTGATGGAAGCGATGGCGCCGCGTGCGTCATTCCGGGTGCCCAACAAGCTGGGTGAGGATGGCGGTGAGTTCGCCGTGGCGCTGGAGTTCAACTCGATCGACGACTTTCGTCCCGAGTCGGTGGTCGCCCAGGTTGAGCCATTGCGCAAGTTGCTCGAGGCGCGCTCCAAGCTGGCTGACCTGCGCAACAAGGTGGCCGGCAACGAGAAGCTCGAGGACCTGCTCAATGACGTCCTCGCCAATACCGAGCAGCTACAGGTGCTTGGCCGGAACGACCCGACGGACCAGGAGTAAGCGATGAACGCACAGGCAGGTGCAGCACCCGTCACCGAAGCACTTACGGAAACCGGGTTGCTCGACCAGATCGTCGACAAGAGCAAGGTGGCCAAATCCGATGCCGAGCATCGGCGCGCGCGCGACATCATCTCCGAGCTGGCCCGCGAGGTACTGCAAGGCACCGTAGTGATGTCGGAGAACCTCAACCTGACCCTGGATGCGCGCGTCGCGGAACTTGACCGGATGATATCCGAGCAACTTACCGCGGTGATGCACACGCCCGAGTTCCAGCAGCTGGAGAGTACGTGGCGGGGCTTGCACTACCTGTGCAGCCAGACCTCGACCGGTACCCAGCTGAAGATCAAGGTATTCAATGCGCCCAAGAAGGACGTGGTCAAGGACTTCAAGTCGGCGATCGACTTCGACCAGAGTGCGTTGTTCAAGAAGGTCTACGAAGAAGAGTTCGGGACGTTTGGTGGCTCGCCGTTCGGCGCGCTGCTGGGTGATTACAACATCGGACGCCAGCCCCAGGACATGTACTTCATCGAACAGATGTCACATGTCGCCGCCGCCGCCCATGCACCGTTCATCGCGGCGGCCAGTGAAGACATGTTCGGTCTGGAAAGCTTTACCGACATGGGCAAGCCGCGTGACCTGGCCAAGGTGTTCGACACCGTCGAGTACGCCAAGTGGAAGTCGTTCCGGGACTCCGAGGACAGCCGCTACGTCGGCCTGACCCTGCCGCGCTTCCTGGGCCGGCTGCCATACAACCCCAAGGATGGCACCACCGTGGAGGGCTTCAACTACGTTGAGGACGTGGGTGGCAACGATCACTCCCAGTACCTGTGGTGCAACACCGCGTATGCCTTCGGCGCGCGGCTGACCAAGGCGTTCGAGGACTTTGGCTGGTGTGCGGCCATTCGTGGCGTGGAGGGCGGCGGCCTGGTGGAAGAGCTGCCGACCCATACCTTCCGTACCGACGACGGCGAAGTGGCCCTGAAGTGCCCGACCGAAGTGGCGATCACCGACCGTCGCGAGAAGGAGCTGTCGGACCTGGGCTTCATTCCACTGGTGCATTGCAAGAACACCGACTACGCGGCGTTCTTCGGTGCCCAGTCGGCGCAGAAGCCAAAGAAGTACAACACCGACGCGGCCAACGCCAACGCGTCGCTGTCTTCGCAGTTGCAGTACATGTTCGCCGTCTCGCGCGTGGCCCATTATCTGAAGGCGATGATGCGCGAGAAGATCGGCAGTTTCGCATCCGCGGGCAACGTCGAGGACTTCCTCAACCGGTGGGTGGCGCAATACGTGTTGCTGGATGACAACGCTACGCAGGAAGCCAAGGCGCAGTACCCATTGCGAGAGGCCTCGGTGCAGGTATCGGAAGTCCCCGGCAAGCCCGGCGTATACCGGGCAGTGTCGTTTCTGCGGCCCCATTTCCAGCTCGATGAGCTGTCGGTTTCATTGCGATTGGTGGCCGAGCTTCCCGCCAGCTCCAAGTCGTAGCAATTGAGCTCCACGCTGTAGCAACGGGACGCAGATCCTGACCGGTACTGGCAGTTCGTAGTGGCATTACGCAAGTCAGCGGCAAAACCGGCGCCGGGGTGATTCCTGGCGCTATCTCACGGAAGAACGGAACAAAAGGAAACCAGACCATGCAACACGCATTTCTCAGCATTGACACCATCAAGGGTGAGTCCAAGGACGCCGAGCACAAGGACTGGATCGAGGTTGAATCTTTCAACCAGGACGTCCTGCAACCGCGCTCGGCGACCGCATCGAGCGCTGGCGGCACCACTGCCGCACGCGTCGAGATGACGCCGATCGAGATCAACAAGCGTATTGATCTTGCATCGACGGCACTGTTCCAGGCATGCGCCAATGGCACCACCTTCCCGAAGGCCCGTATCGAGTTCCTGCGCGCCGACAAGGACGGCAAGGCGATCAACTACTACACGATCGAGCTGCTCAACGTGCTGGTCCACCGCGTCTCCACCGGGCTCGGCCACGACGGCATGCCGTCCGAGCAGGTGCAGTTGAGCTTTGGTGCCATCAAGTGGTCCTACACCCAGCAGAAGCAGGGTGGCGGCGTGGGCGGCAAGACTGTCGCGCAGTGGAGCAACACCAACAACAAGCCGTCCTACACGGTTTCTTGATGCGTTGATGGAGTGATGCGGTGGCGGCTCCGGTCGTCACCGTGTTGCAGCGATCACGCTGCAATGGAACGCAACACAACGGAAGTTGCAGACAGGACGCATGAAAGGATTCGAGCCCAGCCTGCTGGAAAAGCTGTTCGACGATGAGCCGCGGGCTACCGCTGCCAGCGGCATATTCAAGTCGATCTCGCTCGACCAGTACAAGGAGTCGGTTGCGCGCGACCTGGAAGGTCTGCTCAATAGCCGCGCAGCGTTCACCGAACAGATGCTGAAGGCGTTTCCCCAGTGCCAGAAGTCGCTCATGACCTATGGCTTGCGGGACTTTTCAACCAAGAGTCTGTCCAACGGTCATGACCGTGCCGGGATCTGTCGATCGCTGGAAGCGTCGATCGCACGGCACGAACCGCGACTGCATGGCGTCAGGGTTTCATTGGAAGGCAATGGTCGCGGGGCCGGGGGCTTGCACTTTTCGATCCACGGATTGCTTGACGTGCAACCTGCGCGTGAGCCGATCAGTTTCGACGCGATGTTGCAGCCAAGCACGTTGCAATACTCGGTCAGCCGGCTGCGCCGAATGGCCGCCGCATGAGCTGTCGTTACGCCCGGCCGGTGAGCCACTGAGATGGAAGACCTGCTGCCCTACTACGAGCGCGAGCTGGGATTCCTGCGTCGCTATGGAAAGGAATTTGCCGAGCAATACCCGAAAATTGCCGCACGTCTGCTGTTGTCCGCAGATGGAAGCCAGGACCCGCATGTCGAGCGCTTGATCGAGTCGTTCGCCCTGCTCAGCGCTCGAACCAACAAGAAGATCGAGGACGACTACCCGGAGTTTACCGAGGCGTTGTTGGAAGTGATGTACCCGCACTACCTGCGGCCGTTTCCGTCATGCTCGATCGCCAGGTTCGACATGGGTCCCGCGTTGGCGCAACTGGGTGCGCCGGTAGTGATTGCGCGCGATACGTTACTTCACTCGCGCAGCGTGCGGGGAGTGAACTGCCGGTTCCGAAGCGCCTATGACGTGGTGCTGGCGCCGATCGGGCTACGCAATGCGCGCTATCGAACGATTGCCGATGCGCCGATGGCGACCAGCTTGCCGCCCGGTTGCGGTGGCCAGGTCTCGCTGGCATTCGAGCTGCTTGGGGAGCACCAGTCGGTCAGCGCGCTGGGGATGGAGGCCCTGCGCCTGTTTGTCGATGGCGAGGCAACTCTGTGCGCCGCATTGCGTGACACCCTGGCCTACGGTGTGCGTGCCACCTATCTGGAATGCACCGGCAGCGGCCGCTGGATCGCGTTACCCAGCTCACCATTGCGCCAGGTCGGATTTTCCGACGATGAGGCGTTGATCGACTTTCCCGCACGCTCCCACCCCGCCTATCGCCTACTGACCGAGCTATTCGCATTTCCGGAGAAGTTCAGCTTCTTCGACCTGGATCTGAAGGCCCTGGGTGGGCAGATGGGCGGCCATTTCACGATTCACCTGGTGCTCGATGCGCAGCCGGTCGATGCTCCGGCCGCGCGCGTACTGGAGGACTTGTCAGCAGACAACCTGCTGCTGGGGTGCACGCCGGTGGTCAATCTGTTCGCGCAGCACGGCGAGCCCATCCGGGTCGACCATCGCAGCAGCAGTTACCCGGTGGTTGCCGACGCCCGCCGGGCATTCGCCTACGAAGTGGTCTCGATCGACTCGGTCAAACGGGTGCGGCAGACGCCACAGGGCGAGAAAGTCACCGAGTTCCGCCCGTTCTACTCGCTCCATCACGGCGAGACGCCCGACGGCACCGGTCACTACTGGCTGGTTCACCGCGACGAGCAGGTTGCGCGTAGCAGTCCCGGTTTCGAGACCGAACTGTCGTTTGTCGACCTGGACTTCAATCCCGTGCAGCCGCAGACCGACGTGGTCAGCCTGGAGCTGACCTGCAGCAACCGCGACCTGCCCAGCTTCCTGGCGTACGGCGTGCAAGGCGGCGATCTGACCATGGAAGGAGGCGGCGCGGCGCGAACGATCGTCTTGTTGCGCAAGCCGAGCCGGCCGATGCGCTTCGCACGCGGGCGCGGGGTGCAGTGGCGATTGATATCGCACCTGGCACTCAATCATTTGTCCTTGACCCAAAGCGGTCTTCCGGCACTGAAGGAGATGCTCCGGTTGTACGACATCGCTCACAGCAGCGTGTCGGGACGACAGATCGACGGCGTGCTCGGTTTGGACCATCGCCCTGCCAACGCCTGGCTGCCGGGCAAGCATTTCGCCAGCGTGGTGCGGGGGATCGAGATCCGCCTGAGCGTCGATGAGGCTGCTTTCGTGGGCCATGGCATCGCCACTTTCGCGCGCGTGCTCGACCACTTCTTCGGTCTGTACGTGCATGCCAACAGTTTCACCCAATTGACCCTGCTGTCTTCCGACAGCGGCGAGGAGTTGATCCGATGCGAACCGCGAAGCGGCGAATCGATCCTGGTGTAGCGCAACAGTTGCTCACCGAGCCGCAGCGTTTCGAGTTTTTCCAGGCGCTGCGGATACTGGAGCAACTGTTCATTCGCCAGGGAGTGAAGGCCGGCGATGTCGTGTCGCAGCGCTTGCGTTTCAAGAACTCGATGTCGCTGGGATTTGCGGCCAGCGAGATTGAATCGGTGCAGGGCTTCTCCGGTGACGGAACCGCGCTGGATCGCGCCGCCGCCATCGAGCATGCGGTGACCATGGAAGACCTCAATGAGGTCCATCTGACGCCGGCGTTCATGGGCCTGCTTGGCAGTCATGGCGTCTTGCCACTGCACTACACCGAGTCGCTGGCAGGCCGTGAGATGTACCAGCGCGACCGTGCCGCACGGGCATTCCTGGACATGTTCAGCAACCGCGCGGTGGCATCGCATTACGCGGCCTGGAAGAAGCACCGGTTGGGGTTGCAGTACGAGCTGGATGGAGATGAGCGGTTCCTGCCGCTGGTGTTGTCGTTGTCTGGCGTCGGGTTGAAGGGCCTGCGCGGCCGCATGTCCGATGACGGCGGCGCGATATTCGACCAGACCATCGCCCATTACGCCGGCGCAATCCGTCAGCATCCGGTTTCGGCGCAGATGCTGCAGCGGATCCTGTCGGACCACTTCGAGGTGCCGTTGCGGGTGGAGCAATTCGTCGGCGCCTGGTACCCGGTGCCCGAAGCCCAGCGCACCCGTCTGGGCCTGGGGAACGCGGCACTGGGCAGTACGGCGTTGGCGGGTGATCGCGTGTGGCAGCGCGACCTGCGTATGCGTCTTTGGATCGGCCCGATGGATCGCGACCACTTCGATGACTTCCTGCCCGGGGGCGATGCTGCCCAGGCACTCGCCAAGTGGCTGACCCTGTTGACCGGCTCGTGCCTGGAATACGAGATATGCCTGAGCCTCAAACCCGAGCATGTACAGGCAGTCGCATTGACCAAGCAGGGCGGCAGTCGCCTGGGTTTTGACAGCTTCGTCTGCTCGCGGCCGCCGGATGCGCCGCGCTCGGACACCCGTTACGGCATCCACACCCTGCAATAGCCGGCTGGCTTTGGCCCCCTTTCACAGCTCCACCGCATGGAACGCACCGCAATGAGCATCAACCTCAAGACCCTGATCGGAAAACTCAACGACACCTGCCGCCAGTCCGCCGAGCGCGCGGCCAACCTGTGTCTGGCCCGTGGCAACTACGAGGTCGACCTGGAACACCTGTTGGTGGCGTTGCTGGACCATCCCCGGAGCGATGTCGTCCTGATTGCCCAGCGTAGCGGGGTGGGCGTGGACAACCTGCGCAGCGAGCTTGAGGGCGAGATCGCGCGCTTCAAGAGCGGTAACACGCGCACGCCAGTGTTCTCGCAGCAGCTGCCGAGGTTGTTCGAGCATGCCTGGTTGCTGGCATCGCTGGACGCTCAGACCACCCGCATCCGCAGCGGCCACCTGCTGCTGGCACTGCTGACCGAGCCCGGATTGGCGCAGCTGGCGTATCGCGGCTCGGCGCAGCTCGCCAGGATCAAGCGCGACGAGCTCAAACACAATTTCGCCAAACTGACTGAAGGCTCCAGCGAAGGCGGAGAGGTGCGCTTCGCCGATGCCGATGCGCCAGTCGACGGTGACGACGCCGGACAGGCGGTCGCCCCCGGCTTGTCGAAAACCCCGGCGCTCGACCAGTACACCACCAACCTGACTGGTCGTGCGCGTGATGGCCACCTCGATCCGGTGATCGGCCGCGATGCTGAGATCCGGCAGATGATCGACATCCTGCTGCGGCGCCGGCAGAACAACCCGATCCTCACTGGCGAGGCCGGCGTCGGCAAGACGGCGGTGGTCGAAGGACTGGCCTCGCGCATCGCGGCCGGCGACGTGCCCGAGGTGCTGCGCGGCGTCGAACTGCATACCCTCGACATGGGCTTGCTGCAGGCCGGCGCCAGCGTCAAGGGCGAGTTCGAGAATCGCTTGAAGGGTGTCATCGACGAGGTCAAGAAAAGCCCGCACCCGATCGTGCTGTTCATCGATGAGGCCCACACCATGATCGGCGCCGGCGGCCAGGCCGGGCAGAGCGATGCTGCCAACCTGCTCAAGCCGGCGCTGGCGCGAGGCGAGCTGCGGACCATCGCCGCGACCACCTGGTCGGAATACAAGAAGTACTTCGAGAAGGATGCCGCGCTGGCTCGCCGCTTCCAGGTGGTCAAGGTCGAGGAGCCTTCCGAGGTTCTGTGTGCGGCGATGCTGCGCGGCATGGTGCCGTTGATGGAGAAACACTTCGGGATCCGGGTCATGGACGAGGCGGTCACCGAAGCGGTGCGGCTGTCGCACCGCTACATCAGCGCCAGGCAGTTGCCGGACAAGGCGGTCAGCGTGCTCGACACCGCCTGCGCCAAGGTTGCCCTGGGCCAGAGCGCGACGCCGGCAATCATCGAGGACACCCGCAAGCACCTGGACCGGCTCGACGCCGAACTGGCCGCGCTCAACCGCGAGGCGACCGTTGGCGCGAATCACGAAGAGCGCCTGGCCGAACTGACGGTGCAACAGGCGCAGGCGCGCCAAGTTCTGGCCGACAGCCGGAAGCGGCTCAAGCTGGAGTCCGGACTCGCGCAGAAGATCCAGAACCTGCGCGCCGGACTGGAAGCCGACGCCGCAATTGCCGAGTCCGCTTCCCAAGACGGCGTATCTGCTCCCTCTCCCGCCCCTGCGGGAGAGGCCTGGGGTGAGGGCAAGCCCGAAGCCAGCGAAAGTGACACCGCTGTCGCGATCGCCCCGAAGGCCAAATCGGCCAAGTCCAAGGCCAAACAAGCGGCTAAAGCCCTCAGCCCCAAACTTGCCGAACTCGACCTGCTGCTTGCCGAACTGCGCGCCCTCCAGGGCGAGACCCCGATGGTGCCGCTGCAGGTCGACGCCGGCGTCGTCGCCGAGATCGTCAGCGCCTGGACCGGGGTCCCGCTGGGCCGCATGGTCAAGGACGAGATCCGCACCGTGCGTAACCTCGCCGCGCTGCTGGGCGAGCGGGTGATCGGCCAGGACCACGCGCTGGCGGCCGTCGCCGAGCGCGTGCGCACCGCCGCGGCAAAACTCGAGGACCCCAACAAGCCGCGCGGCGTTTTCCTGTTCGTCGGCCCGTCCGGCGTCGGCAAGACCGAGACCGCGTTGGCGCTGGCGGACGTGCTCTACGGCGGCGAGCGCAAGCTGATCACCATCAACATGAGCGAGTACCAGGAGGCGCACAGCGTCTCCGGCCTCAAGGGCTCGCCGCCGGGTTATGTCGGCTACGGCGAGGGCGGCGTGCTGACCGAGGCGGTGCGGCGTAACCCGTACTCGGTGGTGCTGCTGGACGAGGTTGAGAAGGCCCACCCGGACGTGCTGGAAATGTTCTTCCAGGTATTCGACAAGGGCCAGATGGATGATGCCGAAGGCCGCGAGATCGACTTCCGCAACACGCTGATCATCCTCACCTGCAACAGCGGTTCGAGCCAGATCATGCAGGCCTGCCTCAACAAGAGCGCCGCCGAGCTGCCCGGCTCCGATGCGCTTGCCGATGCGCTGCGCCCGGTGTTGATGAGGTCGTTCAAGCCGGCCTTCCTGGGCCGCCTGAAGGTGGTGCCGTACTACCCGATAAGCGACGAGGTGCTGGCCAGCATCATCGAGCTCAAACTGGGCCGCATCCGCGATCGCATCGTTGCCAACCACAAGGCGGCATTCACCTGGGACGCCAGCCTGGTCGACGCGGTGCTGGCACGTTGTACCGAAGTCGATTCCGGCGCCCGTAACGTCGACCACATCCTCAACGGCAGCTTGTTGCCGGAGGTCGCCGAGTCGGTGCTGGCAAGGATGGCCGAGGGTGACGCGATCGCGAAGATCAGGGTCGGCGCCGACAAGAAGGGTGCGTTCAAGTACAAGATCAGCTGATCAGGTTTCGCAAGGAGGCGAACATCATGGATGTGCTCACCACAGTCTTGAACGCATTGAGCGGCGGGCCGAAGCAGTACGACCGGCTGCTGCGCCTGCACACGCCGTTGGGCGCCGATGTTCTGGTCGTCGAAAGTCTCGATGGCATTGAGGTGCTGGCGCCATCCGTCGACGCCACCCCCGGCTTTCGGCTGGAGCTGACCGCCTTGTCGGTCGATGCCCACCTCGACCTGGTCGCGCTGCTCGGCCAGCCGGTGCTGCTGGAGTTGCAGACCGCCACGTCACGCGATCGGTTGCGACCTTTCCACGGCCACGTCACGGCGTTCGAGCGTGTTGGCAGCAATGGCGGGCTGGCGCGCTACCGGTTGCGGATCGAGCCGTGGCTGGCGCTACTGAGAGACCGGTTCGACAGCTACGTGTTCCAGGACATGAGCGTGATCGAGATCGTCGAGTCGGTGTTTGCCGATTACATGCCCGATAGCGGCAGCGAGCAGGGCAAGCTGGTGCCGGACTGGCGCTGGGAACTGGCCGACCGCGATGCTTACCGCAAACGCAGCCTGACCACCCAGTACGAGGAGTCCGATCTGGCCTTTATTGAGCGCGTGCTGGCCGACGAAGGCCTGTACTACTGGTTCGAGCACAGTGGTGGCGCCGATGATGAAAGCCCGGGTGCCCATGCGCTGGTACTGGCCGACCACAATGATGCCTTTGTTGATCTTGGCGACGTGCGCTTTCATCGCAGCGACGTTACCGAACGCGACGATGCCGTCCAGCACTTCGCCGCAACCCGGCGCTGGCAGACCGGCCGGCTGCAGCGGGCCAGCTGGGATTACCGCCGGTTCGATAGCCGCGCCACCGAAGTTGACGCCGATGCCCCCGGCACCGTCATCGCCACCGATTCCGACACCGCCGGCCCTTACGCCTGGTCCGATCGCGCCAGCGGCGAGCGCTTCGCCCGACAGCAACTGGAAGCGTTGCAGGTCGGCCGCAATACCGTCGACGGTGCAGGCAGCTGGCGCCAGCTGCATGTTGGTGGGCGCTTCGCCCTGACTCAGCACCCCGCCTATGTCGTCGATAGCGAGGGCGCGCCGAACAACCAGTTCCATTGCCTGCGCCTGCACCACCGCGCCCACAACAACCTCGGTGCCGAGATCTTCGCCCAAGTGGAACAGCAACTCGGCCTCGCCAATCTGCCCGCCCTTGCGCTGCCCGCCGCGCTCGACTCCCTCTCCCGCGCAGACGGCTCCAACTCTTTGGCCGACCACGTCAGCCGTCATCCCCACGCAACCCGTCGTCATCCCCGCGCAGCCAGCCGTCATCCCCGTGCATCCCGCCGTCATCCCCGCGCAGGCGGGGATCCAGTGACGTCGCTTGCAACCTACGATCCGGCCTGCGCCGCCACCGACTTTTACCAGAACACCTTCACCGCGCTGCCATCCGCCGTGCCCTACCGAGCGCAAACCACCGACAACCACGGCCTACGCCTGCACCCCAAGCCGACCGTCAGCGGCGCCCAGACCGCCATCGTCGTCACCGATGGCAGCTCGATCCAGACCGACCGCGATCACCGCATCAAGGTGCAGTTCCCTTGGCAGCGTGGTGGCAACGGTAGCCATCGCCAGCCGCATCCTGCCGGCGAGGACAACGCCCCCGGTACCGATGCCGCCTGGACCTGGGTCCGGGTCGCGGTCGCGTGGGCCGGCGACAACTGGGGCAGCGTGTTGCTGCCGCGCAAGGGACAAGAGGTGGTGGTCGCGTTCCTGGAGGGTGACATCGACCGCCCGGTCGTGGTCGGCAGCGTCTACAACGGCCAAGGCCAGCCCGACGCACCGCACAACCAGGTCAGCGGCGGCGCGGCCGGCGCCACCGGCAATGCTTCGGCCTGGTTCGACGGCAACGCGCACAACGCGGTGTTCACCGGGTTCAAGTCGCAAGCCCTGTCGGCCAGCCAGAGCGGCAGCGGCGGCTACCAGCAACTGCGGCTGGACGGCACACCCGGCCAAGGCCGCGCCCAGGCCAGCACCACCCAGCACGAGAGCACCTTGACCCTCGGCCACCTCAAGGGAGGCCGCGACAACGTCCGTGGCGACGAGCGTGGGTTTGGTGTCGAACTGTCAACCCGGGCCAGCGGCGCGATCCGCGCCGGCGCCGGGCTGCTGCTGTCCACCGAGCGCGGCCACCGGCAACTCGACGCCAGCGGCGCGCAGGCACAACTGGCCCAAAGCGAGCAACTGTTGGCGAGACTCAACGACGTCGCCAAGGCGCAAGGCGCTGACCTGCCCGGCGAAGCCGGTGAGTTGCCGGCCCAACAGACACTCAAGACCGTGCAGGTCAACCTCAACGCCAGCGGCGGTGGCAGCGCACCGAGCCCCGGCATCGGCGGCGGCGAAGGCGACGTACCCGCATGGTCGGCCCCGACCTTACTGGCCAGCGGCGCCGATGGCATCGTCAGTGTCACGCCGGCCGACCAAGTCTGGGTATCGGGCACGCAGAGCACACTGAGTGCCGACAAGGACCTGCAATGGTTGAGTCAGGGCGGCAGCGTGATCGCGGTCGAAAACGGCATAGCCCTGTACGCGCACGGCAGCGAACCGCCGTCCGGCAAGCCGAACACCGAGACCGGCATTGCATTGCACGCTGCGCAAGGGGCGGTCAGTGCGCGGGCTCACAGGAACGTAGCCAACTTGGCCGCGCAGACCAGCGTCACCATCGCCAGCACGACCGCCGATGTGAATATGGCGGCGAGCAAGCATCTGCTTGCGGCCGCCGCCGGCGCCTATATCAAGCTGGAAGGCGGTGACATCGAGCTGGGCGCGCCCGGCACGATCGATTTCAAGGCAGCGAAGAAGGAATGGACGACCGCGCAAAGCGGCTCCCTGGAAGACGTTGAACTCCCCACCAAACTGCTCGGACTTAACGATGAGCAGTTCGTGCTGAAGGACAAGATCTCGGGCGAGATTTTGCCGCTCATGCCGTATCGCGTGCTGTTGGCAGATGGCACCGAGTTCAGCGGCGTGACCGATGCCGATGGCGCCACCTGGCGCATCCACACGGGCAGCAAACAGCAAGCCTTGCAGTTGTTTCTTGACGACGAATGAAGGGGTCACACGCATGGACGCACCAAGCAACAATGAAACCACGCTGGTTGACTCCAGTTCCAACCCCCGCGATAGCAGCCAGGTCGATGCGTTTGTAGATCCCGCGCCACTGATCTTCTACGAACCGCAAACCGGTGAGCTATGGGTCGTGCCTGCTGAGCATGCGGCGGCCGTCGAGAAAGAATGTCGGCAGATGGACAAACTCGTCTACGACCTCAATCAGGCGAAAGATGCTTACCTCGTAATCCAGGATGAACTACTGGAGGCCCAACGTGCTGCAGGTGCTCCGGACCGGACAGTTCCCCGGCATCCACAGGAACTATTGAAAGCCCAGCAAAAGCTGGCGGAAGCGGAGAAGACCTTGCAGAAGGCTCAAACCGTCATGGAAGACGAGTTCAAGCCGTTGGGCAAGCTGGATGGGACCGGCGGCAAGATTACCGAGTTGATCCCCATTCGTCAGCGCAGCAAGCGCAACACGGGCGCGAAGACCAAGCCGGAAAAAACTGGCTACACCTGGGCGCGCAACTGGTCGTATGTGCGTAATGACAAAGTCAAGGACAAGCGCCGCAAGTACCCGCTGAACAAGGGCGAGCAAGCCAAGTATCAGGGACAGTCGGATTCGTTCCTGAAAGAAGGCAAGGTCGACACGGAAAAGTTGGGAAAACAGCTGACCGAACTTGAGTCCTCGGCCAGTTGGAAGGCGGAGGTTGGAGTTCAAGGCGCATTTTTCGAGGATGTGAATCGCTCCATCGACGAGACGCTCAAGGCATGGGCGGATGGCATCAACGCCGATCCAAGCCAACGGATTGAACTCGGCGCGGAAGCCCAACTGCTGCGCTATTTTGCCGGTGCGGGGGTGTCGACCAGTTGGAACCCGAAAAAAGGCAACGTCGCAGTGCGCGCCGACGCTCGCGCGGAATTCGCCATTGCCGAAGGAAAATTCACCGCAGCGGGCTATTGGCCAGCGCGCGGTGGTCACATGATCAGCATGGTCGGGCCCAAGAGCGGCAAGACCTATGAGGCCGGTCAGATCCGATTGGGTCTTCAACTGGAGCTGCTGGGCATGGCCGGCGCCAGCGCTTGCGGGCAGCTCGGGTTGGAGGTCGATTACTCCAGCCTGACGGGAAAGAGCAAGGCAGGCCTGCGCGGCCGGTCGAGCAAAAAGCCGCTGTCGGCAAAAGGCCTGAAACTGGGCCGGGAGGTGCGGGATGGCGCACAAGTGGAGGGCGCCGCCGACCTGTTTGCCGGTGCCCGTGCCGGTGGCGAGATCAAGGGGCTGATCGAATGGAACGATCCGGAGAACAGGAAGTTCGAGCCGCTGTGCAAAATCGGCCCCGGTGGACAGGTGCAGGCCGGGGCCGGCATCGGCGGCCAGTTCCGGATCGACTACAACAACGGCAAGTTCCGGCTGCTGGCGGCGGGCTCAGTCTGTCTGGGCGTCGGCGCCGGTGGCAAGCTGGAGTTCGAGGTTGATGCCAAACAGACGTTCGGATTCAGTCGCTACCTGGCGCACATGCTGTACTCGGTGAACTATGAGTTTTTGGAGATATTTGGAGACACCGCTTTCGAAGTGTGGAAGACCTATTCGCTTTGGGCGATCAAAAACGGCAAGGAGTTGGCAGATACCATCGAAACCTATGGAGACCGTACGCTTGACGTCGCGCGCGATGTATTCACGCAACTTGAGAACGAGGTTGAACGAGTTGAGCTAATGAACCGCGTGCTAGCAGATCCCGAAGTCCTGGAATACGTTCCGCCCGAGACCAAGGGCATGATCCTGTACCAACTCACGCGTCACTCGATGTGGACCAAGACAGTGTTTCTACCGGAGAACCAAGGCGTCGTTCCGGTGTTGGTAGAAACCTTGGATCGTCGTAAGCAGTCGGTGCTGAAAGTGATTCGAAAAGCCCGCAGCAAGGCTGAGTACCGCAACATCCTTCAACACATGACAGCCGCAGGGAGCAAGGATGCGGATGGCTGGCAAGCCAACGAACGTCATGTCCAGAGCTTCCTGGATATCGGGGTCGACATGAAAGACATGGACGGGCGTATGCAGCGCCATGAGCGCAGTCTGGCTGCAATTTACGACACCTTGTACGACCAACCGATACTTGGCCATCCGTTTGTCGATAATGACCAGCCGCGCTATTTGGTCAACGCCTTGCGTGGTGACCATGACGGGTACCGGGTAGCGGGCGGCTACAACCCCGGCTCATTGATGCCTGTGTTTGACCCTACAGAGCGGGACGCAGATGCGAGCGTCCGTTACGCCTAGAGTGACATGACCGGCTCAGGGCTCTGGATGGCACAGCGGAAACCATCGAGATAGGTATTCTGAGATTTCTCCGGCGCGGGTTTCGGCGTTGCAAATCGGCGGCTCATCGTTCTCGCTGCCCCGTCGTTTGAGGTTGGCCAGCTGCGCTGTACTTTGTGGGTGCCCGTCGACGGTCCTAATGGGTTCTCTTTCGGGCTGACCGCATAGTAGTCCGCGTCGTACCAATCTTGAACCCAGTCCATGCTGTTCACTGCAAGATCAAACAAGCCCAGGTGACTCGGGGGGAACAGTCCAACGGGTAACGGCCAGCCGCCGCTAATGGCGTCATTGAGGTCGTCATCGGGCACATTCACATTCCATTCCAGCTTTCCATTGCTGGTGGGATAGACAATGTACCGGCCCCGATCCCGGGCCGCGTATTCCCACTGCGCTTCGGTCGGAATATCGAATGGCAATCCCGTCAATTCGCCTAGCCACTGGCAATAAGCCTTGGCTTGGTACCAAGTCGTACCTGCAGGTCTGTCTGGTGCACGATAGGCCGGTATGTCAGCGACGGCTCGTCTATCGATGGCCTCGTTATTCACGGTCGGCACATCGTTCGCCTCCGCATACAAATCGAACTCGGCCAGCGTGACCTTGTACTTGCTGATCGAATAGCTGTCGAGCGTGACCTCGTGCAGCGGGCTGCTGTGCGATTGACTGTCCCAGGGCAGCTTCTCTTCGCTCTGCAATCGACCGAAATCGCCCATCTGGAAGGTGCCGCCTTCCACGAAGATCTGGTCGCGCTTGGACTTCTCGGCTAGTGCCTTCAGCCGCTCTTCCAAGCTACCGGTCTGGATCGCCTTGAGGTCGGCGACCAAGCTGTCTGGCTGCTTGAACTGCGACAGATTTTCGGGCATCGGATGTTCGATCACATCTGGATAGATGCCGTCGGTGGGTACCTGTTGCGGTGACTCGGCCAGAGCTGCACAAGCTGGAAGGAGCATGACAATGACCAACGAAACAGACGACGCGCGGAGCTTCCGGTGCATGAGGTATCCCTACCTGGAGTCGAGTGCCAATTATGCACAGCCCGCCTCGCGCTTGGGCCGTCCCCTGCAGGCGCGATTCAGCTCCAAAACAACAGATTCCGCTCGTCGCTGCCGACGCCCAGGCACTCAACGCCCGCACCTTCGTGCGTTGCGGGAGCGACGAGGCGACAATGGCGGTCCCAGTCGCCGTTCCCTTTCCAATGACGCCAACGCACCTGCCCGACTACCCTTTCACGCCGCAGCGTTTCAACGTTCGCCACGGCATCGCGATGAGCTACCTCGATGAGGGCCCACGTGATGACGGTGGCGTGGCGCCGGAGGTCATTGTCATGCTGCACGGCAATCCGTCGTGGAGCTTCTACTGGCGGCACCTGGTGTTGGGGTTGCGCGACCGCTACCGCTGCATCGTGCCGGACCACGTCGGCATGGGGTTGTCGGACAAGCCCGACGATGCGCCGGGGGCGTCGCCGCGCTACGACTACACGCTGCAGTCGCGGATTGATGATGTCGAGGCACTGCTGACGCACCTGGGCATCACCGGACCGGTCACGCTGGCGGTGCACGACTGGGGCGGGATGATCGGCTTCGGTTGGGCGTTGCGACACATGCCACAGGTCAAACGACTGGTGGTGTTGAACACCGCTGCGTTTCCGTTGCCGACGGCCAAACCGATGCCGTGGCGGTTGTCGCTGGGGCGGGACTCGAAGCTAGGCGGTTGGCTGATCCGGCGGTTCAATCTGTTTGCGCGCGGTGCGGCGTGGATGGGGACGCGGCGGTCGCTGCCGGCGGACGTGCGCCGTGGTTACATCGCGTCGTACAACGGGTGGGTCAATGCGATCAGCACGTTGCGCTTCATGCAGGACATTCCGTTGGGCGAGGGCGATGCGGCGTGGCCGCTGGTGGCCGAGGCGGGGCGGCGGTTGCCGGAGTATGCGGACCGGCCGGTGTTCATCGGCTGGGGGTTGCGCGACTTCGTGTTCGACAAACACTTTCTGAAGGGTTTCACCGATGCGCTGCCGCAGGCGCAGGTGCAGGCGTTCGAGGATGCGGGGCATTACGTGCTGGAGGACAAGCACGAGGTACTGGTGCCGGCGATACGCCAGTTCCTGGATACCCATCCGTTGGCGGTTTGATTGCCGGGCGACGCCTACAATCGGGGCATGACGGATTCGTGCAACATCGCGGCGGCGTTGCCGCGGCTGGCCGCTGAGCAACCCGACCGGGTCGCGATGCGTTGCCCGGGCTCGCGTGGGCCGGATGGGCTGGCGCGGTATGACGTCAGCCTGACCTACGCCGAGCTCGACACGCGCAGCGATGCCATCGCGGCCGGGCTGGCGTTGCGCGGCGTGGTACGCGGCAGCCGTACGGTGGTCATGGTGCGGCCGTCGCCGGAATTCTTTCTGTTGATGTTCGCGTTGTTCAAGGCCGGTGCGGTGCCGGTGCTGGTGGATCCGGGCATCGACAAGCGCGCGCTGAAACAGTGCTTGGCCGAGTCCGAGCCGCAGGCGTTCATCGGGGTTCCGTTGGCGCATGTCGGGCGCAAGCTGCTGGGCTGGGCGAGGTCGGCGCGGGTCACCATCACCACCGGCAAGCGCGCCTGGCTGAGTGAGGCAACGCTGGATCAGGTCGAGAAGGAGGGCGCGAACCGTGTCGGTGTGTCGGCCCGGTTCGTGGCACTGGCCGCGACGGCACCCGATGACGTCGCGGCGATCCTGTTCACCAGTGGCTCGACCGGAGTCCCGAAGGGCGTGGTCTACCGGCATCGGCATTTCATCGCCCAGGTTGACATGCTGCGCGACGCATTCGGCATCGTGCCCGGCGGCGTCAACCTGGCGACCTTCCCGCCGTTTGCCTTGTTCGACCCCGCGCTGGGGGTGACGTCGATCATCCCGGACATGGACCCGACCCGGCCGGCCAACGCGGACCCGCGCAAGCTGTGTGATGCAATCGCACGTTTCGGCGTCGACCAGTTGTTCGGGTCGCCGGCCTTGATGGCAGTGCTGGCTCGGCATGGACAAAAGCTGCCGACGTTGCAACGGGTGATGTCGGCCGGCGCCCCGGTGCCGGCCCATCTGGTGGCCAGGCTGCAACGCTTGCTGCCCTCGGACGCATGTTTCTGGACACCTTACGGCGCGACCGAGTGCTTGCCGGTGGCGATGATCGAGGGCCGTGAGCTGGAGACAACCGGCGTGGCCACCGCGACCGGCGCCGGCACCTGTGTCGGTCGGCCGGTGGCGCCGAACGTGGTGCGGATCATCCGCATTACCGACGACGCGATCAGCGAATGGTCGGACGCGCTGTGCGTGCCGGCCGGAGAGGTGGGCGAGATCACCGTGGCGGGGCCGACCACGACCGATAGCTACTTCCATCGTGTCGAGCAGACCCGGCTGGCCAAGATCCACGAGGAAGTGGCAACGCGCACCGTCCATCGCATGGGTGACCTCGGCTATCTGGATGCCGATGGCAGGTTGTGGTTCTGCGGCCGCAAGTCCGATCGGCTGCAGACCGCGGCCGGGCCGCTGTATACCGAGCAGGTCGAGCCGGTGTTCAACTCCCACCCGGAGGTACGGCGCACCGCGTTGGTCGGGGTTGGCGAGTCAGGCGCAAAGCAGCCGGTGCTTTGCGTGGAGCTGGCGCCGGGGGTCAGCGCGAAGCAATGGCCCCGGATCGAGCGCGAGCTGGGCGCCATGGCGGCTCGCAATCCGCATACGGCAGGCATCGTCCGATTCCTGAGCCACCCGGGCTTTCCGGTCGATATCCGCCACAACGCAAAGATTGGGCGACCGGCCTTGGCGCGGTGGGCCGCCGGCAAGCGTTAGCGGTATGTTCCAACATTGCGCGTCCAACCTCGCGGACAAGGCCGTGCAGCCCGTCGCCAGTGTCGTACGATGGGCGAATGAAAATCCTGGTGACCGGTGGCGGTGGTTTTCTTGGCCAGGCCTTGTGCCGCGGTTTGCGCGATCGCGGACACGATGTAGTCAGTTTCAACCGCGGCCTGTACCCCGAACTCGACGCGCTGGGGGTCAGGCAGATCCAGGGCGATCTCGCCTCGGCCAACGCGGTCATCCATGCCGCGAAAGGTTGCGAGGCGATCTTCCACAACGCCGCCAAGGCCGGTGCATGGGGGCCCTACGAGGACTACCATCGCGCCAACGTGCTCGGTACCCGGCATGTGCTCGATGCCTGCCGGGCCCGTGGCATCCAGCGCCTGGTCTATACCTCCAGCCCGAGCGTGACCCACCGGGCGACCCATCCGGTGGAAGGTGGCAGTGCGGAAACCGTGCCCTACGGCGAGCACTTCAAGGCACCGTATGCCGCAACCAAGGCGATCGCCGAGAAAGATGTGCTGGACGCGAGCGACGCATCGCTGGCTACGGTGGCATTGCGGCCACGGCTGATCTGGGGCGTGGGTGACAACCAGCTGCTGCCGCGATTGGTCGAGCGGGCTCGCGCTGGCCGGCTGCGCCTGGTCGGCGACGGCAGCAACCTGGTCGATACCACCTATATCGACAACGCCGCGCAGGCCCATTTCGATGCGTTCGATCATCTTGAGCCCGGCGCCGCGTGCGCCGGACGGGCGTACTTCATCAGCAACGATGACCCCCGGACCATGCGCGAGACGGTCAATGGCCTGCTCGCCGCGGCGGGTGCGCCGTTGGTGAACAAGACCCTGCCGTTTGGCCTGGCTTATGCGATCGGAGCCACCTGCGAAGGTTTGTGGCGAGCCCTGCCGCTGGAGGGCGAGCCACCGATGACGCGTTTTCTTGCCGAGCAACTGGCTACCGCGCATTGGTATGACATGGGTCCGGCGCGGCGCGACTTTGGCTACCGGCCATCGGTGAGCTTCGATGAAGGGCTCGCGCGCGTTGCCGCCGCGTATTCCGGCTCCAGCCATGACCACGGCGGGATTGGCCAAGCCCAGTAGAATGCGCGAATGACCGAGCCATCACACCCGTCCAGCCCGTCGCTCCTGGGCGCACTCAAGCCCGCGGCCGGGCGCGCGCTGGAAGCCGCGCTCAACCGTGCGCTGGCACTGGACCCCGATACCCGCGACAGCCTGCGCGCGCTGGATGGTCGACGGGTCGCGCTGCGCCTGAGCTCGCCGCCGCTGGCACTGCAGGTTCGCGTCAATGGTGAGCGACTTGAGGTCGGGCCGATTGATGGCCAACCCGAGCCGGATTTGTCGGTACGCAGCACCCTGGACGGGCTGATTTCGCAGCTGCCTTTCCTGCGCAACGACGATGCGCCGCCGGTCGGGAAATTGCGGATCGAAGGCGATGCCGACCTTGCGCGGCGACTGCAGCGACTGGCCGAGCGGTTCGACCCGGACTGGCAGCGGCCCTTCGCAAAGGTGTTCGGGGACGTGCTGGGGGTACAGATCGCGAACGCGTTGGCGGCCGGATTGCGCCGCGCACAGGTCGTGGCCGGGCAGCTCGCCGGCAGTGCGGCCGAGTTCGTCACCGAGGAATCGCGCGACGTGGTGCCACGCGCTGAGCTCAATGCCTTCCATGACGACGTGGATGGTTTGCGCGATGACGTGGAGCGGATTGCCGCGCGCATAGCCCGGCTGCACACCAGCGCATCGAAGCTTGCTGCGGGCAGCGGCTCGGCCGGGGACGCAGCACCATGAAGTCGGTTTTCCGCGCCTGGCGGATTGGCCGGGTGTTGCTGCGCCATCGCCTCGACGACCTGCTTGATGGCACTGCGGCGGAGCGTTGGCTGAAGCTGGCGCGCCCGTTCGTTCCGCGTGCACCGGCGTCGATCGCCATGCAGTCACGCGGCGCCCGGTTGCGGCTGGCGCTGCAGGAGCTTGGCCCGATCTTCGTCAAGTTCGGCCAGATACTGTCCACCCGTCGCGACCTGGTGCCGCCGGACATCGCCGCCGAGTTGGCGTTGTTGCAGGACCGGGTTGCGCCGTTCGATGGCGAGCTCGCGCGCACCATCGTCGAAGAGGCATTGGGCCGCCCGGTCACCGAGGCATTCGCGCGCTTCGATGTCACCCCGCTGGCGTCGGCATCGATTGCCCAGGTCCACGCGGCGACGTTGCCGTCGCCTGACACCACCCCCGGTCGCGAAGTCGTGGTCAAGGTGCTGCGGCCCCAGGTCGAGGCGCAGATTGCCGCCGACATCCGGCTGCTGCGCGCGTTGGCCGGCGTGGTAGAGCGCACCCATCCGCGCGCCGACAAGATCCGCCCGCGCGAGATCGTCGCCGAGATCGAGAACACCCTGGCGGCCGAGCTCGACCTGGAGCGTGAGGGTGCCAATGCCAGCGTGCTGCGGCGTTTCTGGACCAAGCCCGACGGCACCCCCAGTGACGACCTGTACGTGCCCGAGGTGATCTGGTCGCACACGGCCGGCCGCGCGCTGACGCTGGAGCGCGTGCACGGCATTCCGTCCGACGACATCGAGGCGCTGGACGCGGCCGGCATCAATCGCCCCGCGCTGGCGGCCAAGGGCGTGCGGGTGTTCTACACCCAGGTGTTCCGCGACAACTTCTTCCACGCCGATGCGCACGCCGGCAATATCTGGGTCGACCTCGACCCGGCGCGCAAGGCGAACCCGCGCTTCATCGCGCTGGATTTCGGCATCATGGGCCAGCTGTCGGATGAGGACCAGTACTACCTCGCCGAGAATTTCATGGCGATCTTCAATCGCGATTACCGCCGCATCGCCGAGCTGCACCTGCGCTCTGGCTGGATGCCTGCCGACAGTCGGGTGGACGAGCTGGAAGCCGCCGTGCGCGCGGTGTGCGAGCCGTACTTCACCCGACCGCTGAGCGAGATCTCCCTGGCCGAGGTGCTGGTCAAGCTGTTCCGCACTGCGCAGCGGCACGAGCTGACCCTGCAACCGCAACTGATTCTGCTGCAGAAGACCCTGCTCAACATCGAGGGCGTGGGCCGGCAGCTGGATCCGAAGATCGACATCTGGGGCGTTGCCAAGCCGGTGCTGCAAAAGATCCTGGTCGCCCGTTACAGCCCCAGGCGTTTGTTGGGCGAGTTCCGCAAGCGCCTGCCGGAGCTGGTCACCCACGCCCCGGAAATGCCGCGACTGCTGCACACCTGGCTGACCCAGCAGATCGAAGGCAAACATGAGCTGCAGATGCGCTCGCAGGATCTGGCCGAGTTGAGTCGCAGCGTTCGCGATGCGCAAAAACATACCGTCGCGGCGATCCTTGGCAGTGGCCTGCTGATCGCGGCGGCGGTGCTGTATGGGCTGGAGGCGGGAGGGCCGGCGCTATGGTCGATCCCGGTCGCGTCCTGGGTCGCCGGCGTGGCTGGACTGATCGCGATGCTGATGGCGTGGCCACGGCGTCCATGACGGTGACCGCTGGGTTCATCGACGGTGACGTAGCGGACAGCGTGCCGGTCGCGTCCGCACTCGCGCTGGACGTGCTGTATTGCGACGAGCACTTGGCTGTAGTCAACAAGCCGGCGGGGCTGATGGTGCACGACAGCGCCCTGGCGCGCGGCGAGACCGACTTCGCCGCCGATCGCCTGCGCGAGCAGTTCGGTCGCAAGGTGTTTCTGGTCCATCGCCTGGACCGTGCAACCAGTGGTTGCCTGCTGCTCGCATTCGACCGCGACAGTGCCTCGGTGCTGGGCAAGGCGGTGATGGCGGGCGAGATCGAAAAGGACTACTGGGCGGTCTGCCGGGGATGGCCGGACGGCGACTTCCAGGTGGATCACCCGCTTGACGGGGGGCCGGGAAAGCCGGTGAAGAAAGACGCGACGACCCGCTTCGGGCTGCTGGCAAAAACCGAGTGTGACTGGCCTTCCAGTGGCTTTGCGTCCTCGCGCTACGCGCTGTTGCGCGCGCAACCGCAGACCGGTCGTTTCCGCCAGATCCGTCGTCACCTCAAGCACGTCTCGCACCACCTCATTGGTGACACCAGTCATGGTGATGGGCGACACAACCGGGCGTTCCGGATGATCGGCGTGCACCGCATGTTGCTGCATGCGCAGCGGCTGGCATTCGCTCACCCGGATTCGGGGGACGTGCTGCAGGTGACCGCGCCGGTTGATCCGCCGTTCGGCAAGGTGCTGGAGTTGTTCGAGGGGCTGCCGCAGGAGTGTCGGAGCGAACCCGGGCGCCGCGGCGTTTAGACTCGAGCCATGGTCGAGATCGGCAGCATCGTGATTCCCGAGTCCGAACTGGTCGAGCGTTTCGTGCGTTCTGCCGGCCCCGGCGGGCAGAACGTGAACAAGGTCGCGACTGCCGTCGAGCTGCGCTTCGACATCGTCAACTCGCCCTCGTTGCCCGAGCCGGTGCGCGAACGTCTGCTGGCGCGCCGGGATCGCCGGATTACCCTGGACGGCGTGCTGGTATTGAGTGCCCAGCGGTTTCGCACCCAGGATCGCAACCGCGAGGATGCGCGTGAGCGTCTGGCGGCGTTCGTCAGTCACGGGCTGCAGCCGCCCAAGAAGCGTGTGGCAACCAAACCGACCCGGGGATCGAAGGAGCGACGGCTGGCAGGCAAGCGCGAGCGCAGTACGATCAAGCAGGGACGGGGGCGATCACGGCAGGAGTGGGACTGACGGGTTTGTCGGTCGGTGGCCGGAGACCATCTCGCGGCGAGCTGAAGACGGGTGACGGAAACATAGGTAACTAGAACACGGGGAAATATCCAACCGATGTGTCGACCAGACCATGCTCCTGCTGCAGACATCGTGCCGACGTTGCCAGCCAGCGTCCCGCGGACGAAGCCAAGCCGTTTCCAGCGTTGGCTGGGCCGTAGTGTGTTGCGGCTGGGCGGCTGGCGGATGCTGGGCGAGTTCCCGGACCTGCCCAAGGTCGTCCTGATCGGGGCACCACATTCGTCCAATTGGGACGGGATCTGGGGGTTTGCGGCCAAGTTGGCGCTTGGACTGGACATCAAGATACTGGGCAAGGACTCGTTGTTCCGGGTGCCGTTGGTGGCGCTCGTGCTGAACCGGCTCGGGGTGATCCCGGTCAATCGCAGTGCCGCCAGCGGGGTGGTCGGACAAGTGGCCGAAATGCTGGAGCAGGCCGACCGGTTCTGGATCGGTCTGGCGCCGGAAGGGACCCGCAAGCCGGTGGAGCATTGGCGGACCGGCTTCTGGAAGATTGCCCATGCCGCCCAGGTGCCGGTACTGCCGGTGTACTTCCACTATCCCGACAAGGTGCTGGTGGTGGCGGCTCCCATCAGCTTGAGTGAGGATATGAGCGCCGACATCGGACGCATCCGCGAGTGGTATCGCGGCGTATCGCGGGGCAAGCATCACGACGCCTGAGGCGGTCTCCGGCACGTGGTTTGCCGGGTTGGCATGGTAATTGCGTTTGTCTTTGTCTGGGGTGGTATTTCCCAACAAACGAACCAGTTGGCCGTCCAGATCACGGCCGCGGAGTGCCGCAATGCGCCGTTTCGATGCTGTCTTCCGTCTTGCCCGTGTCACGAGATCCCGACTGTGGATCGGGCGGCGCTGAGCCATGGCCTGTGTGCCCTGGTTCGTGATCGGCCCGAGCACCTGGCTGGCGGTGTCCGGTTATTGGAGCGCGGGCGATCCGGCCGTGCCGACGCCGGCCGAGGATTGGCGCCGTGCGATCGTGGACGTCGTTATCCCGGTTTACCGCAACCAGGACACGATCATTCATTGCCTGGCGTCATTGCTGCGTCAGACCCGTCTGCCAAGGCGCGTGGTGCTGGTCGATGATGCCGGGGTTGGTCGTGACCACGCCATCCAGTTTGCGCGGGAGTTCGCACGCGCGAATGGGATCGATCTGCAGATCGTGGTGCGTGCCTGGTCCATCGGCCGGGCCGCGACCTTGAAGTGGCAGGCGCGCCAGTTCACCGGGGACGTGATGTGCGTGCTGGATGCCGATACGGTGCTTCAATCGCCGGACTACATCGAGCGTTGTGTCCGTGAGCTGTACCAGGGCGTGGGAATTGCCAGTGCCCGCGGGAGCGTCAAGCCGTTACGGCAGGACGACCGAGTCGCGCTGGCAAGCACGACCCCGTTCCAGTATTGGCTGGGCGAGGACCGCTATCGCGACCCGAGGGCACATTGGCCGGCTTACCGGCGTTGGTGGCATGCGCTCGGCGTGGCGTACTACGAGCACCTCGCGCAGATCCAGCAAGGGGTTGTCGACAGCGGGCTGATGCGCAGCCAAGGCGGCGTCGCATGCGCCTCTGGTGGCGCGGTCGCCTATCGACGCCGCTACCTGGAAGATATGTTCGACCGCTATGAGCCGATCCGTGGCGATGACCTGACTGCCGTTGAGGATCAGTTCATTGCTTTGGCACTGGCCACCGAGGGCTATCGCAATATCCGCGTCGCCGATGTCGTGGCGCGCACCGAGTATCCCGAACTCCAGCACCTGCCACGCCGGTGCTGGCAAGTCAGTATCGGGCTGCTCCAGTGCGGACACTACTTCGATGTATTGCTGCGCAGTCCGCTGCGCGTTGCTCAACGATGGACGCAAAGGCGCGGTAAGCCACCGTCACGTACGCGCGGCGATGGCGATGATCTGCAAGTCGACTTGCGCCGGGTGCACGAGGCGTATCGACAACCGTTCGGTGAGCGTCTGACCCGGCACCAGGGGCGGCCCGCCGGCACCACGCTGATGTTGATGGCGCTGGAACAGCTTGGGTACCCGACGGCGTTGTACGCGCTGGCGTTGACTGGGCACTGGAGCCTGTTGGCCAGTCTGGTGGGGCTGGAGGTGGGCGCCGCGCTCTTGTTGGCCTGGTGGGTCGCGGGCGCCGATCGTTGGCGTGCCCTGCGACGGGCCGCGTTTGTCACGCCACTGCGTTATGCACTGATGCTGACTGGGCCATGGGCCATGGCGTGGTTTGCCGGCCGGCTGTGGCTATGGGGTCGCTACCGCTGGTTCGTGCGTCGACAGGTGGACGGCGTCCGGCTCCGGCGTGGTCGCTGATGCATCGTCGTCGAGTCGCCTCAGCGTAGGGATTGCCCGGTGGCGTCGTAATCCTGGCGCATGAACAAGTCCGGTTTGATCAGTTCGGTGAACGCACGCGCCTGGGGGCTGAGGTACTTGCCCTTGCGCACCACCACGCCATAGCTGCGATCGGGAAAGTAGTCCGACAGCGAACGGGCCGCCAAACGGGCGTCATCGGCAGGACCCAGGCAGATCGCAGTGACAATGCTGATCCCCAGCCCCATGGCCACGTACTGCTTGATCACCTCCCAGCCGCCAACCTCCAGCGCGACGGTGTAGGGCACGCGATTGCGCTGGAACACCAGATCGACCATCCGGTAGGTGGTCAGCCGTTGTGGCGGCAGGATCAGGCCGTAGGGCGACAGGTCCTGCAAGCTCAGCTTCTTCAGCGAGGCCAGCGGGTGGTCAAGCGGGGTGATCAGCATCGGTTCGAAACGCGCCACCGGCGCGTAATCCAGGTCGCCAGGCACGTCGAGCATCGAGCCCACCGCCAGGTCCACCGCATCGGATCGCAATAATTCCAGGCCGCCGGCGCCGGTGACGTTGTGCAGGTTCAGCCGCACCTCTGGCTGGGCGCTACGGAAGGCTGCGACGATCCGGGGTAACAGGTAGAGGATCGTGGAGCTGCCGGCGGCGATGTTGAGTTCGCCGGCATCCAGCCCGCGCACACGTTCCCGGAACACCGTAGGGAGCGCATCGAACCCCTCCACCAGCGGCCGGGCCAGTTCATACAGAGCCTCGCCTTCGCGCGTCATTACCAATCGTCGGCCGCTGCGTTCCAGTAGCCGCAGGCCCATGTCGCGCTCCAGTGCCTGCAACTGCAGGCTGACAGCGGGCTGGCTCAGGTACAGCGCCTCGGCGGCGCGCGAAACCGAACCCAGTCGCACGGTTTGGCAGAACGCCCGCAGCGGCTTCAGCCGGTCGCCCTTGTAGGAAAAGCGCGGAACCGTGGGCGACTCGGCAGTCATTTGCACTCTCGTCGGGGACGCGCTGGAGGTCTGATCGGCAGGCTGGGTAACAGTTGCGATCCAGTTATATGTAGATCTTATACAAAACATTGAAATATCTGTGTTGTCAAATACAGGTACGCCACCGCATGGTCGATCTCCATCCCAACGGAGTACCGGCATGTCGGCAGTACAGCCTCTTGCCCCGCGAGATCCCACCGCAACGGTGACCATTACCGCGACGGCCAACGATCAGCAAAGCATGCTTCAGCAAAGCGTGCTGACGCCTGAAGCGGTCGAGTTCCTCGCCGCCCTGCACCAGCGCTTTGAAGCGGCTCGCCAAGCGTGCCTGTCCCACCGGATAACGCGTCAGGCAGCGTTTGATGCCGGTCAGCGGCCGGATTTCCGCGATGACACCCGCTCCATTCGCGAAAGTGACTGGCGAGTCGCGCCATTGCCGGCTGCGCTGTTGGATCGTCGGGTCGAGATCACCGGCCCGGTCGACCCCAAGATGGTCATCAATGCGCTCAACTCCGGCGCCAATTGCTTCATGGCCGATTTCGAGGACAGCACGTCGCCGACCTGGGAAAACCTGGTGGCCGGCCAGCACGCCCTGCGCGCCGCCGCTGCAGGCACGTTGGAATACACGAGCCCCGAGGTCGGCGGCAAGCCGGCCAGGCACTACGCACTCAAGCCGTTGCCGGAGCAAGCGGTGATGCTGGTGCGTCCGCGGGGCTGGCATTTGGACGAGAAGCACGTGCTGGTCGATGGCCAGCAGATATCGGCCAGCCTGTTTGACCTGGGACTGTTTGCCTTCCACAGCGCACGCCTGCTCGCGGCGAAGGACCGCGGCCCGTACTTCTACCTGCCCAAGCTGGAATGCATGGAGGAGGCGAGCTTGTGGGATGACGTGCTCGCTCACATCGAGACGTCACTCGGGCTGGCGGCAGGTCAGATCAAGGTCACCGTGCTGATCGAGACCTTGCCGGCGGTGTTCGAGATGGACGAGATCCTGCACGTCCTGCGCGGGCGCATCGCCGGCCTGAACTGCGGGCGCTGGGATTACATTTTCAGCTACCTGAAGACCTTCCGTGTCCACCGCGACAAGGTCCTGCCCGAGCGCGGCCAAGTGACGATGGATCAACCGTTCCTGCGCATCTATTCGGAGCTGCTGATCCACACCTGCCATCGTCGCGGCGCCCATGCGATGGGCGGCATGGCGGCGCAGATTCCGATCAGCAACGACCCGGCCGCGAATGCAGCGGCGATGGCCAAGGTGCGCGCCGACAAGATACGCGAGGTCACCGCCGGCCACGACGGCACCTGGGTCGCGCACCCGGGGCTGATCCCGATTGCCCGCGACGTGTTTGACGAGCGCATGCCGACACCGCACCAGCACCACGTGCAGCGCGCGGACGTAGAGGCCTTCACCGAGCGCCAGCTGCGCGATCAACTGGTCACTCCCCCCTTGGGAACGGTCACGCGCGCGGGCTTCGACAACAACGTCGAGGTCTGCGTCCGTTACCTCGCGGCTTGGCTGGATGGCACCGGCTGCGTGCCGATCCACTGGCTGATGGAAGACGCGGCGACGGCCGAAATTGCTCGAGCGCAGTTATGGCAGTGGCTGCATCACGACGGTCACCCGTTGCACCTGGACGACGGCACGCCGATCGATTTCACCTTGCTTGAGCGCGCTTTCATCGGCCTGCCGGCCCGGCTTGGCGACCCGGCACGACTGATTGGCGGCAGCCGGATCAGCGAGGCGGTCGGGATGCTTGATCGACTCTGTCACGCCAACGCCCTGGAAGCCTTCCTGACCATTCCTGCTTACCGGCGACTGGACTGAACGCCGGCTTCCACCCCCATACCACCAGAGGATCAGACCATGACCATGCAACCGACCGCGGACCAGATACGCCACGATTGGGACACCAACCCGCGCTGGATCGGCATCCAGCGCCCCTATTCGGCCGAGGAGGTGGTGCGCCTGCGCGGAACCGTCAAGGTGGAACACAGCCTGGCCACGTTGGGTGCCGACAAGTTGTTCCAGTCGTTGCACAGCACCGGCTTTGTCAACGCCCTGGGCGCATTGACCGGCAACCAGGCCATGCAGCAGGTCAAGGCCGGACTGAAGGCGATCTATCTATCGGGCTGGCAAGTCGCTGCCGACGCCAACCTGGGCGGCCAGATGTACCCCGACCAGTCGCTGTACCCGGCGGACTCGGTGCCGGCGGTGGTCAAGCGCATCAACAACACCCTGTTGCGTGCCGATCAGATCCAGTGCGCGGAAGGTGCTGGCGATATCGACTTCCTGCAGCCGATCGTGGCCGATGCGGAGGCCGGCTTTGGCGGCGTTCTGAACGCCTTCGAGCTGATGAAGGGGATGATCGAAGCCGGTGCCGCTGGCGTGCATTTCGAGGACCAGCTGGCCAGCGCGAAGAAGTGCGGCCACATGGGCGGCAAGGTGCTGGTGCCGACCCGCGAGGCGGTCGAGAAGCTGGTCGCCGCGCGCCTAGCGGCGGATGTCATGGGTGTTCCGACGTTGATCATCGCTCGTACCGACGCGGAGGCCGCCGACCTGTTGACCAGCGACATCGACGCCAACGACGCCGCGTTCGTCACCGGCGAGCGCACCGTCGAAGGCTTCCACAAGACCCGCAAGGGCATCGACCAGGCCATCAGCCGCGGCCTGGCGTACGCGCCGTATGCCGACCTGGTCTGGTGCGAAACCGGCAAGCCGGACCTGGCGTTCGCACGTAAATTCGCCGAAGCGATCCACGCGAAGTTTCCCGGAAAACTGCTGGCCTATAACTGCTCACCGAGTTTCAACTGGAAGGGCAACCTGGATGACGCGACGATTGCGAAGTTCCAGATTGAGCTGGCCGCGATGGGCTACAAGTTCCAGTTCATCACCCTGGCTGGTTTCCACGCACTCAACTACGGCATGTTCCACCTTGCCCGCGGGTACGCCGATCGCCAGATGAGCGCGTTTGTCGAGTTGCAGCAGGCCGAGTTCGCCGCTGCCGCGGAAGGCTTCACCGCGGTCAAGCACCAGCGTGAAGTGGGTACCGGGTACTTTGATGCGGTGGCCCAGGTGATCCAGGGCGGGCAATCCTCGACCGTCGCGTTGAAGGGTTCGACCGAGGAGGAGCAGTTCGCACCCATGCGCGCCGTGGTGGCATGACCCGGCGCGTTCTGAAGGATGCGCATTGACATTACCCCTTGATGATACTGTGGATTTACAACATCCGGAGACAAGGGGTAACGGGGTCATGCGTTTTTTCATTCTGGTTTCATCGGCAGTGTTGAGCCTGTTCGTCAGTTTCTCGGTGTCAGCTGCTGACGAGCCGCTGTCATTCTCCGAAATCCGCGAACAGCAAATAGAGGTCCGGGCGGACGTGGACGCCAACAGGTCTCCCTACGACGACATGTCACAACGCGACCGGGAGCGTCTGGTGCAACGGCAGGACGACTTTCTGCACCTGATCGAGGGCAAGGCTTCGTTGCTCGATCTGGACGAAAGAGGCCGGACCGAAGCCATCAACTCTCTGGAGTGGATCCGGGCGGAGATTTCCGGCGCCGAGGAAGACCGCTTGATCTGCAAGCGCGTAACGCGTGTAGGCACCCACATGAAAGAGCGCGTGTGCAGAACCGTCGCGGAGCGGCGCAAGGATCTGGAAAACTCGAGAAAACTGTGGGGAACCGGCAATCCTTGTTCCAACCCGAATGGGTGCACGACGGCGAACGCGATGAGCGGCGACAGGTAGGTAGCGGTTCTAGCCCTACAAACATCCGAGGAGACTCATGTCCAATTACAAAGTCGGAGACCACGTCAGTTGGAACTCGGAAGCCGGCCACGTGAGTGGCACTATCAGCAAAGTCCACACCAGCGACTTCGACTACAAGGGTCACACCCATCGCGCCACCCGGGACGATCCCCAGTACGAGATCAAGAGCGACAAAACCGACCATGTCGCCGCGCATAAAGGCAGCGCACTGCACAAGTTGAAAGATTGACGAAGCGTCGCCGATGAGTGGCATGGCCTGTTCAGCTGGGTGCTATGCTGATTGCCTGTTCCAGCACTGCCAATGGCGGACGTGGAATTTGCAATGGGCATGGGCGCAGTCAAAGGACGAGGTCCGGACATGGGCGAGTTATCCAGCGACGAGTACGCTTTATTCGCGTCCCTCGCGCGCACCCGTCGCGTGGAAGCCGGCACCTCGTTGTTCCGTCGGGGCGACCTGGGTACCACGATGTATGTCATCGCCAGCGGTCTGGTCGAGCTGGATTTCGGCGACGACCTGATTGCGAAGTGCTTCGGTCCGCGCGAGTTTTTTGGCGAGCTTGGACTGTTGATCGGCGATCACGCTCGCAGCGCTGATGCCAATATCGTCACCGGTGGGGAGCTGCTGGAGTTGCGCCACGAGGAGTTCCAGCGACTGGTCGACACCAGTCCGAAGCTGATCTCCTATTTCCTGCGGCGTGCGATCACGCGTGTCGTGTTCAACGAACGGGAGTTGATTCGACGCTTGCGTCGTCGCAACCAGGACTTGCAGGCGGCGATGGACCGTTTGCGGGCGACCAGCCAGCAGCTTCCATCCCGGTCCGAGCCTTCCAGATGATCTCCGATCCCGCCTCGTCGGCTCCGGCGGCGTCCAATGGCGGCGCACCGAGGCTGTGCACGATCCTGCTGACCGACCTGGTCGATTCGACCGCCTGGGTCGAGCGGCTGGGTGATGGCGCCGCGGCCGACCTGTTCCGTGCCCACGACCGCTTGACACTGGAACTGTTGCAGCAATGGTCAGGTCGCCTGATCGATCGTTCCGACGGCTTGCTGCTGCTGTTCGAAAGACCGGTCGACGGGCTCGCCTTTGCGCTCGATTACAACCGTGGATTGGCCCGACTGGGCACTTCACATGGCGTCGTACTGGAGGCTCGCACCGGCCTGCATGTTGGCGAAGTGTTGAGCTGGCGCAATAGCGATGAAGCGGTATCGATGGGTGCCAAGCCGGTCGAAGTCGAAGGGCTGGCCAAGCCCCTGGCAGCACGATTGATGACGATGGCCCGGCCTGGACAGATCCTGTTGTCGGCCACCGCCGAGTCATTGACCCACCGTGCAGCGCGCGAGCTGGGCGAGCGTGGGAAACGCCTGTCCTGGCAGTCGCACGGGCGCTGGCGGTTCAAGGGGGTGTCAAAATCCCAGGAGGTGTTCGAGGTAGGTGAGGCGGGATTGGCGCCATTGCGGTCGCCATGCAGTAGCGCCAAGGCCTGGCGGGACGTCGCCTTGTGGCGCAGGCCGGCGGCCTTGGTGGCCGAGGCGGCAATGGTCCTCGCGCTGGGCGTAGGGCTGTGGGTGATGGCCAAGCCGCAACCGGCCATTGCCTTCAACGAGCGCGACTGGGTGGTATTGGCCGACCTGCGCAACTTGACTGACCAACCGCTGCTCGACGCGTCGCTTGAGCAGGCCTTCCGGATCAGCCTGGAGCAGTCCCGCCACGTCAACGTACTCAGTGATCTGAAGACCCAAGCCACCTTGGCACGGATGCAGCGAAAGCCCGGTACCGCGCTCGACCGCGGCCTCGCTTCCGAGATTGCCATTCGTGATGGTGCCCGCGCCGTGATCCTGCCCACGGTGGCCGAAGTTGGTGGCCGCGTGCGGGTCAGCGCCGAGGTGATCGACCCTCACAGCCAGACCACGGTGTATGCCGAATACGCCGACGGCAAGGGGGCGTTGTCCGCACTGGCGTCGATCGACGAGGTGACAGCCGCGTTGCGTGAAAGCCTTGGCGAAGCCCTTGAGGTAGTGCAGCGCGATTCAATACCGTTGCCGGAGGTGACGACCGGCAACCTCGACGCGCTTCGGACCTATGCATTGGCCCAGAAGGCAACCGCGGAGCAACGCTGGGAGGATGCCAAACAGCTTTACCAGCACGCAATCGAGCTTGATAACGGATTCGCGTTGGCCTACATGGGGCTGGTGCGACTGCATTGGTCATCGATCGATTACAAGGCGGCATTGCCCTACCTGGACAAGGCGCTGTCCCTGCGCGCCGCGCTGCCACCACGCGACCGCCTGTATCTGGAAGCATGGAAGGCCGAGACAGCCAGCACCGGCACGGCACTGGAGGAATGGCGCATGTTGGCATCGCTGTATCCGGATTATTTTGCCGGTGCGGCGAATGCTTCCTGGTACCTGCTGGAAGCCAATCGCTTCAAGGAAGCACTTCCCTATGCAGAGGCGGCCGCAGTGCCGCAGGATCCGTTGCGTGCATTTCCGATCCGGCATATCGGGCACATACGGTTCGCCCTGGGCGATCCGGCGGCCGCGCTCGAGCAGTACCGTCTTGCGGAAAGGCTCGGGAGCGGTCAGCCCACCCGGTATTCTGCGGCCGCGCTGGCAGCACTGGGCCGATACGACGAGGCCTGGCAGATTCTGGACGTCCTGAAGCCCCGCGAAGGCGAGCCGTCCAGTTTCTACATGAACCTGGAGCGGGTATCGGTCGCGCTCGACCAGCAGCGCTTCGAGGTTGCGCGCAAGAAAGCCGCCGAGGCGATGGCTGCCACCGCTCAGTTGGATGAATTCCATCGGCACAATTTTGAATTGATCGCCCAATCGGCTGCGTTGGCAGACAAGCCCGGTGAAGTGTCCATCCCGAGCCTGAGACGGGTTGCACGTGCGGCCGAGGCGAGGTTGCAGGACGTGAACTCACCCGTGCGCCAAGGCGACGCCTTCCGATTGCTGATGGCGGCCTACCTGGCCCAGCGCAGTGGTGACAGTGCGCTTTCCGGGGACGTCCTGGAACACTCCGCGGCGGCGATCAACGCGTTGGACGACATCAATACCAGCAAGCTGCTGGTTATCGTGCAGGCGACCCAACTGCGCCTGAAGGGAGATCATGAGGCTGCGATCGCCTTGCTGGAGCCACAGATTGACGGATTCGAGCTGCTGCAGGCGCATTCGGCGTTGCTCGCAGGGTACGAGGCCGCGGGAAAGGATCAGCAGGCACGGCAGCAAACGCGATGGCTGGCTGCCCACCTGGGCCGTGCCTACGCGGAGATCGGACATAGCCAGCTGTTGCAGCCGATCAATGTCGCCGATGTGCGGCAGGCCCTCAGTGACGGCAACTGATCGAAGCTGAAGGCTCTGACGGGCTTTCGTGGGGTCGATGCAGCCGGATTATTTGCTGCGAAGAAACGACGAGACCTTGCCTGCCTCGAAACAAAAAACCACGGTCAGTGGACCTGCTGCCGTGAGGTGCGATTTGAGTGCTTCGCGGGATTCGGCAACTTCATGTTTCGAGGCCAGGTGGTCGACCTGGGTACAGCGCAAGGGCGACGCCCCGGCGGGCAGGAAGTAGCCGGCCTGGTTCAGCGCTTTCTCCGCGTCCTGCTTGAAGAGGGTGCGAAATTCATCGTCGGTGCTCAGTAGTTCGAGAAGCTTGTCGGCGACGCTGGGATCCAGCGGCGGGTGCCCTGATCCATCGTGCAGGTTAGTCATGGTTTCCCCTTTCCTGAAAATCGCTGCTGGCGGCCGGCCTGAAGTCTTGCCGCGCTGTGGACGGTTCGTATGGAACCGGATTCATAACATACTCGGTGAATCTTGGATCCGGATGATTACCGGGGGGGCAGGTGCATGCGGGTGCGTCGCTGCGCAGTGCTGTTTTTTGAGTTGCGGGAGGACGCCAGCTTCAGCCTGGCGTCGCTACTGACGGGGGGCGCGGGACTAAGTCGCGTGTCGCGTTGGTTGGCACTGGCGCCGCATCTGGATCACGAGGTCGAGGTGGATGCTGTGCAACGCGAATTGCTCGGCAGCCTGAGTCCTGTCGAGTGGGTGGATGCCGACACCTTGTCGGACCACGCGCCCGGGGCTCTCGACCGTTTGCTGCTTGAGGGGTTGGTGGTTGCCGATGAGCAGCGCACGGTGCACTGGGAGCGTGATGATGTGCTTCGCGCCTCGTACTGGTGGCCCCTGGCCGCGCTCATCCATCGGCAGAGTCGTTGGCACGGGATTGATGGCGTGCGGGCCATGCAGGACAACGACTTGGTGACCGCGGATAAATTGCGCCAACGATTTGGTGCGCCTCCCGCGGAAGTGGGCGGGCAAGCCTGTATCGCACCACGCCTGTTTTTGCCTCGTGCCGCGGCGAACGATTTCGACGATGTGCTTGCGCGCCGGGCCACCTGTCGAAATTTCGATGCCGAACGGCCTTTGCCGGAGGCCCTGTTCGCGCGGATGCTGCAACGCGTGTTCTCCGCGCAGGCGCAGGTGCGGGTCAGTCACGACACGGCGTTCCTCAAGAAAACCAGTCCCTCCGGCGGCGGCCTGCACCCGACCGAGGCGTACCTGATCGTGCAGGACGTGGAAGGTATCTCGCCCGGGCTGTACCACTACCACCCGGTCGATCACGCATTGGCGCCGTTGCCGGCGCCCGCGCTGCCGTTGGTGGAATTCGCCAAACTCGCCCTGGCCGGGCAGCACTGGTTCGCCAATGCGCCGGTGCTGGTGGTGCTGACGCCACGTTTTGGCCGCAGCTTCTGGAAATACCGCCACCACGCCAAGGCCTACCGGGCGCTGGTGCTCGACAGCGGGCATTTGTCGCAGACTCTCTACCTGTCGGCAACCGAGTTGGGCTTGGGGGCATTCGTGACCTCGGCGATCAACGAGGTCGACATCGAGCGTGGCTTCGGTCTCGACCCGTTGCTGGAAGGACCGCTGGCGATCTGCGGCTTTGGCTGGCGCGCCGGGACCATGGAGACCGCGGAGTTCGACCCGGGCCATGAGGTATGGCAGCCGGAATAACATCCGACGCGACGACGCAGTCTTGACCGTTGTGGAATGCGCGCGTAAACACTTCCAATTGGCGTGTCTTTAAAGGGGGATATTCATGCAAGCCAAAGGTGTAATTGTGTTGCTCTTTTCCGGTCTTCTGCTGGCCGGGTCGGTTGTCCACGCGGGGCAGGTGAGTGCCCCGGCCGACGCTGCAGCCGTAGCGAAGGACGTGGCAGTAACCAACGCGGACGATGACGGTGACCGGATGGTCTGCGAATACGAGAAGAGAATCGGCAGCAACATGAAGACCCGCATCTGCAAAACCGCGCGGGTGCGGGAACGCGAACGCGAGTTATCGCGAGCCGCGATGGAAGGCCGTTCCATCTGTGCGAACTGCGGCGGCGACTGAGCTGGCTTCTAGGCGACCTGGTTAGCCTGGCCGCGGTCCATTCGCCGGTAGCCAATCGCTTCGCTCAGGTGCGGCGTGCGGATGTGCGGACTGTCGGCGAGGTCGGCGATGGTCCGGGCTACCCGCAGGATCCGGTGCATCGAGCGTGCCGATAGCTGGAGTGCATCGATGGCCCGCTCCAGCAAATCGTGATCGGCGTTGGACAGTCGACAGGTCGCGGTGGTTTCCGGTTGGCTGAGGTGTGCGTTGGCTTTCCCGGCACGATCGGATTGCAGGCTTCGGGCATGCAGCACGCGCTCGCGCACTTTTTGGCTTGGCTCGCCGTCGGGTGCGTCCGGGCGTAGCGCCGATGTCGGCAACCTTGGAACCTCCACGTGCAAGTCGATCCGGTCCAGCAACGGGCCGGAGATGCGTGCGCGATAGCGCAACACCGTGTCGGGGCTGCAGCGGCAGCGACCGCTGGGATCGCCGGCCCAGCCACAGGGGCACGGATTCATCGCCGCCACCAGTTGGAACCGGGCCGGGAATTCGCAGCTGCGCGCGGCCCGCGAAATAGTGACCACGCCCGACTCCAGCGGCTCGCGCAGGACCTCAAGCGCGTGCCGCCCCCATTCGGGTAGCTCGTCGAGGAAAAGCACGCCGTTGTGGGCCAGGGAAATCTCACCGGGTCGGGGCTCGGCGCCGCCGCCTACCAGTGCCACCGCACTGGCGGTGTGGTGGGGCGCGCGAAACGGACGTTCGCGCCATCGTGACGGATCCAGTCCGCGACCACTGATGGAGGCAATCGCGGCCGAGTCCAGCGCTTCGTCCTGGGTCGCGTCCGGAAGCAGGCCGGTCAACCGCGATGCCAACAAGGTCTTGCCGCATCCCGGCGGGCCGACCAGGAGCAGGTGATGGCCGCCGGCGGCAGCGACTTCCAGTGCACGCCGGGCATGGGTTTGCCCGCGAACGTCGCTGAGGTCGGGGCCGCGGGTGCGCGAGGTGGGCATCGCGATCGCCGATGGCAGCGACTTGGTCCCGCTCATCATCGCGCACACCTCCAGCAAGGTACGCGCGGTGCGTACTTCGACCTGGCTGGCCAGTGCCGCCTCGGCGCCATTGCCAAGCGGGACGATCAACTTGCGTCCGGCACTGCCGACTGCCAATGCCGCCGGCAATACGCCGTCGATGGCGCGCAACTCGCCGGTCAGCCCCAGTTCCCCGAGAAACTCATACTCGCTGAGCGCCTCAAGGGGGATCTGGCCGCTGGCGGCGAGAATGCCAAGGGCGATAGGCAAGTCGAAGCGGCCGCCGCACTTGGGCAGGTCGGCCGGTGCCAGGTTGACGGTGATCCGACGCGTCGGAAATTCAAATTGCGCGCACTGGATCGCCGCGCGAACCCGGTCCTTGGCTTCGCGCACGGCAGCTTCGGGCAAGCCAACGATCGACATCGACGGCAGGCCGCCGCCGAGGTGGACCTCCACACGGACCGCAGGCGCACGCACCCCCGATCGCGCACGACTGTGCACGAGTGCCAGGTTCATCGGGACGACTCAGTGGCGCGGCTGGGCGGGAGTATCAAACGACGACGGCGCTGCACCGCCGGAGCCGCGCTCGACCTGCGCCTCCAGGTCGGACACCGTGCGTTGCAGTTGCTCGAGCTTCTCGCGGGTACGCAGCAACACCGCGCGCTGGACTTCGAACTCTTCGCGGGTGACAAGGTCGAGCTTGGACAGTCCGGTTTGCAACACCGACTTGATGTTCTGCTGCAGTTCCTCGCGGCTCTCGCGCACGCTTTCCGGGACCAGGCCACTGAGGCGGCGGGCGAGTTCGTCGATGTGGTTCAGATCGATCATGGTGGGCTCCTGCAACAATGCTCCCAGCCTCGCGTGCCGGTCGGTCCGGCGCCATCAGCCGGTGCCGCGGTCAGGGGTCAGATTAGTCTGACCCCTGATGGCCGACTCTGCGGAACCGCTACTCTAGCGCAGGCAGCGCGGGAGATCGCGTTATTCTTGCCGGCAATCGACCCAACCCCGGAGGCAGCGGATGAAAATGGTGATGGCGGTGATCAAGCCGTTCAAGCTCGACGATGTCCGCGAGGCACTGGCAGAGGCCGGCGTGGCCGGGATCACGGCCACCGAGGTCAAGGGATTCGGTCGCCAGAAAGGCCATACCGAGTTGTATCGCGGGGCCGAATACGTGGTCGACTTCCTGCCCAAGATCAAGCTGGAGGTCGCAATCACCGATGACCAGGCCGACACCGTGGTGGAGGCGATCATGAAGGCCGCCGGCACCGGCAAGATCGGTGACGGCAAGATCTTCGTCTGGGACCTGGACCGGGTGGTCCGGATCCGTACCGGCGAGCTGGACGGCGACGCGCTGTAGGCAGATCGGGGTTACTCGCCCAGTGCCGCGGCAACGAAGGGCGGCAGGGTCGACGCGCCCTTGTGGATATCGGCGCTGTAGTAATGGCTGTCGAAGGATTTGGCGCGCGCGTCGGCCTCGCGGAAGTCGAAACCACCGGACTTCCTTGCCAATGTGCACGACCACCAGCCAGTGGGGTAGCACGGCTGCGGGAACGGCAGGGTCTGGAACGACGTAAAGCCGGCTTTTCCCATCTCCGCGCGCATCGCCTTGATCAGGTCCAGCAATACCAGCGGCGACTCGGATTGCTGCACCAGGATGCCGTCATCCTTCAGTGCATGGAAGCAGGACTCGAAGAACGACTTGTTGAACAATCCCTCTGCCGGGCCGACCGGATCGGTCGAGTCGACGATCACGATATCGAGGCTGCCGGGAGCGCAGTTCTTCATGTAGGCGATGCCGTCGTCGAACAGCAACTGCGCGCGTGGATCGGCATTGGACTCGCATAACTCGGGGAAGTACTTCTCGGACATGCGGGTGACCTGCTCGTCGATATCGCACTGCACCGCGCGCTCCACGCCGGGGTGTTTGAGCACCTCGCGCAGGGTGCCGCAATCGCCGCCGCCGATGATCACCACCTGCTTCGGATCGGCATGGGTGAACAGCGCCGGGTGCGACATCATCTCGTGGTACAGGAAGTTGTCGCGCGTGGTCAGCATGACCGCGCCGTCGATCAGCATCAGGTTGCCCCAGTCGGTCGTCTCGAAGATCTCGATCTTCTGGAACGGTGACTGCACCTCGTCCAGCTTCTTGTTGATGCGGAAACCGATCGCCGAGCCCGACGGCTCGAAGTTCTCGTAATGCCAGGAGGGTTTGGGGGTCATTGCGGTTCGTCCAGTATTCGGGGAGGCCGCCATCGGGCAGTCCCGGTCGGGGCCGCCATTTGGTGGGATCGAAATTAAACCCCGATTGTAGCGAACCGCCCTCTGTCCTTTCGTGACGGATCGTTGTGCGACGGTCCCATGATCAGCGGTCGGTGCCTGATGACGGCAGGGTAAACCGGCTTCCGTTGTGACGCCCACGGGTCACCGGGACGATAGAATGCCAATCCCCCACACTGCTGGTAGCAAACCGATGTCCCACTGGTCGATGGATCAGGCCCGCAAAGCCTATTCGATTCCGCATTGGAGCGAGGGGTATTACGACGTCGACAAGGCCGGCCGGGTCACGGTGCTGCCGACGGGTGCTGGTGGCCCGGCGGTCGCGCTGCCCGAGGTCGTCGATCAGGCCCGCGCCGAGGGCGCCAGGTTGCCGCTGCTGGTGCGGTTCCCGGACATCCTGGGCGACCGGCTGGGCAAGCTGCAGGGCGCGTTCGTGCAGGCGATGGCGGAGGCGGACTATGCCGGTGGCTACACCGCGGTGTACCCGATCAAGGTCAACCAGCACGAAGGGGTCGCCGGCACGCTGGCGTCGCACCACGGCGAGGGTTTCGGGCTGGAGGCCGGCAGCAAGCCGGAGCTGATGGCGGTGCTGGCGCTGAGCCGGCCGGGCGGGCTGATTGTCTGCAATGGCTACAAGGACCGCGAGTACATCCGCCTGGCCCTGATCGGCCGCAAGCTCGGCATGGAGACCTTCATCGTCATCGAGAAGCCGTCCGAACTGTCGCTGGTGATGGAGGAGTCGAAGGCACTGGGTGTAACGCCGGGCCTGGGCGTGCGCATGCGGCTGGCCAGTCTGGGCGCGGGCAAGTGGCAGAACAGCGGCGGCGACAAGGCCAAGTTCGGCCTGTCCCCGCGCCAGGTGCTGGACCTGTGGAAGCGCCTGCGCGAGGCCGGCATGACCGATTGCCTGCGCCTGCTTCACTTCCACATGGGCTCGCAGATCTCCAACGTGCGCGACATCGCCAGCGGCATGCGCGAGGCCACGCGCTACCTGGTCGAGCTGTCGAAGCTGGGTGCGAACGTGCGTTACATGGACGTCGGCGGCGGCCTCGGGATCGATTACGAGGGCACCCGTTCGCGCAGCTACTACTCGATCAACTATGGCGTCCAGCAGTACGCCAGCAACATCGTGCAGCCGCTGGCCGATGCCTGCGCCGAGCACGGTCTCACGCCGCCGCGGATCGTCACCGAATGCGGCCGCGCGATGACCGCGCACCACGCGGTGCTGGTGGCCAACGTGTCCGAGGTGGAGCCGGCGCCGGAAGGCCGCGTGCCCGACCTGCACGACGACGAGCCGGCGGTGATCCGCCATCTGCGCGAGATCCACGCCGAACTGGACGCGCGCCCGGCGGTCGAGCTGTTCCACGAAGCGGTGCATTTCCACAACGAAGGCCTGACCGCGTACGCGCTCGGCCAGATCGACCTCACCCACCGCGCCCGCATCGACGACCTGTTCTACCTGATCGCCCACGGCGTGCGCGATCGCCTCAATGCCGGCGAGAAGAGCCACCAGGCGGTGCTGGACGAGCTCAACCAGCGGCTGGTCGACAAGTACTTCGTCAATTTCAGCGTGTTCGAGTCGATGCCTGACGTGTGGGCAATCCAGCAGGTGTTCCCGATCATGCCGATCGAGCGGCTGGACGAGGCGCCGCAGCGCCGCGGCGTGATCGCCGACCTGACCTGCGATTCCGACGGCCGCATCGACACGTATGTCGGCAACGAGACGCTGGACACCTCGATGCCGATCCACTCGCTCATTCCCGGCGAAAGCTACCGGCTGGGCTTCTTCCTGGTAGGCGCCTACCAGGAGATCCTCGGTGACATCCACAACCTGTTTGGCGACACCGATGCGGTCGAGGTGCGGGTGGACGGCGCGGCCGACGGCGGCTACCGGCTGGCCCAGCAACGTCGTGGCGACACCACCGACGTGATGCTGGACTACGTCGGCTACAAGGTGGACGACTTGCGTGCGAACTACCGGCAGAAGGTCGCTGCCGCCAACCTGCCCGCGGATGAGGCCGACCACTTGAATGCGACGCTGGAAGCGGGCCTGACCGGTTACACCTATCTCGACGACGCGCCTTTGGCATGAGGAACTGCATGAAAACCGGATTTATTGGCCTCGGCGCGATGGGCGCACCGATGGCGCGCTACCTGCACTCACGCGGCCTGCTGACCGCCGTGGGCAACCGCACGCAGGCGAAGGCCGATGCGCTGGCCGCCGAGCTGGGTATCCGTGCCGCACGCTCGGCCGACAACTTCGCCGATTGCGGCGTGGTCGCGCTGTGCGTGTCGCTGGACGCCGACGTGCTGGAAAACGTCAACGCACTGGCGCAGGTGCTCAGGCCCGGTTCGGTGGTGGTCGACCATTCCACCGTGTCGGTGCAGACGGCGCGGCGGTCAGCGGCCACCTTGCAGGCGCAGGGGATTGGCTTTATCGACGCGCCGGTGTCGGGCGGTGTTGAAGGTGCGCGCAACGGCAAGTTGTCGGTCATGGCGGGCGGCACGGAGGCCGACTTCCAGACGGTGCAACCGGTGCTGCAGGCCTACGCCAGCCGGATCAGCCACATGGGCGATACCGGTGCCGGACAGGCGACCAAGGCCGTCAACCAGGTGCTGGTGGCCGGCATCAACGAAGCGGTCTGCGAGGGGCTGGCGTTGAGTGAGAAGCTCGGCCTGGACCCCGAACGCCTGCTGCCGACCCTGATGGCGGGCGCGGCCGGCAACTGGTTCCTCGACAAGCGCGGCGCGACCATGCTGCGCGGGGAGTTCGCGCCGGGTTTCAAGAGCGCGCACATGCTCAAGGACCTGCGCATCGTGCGCGATATCGCGCGTGAGGCGGGAGTCCGCCTGCCGACATTGGAACTGGCGTTGGCCGACTACACCACCCTGGCCGAACGCGGACACGGGGACGCCGATACATCGGTATTGATAAAGCTCAAGCGCGGCGACTGACCGCGCCCGGTGGCGGTGCGGGGTCTACTTGACCTTGATCGCCATGGCCGGCAATCCGCTGTTGCCCAACTTGCGCTTGGCATCCGCCAGGTCGCCGGCGGAGTCGTAGGGGCCCATACGCACGCGATAAATCGTCTGGCCATTGATCTGGGCCGGCTCGACTCTTGCGCTCAAGCCAACCATGGCGATGCGTGCCTTGAGCTCTTCCGCCTGGCTCGCCCCCTGGAAGGCACCGGCCTGCAGCAAATAGCGGACGCCATCGGCGACGGCAGTGGCGGTGGTCGGCTTGGGTGCGGCGACTGAAGCGGTGTCGCGGTCGGGCTGGCTTGCGGACGACGGCGTCGCGGGAGCCGTCGTCGCGGGTTGTGGCGCCGGATCAACGGGGGTTGGCAACGCGAGGTCGGCGGCGTCGGGGTTGGCGGAGGCGACGACCTGGGCGGGTTGCTCTCCGCGCAGCAGGGCGGCGGCGCGTGCGGCTTCGGCACGTTCGGTCGCGGCCAGTTCGGCATCGCTGACGGCCACTTCCTTGCCCGGTAGCAGCGTGTAGAAATCGTACCTGGGGCCGTCGGCGTTAACGGCAGGTTCCTCGCCGGCGTTCGGCAACGCCGGAGCGGCCTCATCGCCGCCACTGACAACCGGCGCCGGACGGGCGTCCGGGTTGGGTTGGGGACGGAAGAAGCCATCGCCATCCGACTTCAACAGTTTGGGCGCGAGCGCGATTGCGGCAATGGTCAATACGATGCCCAGCACCATCCATGCCCAACCCGGCAAACCGTTGTTGCCCTGGTTGCGCCGCGCCTGTGTCTTGCCACGTCGTGCTGCCACCTACATTACCTCCGGGGCGTTGATGCCCAACAAGCCAAGTCCATTGGCCAATACCTGTTGTGTTGCCATTGCCAGCACCAGCCGCGCGTTGCGCTGGTCGGCATCGTCGACCAGGAACTGATGGCCGTTGTAATACGACTGGAAGGTTTGCGCCAACTCCAGCAGGTAGATTGCCAGTTGGTGCGGTTCCAGGTCCTGACCGGCGCTGTCGACCACGTCGGGATAGCGCAGTACGGTCACCACCAACTCGTGGGTGGCGGCGTCCTCCAGGTCCAGTGGCAGCGCCAGTCCGGCCTCGCGGTCGAACGACAACCCGCGCTCGTCCAGCTGGCGCATCAGCCCGCACATCCGCGCATGCGCCACCTGCACGTAGTACACCGGGTTGTCGAGTGACTGGCTGCGTGCCAGGTCGATGTCGAAGGTCAGCTGCGAGTCGGGCTTGCGCGCGACCAGGAACCAGCGGGTAGCGTCGCGGCCGGCTTCGTCGACCAGCTCGCGCAAGGTCAGGTAACTGCCGGCGCGCTTGGACAGCTTTACCTCTTCGCCGCCACGCATCACCGTCACCATCTGGTGCAGGACATACTCCGGCCAGTCCTGCGGGATGCCCAGATCCAGCGCCTGCAGCCCGGCACGTACACGCGACAGCGAGCCGTGGTGGTCTGCGCCCAGCTCGGTGATGGCGCGCTCATAGCCGCGTTGCCACTTGCTCAAGTGGTAGGCGACGTCCGGCACGAAATAGGTGTAGCTGCCGTCGGACTTGCGCATCACGCGGTCCTTGTCGTCGCCAAAATCGGTGCTGCGCAGCCACAGCGCGCCGCCTTCCTCATAGGTGTGGCCGTTGGCGGTCAAGGCGGCGACGGTCTCGGCGACCTTGCCGTCGGAGTACAGCGAGCTCTCCAGGAAGTACACGTCGAAGCTGACGCCGTAGGCCTGCAGGTCGTCGTTCTGCTCACGGCGCAACCACGCCACCGCGAAGCGGCGGATCGCGGCGAGGTCGTCGGGGTCGGTCGCGGCGGTGACGGTCTGGCCGTCCAGTTCCACGCCGGCGCCATCCAGGTAAGCACGTGCCACGTCGGCGATGTAGTCGCCGCGGTAGCCATTTTCGGGCCAGCCGGCGTCGTCCGGCTGGATGCCCCGCGCTCGCGCCTGGACCGACAAGGCCAGGTTTTCGATCTGCACGCCGGCATCGTTGTAGTAGTACTCGTGGGCGACGTCCCAGCCGTTGGCATCCAGCACCCGGGCAATGCAATCGCCGATCACCGCCGCGCGGCCATGACCGACGTGCAACGGGCCGGTCGGATTGGCCGAGACATACTCCACGCCGGCGTGATGGCCGTTGCCGGAATCGTTGCGGCCATAGGCCTGGCCGCGGTGGAACACTTCGCCGAGCTGGCGACGCCAGGCCGCCTCGTCGAGGTGGAAGTTGATGAACCCCGGACCGGCGATTTCGACTTTGGCAATGTCGGCGCTGGCCGGCAGTGCCTCCACGATCGCTTGTGCGATTGCGCGCGGATTGGCTCGGGCCGGTTTGGCCAGCAACATCGCCGCGTTGGTCGAGAAATCACCCTGCGCGCGGGTCTTCGGGCGTTCGATCACGAAGTCGGGTGTTTCCAGATCGGCCGGAAGGCTGCCGGCGGAACGCATCGCTTCGATGGCTTGGATGACCAGGGCGCGGAGGGTGGTTTTCACGAAAACTCTGGAAAGGCGGCAGAACCGGTCATTTTACCCGGAATTGAACGTGTCGTCGGCGTTGCCGACGTTCACGCGGATCCCATCACTGCCCTGCCGTCAGACCCAGCCGCGCGCCGCCAGCGATACCGGCGGGCCATCGGCAATCACGAAGTGATCCAGCAACCGCAAATCGACCAGCGCCAGTGCCTGTTTGAGGCGGGCGGTCACCGCGCGGTCGGCGGCGCTGGGCTCGGGATTCCCGCTGGGGTGGTTATGGCCCACGATCACCGCCGCAGCGTTGTGGGCCAGCGCCCGCCGCACCACTTCGCGCGGGTGTACCTCGGCGCCGTCGATCGTGCCCCGGAACAACTCTTCGAAGGCGATCGCCCGATGCCGGGTATCCAGGAACAGGGCCGCGAATACCTCGTGGGGCAACCCGCGCAGGCGCTGGGCGAAGTAGCGGCCGGCTGCCTGCGGATCGCTGAGTGCGATACCGCGCTCCAGTTCCGCCGACAGGTGCCGGTGACCCAGCTCCAGTGCTGCCGCCAGCATGCACGCGCGCGCCGGGCCCAACCCGGGAAGCTTTGCCAGTTCCGCCGGTGCGCGCTCCAGCAAGGCGCGTAGTGGCCCATGCGCGGTCAACAGTTCGCGCGCCGTGGTCACCGCGTCGCGTCCGCGCAGGCCGGAGCCAAGGAAGATCGCCAGCAGCTCCGCGTCGGACAACACCCCGACACCGCGCGCCAGCAGTTTTTCCCGTGGGCGTTCGGAGGCGGGCCAATCTCGTATATGCATGGGTGGCCTCGAAGGCTGGAAAAGTGAAGCGGGGACGGAACACTGGGACGAACCACTGGGACGAACCAGGTCCACAGCCCAGGCGTCCGGCGGATTGGGGGATCGCGCCGGGCATTTTTCCGTCCCCGCTTCGGGACGCATTCACCGTGCCGCATTGTCCCGGTGCCTGACATCGGAACCGCCCTTCGCGTCGGGTAAGCTAAGGCTTGGTCCCGCAGTAGGAATTTCCCCAACGTGTCAGCGCTCCAAGGACAAAAGATCCTGCTGTGCGTGTGCGGCGGCATTGCCGCGTACAAGGCGGCGGAGCTGGTCCGCCGGCTCGGTGCATCGGGTGCACAGGTGCAGGTGGTGATGACCGACAATGCCCGGCGGTTTGTTGGCGCAGCCACTTTCCAGGCGCTGTCGGGCCGTCCCGTGCGCACGTCGTTGTGGGATGAGGCCGCCGAAGCGGCGATGGGTCATATCGAGCTGGCGCGATGGCCCGACCGGATCCTCATCGCACCGGCCACCGCCAACATCATCGCCAAGCTGGCCCACGGATTCGCCGACGACCTGGTCAGTACGCTGTGCCTGGCGACCGATGCGCCGCTGGCGATCGCACCGGCCATGAACCGGCTGATGTGGGCGAACGCGGCGACCCGGGCCAACGTTGAAACCCTGCGCGAACGCTCGGTGATGGTTCTGGGCCCCGGCGCGGGTGATCAGGCCTGCGGCGAGGTGGGCGAAGGTCGCTTGCTGGAGCCCGATGAAATCGTTGCCGAGCTGGCCCGGGCCTCAGCGTGAAGCCCGGGACGCTGGCGGGGCGTCATGTCGTGGTGAGCGCGGGTCCCACCTATGAGGACATCGATCCGGTGCGCTTCCTGGGCAACCGCAGTAGCGGAAAGATGGGTTTTGCCATCGCCGCCGCCGCCGCCCGTCGTGGAGCCCAGGTCACCCTGGTTGCCGGACCGGTGGCGCTGGCAACCCCGGCCCAGGTCACCCGGGTGGACGTACGCTCGGCCGCGCAGATGCACGCTGCGGTGATGCAGGCCTTGCCGGCGCAGGTGTATGTCGCCGCCGCCGCCGTCGCCGACTTCACCCCCGCGCAGGTCGCCACGGCAAAGATCAAGAAGCAAGCCGGCGGTGAAGGATTGACCCTGCAGTTGGTGCGAACCCGGGACATCCTGGCCGACCTGGTTGGGAGTCCATTGCGGCCTCGCCTGCTGGTCGGTTTCGCGGCCGAGACCGATGATGTCGAGCGCCATGCACGCGCCAAGTTGGTCGACAAGCAGCTGGACCTGATCGCTGCCAACCGGGTCGGTTTGCCCGGCTCGGGTTTCGCGGCGGACGAGAACACCCTGGTCGTTTACGGCGCCGGCTTTGAGTACCCGTTGGGCACCGCATCCAAGCACGAACTGGCCGACCGCCTGCTGGACCTGGTCGTCAGGCAGTTGCCGGCGATACCTCCACAGACATCGCGGATTATCTGATGCACCACACCCTGGAACTGAAGATCCTTGATCCAAGATTTGGCGATTGCTGGCCACTACCCGAATACGCCACCCCCGCCAGCGCCGGTCTGGACCTGCGTGCGGCGCTTGACGACGCGCTCACCCTGTTGCCGGGCGCTACGGCGCTGGTTGCTTCAGGCTTGGCCATCCACATTGGCGACCCCGGTTTGTGCGCGGTGATCCTGCCCCGCTCCGGGCTGGGCCACAAACACGGCATAGTGCTGGGCAACGGCACCGGTCTGGTCGATGCCGATTATCAGGGTCCGTTGATGATCAGCGTCTGGAACCGGGGCGATCAGCCTTTTACGATGGCGCCTGGGGATCGTATCGCCCAACTGGTGGTCCTGCCGGTGGTGCGGGCGCAGCTGCAGGTGGTGGAGGAATTCGCCGCACATGAATCTGGCGACAGCGTCCGTGGAACCGGTGGCTTTGGCCACACCGGCGTCCGCTAGGCGCACTCGCGTTAGGTACTGAAGGGGAAGTCATGGTTGATATGAAATTTACCCGGCCCGAGCTGTCGCTGGAGCCGCTCAAACCGTTTTTGCCACTGGTGGCCGGGGTCTGCGCGCTGCTGGCGCTGTGGTTTGCCTGGAGTGGCTGGCAGCAGCATGGCGACGCCAACCGCCGGATGGTGCTGGAACAATCGCGCGACACGGCGGTGCAGGCGACAGCGGCCACGCTGGCGGCTGAGCGGGAGCGCTTCGCCCAGCGGTTGGCCGACCCGGTGCTGGCGGCCGCCGTGGCAGCTGGCCAACTCGATCACGCGGCCGAGTTGCTGGTCAAGGACTGGCCCGGTGCCAGCGACGCGGCGCTGGTAAATCCGGCGCTTGATTCCGGCTACGCCGCCCTGCCGGAAGGGGGCTACGGCCGTCTGGCGGTGCTGGAGTCGGCATTGGCGGAGGGCCAGCCGGTCAATGCTGTCATTCGTGGTGATGGCAAGAACCGGCTGGCGCTGGCGGCGCCGGTAAACCGCGACGGCGAGCCGGTTGCCGTGGCTTTGGTCTACCTGCCACTGGAGCGGCTCACCTCGCCGTTGGTGGCGGTATCGGTGGCCAATGACACCTACCTGGCGCTGCGCCAGGGCAACTACAATATTGTTGAACGCGGTGACGTCGGCCTGGCCGGCGGCGCCGAGGTTCTGGCGGTCAAGGTACCGGGCAACGATATGCGCATCGCCGCCGCCGCCCCGCGCGTTGCCGCTGCGCCTTTCGGCCTGGGCCCGCTGGGTTGCGGCATCCTCGCCGCATTGCTGGCATTGCTGGGTGTGCTGTGCTGGCGCGGGCCGGCGATAGTGGCGCGGCGTCAGGCGGCTGGAAATGACGAGCAGGACGATACCGGGGAGTCGACGCTGACCCTGGCGGAATCGATGGGGGAGAACGCGTCCCCGGACGCCGGCACCGCCACGACAAAGGCGGCTGGCATTGCTTCCACTCCGGTAGCACTGGATCGGGGCATTTTTCGTGCCTATGACATCCGCGGCGTTGTCGGCCAGAGCCTTGACCTGGGCGTGGCCGAGCTGATTGGCCATGCCATTGGCTCGTTGATGCACGACAAGAATCTGGAAGAAATCGTGGTGGGCCGTGATGGGCGCTTGTCCGGCCCCGACATGGTCACCGGGTTGATCGCGGGGCTGCGCAGGGCGGGCCGCAATGTGATCGACATCGGCCTGGCACCCACGCCACTGGTTTATTTTGGCGCCTATCACCTGAAGACCGGCTCCTGCGTCTCGGTCACCGGCAGTCACAACCCGCCGGACTACAACGGCTTCAAGATCGTGGTCGGCGAGGAGACTTTGTCGGGTGAGGCGATCACTGACCTGTATGCGCGCATTGCCGAGGACCGGCTGCATGTCGCGCCGGTCGAAGGCAGCCTGGAACAGCGCACCATCGACGATGACTATGTCCGGCGGGTCGCCTCCGACATCCAGCTTGATCGCGCGCTGAAGGTGGTGGTTGATGCCGGCAATGGCGTCGCCGGCGAGCTCGGGCCGAAGGTGCTCACGGCGATCGGAGCCGAGGTGGTGCCGCTGTATTGCGAGATCGACGGCACCTTCCCCAACCACCATCCCGATCCCAGCGAGCCGCAGAACCTGGCCGACCTGGTGCAGATGGTCGAGCGGCTGGATGCCGACCTGGGCATCGCCTTCGATGGTGATGGCGACCGGCTGGGCGTGGTTACCCGCGACGGCCACAACATCTTCCCCGACCGGCTGCTGATGCTGTTCGCCGCCGACGTGCTGGAACGCAACCCCGGGGCACAGATCATCTTCGATGTGAAGTGCACCGGCCGACTGCCAGGCTACATCCTGCGCCACGGCGGCAGCCCGCTGATGTGGAAGACCGGCCATTCGCTGATCAAGGCCAAGATGCGCGAGACCCAGGCCGAGCTGGCCGGCGAGATGAGCGGTCACTTCTTCTTCAAGGAGCGCTGGTACGGCTTTGACGACGGCATTTATGCGGCCGCCCGCCTGCTGGAAATCCTGGGTGGACAAGCCGACCGTCCCAGCGACCTGCTCGATGCATTGCCCGATGGCGTGGCCACGGCCGAGATCAAGGTCGCCGCGCCGAACGACGACCCGCACGCGTTTGTCGATCAGTTCATTGCCAGTACCAGTTTCGATGCCGCGCGGTTGACCACCATTGATGGCCTGCGGGTTGACTGGCCCGACGGATGGGGGCTGGTGCGTGCCTCCAACACCACGCCGGTACTGGTGATGCGGTTCGATGCCGACAGCCAGGCGGCGATGGCCCGGATCAAGGGCGTCTTCCGGGAGAAGCTATTGGCGGTTGACCAGGACCTCGAGCTGCCCTTCTGACCCGGCAGGGCCCGCCGGCTTCAGTTCCCGGTAACGGGAGAGTGCGGCGCTGAGCTCCTCGTCGATCGTGCCGAGCTCACGTTGCCGTGCCTCCAGCAACTGCTGGTGCCCGCGCAGCGCCTGGTGCTGGCTCGCGATGTTGCCCGCCAGCGTCTTGGCGACCGGCTTTTCCGCCAGTTCCGCTTGTCCTGCCCGCTGTAACAGGTTCAGCAGGCTTCGCCGCGTGCTCTTTATCCCGATCCGGGAAGTCTCGATGTTCGACTCGATCACCTCGATGCGGTTCTTGAAGTTCTGCTCCAGCTCCACGTCCGTGGCGAACGACGCCACCATGGCGTTTTCCTGTCGGGTCTGCGAGGCGTTGACGCGCGCTGCCTCCTTGCCAAGCAAGGCTTGCGCCCGGGCGACCTTGAGTTCCGCCTCGGTCGGCGCACGTTGCACCTGCTTGGTCGCCATGCCGCTGACGCTGAATTCGGTGCGTGCGTTGTCGACCGCGCTGGCGGGCAGCGCGTCGCCACAGACCTTGCCGGTTTCGGTCTGCCAGCAATAGATCTTCTTGGCTTCCGTTTTCTGGGCCAGCGCCGGCGCGGTCACCAACAGCAGGCCGACGGCGAGCGCCTGGATGATGGATCGGGGCGGAAGATTGTTCATGTCGGGCATCTACCTGTCGCTATCACCTGACAGATAACGCAAGAGTCGGGCCAAGCCGTGTGCCCCGCAGCTCAGTCGTCCGGGTCGCCGCCGTAGCGTGCGCGATAGGCCAACAGGCGCTCGTGGTGGTCGCCCAGCGCTCCCGAGCCGGACGCCAGGGCGAGAAGGTCGTCCAGGCTGGCGACCGCGACGACCGGGAGGCTGTGCTCCAAAGCGACAGTTTGTGCCGCCGAGCGTCGGCTGTGCGCCGGGTCCACGGCTTCCTGCCGGTCCAGTGCGATCACGATCCCGGCCGTGGTGCCGCCGGCGCGGTCGATAATGCCCAGCGCTTCACGGATCGCGGTTCCGGCGGTGATCACGTCATCGATCACCAACACCCGCCGGCCTTCCATCGAAGCGCCGATCAGACTGCCGCCTTCGCCGTGGGCCTTGGGCTCCTTGCGGTTGAAGGCCACCGGCAGGTCACGCCCACGATGGGCGTATTCGCAGGCCAGCGCCGTTGCCAGCGGGATGCCTTTGTAGGCCGGCCCGAAGATCAGGTCGAACTCGATCCCCGCCGCATCGATGGCGTCGGCGTAGCAGCCGGCCAGCGTGGCCATCGAGGCACCGGAATCAAACCGCCCGGCATTGAAGAAGTACGGGCTGACGCGACCGGATTTCAACGTGAACTCACCGAAGCGCAGCGCGTCTACGCGCAACCCAAGTTGCAGGAATCGGGTGCGATGGTCGTTCATGTCAGCTGGGTCCAGGCAGGGAGGGTGGATCGGTGGCGGGTTTGTCCAAATGACACAGCATCAGCCGTTGAGGTCCCGCAGGGCCACCGGGATAGAGCTCGCCGGTGTCACGAAACCCGGCGCGGGCATACGCGGCGCGGGCGACAATATTGTCGCAGTTCACCGTCAACGCCAACAGCCGACGCAGCGGGTAACGCCGCAATGCATCGGCGCAACACACCCGGATGGCGCGTGTACCCAAACCCCGGCCCTGATGCTGGCGATCGATCACGAATGCTCGCAAGCCCAGGTGTGGCCGGTCGAGGCGACGACCGGTAACGGCGCGCGGCGCGCGATCGAGTCGATAAAAGCCGACCAGCTGGCCCGCGTGCAGGATCGCCATTGCATCGCTGAGCCGGTCACGCTGCGCATCGGCCAGGTTGAAGACGATGTCACCGACAAACGCCGATTGTCCCGGGGCGACCCGCAGGCGCCGTATCGCGGCGACGTGGGTGGCGTCGGCCACCACCACCACCTGGATGTCCGCCGGCTCGTGCATGCGACCGATGATAAGACACCCGTTGGCCTTCACGGCCGGGACGTGGTGCTGCGCGTGCCATGGCGGCATTGTTATGATCGCCAATCCCCCATCGCGGAGCGCACCTTGCGCATTATCAGCTTCAACGCCAACGGGTTGCGCTCGGCGGCCCGCAAGGGTTTTTTCGACTGGTTCCGCGAACAGGACGCCGACGTGTTGTGCGTCCAGGAGACCAAGGCGCAAGAGCACCAGCTTCACGGCCCCGACGGCCTGGATCCGGCGTTCCTGCCCGATGGCTATCGTGCCTTCTTTCGCGATGCGACCACCAAAAAGGGATACAGCGGGGTGGCGATCTACAGCCGGCGTGAGCCCGACGAGGTCCGTACCGCGCTGGGCTGGGCGCCTTTCGACGAGGAAGGGCGCTACATCGAGGCGCGTTTTGGCAACCTCAGCGTGGTGTCGTTCTACATACCGTCGGGTTCCTCGGGCGAGCTGCGCCAGGGTTTCAAGTTCGAGGTGATGGACTGGCTCCAGCCAACGCTGGACGAGTGGCTGGCCAGCGGTCGCGACTACGTGCTGTGCGGCGACTGGAACATCGTGCGCACCGCACTGGATATCCGGAACTGGAAATCGAACCAGAAAAACTCCGGCTGCACGCCACCGGAGCGTGAGTGGCTCAACGGCCTGTGCGGGCCGGGTCAGGGCGACCGCTCTGGCTGGACCGACGCCTATCGGGCACTGCACCCCGAGGGTCAGGATTACACCTGGTGGAGCAACCGCGGCGCGGCTTATGCCAACAACGTGGGTTGGCGGCTCGATTACCAGCTGGTGACGCCCGCGCTGGCGACGCGGGTGCAGGCGTGCTCGATCCTGCGTGAGCCGCGGTTCTCCGATCACGCGCCATTCGTCGTGGACTACCGGGGAGAGTTGGGTTGAGCGCTGCCGCAGCGGCCCCGGCTCCGGCCAGGCCCAAGGGTTGGCGCGGCATCCTGGCCGCGTTTGGCACGCCATCGGCGGGGACCATGTTTTTCCTGGGATTTGGGTGTGGCCTGCCGTTCCTGTTGGTCGGCTACACCTTGTCGATCTGGCTGCGCGAGTACGGGCTGGAGCTGAGCACGATCGGCCTGCTCAGCTACGTCAGCATGTTCTATGTGTTCAAGTTCCTGTGGGCGCCGTTGATCGACCGCTGGAACGCCCCGTTGCTGGGTGTGCTTGGCCGGCGCCGCGGCTGGCTGGTGCTGGCGATCGCGGTGCTGATCGCGGCCTTGGCCGGGATGGCCTTCACCGGGCCGGTGCAACTGGCCACCTTTGTCGGCCTGGCCGCGCTGACCGCGTTTGCCGGCGCCACCCAGGACACCGTGGTGGATGCCTACCGGATCGAGATTGCACCGGTCCACGCCCAGGGCGCGCTGGCCGCCACCTATACGCTCGGTTACCGCATCGGATTGATCGTGTCGGGCGCGGGCGCGCTGTATATCGCCGAGTTCAGCGGCTGGCGGATCGCTTACCTGACCATGGCCGTGGTGTTGTTGTTGCCGCTGGTGGCGGTACTGCTGGCGCGCGAACCGGTAGATATCCAGGTGCGTGAGCGCAAGAGTTTTGGCGAGGCATTCGTCGGCCCGTTCAACGAGTTCTTTCGCCGCCACGGGGTGGTAGTGGCGATCGCGCTGCTGGTGTTCGTCGGGCTGTTCAAGCTGCCCGACCAGATGCTCGGCGTGGTCGCCGGACCGTTTTATATCGACACCGGCTACAGCAAGGCCGAGATCGCGACCGTATCGAAGTTGTACGGGGTCTGGATCGGGATTGCCGGCGCCTTCCTGGGCGGCGTGTCGGTGGCGGCGCTGGGCATGCGCCGCTCCATTTTGATTGGCGCGCTGGCACTGTCGTTGTCGAACCTGCTGTACCTGCTGATGGCCATGAACCCCAGCCAGACCTGGGCGTTTGTGGCGGCGTTGTCCGGCGACAATCTGGCCTTGGGATATGCCGGCGTGGTGCTGATCGCGTTCCTGTCGGGGCTGACCAGCCGGGAATTCACGGCAACCCAGTACGCGCTGCTGGTCTCCCTGGCCAACATGCCGGGTAAGATCATCGGCGGGATGTCGGGTTTCATGGTCGAGAAATGGAGCTACGTCGGCTTCTTCGTGTTCAGTTCGCTATCGATCGTGCCGACCCTGATGTTGCTGGCCTGGCTGTGGCGGCATACCTATCTGTTCGAATCCAGGGAGTGACGGCGCGATGATCCTCGGCCACGGGCGGTACGCGTTCATGCAGGATCGGGCCACGGCGTTACCGTGTCGAAGGAGGTTGTCATGAGCGAAACCGTGCTACTCGATATCGACATGTTGTTGCTGGAGCGCATCCGCCGGGTTGCCAGTGCAAACGGATGGAGCCAGAAGCAGACGCTTATCCATTTGCTGGAACACGGATTGTTTTCCTGTGAAGCAGGCGTGGGGCCGGGGTTTGATGACTCCGACGCCGATGCGCTGCAGGCGGCGATCATGGCGCTGGAGCAGATCGACAACGATCCGGGCTTTTCGTTGATCGGCCGTGCTGAGTCTTCCGGCGCGGAAGCAGACGCCGCGAGCGATGCGCTTGATGACGGTCGTGGTGGTGCGCCGGTCGAGGCGCCAGGTGACGCCCTGCCTCAAGCGGCAGGGTAGATTGCGCCCAGTACCCGCGGACCCCTCGCGCCGGTGACGCCGGGCAGGTTGCCGGGTTGGCCGGAAAGGGTCCGTCGGGCCAGCCAGGCAAACCCCATCGCCTCGACGAAATCCGGGTCCAACCCATGCGCGGCGGTGGACTCGATCAGCATCCCTGGCAGCCGCGCACCGATGTGTCCGAGCAGGCGAGCGTTGTGTACGCCGCCGCCGCAAACCAGTACCCGTCGGGTTTCCGGCTGAAGCGTGAGCAGTGCAGCGGCAATGGTGGCCGCGCTCAGCTCCAGCAAGGTCGCCTGGACATCCTCGGGCCGTTCCGTGCCCGCCAGACGGCCCAACAGCCATCCCAGATGGAACTGCTCGCGGCCGGTGCTCTTGGGTGGTGGCAGTGCAAACCAGGGATCGGCCAGTAAACGTTCCAGCAGCGCGACGTCGACCGTTCCGCGCGCGGCGAACGCGCCGCCCGCGTCGTACGGCTGGCCCAGCTCCTGTTCGCACCAAGCGTCCATCAACGCGTTCGCCGGACCGGTGTCGAAGCCGCGAACACTCATGCCGCCTGCGCTTGGATCACCGGCGGGCAACAGGGTGAAATTGGCGATTCCACCCAGGTTGAGAACCGCACGATCCTCATAGGGCGAGTGCAACATCGCCGCATGCAGGCCGGGCAGCAATGGCGCGCCTTGGCCACCGGCAGCCACGTCGCGGCGTCGGAAGTCGGCCACCGTGGTCATGCCGCTGCGCTCGGCAATCAGGTTGCCGTCGCCGAGTTGCCAGGTAAAGGGTTGGTTGCCATCGAGCAGCGCCCCGTTCGGGCGATGACGCACGGTCTGTCCGTGCGAGCCGATGGCGCATATTCCCGATGGTGCGATGCCGGCATCGCTCACCAGTTGTACCGCAGCGTCTGCGAAGGCTTCCGCAACCTGCACATCCAGGGTGCCAAGTTCTTCGACCGATTGAGCCGCGCCGCCCTGGCCCAGGGCAACCAGTCGGGAGCGTACCAGGGCATCCCAGGGATAGGTGCGGCCCAGCAGCAGGGAGCAGTTGGAGCCGTGGAAGCGGACCAATGCCGCATCAATACCATCGGCGCTGGTGCCGGACATCAGGCCGATGAACAGCTCGTTGCTGTCCAAGGCGACCGGGGTCGGGTCAACCGGGCCCGTGCGGGCGTTGCCTGCCATCCTGGCTCAAGCCTTCTGGTCGGCCCCGGCCGTTGGCTTGGGCGAGGGCGTCTTCGTCGAGGCAACCCGTGCGTTGCCCTCCAGCAGCTCCTCGACCTGGCGAATCCGGGCCAGCGCCGGTGCGGTCTGGGCGCGGAACGCAATCAAGGCGGCGCCCTTCAATGGTTCCGGCGGCGGCATGGTCACGGTCAGCGGATTGCGGTGAACCCCGTTGACCCGGAACTCGTAATGCAGGTGCGGACCGGTCGCCAGTCCGGAGCTGCCGACATAGCCGATCACCGTGCCTTGTTTGACGCTGGCGCCGCGTTTGTATTTGCTGAAGCGCGACATGTGGGCATACAGCGTGGTGTAGCCCTTGCCGTGGTCCAGTACCACGGTGCGACCGTAGCCACTCTTCCAGCCGACAAACTTCACCCGGGCATCGCCGGCGGCCATGATCGGAGTGCCGCTGCCGGCACCGTAGTCGACTCCCTGGTGGGCGCGGGTGCGTCCCAGGATCGGGTGCTTGCGTGCCGTGGTGAAGCCCGATGTGACCCTCGCATAGGGAATGGGCATGCGGATAAAGGCCTTCTTCAGCGGTCGACCATCGGCGGTGTAGTAGCCGATGTTGCCATCGCGCTCGAAGCGGAAGCCGGAATAGGTCTTGCCGCCCGTGGTGAACGTCGCCGCGAGGATGTCGCCGTTGCCGATGCGCTCGCCCTCGCGCCAGATCTGGTCGTAGACAACGCTGAAACGGTCGCCCTTTTGTGCATCGGTGAAGTCGATGTCGTACTGGAAGATCTCGTCGGTCAAGGTGGCGATCGAGTTCGGGGACAGGCCTGCCTTGCGTGCCGCGGCATACAGCGAGCTGCTGATCTCGCCGGTGGCCACGGTGCTGCGGCGCTGGCTGGGCCGCTTGATCACCGTCTGTTCGATCTGCTCACCGTCCAGCCGGAGCTCGATGCGGTGGCTGGCGTCGCGATCATAACGGAGCCCGCGCAACGCACCGTCGGTGTCCAGCTCGAAAGCGAGCTCCGCGCCCGGGCGTAGCCGGGTCAGCACCTGCTTGGTATCAGGCAGGTCGAGGATCCGGTACATGGTGCTGGCCGGAACCCCGACCTGCTGGAACAGCGCGCCCAAGGTCTGGCCCGACTGCACCTGCACCAGTTGCCATTCGTCGTCCGGATGCGCGTGGGCCTGTTTCAATGTCAGCGGCGGCAGCGGCAGCGCAGTGAGATGCCGTGGCGCCTGCGAGGTATCAGACCCAAGGTTTCCGAACCCGGGTACGATTGCCGCCACGAGCATGCCGATGGTGGCAAACAGACTTGCCTGCATCCATTGGCGTCGTGTCCAGCGGCCGGTGAATCCGTCGGGCAGGTGTCGGGCCAGGACCGGTCGGTAGAGGGCGGCGTCGCGGAGCTTTTTGAGGCGCTGGCGCCGATCTGGACCGGAATCTGGTGCTGTCATTCGGAGGCTACCTGCGCGCAAGTGTGTGAAGACGCTGTCACGGCGTTACGATAAGGACGCGAGGAGTATGCGTCAAACCCTTGAGCTGAATAGGGTTTTCCCCACGGGGTTCCCGATCGGCAAGTTATTTCACATTTATGATCGTGATTGCAACACGGTCATGATCCAGCCAGCGAGATTCCTTGTGTCTGCACAACCCACACCCTCCCCGGACGCCGCACTGGCTTTGATCGAGCGCGGCGCAGACGAGCTGCTCAAACGCGACGAGCTGGCTACCCGTCTGCAACTTGGCCGCCCGTTGCGGATCAAGGCCGGCTTTGACCCTACCGCGCCGGACCTGCATCTGGGTCATACCGTGCTGCTCAACAAGTTGCGGCAGTTCCAGGACCTCGGTCATCAGGTGATCTTCCTGATCGGTGACTTCACCGGGATGATCGGTGATCCCAGTGGCAAGAACGTCACCCGCAAGCCCCTGACCCGCGAGGACGTGCTGGCCAATGCCGACACCTACGCCGAGCAGGTGTTCAAGGTGCTCGATCGAGACAAGACCGAAATACGCTTCAATTCCGAATGGTTTTCCAGGATGACGGCGGCCGACATGATCAAGCTCGCGTCTCGCCACACCGTGGCGCGGATGCTCGAGCGCGATGATTTCGCCAAGCGTTACGCCGCACAACAGCCCATTGCGATCCACGAGTTCCTGTACCCGCTGGTTCAAGGCTATGACTCGGTCGCGCTGGAGGCCGATGTCGAGTTGGGCGGTACCGATCAGAAGTTCAACCTGCTGATGGGGCGTGGCTTGCAGGAAGCCCACGGTCAGCCGCCGCAGGTGGTGCTGACCATGCCGTTGCTGGAAGGGATCGACGGCGTGCAGAAGATGAGCAAGTCGCTTGGCAACTACATAGGCATCAGCGAGCCGGCGCTGGAGATCGTCACCAAGGTAATGAAGATCGATGACGCGTTGATGTGGCGCTGGATCGAGTTGCTCAGCTTCGAGATATCGATTGCCGAGGTCGCCGCATTGAAGGCGCAGATCCAGGCGGGGCAGCTGAACCCGCGTGACGTGAAGTTGCGGCTCGGCCGCGAGCTGGCCACACGGTTCCATGATGCGGCCGCGGCCGATCTTGCCATCGCCGGCTGGAACGCGGTGGTTCGCGGACAGGGGGATACCGCCCAATTGCCGCTTCGGGACCTGGTGGTGCCGGCCGAAGGGCTGCGCATTGCCGCGGCGTTGACCGCTGCCGGATTGACATCAAGCAACTCTGAGGCCAATCGCAAGCTCAAGGAACGGGCGGTGCGGGTCGATGGCGAAGTAGTGGAAGACGCGGGACGTACGTTCGCCCCCGGTTTCGAGGGTGTCCTGGCCGTGGGTAAACGGACCTTTGCCAGAGTGCGACTGGTTGCAGCCTGAGAGCAGGAGCCGGTTTTCGCGAAACCGCTTCCCTGTTCATCTCCACTGGTGCAGACTACGCGGCCGCGCCGACCCGGAGTGAGCAGGACGGCGGAGCGGGTTGATGGGTTTCGGGGTTCACGAGGTGTTGACGTGCCCTGAAAACCGGTTAAGATGGTCGGCTCGACGCAGCAACACCGGGTCGGGGCAGCGGGAAAA